>JANOFR010000021.1:0-141842 GCA_031413755.1 Chitinophagaceae bacterium
CACTGGCAGGCCGTATTACCTATACCGAATTAACCCCGGTAGCAACAACAGAACTTCCGAAAAACATTTCGTACAACAGCCATTGGTTTCGTGGTGGTTTTCCGGAGCCGCTTTTAGCAAAAACAGATGCCGGGGCACAGCAATGGATGCAGGCATTTATCCGCAGCTATGTAGAAAGAGACCTGGAAAACTTATTTGGAGTAAATATTTCAAGTGTTAACATGCAGCGGTTGTGGTCAATGCTGGCGCATGTTAGCGGTAATGTGTGGAATGCTGAAACTTTTGCAAGGTCGCTGGGAGTAACAGCCCCAACTGTATTACGTTATCTCGATTACCTGGAAGGGGGCTTTATGGTAAAACGGCTTCAACCCTGGTTTGTAAATACAAAAAAAAGGTTGGTAAAATCACCTAAAGTATACGTAAGAGATACCGGCATTTTGCATACTTTATTAAATATTCATTCCGGTGATGAACTTTTGTCACATCCTGTTGCCGGTGCTTCGTGGGAAGGATATGTACTGGAGCAGATAGCGGCCTGTAAAAACCCTGAACTGCAACTGCATTATTACCGTACGCACGATGGGGCAGAGTGTGATGCCGTGTTGGTGAAAGGAATAAAGCCGGTTGCCTGCATAGAAATAAAACGGAGTAATGCACCTATAGTATCAAAAGGTTACCTGAATTGTATTGATGACCTTAAACCAAAATACAAACTGATCATTACACCACAAAGTGAAACATACATGGGGCAACATGGTATACAGGTAACCGGCATAAATTCTTTTTTAAAAGATCAGCTTCCTTTACTAAAATAATTTTATGCTAACAGGGTTTGCCAACAATAATCTCGCTCTCATTTTAATTTATTTTACCTTGCCTTCATGAAATTTTTATTGATCATTCCGGCAATGCTCATCAGCAATTTTTCTTTTGCACAAACCACTGATAAGCCTTTTATAAAACTGGTGGAGCCAGCTAAAGTACAGATCAATGTAAAAACATCCAGGCAGTATATTGTGGGCAGTACCTGCAAGGCCTGTAACCTCATCATAAACAGCCAGGCAGTAAAAGTTTACCCTACCGGCGCCTTTGCTTATGAGCTTAATTTAAAACCCGGCGATACTGCTTTTACTTTGATTGCTTTTACTGCCCCGGACAGGTCGGTACATAAAAAATTAAATTATAACTATACGTTACCACCCCCGCCGGATACGGTTAAGCTGCTTTACATTGCAACGATTGAAACTTTTCCCGAAGGCAATTTATTTGTAATGCCCGGCGACCGGATAAAATTTAAAGTAAAAGCACTAACCGGCTGCACCGTAATTGCCAACGGCAATATTCCTTTATACGAAATGCCCAACAATAAAATGCCCGGCATATACCAGGGCGAATATGTTGTAAAAGAAACAGACAGTTTTTTAGTTTCAAAAATTAAGGTTAGCATCATAGACTCAACCGGTAAAACAGCAGTTAAAGAAACCAGGAACTGGGTCTCTATGTTTGGTCCGATGGCGCCCAATATTGCCATAACAAAAGGCAGGCTTGCACATTTATTATTTGGCCTCGGCGACGACAGGCTGGGCGGCGCAAAAATTGGTTATTTAGATTCGATGGTACAATTAAAAGTGACCGGTAAAGTGGGCAGCAATTATAAAGTACAGTTATCAAAATACCGCACAGCCTATATTCCCGATGACCAGGTTGAATTTTTACCAAGGGGTACATTCACGCCCGAATCGCTTACCGACAGGTGGACGGTTAACGGTGACAGTACTTATGATTATGTAAAGCTTGGTTTGTTTGCACGATTGCCATACCAGAGTTTCCAATTGGTTGATCCTTCAAAAATAGTAGTGGATGTTTTTGGCGCCACCAATAATACCAACTGGATAACACAACTGGAAAATACAAAGGAAATAAAAAATGTGCTGTACGAACAACTGGAAGATGAAGTGTTCCGCATAACCATTGAACTGAAACATGCACAGCATTGGGGGCATATGATCTATTACAAAGGCAACACGCTGGTAATAAAAATAAAACGGCAGCCTGAAAATTTAATGTTAAGTAATTTAACCATTGCGGTTGATGCGGGCCATGGCGGCAGCAATACCGGAGCCGGCGGGCCAACGGGCTCTTCTGAAAAAATGTTAACACTTGAGGTTTCTTTAAAGTTACAGAAAGCTTTGGAGCAGGAGGGTGCCACCGTGATCATGACCAGAACAACAGAAAAAATGGTTGATAATAAAGAACGCATTTTATTTTACCGGGATAGTATGCCCGACCTGTTGATCAGTATTCATCTTAATTCTTCTTCTGATCCCATTCGGGTTACCGGTACCAGTACCTTTTACCGCTATGCAGGATTCCGGAATTTAAGTAATGCCATTTACAAACGTATGCTGGAGCTGGGTTTGCCCGAACAAGGCAATAACAGCAGCTTTAATTTTATGCTCAACAGTCCGATAGAGTATCCCAATGCATTGGTGGAAACACTGTTCCTGAGCAGTCCGGAAGACGAATCAAAGATTCTGGATGAAGGTTTTCAGCATCAGATCGCGAATAAGATCGTGCAGGGGGTTAAGGATTTTTTGGAGAGCTGTAAAAGATAAAATTTTCTTCGTGTCACTTTGTGTCCTTGGTGCCTTAGTGGTTCATAATTATAAACCACAAAGACACAAAGGCACGAAGAAACACAAAGGGGCTTTATTTTTTTAATAATGCATTATATGCTGCAACCGTTTCATTTACCGATCTTATCATCTGTGTAGTTGGTGGCCAATCTCCATCCTGCAACACGTTTTGTAATGTAGTAAAGCTGTTTAAATATTTACGCAAGGCTGCAAGCTTTTCTTTATCGCTTACTGTTTTAAAATCTTCCATACATTTTTTGATGTAGTTGTAACAGGTAAGGCTGAGGTCGTGTTGTACAGCCAGATCTTTTGCACTTGTTTTTACACGGGGGTCCATCTTTACAGCAAGGGGTTGATCAAATTCTTTTCCATCAACAATTAATCTTGCGGTGTACATGCCCGGCATTACCCATGGAGATGAAGGATCGGGTACGGTATTGTTAAACGTTGCAGAAATGGGATAAGTAGCCGGAACATTCAATGGCTGGTAATGCATATCCCAGGTAAAACGGTGTGCACCCGATTTGCCCGAAATGATCTGCTGTGGCCTTATCCAGTAAGGGGGCACATTATTTTCCGGTATGCTATACAGGGTATCTGTTGATGCATATTTACGGATAACCATCCCTTTACTGTTTACAATTTCGAGCTGAATATTTGTTGCATTGTTATTGAGATAATAATTAATGACGGCACCATCAGGTGGATTCTGCCCTGCGGGTTCTTCCTGCGGTACCGGTGTATCAGGATACATGCTCCACCTTACCCGGATGGCAGTTTGTGGTTTGTATAAAACTGTTGGTTGATTTGCCAGTTGGTTATTAATTTGTCTTAAAGGCGTAATGTCATCCAATATCCAAAAACTGCGGCCATGCGTTCCAATTACCAGGTCATCATCTTTTATAACCAGGTCCCTGATGGATGTTGCCGGCATATTTAACCTTAAGCTCTGCCAGTTGGCACCGTCATCAAAAGAAACATAAACGGCTCTTTCACTTCCTGCAAATAATAATCCTTTGCGGAGTGGATCTTCTTTAACCACATTGATGGGATCATTGGGTAAACCATTTACAATCTCTGTCCATGTTTTTCCGCCATCGGTTGTTTTATAAATGTGCGGATGCATATCATCCAACCGTATACTGTTAACGGCTGCATAAGCTGTGTTGGCATTGGTATGACTGGCATCCATCAAAGAAACCTTACTCCAGCTTGTTACCTGTGGAGGTGTTACATTCTTCCATGTTTTTCCTCCATCCCCGGTTACATGGATCAGCCCATCATCGGTACCGCACCAGATGGTATTGATATCAATATAGGATGGTGCAACAGTATAGATCACACCACGCCTGGGCATTTTTTTCTCCCGGTATTTATCGGGATCATCTTTTGTATAAATGCCAACATTAGCCGGCACATCCCAGGTTTCCCTGCTGAGGTCGGGACTGATGATATCCCATTTATTACCACCGTCCATTGTTTTGAACAACACATTGCCGGCGAAGTACAAAGTTTTTTTATCAATAGGATTAAACAAAACCGGGGCTGTTCTTATAAAACGATACTTGCCGCTTCTTACTGCTTCGGGTGAAATGTTTTGTGACTGCCCGTTCCTTTTATCGTACCTCGAAATTTTTCCGCCATACACAATATTCGGATTTAACGGATCGGCCGCCACATAACCATATTCTTCTGCCGCAACCGGATGCCATTCCCGGTAACTGACCTGTCCGTCATTACCTCTTGAAGCAATACCCACACTGCCACTTTCCTGTTGACCGCTATACACATTATAGGGGAAATCATTATCGGTACTTACATGATAGAACTGTGCAGTAGGCTGGTTGTACCAGGATGAATAGGTTTCACCGCCATTTACGGTGATGATCGCACCCTGGTCGCTTGCAAGTAATATAATAGCAGGGTTATCCGGATTGATCCAGATGCGGTGGTAATCATCACCTCCCGGTGCACCACGAAAAGCGGCCCATGTTTTTCCGCCATCTGTACTTTTCCAGGTAACTACATTGGCAGTGTAAACTATGTCTGCATTTTTTGGATCCACTTTTACTTCTGCAAAATCGCTTCCCCGGCCCCAAAGCCGTTCATCGGGATTTATGTTTGTCCAGGTTTCGCCGGCATCATCGCTGCGGTAAATACCACCATATTTTCCGGCATCCACCGTTGCATATAACCGGTTACTGTTTGTTGGGGCTATGCAAAAACCAATTCTGCCTAACCCCTGTTCTGTTGTGGGTAAACCTGTGGTTAGTTTTTTCCAGGACGTACCGCCATCTATGCTTTTAAACAGGCCGCTTTCTTTTCCGTTCCAGGCACCGTTTTCCCATGGGCCCAGTCTGCCTGCCCACATATCGGCATAAACAATGTTTGAATTATTGGGGTCGATGGTAACCTGTATAGCGCCGGTATTTTCATCTTTATATAAAACCCGTTCCCATGTTTTTCCACCGTCTGTTGTTCTATATACACCACGTTCTTCATTGGCACCATACGGATGACCCAATGCTGCTACAAACAAACGGTTCTCATCTTTTGGGTCGATGGCAAGGCCACCAATTTGCTGTGCATTTTTTAAACCTATATTTTTCCATGTTGATCCGCCATCAGTTGATTTATAAATGCCATCACCAACACTAAGGTCTGGCCGCTGTAAGCCTTCGCCGCTGCCTACATAAATTACATCAGGGTTGGAAGGTGAGACTACCACATCACCGATGCTTCCGGTGGGCTGGTCATCAAAAATGGGTTTCCAGGTTCGGCCAAAATCGTTGGTCTTCCATACACCACCATTGTTTACGCCAATGTAAAAAACATTGGGCTGGGAGGGAACACCCACAGCACCAACGGTTCTGCCGCCACGGTGTGGGCCAATGCAACGCCACTGCATGCTGTTGTAATATTTTGCATCATAAGTTTGAGCATCTGCATTTTGTAAAAAACTGATACTGATAAGTAGTGTTATAAAACAGCGCATGATTGATGTATTAAATATGTGAAAATTGATTCCTTAATTCGAATGGGAATAATGTGGCCATAAATTTAACTTTGTTGTTCAACTTTTCAATAATTTTTATATGAGCAACTTAGTAAAAGATTTCAACGACTACCGAACCAAAATGAACGAGGTTATTTTAAGTAAAGAAAACCTGGTGATAAAACGGTTATGGAATTTAGATACCAATACCTATGCTGCAGGGGCACTGGATGTAAATACCAAAGAACTGCTGGGGCTTGTTGCATCCATGGTTTTGCGTTGCGATGATTGTATTAAATATCATTTAGGAAAATCGCATGAGTTGGGAATAACTACCGAACAGATGTATGAAGTATTTGCAGTGGCCAATATTGTTGGAGGAACGATCGTTGTTCCGCATACCAGGAGAGCGGCGGAGTACTGGGAGGAGCTTTTGAATATTGAACAGGGGATAAGGAACAAGGAATGAAGAATGGGGAAGAATGATAAATATCGAACAAGGAACAAGGAATGCTGAAGGGGGAAGAATGATGAATATCGAACAAGGAACAAGGAATGCTGAAGGGGGAAGAATGATGAAAAAGGAATAAAATTGAAGAATATTGTGCAGAAAATTCAAAGACCTTGATGCTATGATAATTGGGAAGAATTTATTAATATTGGATTATTGATCCTCAAATTCTGCTGCTATGAAACATAAATTTGACCTTGATGACAGGCTCATCAATTTTGCTGTTGCAATAATTGATATTTCAGAAGCCTTGCCTAAAACGTTTGCTGGAAACCACATAGCTGGACAATTGGTCAGAAGTGGAACATCCCCGGCTTTAAATTATGGAGAAGCTCAAAGTGCCGAGTCACGGAATGATTTTATACATAAAATGAAAATATCAGCAAAGGAATTAAGAGAAACCTATAATGGTTTAAGAATAATCATTAAGAAAAAATGGTATTCGGGGGATAATTTATTATCTGTGCTGGATGAAAACAACCAGTTGATATCAATCTTTGTTAAGAGTATAGAAACGGCTAAAAAGAACAATGCTTAATACTGAATACTGAACAAGGAACAAGGAACAAGGAATACTGAAGTAAAGAAAGAAGACCTCATTGTAATCTAATACCTAATAGAGGACTAAAATGCATAATGTTGCTATAGTACTTCCTTGTTCGTGATTCCTTGTTCCTTGTTCGCTATTGTTTTCCAACTTCCTTGTTCGATATTTTCCTCTTGTTCCTTGTTCAATATTATTTTCCAACTTCCTTGTTCAAAATTCCTTGTTCCTTGTTCGATATTTTCCTCGTGTTCCATGTTCCTTGTTCGATATTTTCCTCTTGTTCCTTGTTCAATATTATTTTCCAACTTCCTTGTTCAGTATTCCTTGTTCCTTGTTCGATATTTTCCTCGTGTTCCTTGTTCCTTGTTCAATATTTTCCTCTTGTTCCTTGTTCGATATTCCTTAACTTTAGGATTCAATAAATGACTATGAGTGATACAGTAACAACAGCTCCCCCGCTTACTGCCAAAGACTTTGTAACCGATCAGGAAGTGCGCTGGTGCCCCGGCTGCGGAGACTATTCCATACTTGCACAGGTACAGAAGATCATGCCTACGCTGGGCATTCCCCGTGAAAATATTGTGATCGTATCGGGTATCGGTTGCAGCAGCCGTTTCCCGTATTATATGAACACTTACGGTATGCACAGTATTCATGGCCGTGCAACAGCAGTAGCCAGCGGTTTAAAAGCTGCCCGGCCCGAGTTGAGTGTTTGGATCGTTACCGGCGATGGTGACGGATTAAGTATTGGAGGTAACCATACCATTCATTTACTGCGTCGGAATTTTGATGTAAATATTTTATTGTTCAATAACCAGATCTATGGTTTAACCAAGGGACAATATTCGCCCACTTCGGAAGAACATAAGGTAACCAAGAGTTCTCCTTTTGGCAGTATTGACCATCCGTTCAATCCGTTGGCATTGGCCATGGGTGCCGAGGCAAGTTTTATTGCCCGTACCATGGACAGGGATCCCAAACATTTGCAGGCCATGTTACTGCGTTCGCAGGCGCATAAAGGCGCTTCGTTTTTAGAGATCTATCAAAACTGTAACATCTTTAATGATGGTGCCTTTGAAATATATACGGAGAAAAAAACAAAGCCTGATGAAGTATTGTTTCTGGAGCAGGGCAAGCCACTGGTTTTTGGTGCCACACAAAACAAAGGGATCAAGTTAGATGGATTTCAACCGGTTATTGTTGATCTGGCTGAAGGAGCCGGCACCGATGAACTTTGGAAGCATGACGAAAGGGATTTTTATAAAGCACAGATATTGATACGGATGTTTGATGATCCCAAACTGGAAGGTCATTTGCCAAGACCATTTGGCGTTTTTTACGAAACCGAAAGAGCTTGTTACGAAGACAGCATGACCATGCAGATAGAAGAAGTGATCGCAAAAAAAGGAAAGGGTGACCTGGATAAATTATTGAAGGGAAATGAGACCTGGGTGATCAATTAATGAATTGCCCGGCCCTTATGGGCCAGGCAATTCATTTACAGCAATCCCTTCTCCATCAAATACTCCGCTATCTGTACCGCATTGGTTGCAGCGCCTTTGCGCAGGTTATCACTCACTATCCAGCAGTTTAAGGTGTTAGGCTGTGTTTCATCCCTTCTTATTCTTCCAACAAAAGTATCGTCCTTATCATATGCGGTTAAGGGCATGGGATAAATAAAATTGGCTATATCATCTTTTAAAACAACACCGGGTGCTTTAGCAAGAAGATCTCTTACCTCGATAAGATCAAAATCATTTTCAAATTCTATGTTCACGCTTTCGCTATGACCGCCCATGGTTGGTATACGTACGCAGGTGGCGGTAACTTTTATAGTATCATCACCGATGATCTTGTTGGTTTCCAACACCATTTTCATTTCTTCTTTCGTATATCCATTTTCCAAAAACACATCAATATGCGGTATGGCATTTAAGTCAATCGGATATTTATAGGCCATCTCACCTGTAATACCTTTACGCTCATTCATTAATTGTGTTACTGCTTTTACACCGGTGCCGGTTACACTTTGATACGTACTGACCACCACTCTTTTAATTTTGTATTTATCATGC
The DNA here is from genome assembly GCA_031413755.1 of Chitinophagaceae bacterium. GTDB lineage: Bacteria > Bacteroidota > Bacteroidia > Chitinophagales > Chitinophagaceae > Ferruginibacter. The sequence continues at coordinate 8,765 of JANOFR010000021.1, forward strand.
AGTGGTTTTAAAACCACCACCATCTGAATGGTAGAACAGTTTGGGTTGGCAATGATCTTATCAGCAGCGGTCAACACATGGGCATTTACTTCGGGTACCACTAATTTTTTTGTGGGGTCCATGCGCCAGGCACTGGAATTATCAATGACGGTAATTCCGGCTGCAGCAAATTGCGGGGCCAGTTCCAAAGAAGTGCTTCCGCCTGCCGAAAAGATGGCTACATCCGGTTTTGCCGCAATGGCATCAGCAGCACTAACAATTTTATACTGTTTATTTTTAAAACTGATCTCTTTTCCAATAGATCTTTCAGTAGCAACCGGAATTAATTCATCTACCGGGAAATTTCTTTCGGTGAGTACCTGTAACATTTTACTGCCTACCAGTCCGGTAGCGCCAACAACAGCAACTTTCATTTTTTAATTTTTAGAACGCAAAAGTACATAGAGAAAAATGAAAATCAGGTTTGATTTTTTATTAACTTGTAAAATTATTTTAACTGCTATGTACAAAGTAATTGTGATCTCATTTTTGATCTTTCTGTTAGCCGGTAACAGCAATGCCCAGGTTGCCAACCGCTTTGATATAGTAATAGATGAACTGATGGCCGACCCCAGTCCGCAAATCGGCTTACCCAATAATGAATGGATTGAATTGCGTAATACATCTTCAATCCCCATTAATTTACTGGGGTGGAGGATCGCTGATGCGACAGGACAAAGCGGAACGATGCCCTCTTATAATTTATTACCCGATAGTTTTGTAATTGTTTGCACCGGTAGTGCGGTTGCTGCCATGAGTGTTTATGGGCCAGCCATTTCTGTCACCAGTTTCCCTTCTCTGGATAATACAGGGGAAGTGATCTTTTTACGCAGTCCGCAAAATAAAATTATACATACGGTAAGTTATACAGATGCCTGGTACCAGAACGAATTAAAAAAAGACGGTGGCTGGACATTGGAGATGATCGACAGCAAAAACCCCTGCAGTGGATTTACCAACTGGAAAGCCGGTATAGATATAAAAGGGGGAACACCGGGAAAGAAAAATTCAGTTGATGCTGCTAACCCTGATGCGGCATCCCCAAAACTGTTAAGGGCTTTTGCAACAGACAGTGTAAATATCAGCCTTGTTTTTGACGAGCCTTTGGATAGTTTAAAAGCTGCTACGGCAGCCAATTACAGCATTAGTGATGGTATTGGTACTCCGCTACTGGCCCTGAGCATTTCCCCTACTTTTGATAAAGTAAGTTTACAGTTAAATACGCCACTAAGCCGCAATAAAGTGTATACAGTTACCGTATCTGCAGTTACAGATTGTGCAGGTAATATGGTGGGGAATAAAAATACGGCAAGGGTAGGATTAAGTTCAGTGGCGGATAGCCTGGATATTGTCATCAATGAAATATTGTTCAACCCAAAACCAAACGGAACAGATTATGTAGAAATTTATAACCGCAGCAATAAGATCATCGACTTAAAACAAACTTATATTGCCAACCGGAACAGTACAGGGGTTATCAGCAGTATCAAACAATTAAGTGCTGAAAGTTATTTGTTGTTCCCGCTGGATTTTATGGTGATAACGGAAGATCCTGTTTTAGTTAAAAGGGATTACATTACCCTTAATATGGATGCTTTTATAACCGTTGCGTCCATGCCATCTTTTAATGATGATGAAGGTGATGTGATCATCTTAAATGCACAGGGAAATGTAACGGATGAATTAAAGTATGATGAGAAATGGCATTTTAAATTAATTGATAACCGGGAAGGGGTTGCATTGGAACGGATTGATTATAATGCCCCCACACAAAACCCCGATAACTGGCATAGTGCAGCAACCAGTGTTGGATATGGTACACCAACTTATAAAAATTCGCAGTACCGGATCGACCAGCAGGTACAGGGGCAAATAACCGTTACGCCCGAAATTGTTTCGCCTGATAATGACGGTATGGATGATTTTGCAACCATTGACTACAGTTTTCCATCACCGGGTTATGTAGCTAATATCAGCATCTTTGATGCAAGCGGAAGAATAGTGCGTTATCTTCAGCGAAATGCATTGTGTGGCTTAAAAGGCAGCTTCCGGTGGGATGGGTTGGGAGAAAAATATCAAAAACTTCCGGTGGGGATTTATATTATTTATACCGAAGTATTTAATTTAGACGGAAAGAAAAAACAATTTAAAAATACCATTGTACTGGCCCGAAGAAACTAATTCATCATTTAAAAAAATAACATGCAAATCAAAATCATGCCGGCAATAATCATTGCCACTGTTCTAATTTCATCATGTAACAACAAGGAAACAGAAATGACAAAAACTGAATACAAATGGCCCGACAGTGTGGCAGCACCTGTAGCAGAAAAAAAAGCCAAAGAATTAATTGCACACGGGGATACCCGTATTGATAATTATTACTGGATGAATGATTATTTTAAAAAGGGCCCCGACAGCACGAAAGTAGTAGACTACCTGAAAGCGGAGAATGCTTATTATGATACCCTGATGAGTGGTACAAAAGCTTTTCAGGAGGCCCTGTATAACGAAATGAAAGCACGTATCAAAGAGAAAGATGAAAGTGTACCTACATTCAAAAACGGGTATTTTTATTACAGCCGTGTGGTAGAAGGGAAAGATTATTTTGTGTATTGCAGAAAAAAAGGAACACTGGAAGCAGCTGAAGAAGTATTGCTGGATGTGAATGCTATGGCCGAAGGGCATAATTATTTTTCGGCCACAGGTTTTGATGTAAGCATGGATAATAAATTACTGGCTTATGGCTTAGATCTTTTAAGCAGGCGGCAGTACAATATATATGTAAAAAACCTGGAGACAGGGGAAATATACAAAGACAAGATCCCAAATTCAGAAGGAGACCCGGTTTGGGCCAATGATAACCAAACATTTTTTTATACCTCAAAAAATCCGGTAACACTTTTATCTGAAAAAATTAAAAGACATAAACTGGGAACCGATGCGGCAACTGATAAAACGGTGTATGAAGAAAAAGATGTTACTAATTATATAGGTGTTGGTAAAACAAAATCTGATAAATTTATTCTGATCACGTCACAGGCAACATTATCAACTGAAGTACGATGGCTGGATGCCGGTAAACCCGAAGGGGCTTTCACCGTTTTTCAACCGCGCATGAAAGAAGTATTGTACAGCGTTGATCATGCCGTTGATAAATTCTACATACGTACCAACCTTCAGGCAAAGAATTTCAGAATAATGACCAGTGCCGAAAATAAAACGGATTCAGCAGCCTGGAAAGAACTGATTGCCCACGATGATAAGGTTTTAATTCAGGGATTTGACCTGTTTAAAAACTTTTTAGCTATATCGGAACGTAAAGATGGTTTAACACAGATTCATATTTTGAATACAAAGGATAACAGTTCTCATTACCTGGCTTTTGATGAAGCGGCATATGTGGCAAACCTGTCTTACAGTCCGGATTACAATACTGATGTGATGCGGTATAATTATACATCTTTAACAACTCCCAACTCGGTGTATGATTATAATATGATCACAAAAGATAAAAAACTAATGAAGCAGCAGGAAGTTGTTGGCGGATACAATATTAAAGATTATGAAACAGAAAGGGTTTTTGCAACAGCCAAAGACGGAACAAAAATCCCCATCTCCATAGTGTATAAAAAAGGGTATACAAAAGATGGACAAGCTCCTTTAATGTTGTACGGATATGGTTCGTATGGTGCCAGTATGGAAGCCTCTTTCAGCAGTGTCCGCTTAAGTTTATTAAACCGTGGTTTTGCCTATGCCATTGCACACATTCGGGGCGGACAGGAGATGGGCAGGTACTGGTATGAGGATGGTAAGCTGTTGAAGAAGATAAATACCTTCACAGATTTTATTGATTGTGCCGAATTTTTATTGGCTGGTAAATATACATCCAAAGAACATTTATATACAAGCGGGGGCAGTGCCGGAGGATTGTTGATGGGCGCTGTTGTAAATATGAGGCCCGACCTTTGGCATGGTGTTGTTGCAGGCGTACCGTTTGTAGATGTGATAACAACGATGAGTGACGCCTCTATTCCTTTAACAACAAATGAATATGATGAGTGGGGCAATCCTGCCAATAAAGAAAGTTATATGTACATGAAATCTTATTCGCCTTATGATAATGTAGAAAAGAAAGCGTACCCCAACATGCTGGTAACAACCGGGCTTCACGACAGCCAGGTGCAATATTTTGAACCGGCCAAATGGGTTGCCAAACTGCGTGAAATGAAAACAGATAATAATAAACTATTACTCTACACCAATATGGAAGCCGGTCATGGCGGGGCTTCCGGAAGGTTTAAAGCATTAAAGGACCGGGCAAGGGAATATGCATTTTTGTTTGCGCTGGAAGGAATTACAAAATAAAATAAGAAACTGAATTTAAAAAGCCGTCATGATCATATCGCGACGGCTTTTTTAATTTTTTTAAAAGGTCATTTATTTATGGGTAAAGGTCATTTACGCCGATCCTGTTAATGTCATCATCTATGGCATCAGGTTTTTTATTTAATATAGAGCGGATAAAGAAATAGCTGGATACCGCAAGAAATAAAGCCAATAAATAGGTTGGTAAAATATTTTCCGGTCCAAAAGAAATAATGCCAAGAATTACACCCACTACTTCAAATGCGATCCAGCAAATAACACTGTAAAATATCCATGTACCGGATTTAAGTCCTTTTTGTACCGCAAGCTTTCCGTTTTTCTTTGAAAGATATATTATGGCAATTATTTCAAGCATATTTTTTATTTTAAAAGTGTTACAAACCTTTTACAGGTTGGCAATGTGCTTTTAATTTTTGTGGCTTTATCTTAAAAGTAAAATATCCTCAGCCTTTACCTGAAAAGGGTTACACCAGATCAATATCAAAATTAACCAGTTGTACAAATTCATTCAACCTGACATCAATATCCTGTTTAGTGATTTCTTTAAGTCTTTCGGGTCCAAATTTTTCAACACAAAAACTGGCCATGGCACTTCCCACAATAATGGCTGTTTTCATATTTTCAAAACTGATATCCTGTGTTTTTGCCAGGTGGCCTATAAAACCTCCTGCAAAAGTATCACCAGCTCCGGTAGGGTCAAACACTTCTTCCAGTGGTAATGCGGGTGCAAAGAAAACATGATTTTTATGAAACAATAATGCACCATGTTCCCCTTTCTTGATAATTAAAAACCGGGGGCCCATCTTCATAATTTCACGGGCAGCTTTTACTAATGAAAGCTCTCCGCTTAACTGTCTTGCCTCTGCATCGTTTACCAGGAGTACATCTACTTTTTTCAATACTTCCAATAAATCATCCATGGCAATGTCCATCCAAAAATTCATGGTATCCAGTACTATAAGTTTTGGCCTCACTTTTAATTGATTGATCACACTCAGCTGCAGCTTAGGCATTAAATTGCCGAGTATTAAAAACTGGGCACCCTGGTATGAATCCGGAACAATGGGGTTAAAATCTTCCAGAACATTCAGGTCGGTAACCAAGGTATCCCGGCTGTTCATATCCAGGTGGTATTTCCCGCTCCAGAAAAAAGATTTTTTATCTTTTACAATTTCAACGCCTTCTAATGCTACACCACGTTTTTTCATTTCATCCATTTCTTCCTTTGGAAAATCATAACCTACAATAGAAATTTGATGAATGGGGGTTACAAAATTGCTTGCTGCATAGGCAACATAAACTCCCGAGCCACCCACAATTTTATCTACTTTACCAAAAGGGGTTTCAATCGCATCAAAAGCCATTGAACCAACACATATTACTGACATAAGCTGAATTTAGAATGTTTATTTTAGCTGCCCACCGGGCCCGGTGGGCAAAAGTAATTGATTAAAATGATTTTAGTAAGTTGTGGCAAAATAACAAATATATAATCTTTTAAAAAAGAATTAAAAAACGTGTTAATACAGATACATCCTGATAATCCGCAGCCAAGGCTGATCAAACAGGTGGTTGAATGCCTCAGAGACGGTGGTGTGATCATATACCCAACCGATACCATTTATGGATTGGGTTGTGCTATAAACCAAAATAAAGCAGTAGAACGGATCTGTAAAATAAAAAATGCAGATCCGCAAAAAGCACAATTATCTTTTATTTGCCGTGACCTTAGTAATTTAAGCGATTACACCAAAACTATTGATACGCCATTATATCGTATGTTGAAAAGGTATTTACCCGGCCCCTATACATTCATTCTGCCTGCAAGTAAACAGGTTCCCAAAATTTTGCAGAGTAAAAAATCAACAGTTGGTATCAGGATACCCGATAATAATATTTGTCAGCATATACTGGATGAACTGGGTAATCCTATACTCAGTGCTTCTTTACCCGGAGAAATGGTGGAAGAATATACGGACCCGGAAGTGATCTATGAAAAATTTGGAGAGGCTGTGGATTTTGTAATTGATGCCGGCATAGGTAATATGGAGCCATCAACGGTAGTTGATTGTACAACTGACGAATGGATAATTTTACGACAGGGACAGGGAGTGTGGGAACAATAAAAAAATCCCGCCTTTCGACGGGATATCTCTATAACTGCCTAAATCAAACTAATTTAATACCTGTTTCTCAGGTTATGTCTTTTTCTGTAAATAACCCGGCTGGTATGTCTTTTATCACCGCGTATTTCTCTTCTTTCCCTTCGTGTTATAAAGCCATCTGATTTTGCCCGCCTGATATCATGACGGGTATTTCTGTTCAATTGTGCAATTCGCCTGGTTTCAACTCTTGTGAGTTCACCACGCCTGATACCCAGCTTAACACGATGCTTTTGAATTCTAGTTGTTTGTCTTGTTTGAGCTTCTGTTGTATTTATTCCAAGGGCAAGGATTAATACGGTAGCTGCCAGTAATTTTAATTTCATGTCTGTGGTTTTAAAATTAAAAAAATAATTTCTTTTTATAAATACATAGACAGGTTTGGGGAACGAAGGTTTAACCCGGAACGATAAAAAAATAAGTAACAGCAATCAGGCAGGTTAAATATTAAAACTTTTACGGTGATGTAAACATAAGCCATACTGCTCAATAGCATGGCGATGAGCGGCGGTGCCATAGCCTTTATTTTTATCCCAGCCATATTGCGGAAATGCAGCATGAATCTTTTGCATGAATTCATCCCGGTATGTTTTTGCCAGAATGCTTGCTGCAGCAATGGAAGCATATTTGCCATCACCTTTTACAATACATTGATGGGGTATTTTTTTATATGGCCTGAAACGGTTGCCGTCAATTAATAAAAATGCTGGTTTTAAGTGTAATGAATTTATAGAAAGGTGCATAGCCGAAAAACTTGCCTGTAAAATATTTATTTTATCAATGGCTTCGTTATCAACTGATGCTACCGAAAAGGCAACACTTTCTTTTTCGATGATTGGCCTTAGCAGGTCTCTTTGTTTTTCATTCAGTTGTTTACTGTCATTTAATAAAGAATGAAAAAAATCTTTTGGTAAAATAACCGCCGAAGCAAATACCGGGCCTGCATAACAGCCACGCCCGGCTTCATCTATTCCTGCTTCTATCAGGTCACTATGTAAAAAAGGGGCTAACATATATGTTTAACAAATATCAGTTAAAACTATAAAAAAACAATTCATATGGCGTTAAGAGAATTTGCTGCTGTAAATTTGCGGCAATAATGGATAATTTTAAAAAACAGCAATCTCAGCGTCAGGTTGCCATCTGGTTATTGGCCGGTACAGGAATGATCATCATTCAGGTTTTAATTGGCGGCATTACCCGGTTAACTGAATCGGGGCTTTCTATTACAGAATGGAAACCCATTACGGGTACTTTGCCTCCTATGAACGAATCAGCCTGGCAGGCAGAATTTGATAAATACAAATTAACCGATCAGTTTAAATATGTTCATCAATATTTTTCTTTGCCGGAGTTTAAGTTTATTTTCTTCTGGGAATGGTTTCACCGTACATGGGCAAGGCTTATGGGGCTTGTGTTTTTATTTGGTTTTATTTATTTTCTGGCTGCAAAAAAATTGAATGCAAAGATGATAAGGCCAATGATCGTTCTTTTTTTATTGGGCGGTTTACAGGGATTCATCGGATGGTTTATGGTACAAAGTGGCCTGGTACCCGAAAAGTATTTTGTAGGCCATGTTGAGCTAACCACTCACTTTATTGCTGCCATGGGTTTATTATGTTATACTTTATGGTTTGCACTAAGCCTTTTAATTAAGGAGGAACAAAAGTTCAGTAACCCGAAACTGTTTAATTTTTTAGTTTTAATACTGGCAGTACTGATTTTTCAATTGATGTATGGTGGATTTATGGCAGGCCTTAGGGCTGCAGTTGCCGCACCAACCTGGCCTGATATTAATGGAAGCGTAATTCCTGCTGATATTTCAGAACTTTCTCCCTTTATAAAAAATCTGGTTGCCAATCCAATAATGATTCATTTTATTCACCGCAGTTTAGCTTATTTGCTTGCTTTCCTGATCGGGATATGGTGGTATAGATCTAAACAGGCCGGAGAGAATAAATTATTTCATCGACTGCGTACTGCTTTAATGGTGCTTGTATTGTTACAGGTACTATTGGGAATTTTAACAGTGTTGAATGCAACCATCCCAAATCTTATGGTCCTTCTGGGCGTTTCACATCAGTTTGTTGCAATGATTTTACTGATGATTGTTGTATCACTGATTTACCTGGTAAGAAAAAAGCAAGCCGTTTAATTCATTTGATGGCGTCTTTAATGTAGTTTGCTTACTGTTTAATTAAGTAGTAATTTTAGAAAACACTGTAGTTTACAATGCAAACTCTGAAAGCCATTTATTATTCCTTTCCTATTCAGCTTTTTATTCTTCATTTTCGTAAGTTCCAGGTATTACTCGTGTTTTGGTATTTACTGGGCAGTACCATCAACAGTGGGTTTATGAAAAATTATGGGGCAGATGCTTTATTTTTTGCACCGGAATATTTAGGCAATGTTAACGCAATAGGGGCAGCCATTGTTGGAATTGCCCTGGGTGTTTTTATAATGAGCTGGAACATTACAACTTTTATTTTGCACAGCAAACGCTTCAAATTTTTAGCAACTACCACACAGCCCTTTTTAAAATACTGCCTTAATAATGCAGTATTGCCCTTACTGTTCCTTGGTTTTTATTTTTACAGACTTTTTCCGTTTAACATCAATAAGGAATTAATGACTGTCGGAGAAGTTTTGATTGTGATAGCAGGAATACTAACCGGCTTTATTTTTTTACTGGCCATTTCATATGCCTATTTTTTTGGTGCAGAAAAAACAATACAGCGTACCATAACGCCAATCATTGAAATGGATCAGCATTTTAATCAACAATATATACCGGGCCAGTCAACGCAGGAGGGTATTGGATTAAAAGTCAGTTATTATATGGGCAAAGGATTTCGTTTTAAAAAAACAAGAAATGTGGCCCATTATAGCCAGGTGTTTATAGATACTGTATTTAAGCGGCATCATTTTTCAGGCATAATCAGTATAGTACTGGCTTTTGCTTTTTTAATAGTGGTCGGGTTTTTTATGGATTTCCGGATTTTCCAGGTGCCTGCTGCTGCAAGTATACTTATATTTTTTTCAGTAATGACTGCGGTTATAGGTGCCCTTTCCTATTTTTTGCAAAGCTGGAGCCTTCCCATTTTTATAGTACTCCTGTTTTTTATAGACATACTTTATAAAAATGAGATAATTGATACGCGGAATAAAGCGTATGGCCTTAATTATATCAATAAAAAGGAACGGCCTGTGTATACTAAAAAGGCATTGCAGGAGCTTTGTTTACCGGCTGATATTACAGCTGATAAGGCTAATATGACCGCGATACTGGAAAGCTGGAAGAAAAAACAAAATGAAGATAAGCCGGTAATCATTTTTATAAATGTAAGTGGTGGTGGATTACGCAGCGGAACTTTTGTAATGAATACACTGCAGAAACTGGACAGTGCTGCAAATGGAAAACTGATGCAGCATACCATGATGATAAGCGGTGCCAGCGGAGGCATGCTGGCTGCAACTTACTATCGCGAATTATACCGGCAGAAACAAAAAGGACTATCCATCAATCTGCAGGATCAGCAATACAGTAATAATATAGCAGAGGATCTTTTAAACCCTCTTTTTTCATCTATGGTGGCCAGGGATATTTTTTCACCGGCCCAAAAATTCAGGGTAGGCGATTTTAAGTATATAAAAGACAGGGGTTATGCATTTGAACAGAAACTTAATAATAACAGTGAGGGGTTACTTGATCATCAGCTAAAAGATTACAGTGTTGACGAAAAAACAGCCAGCATTCCGTTAATTATTTTTAATTCCACTATAACCCGTGATGGAAGAAAAATGATGATCAGTACTCAACCCGTTAGTTTTATGATGAAACCCCTGCTGTTTGCAAATGATAGTACTGCCAGTCCGGATGCGGTTGATTTTGGAGCCATGTTTAAAAAGCAGGGGCCATTAAATACCCGGTTACTTTCGGCTTTAAGAATGAATGCAACTTTTCCTTATGTTTTACCAAACGTGTGGCTGCCAAGTAAGCCCGTTATTGATGTAATGGATGCTGGGATAAGAGATAATTACGGGCTGGAAACAACTTTACGGTTTATTGAAAATTTTCAGGACTGGCTACAAGAAAATACCAGTAATGTAATTATTATTCAATTGAGGGATCGTATGCAGGATAACTGGCAGCATCCTTTTGAAACAGGGTCGGTAACGGATATTCTTATAAAACCAGCTACTATGTTGCAGCACAATTGGTATAAATTACAGGATTATGCCGAAACAGATCAATACAGTTATTTGCATGGTGCAATTGATTCACAACTGCAGCTCATCAACTTTATGTATGTGCCCAAAGAAACGGAAAAAGGAGCTGCCCTTAATTTTCATTTAACGGCAAGAGAAAAAAGGGATGTTAAAGAATCATTTAATAATAGCTTTAATCAGGCATCGCTTACCCTGTTAATTAAACTATTGAAAAAAAATTAATACGGTAGTTTTAGACGGGCTGTATCTTTAACGCAATAATAATTTAAAAGAGTTCTCAATTATCTGAATTTCAAATTCATTATCAGTTTCGGCAGGGTCGCCATCAATATGTAAAGGAGCCAGTTGTGGATTTTTAATGTTCAGTTTTTTTGTTTGAAAATAATGAATGTCGTTACGGTGGTATTTTTTATCCTCATACAACCGCACCTGCCCGTTTCTTATTTGCTTTAAAACTGTCCATATCATCCTCATTTTGCTCATTTTATTTACCACTACAATATCCAGTAATCCATCGTGCAGGCTGGCCTGCGGGGCAATGGTAAAATTATTCCCAAACTGGTTGCTGTTGGCAATACTGATAAAAAAGGCTTCGGTGGTTATTGACTTGCTATTGAGTGTTAATTCGAACGGATATGATCTTGCTTTAAAGAAATTTTTAACGGATTGTCTTACATAAGTGGCCAATCCCCGTTTTTGTTGTTTGGAAAAATCATGTGCCACCTGTGCGTCAAAGCCCAGTCCGCAAAGCATACAACTGAATTTGTTATTGATGTAAAAACTGTCAATAAATACGGCTTTACCGTTAAAAATTATTTCCAAAGCTTTGCTTATCTTTTTAGGGATCTTTGCAGCAAAAGCAAGTCCGTTTCCGCTACCCATAGGAATAATACCAATATTAATATTTATACCCTGCAGGGCACCGGCAATTTGATTTACAGTGCCATCACCACCGCAAACAATAATATCAGTAATTTTTTCTGCAGCTATTTTTTCCTTCAGGTAAGTATATTCCCCCGCAGCATGGGTATGCAATATCTCGAAAGGAATATTTTTTTCGGTAGTTCTCTTTTTAATAATGTCCAGTAACAATACCTTACCCCCTGTTCCCGATATGGGGTTAATAAAATAAATAAATTTTCTCATCATACTAAGATCACTTCATCACTAAATTAGCTAAAAAAACCCTCCTGGAAGGCATCATCATTTTTGGATTGGAAGGATTCAGCAACAGGTATAAGGCAACAGGGTTACCTGCCGTTAATTGTTTTTTTATGTCTGTTTTTGAAATATCAAAATGGCCGTATTTATTTTTGGTTTCGGCTATTATAAAGCTGTTTTTGCCAGAAATTTCAAGTAACCTGGTATAGGCTCCTGCAGAAATATTTTCGCCCGAAACCCGTATAATTAAAGAGCTTATTTTTTTAAAGGCTGATTTTTTTATCAATAAAACAGCTTCTGTTTGAGCTGCGTTAATAACAGTCGCTGCTGCTTTTTTATTATTAATTAAAACGGTGATGCTGTCCTGTGCGGTCATCTTTAATGAAAAGGGGAGCGATAATAATATGGTTAAAATAAATTTCATATGGTTTTATATTAAAGATGCCCAAACCGGCAGTTTGCATAAGTATAGTAACACAAAACTATTTAAACCATGGTATCTTACCAGCGTATTAATGCACCTGCCCAGGTAAAACCACTGCCAAATGCAGCCAGGCAAACCAGGTCGCCTTCTTTTATCTTTCCTTCTTCCCATGCTTCGCACAGGGCAATAGGAACAGAAGCAGCAGTTGTGTTACCGTATTTTTGAATATTATTATGAACCTGGTCGTCTCTTAATTTTAATTTATGCTGTACAAACTGGGCAATACGTAAATTAGCCTGGTGTGGTATCAGTATGTTAATATCCGCAGTGGTTAATCCGTTTGCAGATAAAGCCTCTTCAACCACTTCGGGCATTTTAATAATGGCTTTTTTAAAAACTGCCGGGCCATCCATGGTGGGAAAATTTTGAGCTTCATCAATCATGGCATGGCTCATAAACATTTGCCCTATTTCAGCATCATCAAACTTTGCAACAGGTTGCTGAACCCAGTGGTTGGCATGTGTACCGGGATTGTACATGGCCAGTATCTCAGCACTCTCACCATCACTATGTAAATGGGTACTTAAAATTCCCTGTCCTTCTTTTTGAGTTGGTTGTAAAACCACGGCACCTGCTCCATCACCAAAAATCACACTCACATTTCTGCCGCGGGTACTGAAGTCCAGGCCAAACGAATGTTTTTCGCTGCCTACAACTAAAATATTTTTATACATACCGGTTTTAATGAACTGATCGGCAACCGACAAAGCATAAACAAATCCGCTGCATTGGTTGCGAATATCCAGTGCTCCAATTTCTTTCATTTTTAAGGCACGTTGTAATAAAACGCCGCATCCCGGAAAAAAATAATCAGGGCTAAGCGTGGCAAAAACAATAAAATCAATTTCCTGGGGAGTAATACCAGCCCTTTCAATTGCAACTTTGGCTGCTTCTACCGCCATAGTAGTAGTAGTTTCACCGGTTCGTTTTGCATAGTGCCGCTCTTTTATGCCTGTTCGTTCCTGAATCCATTCATCAGAAGTATCCATGTACTCTTTCAGGTCGTCATTGGTAATTATATTTTCGGGAACATAGTAACCAATACCGGCAATTTTACTTCGTTGCATGCAATCGTATATTTAGAATCAGCAATTTACAAAATAGTGAATGATTTACAACTGTTTCATTTGCAACTAAAGTAAAGGATCAAAAGACTGGAAAAGTATCAGGTTAGATAGAAATAAATTTTATTGATTCATTTTTACCATTTCATGTAAACAAAAATCATCATCAAATATTGGATGTACCCTGGTTTTGTAATGAAATTCTACAGAGTTTCTGAGCACATTACTGTTCAATATCATTTTGCCGGTAAAATGTTCTGCAAGCGAGAGTATAGAAAGTTTATCATCTTTTAATTTTAACTGGGCGATATAGATTTTTGCGTAAATATTGATATTTAAAAACTGGTTAGTACCAACAACCGACATAAATGCTGTTCCGGTTATTGAATCTGATCTGATGATGTTATAAGGCTTAAGGGCTTCCAGGTCGCCGGTGAATGAAATATTATATTCGGTATCTGTTCTTTTGCTTAAGATGAGTTTTATAGTTTTCTCCTGGTTACTGCCGGGCGTTTTTATAAGTGTTATCCAGTTACCGAGCAAATTGTCTTCCACATAAATAGTTGGTACTTCGTCTAAATTGTATGCTGAACTGTAAGGGCAGGAGCACAGTGAAACGGATAAAAAAAACAATATTAATATTTCGAAAATTTTTTTCATTTTATTGGTTCCTAAATATAAACATGAATTTCTGTAAATGCAATAGTAAAAGCCCGGTTTTCTGGCTGCTGAAAATGCTTAATTATAAATGCGTTGATTATTTTTCATACTACCTCAATTAAAACAACCGGGATAAACTGCTTCACCGGATATATTGGAAACAATAATTATTTTTTAAACAGTAAGCCAAGCCAACTGCCGGTTTCCATAAGCCAGGCTATGCCCAAATGCACTATTAATCCTCCCCAAACACTTTGCGTGTTATAACTGATGATGCCTAAGAGCATTCCGCCCCAAAAGCTGCTGATGGCTTCGCCCAGAGGTTTGCCAAAATGAATGGTACAGTAAAAACAGGCTACCGGTATGATACAATGCGGACCGCATATTTTTAGTAAGGATAAAATTAAGAAACCTCGGAAAAAAAGCTCTATGCTTATAAAATCAAATCCATAACAGATTTCGTAAAAAATATAATACCATTTTTTTGAAGGCAGATCCAGTTGTTCCAAAAATGCTGCTTTTGGATACATTTGTAAAAAATCTTTTTGTGTACTGGCAAGTGCAATCAGCGGTATCATTATCAGCAGCATGATCAAATACGGCTTTACATCATTTAATGCCCCGGTGCCGTAAAAAGGCTGGTTGTTTTTATCTTTTATCCACCAGATAATAAATACGGGTATAAGTACAACAAACACCCTGACCACCCAGCTTAAACTGCGCATCCAGAATATTTGTGCATCGCCCTGCCATATATTTTTAATAAAGGATTGATGAAAATCAAAATTTACCCTGAATGAAAAAAAAGCCGGTGCCAATAGCAGTATTACCCAGAACCAATAGTTTTGATAATAAGTGCAATATTTATAAAAAAATAACTGCAATAAAAAAGCTGAAATAAAGGGGATGAAGTATAACAGGTAGTATCCAATAAATTTACCCCATTTTGTTTTGTTGCCTTCTGCCAAACGGCCTTCTAAATCATGCCAGTAATTTAAATAGATCCAGATGCCCAATAAAAATAAAACGGCCAAAAAATAAGACAGCTTAAACTCTTTTAGATAGAATTCCTGCAGGTATTTAAAAATGGCTGACAAATGATGCTATACTTTATTACTATTGTTTAAGGTATTCCAAAGCAGGTCTTTTAATTCCGGCAATCCCTGTGTGGTTAACGACGAAATAAAAATATGGGGAATATTTTTTGGCAGCTCTTTTTGTATGGCAGCCTTTAATTCATCATCAAGCATATCGCTTTTACTTATGGCGATCACGAAATCTTTTTGAAGCATTTCGGGATTGTATTGTTCAAGTTCGTTGTGTAAAATTTCAAATTCTTTTTTGTGGTCCTTACTGTCGGCAGGAATTAAAAACAGCAGGATGGAATTTCTTTCAATGTGTCGGAGGAAACGATGACCCAATCCTTTGCCTTCTGCAGCGCCTTCAATAATACCTGGCAGATCCGCAATGCAAAAGCTTCTTGCATCTCTATACTCAACCATACCCAATTGTGGTACCAGGGTTGTAAAAGCATAATCTGCAATTTTTGGTTTTGCCGCAGTAATACTTGACAGCAGCGTAGATTTTCCGGCATTGGGAAATCCTACCAGCCCTACATCGGCCAACACTTTTAACTCCAGTGTTTTCCAGCCTTCAATACCCGTTTCTCCGGGTTGGGCATAATCGGGCGCCTGGTTGGTTGCCGATTTAAAATTACTGTTACCCAGCCCGCCACGCCCTCCTTTTAATAAAATAACTTCCTGGCCATCTTCTAAAATTTCTACGTCTATTTCGCCGGTGATCTCATCACGGGCAATGGTTCCAAGCGGAACTTCTATAATAATATCTTTACCCGTTCTGCCGCTTGAATTATTTTTACTGCCATTCTCCCCATCTTCTGCCAATATATTTTTATAATACCGAAGGTGCAGCAGGGTCCATAATTGGGTATTGCCTTTTAAAATGATATGTGCACCACGGCCACCATCACCACCATCAGGCCCACCCATTGCTGTTAATTTATTTCGCATAAAATGCTTACTTCCGGCACCACCATGTCCGCTGCGGCAGAATATCTTTATCTGGTCTACAAAATTTGATTTTTCCATTATTGCCGCAAAGGTCTGCAAAATTTAAAGATTATTGCCTGTTAACTTCTTTTTATGTTTTAGAAAGCTATTAAACTTCTAATTCATGTTACATTTGTCTTTAACAAAATGAAGTTCTCAAAATGATCAAATTATTTTTTATCCCGGCATTGATCGTATTGAGTTGCGGTTCAATTAAATCAAATCAGGCTGATGCAAAAAAAGATACGGTAACTGCCACTGTATCCCCTGCACAAACTTTAAATGATTCTTTACCTGAGCAATCCCCTTCTTCAGCTACCCAGGTCAATAGTACAGCAGGAATACCAAACTGCATCAAAATCAAGATCGACTCTTTTAAAGTAATGCAAAAACACGAACAGCCGCAGCGTGTGGTGGAATATATGTACAAGGGTAAAAAAGTATATTATATTGTAATGCCCTGTTGCGATTTTTTCAGTGAGGTTTATGATTCTGCATGCAAATTCCTTGGATCGCCCGATGGCGGAATAACCGGTAAAGGCGATGGTAAATTACCCGATTTTTTTAATGAAACTTCAAAAGAAAAATTGATCTGGCAGGCAACTAAATAATTATTTGTTTTCGTTCCAGGTTTTATAATGGGAAGGCTGTACTTTACGGTCAGCAGGAATAGATCTGAGGGGTTCACATTCGTTCCAGGTTTCAAACATAGTTTTAGGTAATTGCCGGTATAATATTGTGCCCTGTGTTTTCCAATTGATCATTTCATCTGTTACATCTTTAATCTTTTTTGCAGGATGGCCTGCGATCAGGCTCCTGCTTTTAAAAATTTCACCGGTTTTAATAAAACTTAAAGCACCCACAATACATTCATCTCCCAGCTCAACATTATCCATAATAACGGTATTCATTCCTATCAAACAGTTTTTGCCAATGGTTGCTCCATGTATTACAGCACCATGTCCAATATGTGCTCCCTCCTGTAAAACAACAGTTGTACCGGGAAACATATGTATGGTACAATTCTCCTGCACATTACATCCGTCCTCAATAATAATTTGTCCCCAGTCGCCCCGGATTGCAGCCCCGGGGCCAATATAACAATCCCTGCCAATAATTACATTACCTGTAACTGCGGCTTGCGGATGAATGAAGGATGATTCGTGAACAACAGGAATATATTTGTTGAATGAATAAATCATAATTGTATTTTACTCCCCTTTAGTGGATGGGGGCAATAATGTTTTGTTGGTGCGGAAGCAGGTTCCTTTGAATAATGCAACTATATGATCGTTTTGATTGGTAATGGTAATATGATAAAGCCCGGTGGATCTGCCATTATGTAATTCTTTTGCTTCAGCTGTCAGTATATCATCTATATGCACAGGTTTTAGAAAATTGATAGCCGTATCCAGTGCAACCGATAAAACGTTACGGTTATTACAGGCAAATGCAAAAGCGCTGTCGGATAAAGAAAAAGCAATACCACCGTGCACAATGCCAAATCCATTAATCATTTCTTTGCGTACGGTCATTTTTATTTTGCTGTAACCTTCTTTTACTTCCAGAACTTCAATACCCAGCCACTGGCTGAATAAGTCATGTTGCATCATATGGGTTACAACTTCTTGAGATGTTGGCATGTAAATGGGTTGATAAGGTTAATAAAGTTGATAAAGTTGATAAAGTTGATAAGGTTGATAAAGGGGAAAAGGTAAAGATAATCAGCTACTTAATATTTTTCTCTAAATAACTTATATATCCATTCAATAGTCTTTCTGTTTCATCAATTCTGTTTCTGTAATGCAAAAGTTGTTCGTCTGTAATGTACCTGCAATCTAGTGCATCAATAAAATGATTTAAGGTTTCGCTTAATGAGCCTCTTGCAATTATACAAAACCGGATTCTATCCGGAAATGTACGCCTTCCATGGCCTTCTGCAATTTGTGTTGCAACAGAACGGGAACTTCTTATTAATTGATCAGTTAGTCTGAATTTTTCTTCAGATGGGAATGATTTTACTATATTAAAAACTTCATTTTTTAGCATGCAGGCTTTTTTCCAAACATCTAATTCTTCAAAATTTTGATAAGCCATATTTTTAATATTAACATCCTCTAAACTTTATCAACTTTATTAACCTCGTTAACTTTTCTACTTACCCTTAAACTCCGGATTTCTTTTTTCTAAAAATGCACTGATACCTTCTTTAGAATCAAAAGTTGCTGCTGCTTTCTGCTGGTATTTGTCTTCAAGTAATAACTGCTCTTCCCAGGAACTTAGAAAAGACTGGTTTAGTACATGTTTTGTAAATGCCAGCCCTTTTGTAGGCATTTTTGAAAGTGCCGCTGCAATTTTTTTACTTTCTGTTTCAAAACTTTCATCCTCAAAAATTTTATAGATCATTCCCATTTTTTCGGCATCTGCTGCTGTCACTTTATCACCGGTCATCATTAAAGCACTTGCTTTTTGCCAGCCAACCAAACGGGGTAAAGTATAGGTACCTCCGCTATCGGGTATCAAACCTATTTTGCTGAATGCCTGTATAAATGATGCTGACGCTGTTGCAACAACAACATCACAGCATAAAGCAATATTGGCACCTGCACCGGCAGCTACGCCGTTAACTGCAGCTATCACAGGCTTTGGCAGGTTCCTGATCCTTTTTACAATGGGGTTAAAATGTTCTGAAAGAATTTGACCGATCTCTATCCTGTTTTCTCCGGCCAGTTCGCTTATATCCTGCCCGGCACAAAATGCTTTTCCCGTACCGGTAATATAAACAGCCCTTACTTCATGCAAAGAAGCGGCTTCATCCAGTTTAGCCTGCAACAGTAAAGCCATCTCCCGGTTAATGGAATTAAATTTTTCGGGATTGTTTAAGGTGAGGTATGCAACCGAATTTTTTATTTCAAATAAAATAGAAGACATCAGAAAAATTTTAATCTTTATAAATTGCAGACTTACACTTCAAAGCTCCTGACATCTTTATGGTTTAATAAAAACTGGCTTACCAGGTCATAGTTTCTGTCGGGCGAGCTGATTCTGTATAAATAAACGGCATCATTATTTTCTTTTGTAAATTTCATGCAGCGATAAGTAAGGCTATGGTATTTAAAAAAATCTTCCAGCTCGGTATTAAAATTATTGCCTAATTCAACAGTTCGTATTTTATAATCCTTAACCTTATGAAACCTGTTGATGTAACGTTGCACCGGTTCTAAAACAAAAAGGGCTATTACCACCATTGCGGATACTACGATGGCCAAAGGGTAATTATGATAACCGATCGCCATGCCCAGTGCTGCCGTTACCCAGATCAAGGCAGCTGTGGTTAAGCCGTTTACGGTAATACCTTCTTTAAAAATTACCCCCGCACCAATAAAACCAATACCGGTTACAATATTACTGGCAATCCTGTCAGCATTGTCTGCTCCGGTTTCTTTTGACAGGATGGTGTATAAACAGGAACCCACACATATCAGGATCATGGTTCTGAATCCTGCCGGTTTGCTTCTGAACTCCCTTTCCAGTCCGATGATTGCGCCAATGATAAATGCAACAGAAACCTGTGCGGCTTCTTCAAAATAAATAGATAAATCCATAGAAATTATTTTTGAACTAAAATAAAGTTACGGATATTAATGGCACTTAAAATAATCAAACGGTTCTTTACAATCCCTGCATTGATATAAAGCCTTACAGGCCGTGCTTCCAAATTCGCTGATGAGCTTAGTGTTGGAGGAATTACACCTTGGGCACCCGATCCCATCCGTGGGAATCGTGAATTTTTTATTCGGGGCGGCTATGCCATATTCCTTTAGTTTCCTTTTTCCGGCATCACTCATCCAGTCAGTTGTCCAGGCCGGAGAAAGCACCGAGGTAATTTTAATGTTTGAGAAACCATGTTCAATTAAAGCCAGTTTAATGTTCATGGCAATCATATCCATGGCGGGGCAACCGGTGTAAGTAGGGGTGATGATCACTTCAACCTGGTCACCGGTTATTTTTACATCCCTTACAATTCCCAGGTCTGTAATGGTAAGCACCGGTACTTCAGGGTCTGTAACTTCCGCCAATATGGCTAATATTTTATGTGTATCATTCGTATCCGGCATATATAAAAGTTAAAGCAATTGTATCAAAAACAGCATGGCAAAAAACAGCATACCACATATTCCTTTTATGGTATAGCATTAATGCATGATATACAGAGCCAGCTATAAAAGCAGTAATTACACCTGCTGTACCTAATTGCACATGATACAAAGCAAAGATAATATTGGTAAGCAGGAAACTCAGGATGACGGCATATTTACCTGATACTATTTTTTCCAGCCGTGTAAAGATGAACCCGTGAAAAACCAGCTCTTCATAAAAACCTCCTACTAGCCAGCCCATGGCAAGGAGAAAAATATAGAATCCCGTATTACCCCGGATTTTTGCTATATCACCCAGTTCGGCCGGGGGTATTTCAACAATCTTTCCAACTAAAGGAAAGAAGATCCAGTTTAAAAAAGCAAACAATAAAATTGCTGTTAGTGTGCCTGTAAATACAGCTTTTATTTCAAAACGGGTAAAGCTAAAACCAATGCTTGTAAAATTCTCTTTGTATCGTTTTAAAAAGAACCAAATAAAGATCAATACAGGAATGCTGTAACCAAATGGCAGGGGTATAATTCCTGAATGTGGAACGAATAAAATAATTATTATTGCTGATAAACCAAGTAGTATTTCTTTAAGTGAAGTCATAGGCTAATTACCAATCAACACCAGGATATGTTCTCTGCAGATACTGCATTTCAGTTAAAATAAAACCCAGGTGTTCGGTGTGAACACCATCTTTACCACCGGACTGCATAAATACGGCCCCCTCACCCCCCAAAGGGGGGATTGGTAATGTAGCTTCATCAAAAACTGCGTTTATTTTTTTTAACCAGTCATCTTTTAATAAACTCACATCAAAGCCGGTTGCTGTTTCATAATCCGCAGCAACAAATAATTCACCGGTATATCTCCACAGTTCATCAATGGCTTTTAATATGCGCTGATGGCTTTCTTCGGTGCCATCACCCAGTCGTATCACCCACTCGCTGCTCCAGCGAAGGTGATAGGTAACTTCCTTTAATGCTTTGGCAGCAATGGCGGAAAGTTGTTCATCCACATGCTGCTTTAATTTTTCGTATAGCAGAAATTGGTATGCACTGAAAAAAAACTGGCGTAAAACTGTTTGCGCCCAGTCGCCTTTAAGTTGCTCAACAAGCAAACAGTTTTTAAATTCCCTTTCTGTTCTTAAATAAGCCAGTGAGTCTTCGGTAACCCCAACCCCAACCCCCTCTGGTATTTTTGATTCATTAATTAATTGTGCAGCATATTGGTAAAAATTTCTTGATTGGCCCAGCAGGTCGAGTGAAATATTTGTTATGGCTATATCCTGTTCCAGTACCGGGCCATGACCGCACCATTCGCTGTTACGCTGTGCAAGGATCAGGCTGTTATCTGCAAGGTGAAGTAAATATTGTATTAAAGAAGAGGTCATTTAATTAATTAGTAATCTGGGAATAAGAATTTCCGATCGGTTTTTTGATTCGTTTGTTATTTAGGTCATTTTAAATACCGGGTTACCATTTTCTTCAGCAGCTTTTTTATTCATTGATACTGTTTGTACAAATTCCTGTTACATATGATTTACCTCATCAGGCAATTGATAAAATGCAGGATGCCTGTATATTTTATCTTCAGCGGGTTCGTATAAACTCTCAGCTTCATCGGGGTTGGTGGCATGAACATATTTACTTTCAACCACCCAAATACTTACGCCCTCCTGCCTGCGGGTATACACGTCCCTTGCATTTTCAATGGCCATGGCCGCATCGGTTGCATGCAGGCTGCCAACATGTTTATGATCGAGCCCCTGTTTACTGCGCACAAAGACTTCCCATAAAGGCCATGCCCCACCATCCCCCAAGGGAGGAGTTTTGGAGTCTTTCAATTCATTCCCACCTGCATTATCTTCGGGGATATCGCCGTAATATTGTTTTCTGATTTGAATATTCATTTTAAACAAAATTGGTTTTTAAAAAAATTAAGCTGCTTCTTTTTTGGTACGTTTTGCTTTTTTATCAGCGTATGCTGATGCAGCTTCCCTTACCCAGGCACCTTCAGTATGTGCTTTATTTCTGGCAGCCAGGCGCTGTTTGTTACAGGGGCCGTTTCCTTTTACTACATTCCAGAATTCATCCCAGTTTATTTCACCAAAGTCGTAATGTTTTCTTTTTTCATTCCATTTTAGATCAGCATCGGGTAAATGCATACCCAATACCTTAACTTGTAAAGCAATCATATCTACAAATTGCTGACGCAGCTCATCATTGGTTTTTCTTTTTATTTTCCACTTCATACTCTGATCGCTGTTGGTAGATTCTGAATCCTTTGGCCCAAACATCATAAGGCTGGGCCACCACCAGCGGTTTATCGCATCCTGGCACATGGCTTTTTGTTCATCGCTTCCTTTGCTTAAAACCAGTAACGATTCAAATCCCTGGCGCTGGTGAAAACTTTCTTCCTTGCAGATCCTCACCATGGCCCTTGCATAAGGTCCGTAGGATGTACGGCACAACATTACCTGGTTTAAAATGGCAGCACCATCAACCAGCCAGCCAATAGCACCCATATCTGCCCAGGTTAAAGATGGATAATTAAAGATGGAAGAATATTTTGCTTTGCCACTGTGCAGATCGGCAATCATTTCATCACGTGAGCTGCCTAAAGTTTCAGCTGATGAGTATAAGTATAATCCATGTCCTGCCTCATCCTGTACTTTTGCAATGAGTATTGCTTTTCTTTTTAAAGAGGGTGCTCGTGATATCCAGTTGCCTTCGGGCAGCATACCCACAATTTCACTATGTGCATGCTGGCTTATCTGGCGGATATTTGTTTTGCGGTAAGCATCCGGCATCCAGTCTTTGGGCTCAATTTTTATTTCATGATCAATCTTATCCTGGAATATTTTATCAAGATCCTGTATAGCCATACTGGTTGGTTTAAGTTGTAAAAATAGCATTAAAAACTAACAATTGTTAGTTAAGATAAAACACACAAAAGTAAAAAAGGTTTGCTTAAAAATGATCCCTGATTTTTTACCTGAAATAAATTATTTGTGATACGTTGTTTTAACCGGGTTGGTTTCAGTTATTTTAGAAATCATTTTGAATGGCAGGATTTGGCAGGATAAGTAAAACCCTAATTTCTCTTTTTACCGGTAGCCTGAAAACGGGTGTAAAATGTAAAATAAAAGTGTAAAATATTTATTATTAAATTGATTATCCTTATATTTAATTTATCAATCCCTTCCTTTGTTAAATTTTTCTTATTCTAAGAATAATCAGAGCGTTTCTTTTTAAGGTATCATATTAAGAATAGAAGTCTGTTGGTTTTATGATCTGTCTGGCTTCTCCTGATTTTTCTTCCATTTTTCCTGTGTATTAAAGCCTATTGGGTTTATAATAAGCATATCCTCTAAAACCTGGAAACAATTCATTTAAATAATAAAACCAAAACCAAACAACATGAGCATTACTATTGAAAGATATGTCATCAGGCATATATCAGGTACCAAAGTCAACCAGGTTGAAGAATTTGATTTTAGCAAGTCCGAATTATCGATCGGGCGCACTACCGGAAGCGATATTCAGTTTGATCCTGAACAGGAAATTATTGTTAGCCGTGAGCATGGAAAGATCGTGAAGCTGAGTGATGACCCGCCCCGCTTTGAAATAAGGGATAATAACAGCCGTAACGGAATATTTGTAAATAAGAACAGGGTAAAAGGCAGTGTAGCTTTAGAAGTGGGAGATGAGGTACAATTGGGCTTAAATGGCCCTGTGTTTTCATTTGATATTTATCCACGTCCGCAGGATATGATGGCAGCAACAAGAATGGTAGAGATACCAACTTCAATAAAAGCAACAACAATTTCAGCAGTAGAGCTGATACCAGATGCTGAACCTGCAAAAGTTGGTTTGGGAAAACAGACTGTTGAAAGAATGCTGGTGGCAGAAAGAAAAAAATCATCGGGCAAAATGGCAATAGTACTGGTTGGTATTTTAGTTGCACTGGGTGCAGGGGGCTATTTTTTTAAAGATAAAATATTTGGGGATAAGACTACCATTGTAACTGTTCAGGACTCATCAACAATAGGTAAAAAAACACCCGAGCAGATCTCAAAAGAAAACGAAGACAGGGTTGTGCAGATTGAATTTGGCTGGCAGATATTTGATGCAAATACAAGTGATGAATTATGGCATGTATATATGCCTTTGAAAGATAATGCCGGACAAATAAGTTATATGGCAATGTATATTGAAAATGGCCGGGGAGAAATTGAACCATACCTGGATGTAAAGAGAAATGTTCAGATAGGCGTTCAAATTGGAATTGCAGGAGCAAGTGGTACCGGTTTTGTTGTTTCTGAAGATGGTTTTATTCTAACCAACCGCCATGTTGGGGCAAGTTGGAACACCCGGTATAATTTCAAGAATTATGCATTTCCCGGTGTACTGGTTCAAATGGTAAATGGCAGGCCACAAATGGTTCCGGGCATATCGATTATGCAACAACAGGTATCGGCTTATGTGCCTGCAAATGCAACTATGGTGGGTGGGCGCCAGATAAATCCGGGTTCAATAAAAGGAAGAAATACGTATGTAAATGTAGTTTTTGCCAATACAGTACTTAGAAGGCCTGCTGCTTCAGTTACGCCTTCTGATGAACATGATGTGGCCATGCTTAAGATCGATATACCTGAGTCCTTATCTAAAGTGACCATGAAAGACAGCTATGATGAAATTAAACCGGGGCAGGCAGTTACTGTAATGGGATACCCTGGTGTTGCACCGGAAGAATTTGTAGTTCGTAAATCAAATGATCCTTTCAATCCGCAACCTCAATATACCACCATGCCAACCCCAACAGTAACAACCGGGAATATTGGCAGGGTTATACCTGCATCATCCGATAAAAACCTTACCTATAGTGGGTTTGGCGACTCTTACCAGCTTACCATTAATGCTACAGGTGCAGGAAACAGCGGAGGACCCATGTTTGATGACAAGGGTAATGTAGTGGGGATTTATTATGCAGGTGCCTCGTTAGGTGGTGCGGCCATATCGTTTGCCGTGCCTATAAAATACGGCCTGGAGCTGATGGGAAGAAAAAAAATGGCTAAGTAAAGGAAACCTAAAAACAGAATTAGTTTCTTCTTTGATAAATAAGCGTAAATAAATGTGGCAGGCAGATGAAAAGATTACAGAAGTTGCCGGATACCGCCTGACCGAACGTATCGGGTCAGGCGGTATGGGCGATGTGTATAAAGCTTATAACCCTTCCTTAAACAGGCATGCAGCTGTTAAAATATTACACCAGGAAGCATTTGCTGACAGGTTTAAAAATGAAGCTTATATACAATCTTCTATCAACCATCCTAATATTACCAGGCTGTATGAATATGCTAAAATTGGTAACCGGCTTTGTATAGTGATGGAATATGTTGATGGTGAAACCCTCAGTTCCTTATTGCATCAAAAAGGAAAATTATCTAACGAAGAAACTGAAAATATACTTCGGCAAATTGTTCCGGCCCTTGCCTATCTGCATAAAAAGGAAATAATGCACCGGGATATTAAGCCTCAAAATTTTAAAGTTCAAACCGATGGCACTGTTAAAATGCTTGACTTTGGGATTGCGAAACATAAGTATTCACCTAAACTTACGCAGCTTGGTTTTGTAGTTGGCACCATGGAATATATAGCTCCCGAGCAGTTTGAACAAAAAGAACAACTTAAATCAGATATCTGGTGCCTTGCAGTTATGACGTATGAATTGCTTACAGGATACATGCCCTTTGAAGCAACAAACCCGGCGTTACTTAGGGTAAAAATTATTCAGGGAAGTTTTACCAATCCTAAAATACTGGTACCTTTTATTTCTGAAAAACTGGCAACTATAATTGACAGAAGCCTTAAAGTAAATCCTGCAAACCGGATTACTGCAAAGGAAATAGAAGATATGCTTATTAATAAAAGCCGGAATGAAGGGTTGAGTAAAACGTTTAAGCAGTTATCAATTCAGCTTCCATCAAAAAAAACAGGTATTATAGCAGGCGTTGTTACAGGAGTACTATTGTTGATTTTTATATGGGTAATTAACAAACCTGATGTAAAACCTTTTATCCCCGGTAAAGAAATAACCGGAACAGGGGATAAACAAAAAGTAATTATTAATGTTCCGGGAATTGATAATGCTGAACTTATATCAAACGAAAATGTACATATGCCATTGCCTTTTACAGTGCATGGAAACGACGGAGATAAATTTGAATATACCATCCGTGCTGATGGGTATAAGGATAAAAAAATACAGGTGGAAATAACGCCCCGGCGGAGTTCATTTGAATATAATCTTGAAAAAATAAATAAATAAAAAATGTTCTGGTGGAAAAAAAATAAAAATAAAACCGTACAGGTAAATGCGGATACTGATCCTGCAGAAACCGATAGTTCAACAGTAAAAGTTGTGATAAAAACAGACCTGGGTAATATAAGAACCAATAATGAAGATGCCGGTACATTTATTAAAATAGCGGATGAAAATGTCATTCGGGAAAAAGGATATTTACTGCTGGTTGCAGATGGCATGGGCGGACATAATGCAGGTGAGGTGGCCAGTAAAATTGCATTAGAAACCATTGGGGAAGAATATTTTAAACAGGGCAGTGATACCAATAAAGAAAAAGCACTTTCAAAAGCCTTCAACACTGCCAATAAAAAAATATTTGAAATGGCTTCGGCAAATGAAATGTATAAAGGCATGGGTACAACCTGCACAGTAGTAGTAGTTGCCGGGCAAACTTTGTATTATGCACATGCCGGTGACAGCCGTGCCTACCTGTTTAAAGACAAAACAATAACACAGATAACAGAAGATCATACTTATGTACAGGAGCTTGTAAAAAACGGCGACATTACCGCAGCGGAAGCCAATAACCACCCGCAAAGAAATATACTTACCAATGCCATGGGCACCAAGCCTGCCTTAAGGGTTGATACGGGGAAATATGCTTTAACATTTAATCAAAATGACCGTTTATTGCTTTGTTCGGATGGATTATACGATTATCTTTCAGATATTGAACTAAGTGAGGCTCTGCTTTACAATTCTTTACAGGATGTGGCAGATCACCTGGTGGCCGAAGCCAAAAGGAGAGGCGGTAAAGATAATATTACTGTAGTGTTGGCAGAAAAAACGGCAGCAACAACTGAAACCGGTTCAAAATTGACAAGAGATGTAAATTTACCTGATCTATCAGAAGCTGCAGATATGCTTAAATTAACACGGGATGCAGACCTGCCTGCTGGTATTTAATTTTAAAAATTTATGATCGGAGAAAAAATTCACAATTATCAAATAACTGCCCACCTGGGACAGGGTGGAATGGGTACAGTTTACCGGGCTACCGACATTATGTTGGGAAGGGAAGTAGCATTAAAAATGCTTCATCCACAGTTAACCATACAACCCCAGTTTTTAGAAAGGTTTAAAAAAGAAGCAAGGGTGCTGGCACAATTGCTTCATCCCAACATTGCGGTTATTTACAATTTCATAGAACAGAACAATAACCATTATATGGTTATGGAATATGTAGAAGGAACCAATCTTGACAGTTTATTAAAAAAGTATTCAATTCTGCAACCTCAATTTGTCGTACCGGTATTCATTCAGGCCCTGGAGGGCTTAAACCATGCCCACAAAAAGAATGTTTTTCACCGCGACATAAAACCAGCCAATCTTATGCTTACGCCTGATGGAACCGTAAAGCTGATGGATTTTGGAATAGCGAAAATTGCCGGAGAACAAAAAATGACACAGGTAAATAAAATAATAGGGACCATTGAATTTATGGCTCCTGAACTTATCCAGGGTAAAGAAGCATCTGCATCATCTGATATTTATGCCATGGGGCTTACATTATATGAGGTTCTTTCCGGAAAAATTCCTTTTGAAAATGATACAGATTATAACCTGATGCAGGCTATACTGAAAAAAAAGATAAGTCCCCCGGATAAATTAAATGCATCGATCCCCAGGGCACTCAGTGATATTGTGATGAAAGCCCTGGATAAAAATCCTGAAAACCGGTATGCCGATGCAAGAGCTTTTCAGCAGGCATTGATAAAGGCTTTTCCCAATTTTAGGGAAATCAACCTGGCATCGCTGAAACCCGCTGCAGCACTGGCTCAATCTGTTCAGCAGGACGGGGCTGTTACCCGGCTCGATAATGATCTGCATGCAGCAGCTGCTTTGGAAACCAGGCAGGAATCATTAGTTAAACCTTCAGCAATACAAACATTTAAACAAAATGTGTCGGAAAATAGAAAATTTTATCTAACCCTTGCAGCTGTTCTGCTCTTTCTGATCATCTCAATAGGGGTATTTAAAAATAAGAATGGAACAAAAACTATACAGGCAGGCACCGACAGTTTAAATAATACCGAAAAAAGTATAGACGTTTCAAATAATCCTGCAACAGAAATAATTATACCAAAGGAAAATGTTCCGGTTCCGCCACCGGGCATAGAAAACCCAATAATTTTGCCAGATCCTGTAAAAACAGAAACCAATAAACCAAAAGATAAAAAAACAGAAAAAAAAGAACCGGTTAAAAATAAGGAAGAGTATAAAAAAGAAGAAACTACAGCGCCTGAAGAAAAAAAAGAGGAACGAAAAGAAATCTACATTAAATCAAAAGTGGAAGTACAGCTCTACCTGCGCGATAATTTAGATAATTCACCGGAGCGAAAAGATATTCCTGTTACTTTTTCTGTAAAAAATTCAGTGATATATAATGGTGTTACCATCATTAACCAGGGAACTGTGGCCAGTGGTACCATAAAATTGGGAAAGATACAAACCGATATTGATATTAATAATACAACAGCTGCAAATGGGCAACAGATAAAATTAAAAGCACTTCGCTCACACGGCCGGCGAAAAGAAATTACAACTGACCGGAATTATACGGCTATCATTCAGATTGGAACAAAATTGAATTTTTAAATAAAAAGAGACAAAATAAATCAGTAAGGCGCGTTTTTATTTTATATCAAAATCTACAACTACTTTTTCAGTTTTTGGATGCGACTGGCAGGTGAGAATATATCCCTGTTCAACCTCTTCCTGTTCAAGCCCCCAGTTTACATCCATTTCCACTTCACCTTCTAATAATTTTGCTTTGCAGGTACAGCAAACACCCCCTTTACAGGCAAAAGGAAGGTCTGCACCTTGTTTTAAAGCGGCATCTAAAATACTGTCATTGTCGAATCCAAGGGTAAAATCAAAACTTCTACCATCCAGTTTTACTGTTATTTTACTTACAGGGCCATTGTCATTAACTGGTGTTTTACGGCTTAATACTGATGATCTCTTCTGTCCGGGAGTTGTAAACAATTCAAAGTGAATCTTCTTTTTATCAATCCCAAGCTGTTCTAAAAAATCTTTTACGCAAAAGATCATTTCTTCAGGCCCGCATATAAAAAAATCGGCTGTGCTTTTATAATCAATCAGTTTTTGTAATTCAATTAATTTACTGTTGTTTATTCTGCCGGAATTTACAGGTGCATCTGTTTTTTCCCTGCTGAGTATATTTATGAAATTAAAACGGTTCAGGTATTTGTTTTTTAAACCTTCCAGTTCTTCGAAAAAAATAATGGAATTACGGCCACGGTTACCCAATACAAGGGTAAAACTGCTTTGCGGTTCAACCTGTAAAGTTGTTTTAATAATAGATATTACCGGGGTTATACCGCTGCCGGCAGCAAAAGCTACATACCGGTTTAAATTTCCGGTTTTCAGTTTTGTATTAAATTTTCCGGTTGGCGGCAGCACATCCAGTTCATCTCCGGGGGTTAATATATCATTGGCATAGCAGGAAAATTTCCCCCCATCTACTTTTTTCACAGCCACCCTTAGTTCATTTTCAAAAGGAGCCGTACAAATAGAATAAGAACGGCGTATCTCTTCACCATCAATATTTTTCTTAATGGTAATGTTTTGCCCCTGTTCAAATTCAAATTCTTTTTTAAGATCATCGGGTATTGAAAATGCAATTGAAACACAATCCGGCGTTTCTGTTTTTACTGTTTTTACTTTTAACTTATGAAAATGAACTGCCATAAAAATTATTTTATTATACCATTTAATAAGTGATTCACCATTTCGTCTTCTAAAACCTGGCTGCTTATATTTTTTTTATGCTGTTGCCAAAACTCAAGTCCCCGAACAGCCGAAATTATAGTTAAAACAGCAACATACGGGTTACTGATTTTAAATTCATTGTTTTTTATTCCCATCTCTATTAAAACCACCAGTCTCTTTTCATATCCCCTCCGTTGCATTAAAAAGTTGCTTAAGTAAGGCTCTTTTAAATGTTTCCATTCATGATTGGCAACATAAACTTCATCAAAATTATTTAACATCATCTGTATATGAAAACGAATAATATTTTCAATCATTGAGATTGTATTTACAGGTGCCTTTTCAGTATTATTTAAATGCGCAGTAAATGCATTGGCTGTTTTAAAACAAATGGCCTGCAGCAATTCGCTTTTCGATCCAATGTGATTATACAGGCTGGGTGCTTCAACACCAACCGCTTCAGCTAATTCTCTCATAGATGAAGAGGAATACCCCTTCTTTTTAAACAAAGCGGAGGCTTTTTGAGTAATTACATCTTTTTTAGTAGCATTTTTGCCGGGCTTTATTTTTGCCATTCATTTTTTTGTAAAACTAATATATTATAGTTTTTGATGGTCCATTTAATGTATTGGGCAGGCCGTATATTGGAAAAAATCAATACAGGCGTGTTTTTAAGGATTTATACCGGGAAATAGTAAACTTTTAAGTACAAAATACCCGATACTGGATATTCGCTTAAACAGGCTTTTATTAATAAAAAGTAACATTAACCGGTATGGGTAAAAAATAAATTATGATAATTTAAAAAAAAGGTTAATTTTACAATCTGCTCCGTTATCTAAGTGTCTCCAATCTTATTTGAAACCTCTTCCAGAATATCTATTTATGTAGAATCCATTCATTATTAATTTTAATTAATTATAGGCTTATCTGTAAAATAATTGCAACTTTTTTCTTGTGGTTTCAGAGGTAAGCAAGGCCGGAGATTTTTATCTCTGGCCATCTTTTTTTTATACCGGCTTACTACAAATGAAGCTGATCTTATTCAATAGCTGTATTTAGAAAATTAATTACCGGCTTCATACTCAGGAATGTTTTTGCAACTTCTTTACTGAAATTTTTGTTTTGTACTTCAGCATCTGTAAAAGACCTGGTAACGGTGAAACTTTTCATTTTTAAAAATTCTATAGCAGGATTAGTCTCTTCATAACCTTTAGGGGGTCTTACTAAGGAATCTTCACTGATTATTCCATGGGTAAATGTTTTTTTAAAGTAGGGGTTGCCAATTATTTTTTTCCAATCCTTAAAGTTGTAATCAATCTCCTGGCGTATTTTGGAAAGATCGGGCGGTAAAGGCATCCATATTCCGCCACCTGCAAAACTTTTTCCCGGTTCAATATGTAAATAGTAACCCGCCCCGTTACTTTTTTTCCCTCCTTTATTGAAGTACCCGGCCAAATTACTTTTATAAGGACTTTTATCCTTACTGAAACGTACATCGCGGTTAATACGGAAAATGCAGTCTTTAACAGCAAGGCTGCCAACAGGTTTATCAAAAGCCCCGATAAGGGGAATAAGCTGTTCAAGTAAGGAATGAAAATCGGTTTTAGCCGATTCATACTGGTTGCGGTGTGATTCAAACCAGGGTTTATTATTATTTTTCTTTAAATCTTTTAAAAACTGTAAGGTAGATGACCGGAGCATAAAATTGTTTTTAATTCATGCAATGTATGAAAACAAAAAAGGAATCAGCCGTTAAGCCAATTCCTTTTACCTGAATTCCCGTTCCCGGTCATTTGATCCTTCCCCAGTTCTCTCCGCTTTTAATGCGGTACAAGGTCATTTCACTTACTTTGTATCTGGCAGCAAGTTGTTTGTAGGTTTGTTTTCGTTTTGGATTATTAATAATGTCTTTAATGGTTTTAACCTGGGTAGCGTTAAGTTTAAGACCAACAGTACGGTTTGCCTGCCGTTTTTTATAGGCAATTTTTTCCGGGCTTTTTTGCTGGTGCGAACTTACAATATCAAGTGTTGCCCATTGCAGGTTTTTAAAATGATTGTCTTTCTTTTTATGATTAACATGAATTACATATTTATATTTAGGAGAGGGTTTTTTGCAAAATTGTTTTGCAATTTCCCGGTGAATATAAATTGTGCCATTACCATTTTCAACATGCAGGTTTAGAGTTCTGTAACCTGAGGTTAATGAACCGTTTAATAATTTGCCGTCTTTTTCAACATGATCATTAAAACTTGCGGCCCTGCCCAGAGATGAAACTGCATATTTTTTCCGGAGTTGTTTATGGCCTGTGAAGAGAATTTGTTTCCAAATTTCGCCGGGATTTTTTTTAATCATAATAGTATGATTTAAAAAGTGAATTGGGGCCAGCCAGTTTGCCCGTTAATGTTTTTTAGAAAAAGGCTTGCTATAAATATAATGTTTTTTTTTACTAACCGGGAAGCATTTTTAAAAATTCTTCTTCAGTAATTATTTTAACAGTGGCTAATTTTTTTGCCTTTTCCAGTTTACTGCCGGCATCTTCACCTACTACCAGGTAATTCAGTTTGCTGCTCACCCCCCCGATTATTTTGCCTCCGTTTTTTTCTACCATGATCTCTGCATCGCTTCTTTTTAGTTTTGTCAGGGTGCCTGTAAACAGGAAAGTTTGTCCGCTAAGGTTCCCGCCGGTAGTAAAGTCTTTTTTTTCATTTTTCAATTGAAGTCCAAGTTCCTCCAGCTGTCTAAGTAATTCAAGGTTATCTGTGTTATGAAAAAACCCATAAACACTTTTGGCAACCTTAACACCCACATCCTCGAGCTCCTGTAGTTTTTCTTCAGTAAAATCTGCAAACTGCAGTAAATGATCAACTGCGTTTGACAGTGTTTTAGCTGTTGTTTCGCCAACATACCTTATACCCAGTGCATAAATGATCCGGTGCAGGGGCTGCTTTTTTGAGTCTTCTATTGCCTTTTGCAGGTTTGTAATTGACTTTTCTCCAAAGCCATCCAGTTTTGCAATCACATCATAGGGTAATGTATATACTTCGGGAATACTTTTTAATAAACCCAATTCATAAAACTTCCGCACATTGGCTTCACCAAAGCTGCGGATGTCCATAGCATCTTTACTCACAAAATGAATAATACCTTCTACAATATGAGCCGGGCAGGTAAGGTTGATACAACGCCAAACAGCATCTTCTTCGGGCTTATATAATGCATCTCTGCAAATGGGGCAATGTGTTGGAAAAACGATCTTGATTTCCGTACCCTTTCTTAATGCTGCAAATGATTTAACGATCTGCGGAATTACATCTCCACTGCGTTCAATTAATACAGTATCACCCAGCATCAGGTCTTTTTCCCGGATATACTCTTCATTATGTATAGAGATACTGGTTACAGTTACACCACCTACCTGAACCGGTTCTATTTTAGCAACAGGAGTTACTGCACCGGTTCTGCCAACCTGAAATTCTACTGCAAGTAGTTTACTGGTACCCTGCCTGGCCTTAAATTTAAAAGCAATGGCCCAGCGGGGATGATGTGATGTCATGCCCAGTTTATCCTGCAATTTCAGATCATTCACTTTTATCACCATGCCATCAATTTCATAGCCCAGGTTGTCTCTTTCTTTTTCAAAGTCATGCACATGTTTTATCACCTCATCAATTCCTGTAAATACTTTCATTTCTTTTTTAGGGCTTCTAAAACCCAGTTCCCAAAGCATTTCCAGCATTCCCGAATGGGTAGTTGGATGCCCGTTGATCGTAGCCCGTTGATCGTTGGTCTCCTGGTCAGTTACAAAGCTAACATGGTATAAAAATGCTTCCAGGTTCCGGCGGCTAACTTCTGCGGTGTCTTTGATCCTTAAAGAACCTGCTGCCGCATTCCGGGGATTTGCCAGGGGCGGAATTCCTTCTTCTACCAAAGCATCATTATAGGCTTTAAAATTATTTTTATTCATCAGTACCTCACCACGTATTTCAATCTGCTCAATTCCATATTCACTGAATTTAGCAGAAAGCGGCACCGATCTTACCTGTTTTATATTTAGTGTGATCTCATCGCCAATTTCACCATCACCCCTTGTTGCAGCACGGGTTAGCATATCATGATCGTATATAAGCGAAATGCTGGCGCCATCAAATTTTGGTTCCACACAGTATTCAATTATACCGAGGCCCGAAAGTTCTTTTGCCTTTCTGTCAAAATCAATAAGATCATCTGCATTGTAAGAATTCTCCAATGAAAGCATCGGCACAAGGTGCTGTACTTTTGGAAAATCTTTTATCAACCCCTTGCCAACCCGTTGTGTTGGAGAATCTTTTGTTATGGTTTCGGGATTTTCTTTTTCAAATTTTTCCAATAATTTATATAAGCTATCATATTCAGAATCGCTGATGAGCGGGTCGTTTTGAACATAGTACCTGTATTCATGAAACCGCAGGCAATTCCGTAATTCCCCGATTTTATTTTTTACTGTTTCTGAAATGTTTTCTTTTTTGGCAGATGATAACCATTCACCGGTACTTTTTTGGAAGGCCTTTGTCTGCGTTGGATTGTACATAAAATATATATCGTAATAAAGATAAAAAAATTAAAATGACCGGTATTACTGTTATTGAAAAAATACCTGTGCGGATCAGCCCGGTACAATTTGCTGCAGGTGCTTTTGTAACACAAGCTTTAATTGTCTTTTTACAATAGTGCCCATGGTGCTGCATTTGGAAAAATAGTTGGTTTTAAAATGACTGTTCAGTTCTTCCCGCAGCATTTTAATTTTATGGTATTCTGATATTTCATCTTTTATCATAATACTGAGCAGTTCCAGCAATTGCTTGCGGCCTGCCATTGCACGGTAAGCCATGGCTGTTTGTTCTTCCATCTGGTACTGTTCAATTACTTCGGGGCTGAGGGTTTTTAAAACCAGTTCAACATATTCATAGTTTTCCCGGTAAAACTGGGGCAGGTACAGGTTTTTTCTTCCTTCATAACTCTGTTGATCAAAATCAATGGAACGCATACGGTATTGATAATCCTCAATATCAGGTGTAATATCAATCACAAAATTATAACTCCGCATATCGCCCAATAACCTGGCAAAACAGCGTTCGTTAAATTTTACAAATTCTTTGGCAATGCGTATTTTATTTGTTTCGGGCAGTTGTAAATAATCTTCCAGAAAAACATCGCCCGGTATTCCGGCAATATGTTCTTCAACCAAAGTGTCTTTATGCGATAAAAAAGTGATGCGGTTGGGGCTGAGTAAATGTTCCAGTTCAAGGCCATAAATACGGGAAGCATCAGAAGCTTTAATATAATAATGATCATAATTATCATTAATGCGGTTAATGATGCGGATACGAAAGGGCATACTGTTGCCAAATTCGCAAAAGTCTATCCGCTCTACATCCAGGTGTTTTATAAAACTCAGGTTGCCTTCAGTTTTTAAAGCAGCGTAAGTTCTTATCAGGCCATCTTTTAAAAACTCCATTTCTTTAAGGTCGTAAACAGCCGTTTCCCAATGGGTAAGTTTTCCTTTTTTATTTCTTAAAGCTGTGGTATGCCTGTAGTTTAAGAGGTCTTTATAGGCTATAGGTAATTTAATATCCCGGCCATATTGGTGCAGGTATTTTTGTAAACGTTCGCTCACCGGAAAAAGGTCTTTTTTCATGAGCGGCTTATCCGATTCATTTTTTATTTTGGCATTGATGATCTCGTCGAACTGCATGTTGTAAAGATACGGTTGAAAACCTCACCCCCAACCCTCCCGATAAATCGGGACAGGCTCTCTCCAAAGGCAGAGGGAGTTTTAGAGCCAGTTGATTTAAAGTGTTTTTAATTTGTAAATATTGTTTTGCATATATCATTTTATTTTTGACCTCACCCCTAACCCTCCCGATAAATCGGGACAGGCTCTCTCCAAAGGCAGAGGGGGCTTTAGAGCCTGCATTTGTAACATGGCAATTTAAAATGGCAGCAGATCTACCTCAAATGATTTACCTATTTTTGAAAACTAAATAAATACCATGCCATCAAAAAAACTGAATATCTCCACGTCTTTCATTTTTTATTTTTCATTTTTCATGCTGCTTTGTGTTTCCTGTAAGTTTCGACAAAAGGCAGAACTGATCATTCATCATGCAAAGATCTATACTGTAGATGAAAAATTTTCTGTGGCAGAAGCCATGGTTATCAGTGAAGGGAAAATTATCGCCATCGGTAAAAATGATGAACTACTCAAACAGTATGAATCGGATGTGATGTTGGATGCAAATGGTAAATCCATTTTTCCGGGATTTAATGATGCCCATGCACATTTTGTGGGTTATGGATCGAGTTTACAAAAAGTAAATCTTGTGGATACAGAAAGCTGGGAAGCTGTACTTGTTACCTGCAGCGACTTTGCTAAAAATTTACCGGCAGGAGCCTGGTTAACCGGCAGGGGATGGGACCAGAATGACTGGGCGGTAAAGGACCTGCCTGCCGGCAGGCAGGATTTCCCGGACAATACAAAGCTAAATGAACTTTTTCCCGACCGCCCGGTAATTATAACAAGGATTGACGGTCATGCTGCCATTGCCAATCAAAAAGCACTTGAACTTGCCGGTATTAAACCCGGAGACAAATTAACCGGTGGGGATATTGAAGTGAAGGACGGGAAACTTACAGGTATATTGGTTGATAATGCAGTAGATCTTGTTTATTCAAAGGTCCCCGGACCAGATGTAGCACAGACTAAGGCTTCTTTATTACTTGCACAGTCAAATTGTTTTGCTGTGGGCTTAACATCTGTACATGATTGTGGATTGGATTTTAAAGCCGTTGAGCTGATTGAAGCCATGCAGAGATCCGGTGAGTTACAAATGCGCATGAATATCATGCTAAGCGATGCCAAAGAAAATTTTGACTATGCATTTAAAAGGGGAAAAATAAAAACAGATCATTTAAATGTAAGTTCCTTTAAGGTTTATGCGGATGGGGCATTGGGGTCACGCGGAGCCAGTTTGCTACAGCCTTACAGTGATAAGCCGGGATGGTCGGGGTTTTTATTAAGTCTGCCTGAACATTTTGATTCGGTTGCCCAAATTATTTATGCAAAAGGATGGCAGATGTGTACCCATGCCATTGGCGACAGTGGTAACCGAACCATACTTAAAACTTATGCCAAATATTTGACTGGTAAAAACGACCTGCGCTGGCGCATTGAACATGCACAGGTAATTAATGAAAATGATTTTCATTTTTTTGGTGATTATAATATCATTCCTTCGGTGCAGCCCACCCATGGCACCAGCGATATGTATTGGGCCGGCGACCGGCTTGGGCCTGTTAGGGTAAAAGGGGCTTATGCTTTTCAACAATTACTTGCAGCAAACAACTGGATACCCCTGGGTACCGATTTTCCGGTGGAAGACATCAGTCCGTTTAAAACATTTTTTGCTGCTGTTGCCAGGCAGGATGCCAAAGGCTTTCCCGCAGGCGGTTACCAGATGGAAAATGCATTAACCCGTGAGCAAACTCTAAGGGGCATGACCAGCTGGGCAGCCAAAGCCTCGTTTGAAGAAAAGAAAAAAGGCAGTCTGGAAAAAGGAAAGTTTGCTGATTTTATAATACTGGATACCGATCTGATGAGTTGTCCTACTGCTGATATTTTAAAAACAAAAGTGCTGGCAACGTATAGTGCCGGTAAAAAGGTTTATGGGAAATAATTCCGGGAGCAGTTCCTTGTGTCCATCGTGAAAAAACTTTGTGCCTTTTGTGGTTAATTTTTTTACCACGAAGAACACGAAGGATATCACAAAGAACACAAAGACAATTAAAATAGTATTTAAACATTCACAATCCCGTTCTTAATGGCATACATCACCAATCCCACCCGGGTTTTCAGGTGCAGCTTTTCAAAAAGCGCATCCCGGTAACCATCAATGGTACGGGGGCTTACAAACATCTTATCAGCAATTTCTTTATATGTCATTTCGGTGCAGGCGTATTTTAAAAAGTCGGTCTCCCGTTCATTAAGCGGTACCAGGCTTTTCAACCCATCGCCATCATCATCCATTTTATTGATGGCATGCATCAGTTTACCACTCACCAGGTCGCTGTAATAAAAACCTTTTTCCATCAGTGCATGAATGGCTGCTTTCAGTTCGGCCGGTTCGCTGTCTTTTAGTATGTATCCTTTGGCCCCACACTTTAACATGCGGATGATGGAGGTTTCGTTATCGTACATGCTGAGGGCAAGCACTTTTATTTCCGGATGGTGTGTCTTTATCCATTGGGTAGTTGCATAGCCGTCCATTTCGGGCATGTTGATGTCCATGAGGACAATATCGGGCAAATGGTCAATATTTAACATTTCTACGAATTCTTTTCCATTATCTGCCTCAAAGTTAATTGTAAAGCCAAGGCTCTTCAGTAATTGACCAAGGCCATTGCGAAGAAGGGAATGGTCGTCAACTAAAACAATTTTAGTCATGAGTTAAAGGTTCAATAGTACTATGTCATTATTTACAGTTGAATATACATAAAGCAAAGGGAAAAAAGATGAAAAAATGTTTTTAACAGCTCTGTTTGTATATTTAGTGTCAAACATTCATAATGAAAAAAATACTGGGGCTTGTTAGTATGTTATTCTCAGCATTACCAGTTTACTCGCAGGAACAACCGTTTAAAAGCGGGTTTTGGTTTTCACCCAACTTATTGAATACCCCTTATAAGGATTCACTTTTTATAATAAAACAGAAATCGATAAATGTTGAGCTTATGGTTGGATACCTTAAACGTTCTGGGGATACTATCATGTTAAAGGTTGACTCAGCCTATAATGACTATGTGCACCAAAAAAACTACAAAACAAAAAGCCTGAAAGGAATCGTACAAGAAAGGAATGAAGATTCGCTTTTTATTAAATTCTTTCCATTTACAAAAGATTTGGTGAAAGCGAATCCAGCGTATGTAAATTCTTCTGATGAAGATGGCCTATATGTCTTAAAAATAAATGATTGGAAAATCTCTGGTCGATCTAATAAAGTAAAGGATATTCCATACCGGAATACGCAGGTCACTGCCGTTAACTTCCCACTCAGGATAAATTTATCCGACGGAACCATTGAAGCTGGTTTATCCAATGTTGCAGTAAGTGTTACAAGAATACGGGGCCTGGCCCGCATTTACAAAAGCAGTGAGTTGTATGAGACCCGTTACCGTTATTGGGGTTATGGCTTAATGGTAGGAATGGGATCCAGGAAAAACAGTAATGACAAGGATGAGTTTGCAATAAATTATGGCCTATCCTTAATAGGATCTATCTATGGTGTAAAACTAATTGTTGCAAGCGGCCTTGAGAACGGATTTAAAAGTACATCAAAAAAAGCGTCTTTTTTTATAGGCTTTGGTTTTGGAGTAGATATTTATTCGCTCGTAAACCCAGAGATAAAGAAAAAAGAATAGCTTTCTTATCTGTTAGGTTTTTTTAAAACTCCCCATTTTTGTTCTAAACCAAAGGTATCAGCAGAAAACAAGTATGCTTTATATTGGTCATAATTTTTTTTATCAAAGACTTCCTTTTCGAAACCCACATCTTTGTAATTAAAGATGTTAATGAAATATTCATCTCCTTTTATTGAAGCCCAGTTTTTATTAAAAAAACCGGGCGCATCTAACATTATTTCGGCCTTCAGATCTCTGATATGCTTGATGTAAATTGTTATCAATTCTTTCCATTGCGTTTCATTGACAAAATTAGGAGCCCCGGATTTTTTATAATAAATAGAATTTTCCAGCTGATCACCATTTTTAGGTAGCGTAATGGCAAGGCCTTTTCCACCTATAGCCGACATAGTTCCTATTTGTGGCTCTTCATAATTATTACTCATGGAACTTTTAAATAAATATAAAGTAATTTCTTGTATTAATCTATATGTAAGGACTTGTAGATCCCTGTCGATTACTTCATTGTCGGATGCCAGTTTTGTATTATAATATAAGATATTTTCTAAAAACCATATCAGGTCAATATTATACACACCATAATCTTCATGCCCAGGTTTAGAATAATCTACATAAGTGTAGTCTTTACATTGTTCCGTAGCTTTTTTAAATACTAAAAATTTTTTTGAAATATTTTTTATTAAATAATCACAGAAAGGATTGAAGTAATTTTTAATTAATTCAGCTATTCTTTGCGTATCAATACAAGTTAAGGAAATGCCCATATTTTTAAACTCTTCTCGTCCGCAATCATAATCAGCATAATTATTTGCATAGTTTACAGCTACCAATAATTTTGATAATTCCTGTGGCTCTATCTGCGGGCGCTTATTAAGCAAATTTATTAGATCATTATACCCAACTCCTGTGGAAGGCATCTCATCGATTGTAGCAACAAAGTACTTTGCCGTGTTTTTAAAAGTGTAACAGTTTTCTATCATCATGCCCCAACAGGTATCTAAAAAAATAAACGAAAGTTCTTTATTAGGAAAGGCATAATCTAATCTATCATTCAACCCTTTATATGTAAGAACTTCAGAGTTCCTACTGTAAACAACAAGAATAATATTTTTATTCTCCTCAAGTTCGCAATATCCTTCATATGCCCAGCCTCTGATTGTTAGTCTTTTTTCCACAATCTCATCGAGTACATCTCCATTTTCATCTCTTTCATTTGGTAATACTCTGTCAATCTTTGTATGAAAGATGCCATTGGAAATATCGCCTTCTCCGGCGCCGCCATGCCCCGAATAAATGTAACCATATTGTTTAGCGCAATACATTTTTTTTATAAATTTTAATATCTCGATTAAGTTTTTTTTGTTGGTCAGGTCATCATAAGCTTCACCGAAATTCATTGTGGGTATTGCTGTACTGTATTTCATTCCCTTTTTCATTTCATATACGCTAGGAAATTGCATATCATCCGGATACAGGTCGTTTTTTATTCCATCAAATAAAATAATGAAATTAATCTCTTTAGATATTTCACATTCCCCGATCTTATTGAACCCATCAATCATATCGATGTATAGATTATTTTCAGCACTCATTTGCAGAATTATAGTCCATTTTTTCATTAATTTTATTTTCATTAAAAATAGGTATATTTATATCAATGCGAAAAGGGTGTTTTCACGGAATTATTTTTTTTTTATTTACAGCAATTACTGGCTTTGCTCAACAGCCTGTCTTTAGAACTTTTTCGTTTAAGGAAGGTCTGAATACATACGGTATTTTTAAAACCCAACAAGATATTTATGGTTTTATCTGGATAGCTACTCAAGATGGAATGTACCGATTCAATGGGAATTCTTTTGAAGGTTTAAAAGAAAGTAATGTTCCAGGATATTCTTTAGCAGGGAATTTTTTTCTGGACTTCTGTCTAAGCCCTGAAAATCAAATTTTTGCAGCAGATTTTAACAAAGGGGTTGATATAATTAATCCATCCAATCTAGGGGTTAAAAAATTGAATTTTAAAACCGTAAACGGCAACACTGGTCAGTTACCAAATTTATGGCTACAGAAAGTATATATTGACAAGTACAAAACTTTATGGCTTGGCGCTAATAATTTTTTGGCTTACAAAAGACATGATGAACCCAATTATACAATTCTTAATAACCTTCCGGGATATACTGGAAATATCAATGTTATTTTTATAAAGCCATTAGTGGACGATTTGATTGCTGTGGGAATCGGCGGATATGGTATATTGCTTTTCAATGCTCGAACTTTGGAGATGAAGAAAATGGTTTTAAAACCAGGCCTTGCAGACACACATTTTAATTTGGAGATAAAGGATATATATTTAGACAAAGACACTTT
This sequence comes from Chitinophagaceae bacterium, assembly GCA_031413755.1. Taxonomy (GTDB): domain Bacteria; phylum Bacteroidota; class Bacteroidia; order Chitinophagales; family Chitinophagaceae; genus Ferruginibacter. The sequence goes on from JANOFR010000021.1 coordinate 51,097, forward strand.
GTTCGCTATCTCTAACCATGAAATAATTAAAGGAGTATTTAAAAATTCTCAGTGGCAGTATATTACTGGTCACTCATTCAAACAATTTAATTCTTTGGTTGTAAACTGTCTTGTTAGAGATCAAAAGAAGAACTTCTGGATAGGCACAAATTCTGGTCTTATCAGCTTAGATATCTACTCTGATAAATATGATCTTTACCGGGTTAATATTTCAAAAAAAAGATGGATACAGGATAATACAATTAATCATTTAATGATAGACAGAGAAAATAATCTCTGGATCAGTACTTCGAAGGTGTTGCAGATGATACCACTTGCCGAAAATGGGTTAAGGTATTTTTCGGGAGATGATAACAAAAGCGACCACATGGACCATATCTTTTCAATTATACCAAAAAACGAAACAGAATTATTTACTACGGGAACAGATGGCCTTTATTTAACTAACCTAAATTCGGGACTTACAAAAAAAATACAGGGATCTTCTTCATTAGGTTTGATACACTATCTTGAAAAGGTCAATAACGACTTTTGGATCGTTAGCAGCGACCGTGGTATGTTCGGATATACCGCTTCCAATTCAAAGTTGTCACAAAAACTTTTACTATCCCTACATCCCGAATGGGCTCCATACAAAACTAATTTTTTTAATGCTTCTTATATAGTTGGAAATACCAGTTATTGGGCAAGTGAGGAGCAGGAGGGATTGATAAAATGGAATATTCAAAAACATACAATCGAACAATTTAAAGCTGGAACCAGAAGATCTGGGGGGTTACCTGAAAACCATCTTCATAATATAAAAGCAGATAATGAAGGATTTTTATGGCTATTATCTGATAATACACTTGCCAAATTTGATACTCAAATTGATTCTGTTGTAGAAATAATAAAAGATATCAGAAAGGACACAAGTAATGATCCAGGCTTTTTTTTTGATATGTATGATGACCGCGAACGGTACTGGTTTGGAAGTTATGGAGGCGGCCTGAACAGTTATAATAAAAAAAATAAAACATGGAGCCGGATAACTGAGAAGGATGGCTTATGTAATAATAGCATATATGGGATTTTACCGGAAAATGATTCCATATTATGGGTAAGTACTAACAGAGGAATATCAAGAATCAACTATTTTACTAAATTATCTTCAAATTATTATTATGAAGATGGTCTTCAGGATAATTCGTTTGATGAAAAGGGATCATTAAAGGTTGGTAAAAAATTATATTTTGGGGGGATAAATGGATTTACTGAAATAGATATCGATAAGATTAAAAATACTTCCTCAGCATTTCCCGTTTATATATATAAACTTGAGTACTATGGCAATGGGAAGAAAAAAAATATAAACAAACTTTACTGGGATAAACTTTCATTTCCTTCAGGAACTAATACAATTGTTATTCACATGGCAGCACTTACTTATTCCAGGAATCATAAAATTAAATTCAGCTATACATTAGAAGGGCTACAAAGTGACTATATCGACATTGGTGATGATAATTCTTTTACCTTAAATGCACTTTCCTACGGGAACTATAAAGTATTAATCCGCTACCGCAATGAAAATGGCACTTATGAAGAAAATACCTTGCAATTGAATCTCACGATCTTTTCCAAATGGTACCAAACCTTGTTGTTTAAACTATTATTATTTTTAATTTCAGCCGGATTTATTTATGCCTTCTACCGCTACCGTATAGCTCAAATTAAAAAACAACACAAAATACGCAAAAACATTGCCACCGACCTACATGATGATTTGGGCAGCACGCTCAACAGTGTAAAAGTATTTACCAACCTCGCCATTAGTGGTGTAAAGCAGGAAGAAAGCCTACAACAGATAAAAGATAATTTAACCGAAGCTACCATGAGTCTACGGGATATGATTTGGGTGTTGGATGATTCTTTAGATACCGTAGATGAATTAATAACCAGGCTTAAGCAATTTGCAATACCCGTGGCAGCTGCCAGCAATATTGAAGCCTGTATAACAGCTGCCAGCGATGTAAACAGCCGCCAACTTATTAAAGAAGAAAAACGAAACCTGTTTTTAATTTGTAAAGAAGCGATTAATAACAGTGTAAAATACTCTGATGCCAGCCAGATAGATGTTACTATAACTGCCAGTGGCAAAAAGATACAGATTGTTGTAGCCGATAATGGTAAAGGCTTTAATGCGGATGAAATTAAAAAAGGTTATGGCCTTAAAAATATACAGTACCGGGCAGGGCAGATAAAATATAAAGTTGCACTTGCTTCTTCGCCGGATAAAGGCACACAAATCATCATACTCCCTTCTTAAAAATCACTAACCGTTTTTTCACCCCTACATTTCTCCGTTAATATACCCTTGACTCAGGTTAAAGGTTTTAGCATTTTTGTATAGTACTTTATTAAAGGCGAATCTAAAATTTTCATCGCCTTAACCGGTTAGCCGAAAACGGGATTCAGAGTAGGCAGTTATTTTATTTTTTATGAAATATCAACTCATTAAATGCATATTGTTATCCTTATTTATGCAACCTGTTTTTTTCAAATCATTTTCGCAAACAGCTAAAGACAGTACCCAGGATAAAAAGATTGATTCATTGGTTAAAAATATTAATGAGGTTAAAGATATTACTAAGAAAACCGATTCAACTGTAACTAACATAGCAAAAAATGCAGTAAAACATGCGAAAGATTCAATCGTAAACAGCGATTCTGCTTCAATATTTAATTCCTGGAAATATGCCAAAACCTACCCTGGAACTTTGTATGCAAAAGCATGTGATAAAAGCGAAATGAATTGGATTTTAACAGTAATCATTATCCTTTTCCTGCTCTTTTTCCTATACAAATCTTTTTACTTTTTTATCAATACAGCTCTTTGCAGAGATGAAAGCTACATTTCTGAAGGCATCTTGAGACCGGATAAGGAACGTCCTTACAGCTATTCTAGGGTGCAGATGTTTTGGTGGACAATGATCATTATATGCTGTTATGGAACTTTTTATGCCATGTATGGCAGACTGATACCTTTAAGCCCAACCTGTATCATATTACTTGGAGGAAGTTTGGCTGTGCAGGTTTTTGGTAAATCTATTGACGGCAGCCAAAAAGAAAAAGACAGGGAGGTAAATAATGGTTTGCCTACACGTCATCAGGACTTATACGCCAGCAAGGGATTACTTATAGATATACTCTCTGACGAAAATGGTATAAGTATGCATCGTTTGCAATCAGTAGCCTTTAATGTCATTTATGGACTTGGATTTATAGGATATTTTATAACTGCTGTTGGCTGCACCCAATATCCATTTGTAGAATTTGAAGGGTGGCAATTAACCTTGTTAGGCATAAGTGCAGGAGGCTACCTGGGATTAAAAACCATTGAAAACGGAAAAGGCAGCGAAAAGGAAAGAGCAAATCAGGCCCGGGTAAATGTTTCAAATGCAGCTCTTTAATAAGGCAGGTTATCAATAAAAACCGGGAAGCCGAAAACGGGATTATAGAGTAGGCAAAAAAATATTGTTATGAAAGTAAAACTGGCTATGGTGATAATGGCAAGTATATTTTATTCAGCAAAAGCTTTTTCGCAAAGTGTAAAAACGCTTGAATATAATCTAGGCCTTGGCACATTTACAGGTTTATTGCCCTTTGATCAGCCGTTTAATTTAAAATTAATCAATATAACAAATACCCCTGATTCTATTTCTGTGCGTCTTATGGAATTGCCCAAAAAAGATTACAACAAAATATCTAAGTATAAAAAAAATAACAGATCAGATTGGAAAGTAGTTACTGCTAAGGATGTATATGACTGGCACCCCGATAATTCATATTCATTTATGTTGGATACCATGATACAAGGAGGAAACCTTAACGATACATTTTGCAGCCTGAGTGTCCCTTTTTATTTAAAACCAGAAAGCAAATATTTAATTGACGTAAAAAGTTTTGTAAAGACAGAATTAAGCGATGCCGAAACGGCTGCTCTGGAAACTTTTATAAAAAAAAGCAGACTTTTTCAATCAACAATGAATGAGTTGATAAGGCCAAATATTATGGATCCTAATTCATCTGCTTCGCAATGGGCTTCAAACTCGGAAAGATTACAAAACATTGCTCAGCAAATAGTAAAAGCCAGGAATGGAAGTTATGTTATAACTAATATTGAGCCTGTACAGCAGCTAAGAGAATTATCTACTTTTTTAATAGGATTTAATCGTATTAATTTGGCAATAACACAACTTGGGAACCTTGCTGCAAATAATAGAAACCTTGCGCCACAGACACTACTTAATGTTAGAAAGAGGGATACATCTTTGTTGACAAGTCTCCAGGGAATTAACTGGATTAAAATTCAAATAAACGATAATGATTACACCGGAGCTATTAACTCAGTAAACGATGTTTTAAGGCAGGATTCATTGCTATTGAATGCAGCTGATAACTCACAAATTACTTTTACAAGGGATAATATTAAACAAGCTCTCGATGCAGCTATTAGAGCCAAAGAAGCATTTATAAATATATTTGCCTATACAATTTCGCAACATGTTGTTGGGCAATCAGTAATTGCATCAACCAATTCCGAATCGATGGCAGAACAGGCCAAGCTACATGTAACTTTCGATTTGGGTTATGCTTATGTAGGCCAGATAGATAGAGGCAATGCTTATGCCGGGCTTAATATTTATTTTAGGTCAATAGATACCTCACTACCGTTAAAAAATTACCGGTTAAAATTCTGGGATTTTGTAGGCTCCCGAACTTCTTTGCTCATTGGAGCCTCTGTACAATCTATACAAAAAGATAGTGTACGCAAAGGTTTGTTAAGTAATGAAATGGCCCTTGTAACTGGCATCGGTTTCAGGCTTTTGCCCTGGTTTAAAATTAATGGAGGAGCCTACATGTATTACCTGTACTCACGCAACCCACTCCGTACCAAAAATGATTATTCCTTTAAAGCATCTCCATTTATTTCCCTCTCCATCGACTTTAATATAAGCACCTTTCTTGAAACTTTTGGTAATGGTAATCTTACTAACATTTTTAAAAAATAAAAACTATGAGCACACTTATTTTTAATGTAGCAGCTACACCCGACTTGGTTGATTCATCTGTTGGCGAGCAGGAAGTAGAAATTTCCTGGGATGCGATTATGACAGCAGTAAGCGATAACCCGGTAAATATTGAATTGAATTTACACCCCGATTCACCTGTTTTTTTTATTAGCACAAATAATCAAAGAGTAAAAACAGTAGTATGGCAACAAAACTTAAAAACCGACTTTCATAATTACAAAGAAACAGTTGTAATAAGGGTAACACTGGCACAGGCACAAACACAGGTGACAAAGCTAAGGATGGATACACGTGATTCGGGTGGTGTTATGTCTTCGGGAATAACATTTTTAATGTATCAATAAATAAATCAGATGAAAATACAAATTGCAATTCCAATTTTAGCAAGTATTTTGCTTTTAATAGTATCCTGCGACAAGCAAGATGATTTATTCTCCCAGCAAAACCCCATTGGCCCTCAGATAGGAGATATCATTTCGTTTCAAACAGTTTCATCAACAACCATTGATGCTGATGGGGTATCGCTTTGCACTATAAAAGTAAAAATAAACCCCGAGGCAGATGCCGCCAACAGGGCTGTTGTTTTTAAAGTAACAGGCAGTGCAAAACTTACCAACGGTGATACCATACAAACCATTACAGCCAATACACTAGGCTTTGCCACTGCTTCTTTTTATAACACAAAAGCCGAAGCCGTACAGCTAAAAGCAAGTGTGCTTAATTACAGCATTGATACCGCCATAAATTTTAAAACAGCCTTACCCGATGATATGCAGCTAACCGCAGATAATTATGTATTGGATAGTGCAACCGCCCAGCCCGTAGTGATTACAGCAAAGCTTTTGCGTAATGCAGGAAGGGGTTTGGTAACAGATGGCGCAAAAGTGTTTTTTAAGATAACGCCGCTTGATACTACAATCAATTTTATTTATCAACCATTTCAGTATGCCCAAAATCAAATTGCGGTAGATACAGCCACTAATCCATTTAAAGTAGGGGGCAGGTTTAGAATTGAGACAAAGACTGTTTCGGCCATCGGAGATACATTGATTAAAACAATAAATATTATAGTAAAATAGTTTTCCTGATAATTGATGACAGCTTTTCAAAAGTTGTCATCAATTCCCAGCAACACCCTCCATAACCCCCACTTCCACCTTACTCAACCCATACAGCGCATAAACCTTTTCATTTATCCTTTCATCGGTATAAGCAATGCGTTGCTCTAATTGCTGCACTTGCCCTGGCAGAATGGTGCTTTGCTTTTGCTGCTGCAGTTACAACATTGTTTTACCCATGAACAATTTCATCATCGACGAATTTATTATTTTTAGTGAAACTAATAAATAAATTGTTAATACTAAAACCTATATTGCCGCTGCATTTAAAATATATTCTCTTAAATCCTCATGCAGCTCCTTCAAATCTTCTTCGTTAAGTTGTTTGTCGCGGTAAATGCCTATCACTGTTGATAAATACCGGGAGCCTGTCATACCATCATAACGCATTGCAATAAATTTATCATTCTGTTTTATGCTGCCATATAATTCATAGTATGCTTCCCGGTTTGTTTTTTCCGATTGCTTCCATTGGCTAATTATATTTGCAGCCTCCTGCAGTGCATGGGCAAATTCAGCCTGAACCCCTTTTTCAATAAGCTGCCGCATGATGGCTTTTTCTTTTTTTGAAAGATTGGTATTCATTACTTTTCTTTTTTATCTTCAGTTCTTTTAAAGCGGTATGAGTTTTCCAGATGGCTTCCGCTTTTTTGGCAGTAGGTTCAGTTTCGCCGGTTTCTATATAACGGCCCACTTGATGGTTGCAATCTTTGCAAAAACCGGTTAATTCAATATCATTTAAACTGTTTAAGGTAATGGCATAGTTAATAATGGTACTGTTATAATTGTTTTGGCACTGTACACAATAACAAAGGCTGGTAATAAAATCAAACTCACCGGGGTCTTCACTAAAAATGAAAGCCACGTCATCTCCATTAACCGGTATAGTCTTGATTTTTCTGCTCATTTTTTAAAATTACAAATCTTTTTAAATAAATTATTTTTTGATTACTGTTCTTTTATAAACCGTTTTTCAATTTTCTATATCCCATTTTTAAACAGTTGTACCCTTTTGTTTATTTTATCAATTTTGTTTTTGGAGAACAGGAGTTTTAGTAATTAAAATATTATTAAAAAAATTAACGCTGATACTTGCATCTGTCGAATTATATTATTAAGTTAGTATTCTGTTCCTGCATGCTAAAAATCTTTTTCAGGATTTTGTAATAAACTTTTACCTAAGCATACATGCATGTAAACCTCATGTAATAATTGATAATAAAACCAAACTCAGTTCATAGTATAGTATATAATTTAAAAACCGGGTTGCCGAAAACGGGATCAAAGAGTAAGCGTAAAAAAAATTGGTATGGCAGTTAAATTTGTTGACCTCAAAGACAGCTATAAAATAAAAACAAAGACAAAGGATATTATTGTTGATGTTAAAATCGGGGACGGGCAGTCAGGTAACTATTCCATTTCGTTGGGTAAAAATTTAATTGAAATGAATGCCCCTGCATCATTGGGTAAACAGAATGATGTGGCTGGGAAAAAAACTATAGTCTCCGTTAAGGTAAATGATACATTAACAGAAACTAACCATACCAGTATAACAGTTACGGTAACCGAAGGAGCCAGTATAACAACTTTCGGGCCCTACAGCAAGGAGGTGGAACAGCATCTTGATTCAGTTATTTATACATTAAAATTGATGAACCAATGATAAAAAGACACAGCGGAATATTGATTGTTTTTCTATGCATGTTTCAAAGCATTCATGCACAGGATGGATCAAAACTTAATGTACCGGTAAGCCCGGCATTTAGTATACTTGGCTTTGAACCTTCTGCTGTAATGCGCCCAACCAGTGCAAAAAGTTTAGCAACTGATGTGTTGAGTTCATTTGATAAGAATGGTAAGCTGCTGATGAACCTTGGTTTGGAAGTTGCTCCATACTGGCTGAAAAGCCACCCGAATTTAACCAGGAAAACATATCTGAATCCAAACCCGGGCCAGGCTTTTATGCAAAGCTTAAGTATATCGGCTGGTACAGTAAAGGATTCTGCAACTGCAGGCAATAAATTAGGAGCCGGATTCCGTTTCAGGCTGAGTAACGGCAAGCCTGTTGCTGCACTGGAAACTGCTGAACTGGAGTTGAGTAAGAAAGATGAAATTTTACTGATAATAAATAATGTAAGGAGTAATATTGAAGATGTCGATACAAAAAAATCAGTAACAGATGAGATAGCTGCAAAATTAAAAAACGAATTAAAACTTGATGAAACAATAATTAAATCAATAAAAGCCAGAGCAAATGAACTGGCAGGTAAGTTTGGCAACACACCCGATGATATAGAAAAGTTTCTGCAAGCTGTAATAGCAGATCGTGATGACGCAGATATGGAGCTGAAAAAAAAGGTTTCGGAACTGGTCTATGACCGCAGGGGCTTTATCCTTGAGTTTGCCGGTGCCACCGGTTATTGTTCCGACGAAAAAAAAATTGAACGGCTTGGATTTTGGGGAAACGCCTCTTACTTTGTTTCGACTGATGACTTCTTTACATTAACTGCCAGGTACATGCACAAAAGCAATGATACATCAATAAATAATGTTGATATTGGCCTGGGGTTTTTGACAAAAGGGACTTCTTATAATATTTCCATCGAGGGCATGCTCAGGTGGTACAGGGCAGAGATTCCTTCATTTAATTCAAATAATCAGCCTATTAACAGGCTGGAGAAAAAATTCACTTACAGGCTGGCAGTACAGGGATCCTATATTATTACCAGAGATATTAGTGTTAACATCAGTATTGGAAAAGATTTTGACTCGCCGTTTATTTCCAGTAAAGGTGTTTTTTCGATATTAGGATTAAACTACAGCATTTTTAGTAAAGAACCGGCAAAATTAAAATAGCATTTAACGGAAACCCGCAGAATTACTTTTATAAATACCTGATTGATACATTGACCAAAAAATTACCTGTAAAACTTTTACTCCTCATCTTTCATAAATAAAAACTCCGCTTTCAGCACCCACTCAAACCCAATAACCAGCTAATCGTTTTCGTCGGTTGCTTTTTTTAAAAAAGCATGATGATAGTTATACCTCCAATACAAGGTATCATAGCTATTCCACAATCTTAGTAACACTTACCGTGTTTTCACCCTGTTCATTTACCGTTATACTACCCGTGGTTACTGTTCCCTCTTTTTCAATTTTTGTATTAGTATCCTATGGTTACTCTAATAAATTTTAACCTAAAAAATTTCAAGCATGAAACAACTTTTATTCCCTGCGCTGATTATCTTCAGTTCCTTACTCGTAAGGGCACAACCCACTACCGGCCTGGTGGCCTATTGGCCCATGAACGGAAACTTTACAGATGCCGGCCCCAATAATATTACCGGTACCAATTTTGGTGCAACAGCCACTACCAATTACGCATCAGCAGCAAATTCGGCGATGCAATTTTTAAATCCTTTAAGTCCGGTTGTACAGTACGCCACGCATCCTATTAATGCCAACCTGAGTTTTGGTACTGCACAGGACTTCAGTATTGATTTTTCAGTGCTTACAACCAGTCTGCCACATGCCGGCGGCATTTATGATAATATGCTGAACTATGGAGGGCCGGGTATTTTTATGTGGAACAGTAGTGGTTTTCCGCAAATCAATTTCAATTTTAAAAACGGTAATGTCGGTAGTACCAACGGGGCATTGCCACTTAATGTTTGGAAACATGTTTGCTGTGTAAGGGCCGGCACTGCAATAAGAATTTATGTAAATGGCGTATTGAATGCAACGGGTACAGCAGGAACAACTGCGCCTGTTTATAGTTTCCCGGCACGCATTGGTTCTATGTTCTATAATGGGTTTGCACCGCCGCAGTATAACGGGCATAATGGTAAGATTGATGAAATGCGGATTTATAACCGGGCACTTACTGCTGCTGAAATAGGCGGATTAAGTGGCGGTGCCCTGCCGGTTAAACTTACCTCTTTTACAGCATCAAATAACAATAGTACCATTACTTTAAAATGGCAAACACAGTATGAGCAAAACAGCAGCCATTATCTTATACAGCGCAGTACCGATGCTGTAAATTTTACAGAAGTGGCCAGGGTTGCAGCAGCAGGAAATTCAAATTTATCTCTTGCATATAGCTATAATGATATACTGCCGCTATCCATGCAATCACAAAAAACGGTTTTCTACCGGCTTCAGTCTGTTGACATAGATGGTAAATTTGCCATTAGCCAGGTTGTGGCCCTCCATCTTGATAAAAAAGATATTCAGTTATTTGTTTCTCCTAATCCTGCAAAAGATATTTTACAGGTACAAACTGGTAACAGTACTGCAGGTAATGCTTCGCTCATCATTTCAGATGCAGCAGGCAGGATGTTGTATAAAAAAGAAATTACCCTTCAGCAAGGCAATAACAGTATACCGGTAAATATTTCAATGCTGAGCAGTGGTATATATTATGTAACGCTTAAAATGGGTAGTGATATATATATTAAGCAATTTGTAAAAGAAAACTGATTTCTTAATAACTAAAGTTTATTTTTCTCATGCTTGAACGGGCGGCACCTTTTAAAAGGGCCGCTTTTTTATTGGTGATCATATCTTTCATAATAGGTTATTCGTAGAAAAAAAAGCCCTTGTACCCCGCCAATATCCGGGCAATGAAAATAATTGGTCAAAATATTTACTGAAAACCAACAGATTACATAAGCCCGGTTAAAAATACTTCACTTTTTCTTTGGAAGTTAGCTCTACCTGCCCTTACCTTCGCCGTCCAATAAAAAAAGCCATCGGGATGGCGATGGCATCACTAAAATAAAAGAATAAAATGAGCAAATTACATTTCACCACTAAACATGCGAACGAGGCTACCGTTACACACAACTGGTATGTTGTGGATGGTACTAATCAAACCGTTGGTCGTATGTGTGCCCGTATTGCGGCAATTCTTCGTGGTAAGAACAAAGCCTATTACACACCGCACGTTGATTGCGGCGACTTTATCATTGTTACCAATTGCGAAAAGGTAAAACTTACCGGCAATAAAATGGAAGATAAGGTTTATGATACTTACAGTGGTTACCCCGGTGGCCGTAAGGAAGAACCTGCTAAAAACTTATTAAAGCGCAGGCCCGAAGTTCTTATTGAAAGAGCTATCAAGGGTATGTTGCCTAAAAACCGTTTGGGCCGGCAGATGTACAAAAAATTATTTGTATACCAGGGTGCCGATCATCCACACGGAGCACAACAACCAAAAGAACTAAAATTCTAAAACAGCTAAAAGCTAAAAGCTAAAACAAAAAATGGAAAAACAAAAAAATGCTGTCGGCCGCAGAAAAGAAGCTGTAACCCGGATCTTCCTTTCGAAAGGAGACGGAAAGATCACCGTTAACGGCAAAGACTATAAAGTGTATTTCCCGTTGGTTTATTTACAAAACCAGGTAGAAGCACCTTTAAAAACTGTTCAGTCTGCAGATAAATTTGATATTGTAATTAACGCTACAGGTGGTGGGGTAAAAGGACAGGCTGAAGCAGCCAAGCTGGGTATTGCCCGTGCTTTACTTGAAGTAAGTGCAGATTACCGCCCTGCTTTAAAAGCCGCAGGTTTACTTAAACGTGATCCCCGAGCTGTAGAGCGTAAGAAGCCAGGCCGTAAAAAAGCCAGAAAGAGCTTCCAGTTTAGCAAACGTTAATAAAAAGCTGTTAGCTATTAGCCATGAGCTGCTAGCTAATGCAATAAATTTAATAATTAAAACTGCCCTGGCTTGTAGCTCAAAGCTAACAGCTAATGGCTCAAACAATAAACAATGGAAAATACTTCCTTACAACAGCAACTTTTAGAAGCAGGTGTACACTTTGGACATTTAAAGAAAAAGTGGAACCCTAAAATGCTGCCTTACATTTTTGCTGAAAAGAAAGGCATTCACATTATCGACCTGAACAAAACCGTAGAAGGTTTACAGGAATCTGCCGCTGCTTTAAAAGCAATTGCACGCAGTGGTAAAAAGATCATGTTTGTTGCTACAAAAAAACAGGCAAAAGAAATTGTAAGCGATTGTGCCAAGCGTGTAAATATGCCATTTGTTACCGAGCGTTGGTTAGGTGGTATGTTAACCAACTTCAACACCGTACGTAAGAGTGTTAAAAAAATGCAGAGCATCGAAAAAATGCTGGCCGATGGCAGTGCTGAAAGCTTAACCAAGAAAGAGCGTTTAACCCTTACTCGTGATAAAGAGAAAATGGAAAAAGTATTGGGTGGTATTGCCCAAATAAGCCGTGTGCCTGCTGCTTTATTTATGGTGGATATAGGCCATGAACATATTGCACTTGCCGAAGCAAGGAAATTAAGTATCAGCACATTTGGAATGGTAGATACCAACTGCGATCCTAATAAAATCGATTTTGCCATTCCTGCAAATGACGATGCTACCAAATCAATTGCTATTGTAGTTAATTATTTAACCGCTGCAATTGCAGAAGGTTTGCAGGAACGCCAGGCCGATAAAGATGAAGATGACAGCCATGATCATGAAGACAGTGCAGAAGCAAAAGCCGCACGTTTTGAATCTAAGGCTGACGGTGGTGAGGATAGGAACAAGCGTGGTGGTGGTGGAAGAGGCGTTTCTTCTCAGCCTAAGCGTCGTATAGCCGGTCCTGGCCAGGGTGGCAGAAGGCCTGCAGGTAGTGGTGGTGGAGCAAGATAGGCCCCATCCTATCCTTCCCCCAAGGGGAAGGGAAAAGTAAAAGATATTAGCGAAGAAGGAAGTTGTTATTTTATGAGTCAGACTTTTAAGCTTTATTCAACTTCATTGGCGTAGCAGCCTATAGCTATCGGCTCTTGTACTTTTAATTCGTTATTCAGCAAAAGCGTATTAATGCATAGTAATGTTTTTACGCTGTAGAGTTTTTAATTTTTAATTTTTAATTTTTAATTCACATGAGTGTTACAATAACAGCAGCAGATATAAATAAATTACGTCAAACAACAGGAGCCGGTATGTTAGATTGCCGCAAAGCATTAACAGAAAGCAACGGTGATTTTGAAGCAGCCATTGACTGGTTGCGAAAACAGGGCCAGAAAGTTGCCGCCAAGCGCAGCGACCGTGAAGCCAAAGAAGGTGTAGTGATTGCACAAACAAATGCCGACAATAAAAGCGGTATTGTGCTTTGTATCAGCTGCGAAACTGATTTCGTAAGTAAGAATGCAGATTTTGTTGCCTTTGCACAATCTATTGCAGATGCAGCTATTGCCAACAACGTAAGATCCGCCGAAGAGTTAAATGGGATTGCCGTCAATGGTTCTACCGTTGCTGAATTAATTAATGATAAACTTGCCGCAATTGGTGAAAAAATTGCTGTTTCTAAATTTGAACGGGTTGATGCACCTTATGTTGCATCTTATATACATGGTGCATACAGGATGGGTGTTTTGGTTTCTATGACCAAACCGGCTGCTGATGCAGGTAAAGATGTGGCTATGCAGATCGCCGCTATGAATCCTCTGGCTGTTGATGAAACATCAATTGCACCGGAAACCATTGCCCGGGAAAAAGAAATTGCTATCGAACAAATTAAAGCTGAGGGGAAACCTGCTGAAATGGCTGAAAAAATTGCCTTGGGTAAAGTAAATAAATTCTTTAAAGAAAATACATTAATGGCTCAGCCTTTTGTAAAAGATAACAGCAAATCTGTTGCCGATTACTTAAAGAGTATTGATGCTGATTTAAAAGTTACAGAATTTAAAAGGGTAGCATTAGGATAATATACCTGAACTGAAATAATTAAAAAGAGCGAAACATATTGTTTCGTTCTTTTTAATGTGGGTATAAAAAATATTTATTTATTTAATGTCTTCAGCTGCCGGATAAATATTATCAGCCATTTTCCATTTGCCTTTTTCTTTTGTAAAAGGAACAAAACTCCAGGTACGTTCTTTTTCTTCAATGCCTTCCATAAGTTCTCCCCCGATTTTTAATACTGCGGTGTTGCCTGTAATAGTAACCCTATATTTATTTTTTGACGAAGTGTACCATTTGTAGCTGTATTCGATAGATTCCTGTCCACCTGCCCAGCGGTCATAATCAAAACCTGCTGCAATTTCATCAAGGGGGTCAGCTTTAAAACAACTATCAGAAAATTTAAAATACATCCTTTCGGCTTTAATATAGGCTTCACCAACATAGGGTACATAATTCCGTAAATACGTAAAATATTTTTCTGCTTCTTTCCATTGCAATGTATAAGGAGGATTATTTTCTTTTCCTGTGCCTTTATAAAGTTGAAATGAATTGAATTTTACTTCATTTTTTTTATAAAATTTAAGAAAGTCAAAAAAGGTTTTCTTAATAGTTAACTGTTCTGCCGTAAGCTGTGCATGGCCCGTAACTGAAAACAGGAATAATAAAAACCAGCTTATAATTTTTTTCATATTAAAACGGGGAACAGTTAATTTACCGCTCAGTTTATAAAGTTATTAATTTTCCGGCATAAACTCCATTTGGAGAAACCACCATGCCGCCCCACCGGTATTACCCATAAGCGGATATTTTATATCCTTCCTTTTTTGGGGATCAACAAAATAATAAGCCTGTTAATAAAACGGGGTGTTTATTTTACACGTACTTTTAGTTTATGGAAATATATCAATCTTATTTCGAAGAAAATAAAAAATCCTGGAACAAACGAACTGCTGTACATAAAGATTCAGCTTTTTATGATCTTGATTCTTTTAAAAAAGGGAAATCATCCCTTAATAAAATTGAACTGGAAGAACTGGGTAATGTAAAGGGAAAGACCCTGTTGCACCTGCAATGCCATTTTGGTATGGATACTGTGAGTTGGGCCAGGGAAGGAGCTATTGTTACCGGGGTTGATTTAAGTGATGAAGCAATTAAACTTGCAAAAGAAATATCTGCCGAATTAAACATACCTGCCCGTTTTATTTGTGCAAATGTTTATGATTTAGCAGACTCTTCGAAAGTCCCCTCCCTAGGAGGTGATTTAGGGGAGGCCGGTTTTGACATCGTTTTTACTTCTTACGGTACCATTGGCTGGCTGCCCGACCTGGATGCATGGGCAGCAATAGTGGCACATTTTTTAAAGCCCGGAGGCATTTTTTATATTGCCGATTTTCATCCAACACTCTGGATGATGGATGATAATTTTGAAAAGATCAAATACAATTACTTTAATACAGAAGTAATTACTGAAGAAATATCCGGTACATATTCAGACCGGAATGCCCCGATAAAATCCATAGAGCATGGCTGGAACCATCCTTTTTCAGAAATTATCAATGCTTTAATAAAACAAAATTTACAAATTCAGTTATTTAATGAGTTCTCATATTCACCCTATAATTGCTTTAGCAACCTGGAGCAGGGTGCTGATGGTATGTGGCGGATTAAGGGCATGGATGAAAAAATGCCGGTGATGTATTCCATAAAAGCAGTTAAGAATCCCCCCGAAAGCTTTCGGGGCTATCGGGAATAAAAATATATCTTCGCAAAAATAATTACTGCAAATGTTACCTAAGTACAAACGAATTCTGCTAAAACTTTCCGGTGAATCTTTGATGGGGGATAAAAATTTTGGTTTAGACAGTGATGTGATTGCCCGGTATGCACAGGATGTTAAAAGTATTACAGAACTGGGCGTACAGGTAGCCATTGTTATAGGAGGTGGAAATATTTACCGGGGTATGAACGAAGCTGAAACGGGTATAGAAAGGGCACAGGGAGATTATATGGGGATGTTGGCAACAGTAATAAACGGCATGGCATTGCAAAGTGGGTTAGAAAAAGCCGGTGTTTATACCAGGTTACAGAGCGCCATAAAAATGGAACAGATCGCAGAACCCTATATCCGCAGAAGAGCTATGCGGCACCTGGAAAAAGGAAGGGTAGTAATTTTTGGCGCCGGCACAGGTAACCCGTATTTTACTACAGATACAGCCGGATCATTAAGGGCCATTGAAATTAAAGCAGATGTTATTTTAAAAGGAACAAGAGTAAATGGTATCTATTCCGCCGATCCCGAAAAAGACCCAGCTGCAACAAAATATGAAACCATTTCTTTTGAAGATTGCATTAAAAAAAACCTGAAGGTGATGGATATGACAGCCTTTACTTTATGCATGGAAAATAATTTACCCATTGTTGTTTTTGACATGAATGTATCCGGAAATCTTTTAAAAGTTGTTACCGGTGAAAAGGTGGGCACTTTGGTTACCTGAAATACCAGCCCCTTGATCTTATAAATATAATAAAAGAGGCTGCCTGAATTCAGGCAGCCTCTTTTCAGTTAGTTTCAGAACTACAGTGTATTTAAATAATATATGATGTCAGACAAAGATCTTTTTATGGGGACTATATGCACTGACTGGCTTACCGTTCCGCTTGCCGGTGCCTGGGTAAACATGGTTTCGTAACCTAAATAATAATCATCGCCCTGTTTTGAAATAATAACTACAGTTATTGCCTTGCCTACAGGTAGTTTTCCTGAGCTGAACTTCCTGGTATTCGTATTTCCATACATACCGGCAACTGAGCGAAAATCTTTAAATACAGTAAAGGCTATGGTGTTGACATTTGTAAAATAGGGGGCAAGATCTGCAACAACATTTACTTTTGCGGAACTGTTTAAATCAAAAACATAGGCAATATTTACCCAACGTAAATGATTGGTATAAATTTCATAAGCCTGTGAACCAATGTTAACCATGTTATTTAATGGGTCAGAATTTGGCTTCCAGTTAAAACGTTCAATATTTGTTTCATCGCCGGCAAAAAATTTCATCAATTGGTTAATTGGAATATCAACATGACGGATATTTATTTTTAAACCTGGTGCCAGTGCAACAGCCTGTCCATCCTTTTTTAATGTAATGAAAATTTCACCAGCTGATACCAGCAAGCTATCATTGGAAGTTGTAGGCCTTGAAAGACGGATCATATCTCCTTTCTTTTTAATCAACATTAACTCTACCTGCACTTTGCCTGTAACAGTTTGTCCTGCTGTATTTACACAACAGTTTGGCGGAAAATTAACCACTAAACCAAATGGGGTTAATATGCTGGCTATATTACTGTTTACATTAATACTGTCAATGTATGGCTCAAATAACAAACGGGTTTTAAGATTTGAAACGGGCATTGAAGCAGTAACCGTATTTTGCCAGGTAGTATCGGGTCCGTTTAGTTGACCAGGATCCGGGACAAAAATATCTGTATTTTTTTGGCAGGCATTTAAAAAAAGCCCTGCTGAAATTAATACAAGTATGATTATTTTTCTGTTCATTACTTTAAAATTTTAATAATTACTTTATTATTATAAGATACTTTATTTATTATTTGTGCTGCCTGTTATTTTAAATCAAGCCGTATTCCAAATCGCAGGCCGGCAGTTTGATATTTTTGTTTTAACGTAATATTCTCTTTATTCATTGGCGAAAGGTTATAACGGAAATAGGGCTCAGCCATAATGTGAATTCTGTCATTCAGTTTATAATAAACGGATACAGCTCCGGTAAAACCCAGGCCTGCATTTGTTTTAAATGAATAGGCAGAAGAATTTTTTCCGGTTGTAATATTTACAGGCTGATATGCTGTATCCAAAACCTCACCTTTTTGCCAGCTATATATATTTACTACCACACCGGCATTTATATTGGCGTGTAATTTTCCGTTACCCAGTTCGTATCCAATTACTACGGGCACATCAATACTTCGATATTTGTTGATAGTGGTTTTATAACGTGTGCCGGTAGTTGTATAGCTTCCAATGGTATCTCCGGCGGCATTTATGATATAAGTTATCTGGATCAGGTTGCCCTGGGCAAAAGTGAATTTTTCATTTATCTGGCTGTAATTTATACCTCCGCGAACACTCATGGAATTATTAAAAACCTTTGTGTATCGTATACCGGCACTATAGGCATAACTGAATTTTGTACTTTCTTTTCTTTTTTGCAGGTATGCAGAATTTGCAGTATCCTTTAAATTTATAAATGCATAATCGGGGCCGGCATAAAATTCAAGATATTTTTTATTGCCTGCGGCATCTTTTTCAAACCCAGGGCAATCGGGCAGATAAGAGATGGGTCCAAAAGAAACGAGGAGTTGTTTTTTATATTTTTGCTTTGAAGAAATTCTTTGTGCATTAAAAGTTAACCTGCCCAGGAGGGTTCCCTGCCCGGGAAAATCATCATCAGATAATCCGGGGGCTTCAGTATTTATATTTAATAAACCGGCAAATCCGGTATATGTTTTTTTAGTCCGGATTTTAGTAATTGTTGTTTTGGTTTCACTGTCATCATCTGATTCAGGCGAAGGGGAATAAACGCCGATATTGGTTTTTGCGGGCGTTAATAAGGAAGGGCCTGTATCTGCCTTGACCGTATTCTCTTCTTTTGATAATGCGGCATTACTGTTTTGATCTAAACTGTTTTCGGTACCGGGTAAATTGTTATTATGGATATAGGGGTTGTTATTTTCATTTCCAGTACCTGGTTGTTTATCCGAAGAAATTGATTTGTTATTAAAATAAAACCAGGCCCCTCCGGTACTTATAGTAATTAAAATACCCAGCATCATTAATTTGCTCCTGTTATTATAAAGAGTGAACCAAAAGCCAACGGGCTTTCTTTTTTCATTTTTGGCAATAATATTTTCCCAAATGCGTGGATGTACATCTGGTGAATAGTTGTTAAACTGGCCTTTTATGTGTTCATCAAACTGCTGGTTATTGTTCATACCGCAACTTTTTGTATTTGTAAAATTTGTTTTTGCAGCATACTGCGGGCTTTTACCAACTGGCTCCGGCTTGTGCCTGATTGTATACCCAGCATTTCTGCAATTTCATCATGCTGATACCCTTCTATCACATATAAATTAAAAACCAACCTATATCCGTCAGGTAAGTTATTGATCAATTCCAATAATTCCTTTTCTGTAATATGAGCATATGCCGATGGTTCCATCCCGCTTTCATCCCTGTCATTTATCTCATAGCCGCTCAATTCTTTTTCATACCGGAGTAATGAATATTTTTTCAACGCTGTATTTACCACTATTTTTCGTATCCAGCCTTCAAACGAACCTTCAAATTTAAATTGATAAATTTTGGCAAATACTTTGATAAAAGCATCCTGTAAAATATCTTCCGCATCTGCACTGTTACGGGCATAACGATGACAAACACCAAGCATACGGCTGGCGAAGCGGTGAAAGATCTCTTTCTGGCAGGAGCCATCACCCTTTAAACATCCTCGTATGAGTTCGTCTTCCGTCAATGATAACTAGTTTACACGGGGCTTTTATAGTAGATACCCAGACACTTCTATACGCTGCCCGGGAGAAGTTTATTGCTTAAAAGGTACAGAAAACGCTTGATTTTCACTTTTATTAGCCCTAAATCCTTATTTTGTAGGAAATTCTACATTAAAATACAGCTGTTTTATGCTTTCAAAGGATCAGATAAATCGGTTAGTCTCTGCAAATGAAAGCTTACAGATACAATTGGAAGACGTAAATGGGGTACTTATTGATAGGGAAAAAGAACTAAATGATCTGAAAAATAATGTTGCTCAGGCAGTTGCCCTGCGCAGCAAATTAGACGGACAGTTAGGTGAAATTGAAAGTTTCCGGAACAGGCTTAACGCGAAGCAGCAACAGGTAATAGGTGCTGAAGAAAGAGAGATTGAATTGCACCAGGAATTAACAGAAGCTGCAAGGTTACAGCAGCAATGTAATAAACTGGGGCAACAATATGCATATTTGCAAAGCCAGTTTACTGATATAAAGGCGCAACTGGCACAAGTGAATGAAAGAAATCAACAATTACAGAATATTGCAGGGCGTATCGGAGAACTTGAAAGCCGGTTAGACAATACGGTAAGGGAACGTGATGATTTGAAAAGTAAATTAACGATACTGGAATCGCAGAAATATTTGCGGGAGTTTAACCTGTAAGGGTCAGCTTTTCATTGAATTTCTGAAAAAATTCTGTAAAGGCTTGCATTGCTGCTGTCAATTTTATAATTTACTCTTCTAAAACTTATTGCATATGAATATTATTGAAAGAGTAAAAAATATTTTACTTACCCCCAAAACAGAATGGGATGTTGTTAATGGAGAAACAGCTACACCGCAATCCTTATTAATCAGTTACGTTTTACCCCTATCTGTTGTTGCTGCTGTTGGCTCTTTATTAAAGGGCCTTTTATTTGCAGGTACTTCTGGCGTAAGCTTTTTTATCGTGGGTGCAGTTATTGCTTTTATTGCATCTGTTCTTTCATATTATATCACGGTTATTATAGTTGATATGCTGGCACCCAGTTTTGACTCAGAAAAAAATATAGGAAAATCTGCACAGCTTGTTGCTTATTCAGGCACGCCTTCTTATGTGGGCGGATTATTATCTTTTATTCCGGTGATCGGTTGGTTGATTGCACTTGCGGCCTGGGCTTATGGTGTATACCTGATGTACCTGGGGATCGGACCTTTAAAAAAGACACCTGAGGATAAAAAAATTGTATATATGCTGGTTGCTTTTTTAATAATGATCGTGCTTTATTTTATACTGGTAGCGATCCTGGGTGCAATTTTGTACAGCGCAATGGGTTTTGCTGCAGTTGGCATGTTCAGATAAACAGTTGGTTACAAATTGTTGAAAGCATCCTGTTTTTTACAGGATGCTTTTTTGTTTGGATTAATTAGTTGAAATTTGCTGATGAAAAATGTTTACTAAATGAACAGGAACCTGGCAGATATAAGAAAGGACTATCAAATGCAAAGTTTACTGGAAACAGATGTTGCCGGTAATCCTTTTATGCAGTTTAATGATTGGTGGGATGATGCCATTAAAAGTGAACTGGAAGAAGTAAATGCAATGACTTTAGCAACAGCTTCTTTACAAGGGATACCATCTGCCAGGATAGTTTTATTAAAATCTGTATCAGAAGACGGGTTTATGTTTTTTACCAATTATAGCAGTAAAAAGGGTACAGATCTTGAAGAGAACCCCAATGCCTGCCTGGTATTTTTCTGGAAAGAACTGGAAAGGCAGATCACAATATCCGGAAGCGTAAAAAAAGTAAGTACTGAAGAAAGTGACAGCTATTTTAATTCCCGGCCCGAAGGAAGCAGGATAGGAGCCTGGGCATCGCCACAAAGCAGTGTAATAGCATCAAGAAAAATTATTGAGGCAAACATTATAAAGTATGAGCAGCAGTTTGCCGATGGAAATATAACAAGACCGCCACATTGGGGAGGGTATATTGTAATCCCAGCTGTAATTGAATTCTGGCAGGGCCGCCCCAATCGGCTTCATGACCGGATTCAATATTCAAAATTGAAAGAAGGTAATTGGAAAATTGTCAGGCTGGCTCCCTGAACATTAAAAAGGAATTGGATTAAATTTAAAGAATCCGCACTGATCCTGATCCTGGATTACCGGTCAGGCTTTTTTCTTTGCAGTAGCTTTCTTCTTAACAACAACTACTTTTTTTGCCGGTTTAGCTGGCCTTGATTTTCCAAAAGAGCCGCTGAAAATTTTTCCTTTTTTTGTTTTAATATCGCCACGTCCCATAATGATTAAGTTTTATTTTATAGTATGATTACATAATAAATTTACAAAAAAAGCAAGGCACAGGTGCACCTTGCTTTTTAAAGTTTTTGACACAACATTACATTTTAGCTGATAATTCCTTACCGGCTTTAAACTTAGCAACTTTCTTTGCTTTGATTTTAATAACAGCACCAGTTTGAGGATTACGGCCATTACGGGCTGCTCTTTTTGATACGGAGAAAGTACCAAATCCTACTAAAGTAACCTTACCACCACCTTTTAAAGTTTTAGTAACTGCAGTTACGAAAGAATCTAAAGCAGCATTTGCTTGAGTTTTTGTAATACCTGCATCATCAGCAAGTTTTGAAATTAATTCGGCTTTGTTCATGATAATTTTTTTTGAATTTTTTAAGTGCAACAAATATAGATGCTTTTTAATTGCAACAAAATTTTTTTTATGAAATATTTTTTTGTAAAGAAGGGCTGGAAACCATATGCAACAAGGTTTTTGGCAAATATGCCGGGTATTTATCGATTTCCATTAAAAAGGTTAGTTTGCCTGAAAAGCCCTGCCAGTATAACTTTCAAGAATAATTCTATTGAAATCCTTTGCCAATACGGTTTTTAAGGGATTAGAAAAAGGCCCGGAAAATGAAAAAATAAAACCTGATTGTTTTGCACAATTAGTTAACAACCTGTAAAACTGAGCGGAAAGCAATGAATGTGTCACCCCATTTATCAAAACCTTTTTGCCGCATTTCAACAGCATGGTTTTCGATATAGTTATTGTACAGGCCCTTACTTTCTGCAAAATACTGAATGGCATAAGTTGGTCCTTCGGTATCATCTGTTTCCATCAATTGCAGAATAACAGCATGGGTAAAGCAACCGGTCTTTATGATATCGGGAATATGCTCTTCCTTTAACCAGCAGAGCCAATCTTCTTTTATTGATTCCTGAATTGTAATGGTAACGTTATAAATAATCACAGTTAAAAAAATTAAATTAGTTATCTTTTATTTCAACATAAACAGGGCA
This sequence comes from Chitinophagaceae bacterium, assembly GCA_031413755.1. Lineage (GTDB taxonomy): Bacteria > Bacteroidota > Bacteroidia > Chitinophagales > Chitinophagaceae > Ferruginibacter. The sequence goes on from JANOFR010000021.1 coordinate 73,862, forward strand.
ATGATCACTATGCTTTACATCCTGATAAATGTCTGCATATTTTAATTGTTTTTTTAAAGGCTCAGTTATGGTAATATAATCAATACGCCAGCCTTTGTTGTTTAGCCTGACCGTAGGAAAGCGCTGGCTCCACCAACTATAACGATGAGGCCCGGGATGAAATTCCCGGAAAGTATCTATCCAGCCGCTAGCTAAAAATTTAGTCATCCAGTCCCGTTCCTCAGGTAAAAAGCCACTGCTTTTTTTGTTGCCTTTTGGATCATGAATATCAATTTCGTTGTGGGCAATATTATAATCGCCCACAAGGATAATTTTCGGGTGTTTCTTTTTTAATTTGTTTAAGTAAGTATGAAACTCATCTAACCAGACATATTTAAAAGCCTGCCGTTCATCGCCACTTGTGCCGGAAGGAAAGTAGGCATTGATCAAACGGATATCACCAAAATCCAGTTGTATCACCCTGCCTTCATCATCACTTGCCGCATGGCCATTGCCATATACTATATTATCGGGTTTTGTTTTTGAAAAAACGGCTACACCACTGTATCCTTTTTTTTGAGCACTGTACCAATGGTGGTAAAATCCAAGAGCCTCCAGTTGTTTTATATCCACATCATCTTTAGTAGCCTTGGTTTCCTGTAAACAGATAATATCAGCCGGATTTGTTTTGAGCCAGTCAATAAAACCTTTTTTAATGGCAGCCCGGATGCCATTAACATTATAAGAAATAATACGCATAAGGATTATTATATTTATGGCTGTAAAAATAATAAACCATTATGGAAAACAACAATTTAGATAATCAACCCGGGGATAAGAACCAGGAAACAATTTTCACACCTGATGAATTTTCCCTGAAAAGTTATAACAAACATATAAAACAGGCACGTTATACCATTTTTGCGGTAGCCCTGCTGCTGATCATAAACCTATTGGTATTATGTTTTACGTTTAATGAAAACTATACCTATTTATGGATCGATATATTATTGTGGAGTATTTTTATAGCAGGGTTTGTTTTACTTGGTTTTTGGTCAAAAAAGAAACCTTACTATGCTATAATAGGAACCCTCTGCCTATACACTTTATTTATTGTATTAAATGCAGCTTTAGACCTAAGTACACTTTATAAAGGGATACTCGTTAAGATCATTGTATTTGTACTTTTAATTAAAGGGTTAAATGATGCAAAGGAAGCACAGGCATTGCAAATGACTTTTGGTAAATAATATTTATTGTAATGGAACGTATAGAAGACTTTGAAAGTTTTTATACAGTTAAAATCCAGCCGTACCTGGAACAATTGGATAACAATGAATCTTCTTCCAGAAATTGGAAACAATTTTCACTTTATACAGGTATCGGCGCATTTGGAAGTTTTTTTCTGTATTATCTAAAAGTATTTCCTTCCGGCCATATATTGGCAGTGGCCATGCTTATCATGTGTATTGCAGGGGTTTATTTTACAGCAAAATACGCTGACAGGTATATTGATGACTTTAAAGAAAAGATAATCGGCCAGATCATTACTTACATATACCCTTCGGCTGTTTATAAACCCATGGGTTTTATTTCAAAAAAGGAGTATAAGAAAAGCGGTTTATACCGCAGAAGATTTACACATTTTGATGGCGATGATTACTGGCAAAGTGTATATAATGGTGTTGCTTTTCATTGTTCCGAGATTAAATCATGGTACAAAGATGTAGCAGGTACAAGCCCTATTTTTAAAGGATTATTTTTTATAGCCAGTATAAACAAATCGTTTACCGGTGGTACCTATATCTGGACGAAAGGTAATACACAATTGCCATCCAGTATTGCTGATGAACATTACCGGATGTTTCCATTGCCCCCTGTGCACCGGATGAAAATAAACCATGAGAATTTTAATAAACATTATTCTGTGTATACAACCAATGCGGATGAAGCTTCTTTAATTCTGTCTTATAATATGATGGACCACATGCTGGTCATTAAAAAGAAATTAGAAAAGGATATTGTGTTTTCGTTTGTAGCAGGCAAATGCTATATAGCAGTGCCTTTTGAAGAAAATCTGCTGGAGCCATCTAAAAAAGGATTAAGGGACAAGACTGTGGTAAAAAATTATTTTCATACAATACTGCTGGTGTTCAATATCATTAATAAACTGGAGCTGAACCGGCTTACTTAAAAAATATTTTATTAATTATTCCAGTATCGGCCTTAACCATCTTGTTGTATCATCAATACTCATCCCTTTTCTTTTGGCATAATCTTCCAACTGGTCTTTTTCAATTTTACCTACACCAAAATATTTACTTTGGGGGTTTGCGAAATACCAGCCGCAAACTGAAGCTGCCGGATACATGGCCAATGATTCGGTAAGATGAATACCTGTTGCGTCTTCGCCGCCCAGCAATTCAAATAATTTATATTTTTCGGTATGATCAGGACAGGCAGGGTAACCCGGTGCCGGACGAATACCCAGGTATTCTTCTTTAATTAACTGATCGTTGCTGAGATCCTCATCCGATACATATCCCCAATATTGCGTCCTGGTTTTTTGGTGAAGCAGTTCTGCAAAAGCTTCTGCCAGCCGGTCTGCCAAAGCCTGTAAAATGATCTTGTTGTAATCATCAAGTTTGGCCTCAAATTTTTTTATATGTTTATCAATTCCCCCAATAGTCACACTGAATGCACCAATATGATCCTGGTAATTTTTTTCGGCAGGGGCAATAAAATCTGCCAGCGATAAATTTGGTTGGCCTGCCGTCTTTTTAATTTGCTGACGGAGAAATTCCAGTTGAATTACTGAAGCCCCGTTTTTTATATCTATCGTATCATGAGCAATTTTATTGGCCGGCCAATAACCTACAACGCCTTTTGCACTCAGCCATTTTTCATCAATGACCTGCTGCAATAATTTTTTAGCATCATTATACAATTTGGTTGCCTCAACGCCAATGATACTGTCTGTGAGTATGGCGGGGAATTTACCATGCATTTCCCAGGCTATAAAGAAAGGTTGCCAGTCAATGTATCCGGCAATTTCACCCAAAGGATAATTGTCTAAAATTTTTGTTCCTGTAAATATTGGGGCAACCGGTTTGAAGTTTGCCCAGTCAATGGTTGCTCCATTTTTTTGAGCTTCTTCAAATCTTATATATTGTTTTGTAGATTTTTTATTGCCAAAGTCTACTGCCAGTTTATCGTATTCTGCTTTCAGGTTTTGTAAAAAAGCAGGTTTTTGTTCTTTACTCAAAAGGCTTCCGGCAACAGTTACGCTGCGGCTGGCATCCAAAACATGCACAACTCCTTCATCATATTGGGGCGCAATTTTTACAGCTGTATGCATACGGGATGTGGTGGCACCGCCAATCATCAATGGTAATGTTATACCCCGGCGTTTCATTTCATGTGCCACGTGTACCATTTCATCAAGAGATGGAGTTATTAAACCACTTAAGCCAATGATGTCAACCTTTTCTTTTATGGCAGTTTCTAAAATTTTATCTGTAGCTACCATTACGCCCAGGTCAATGATATCATAACCATTACAACCCAGCACTACGCCAACGATATTTTTACCGATATCATGCACATCGCCTTTTACCGTTGCCAACAATATTTTTGCGGCACCGGCAACTTCTTCATTAATGGTTCCGGCTGCCAGGTGTGCATTTTTCCTGTCTTCTTTTTCCTGTTCAATGAATGGTGTAAGTACGGCAACCGCTTTTTTCATCACCCGGGCACTTTTTACAACCTGTGGCAAAAACATTTTTCCCGAACCAAAAAGATCACCCACGATATTCATACCATCCATTAGCGGGCCTTCAATAACATCCAATGGCTTTGGATATTGCTGCCTGGCTTCTTCGGTATCGGCATCAATATAATCAGTGATACCATTTACCAGGGCATGTGACAATCGTTTTTCAACCGGTTCTTTTCTCCAGCTTTCATCCTTAATTATTTCTTTTCCCTTTGCTTTAACCGTTTCAGCAAAAGCAATCATTTTTTCTGTGGTCTCGTTGTTGTCATTGTTTCTGTTGAGAATCACATCTTCACAGATCATTTTTAAATTTGGTTCAATTTCATCATAAACAGCCAGCTGGCCTGCATTTACAATACCCATGTCCATGCCGGCCTTAATGGCATGAAACAGAAAAACGCTATGTATGGCTTCACGTACATGTTCATTACCCCGGAATGAAAAAGAAACATTACTAACGCCGCCGCTCACTTTTGTAAGCGGCATCTGTTGTTTTATTTCACGTGTTGCTTCAATAAAATCTACTGCATAATTATTGTGCTCTTCAATACCTGTTGCTATGGCAAAAATGTTTGGATCAAAAATAATATCCTGCGGAAGATAACCAACCTGTTCAGTCAGTATCTTATAAGCCCGTTTGCATATTTCTACTTTTCTTAATCTGGTGTCTGCCTGTCCCACTTCATCAAAAGCCATTACAATAACAGAAGCGCCATAAGATCTGCAAATAAAGGCCTGCTCAATGAATTTAGCTTCGCCTTCTTTCATCGAAATGGAATTAACTATACATTTCCCCTGTACACATTTTAAGCCGGCTTCAATGATCTCAAACTTTGAAGAATCGATCATGATGGGGATCTTCGCAATATCCGGTTCAGACTGTACCAGGTTTAAAAATGTTGTCATGGCTTGTACCCCATCAAGCAAAGCATCATCCATGTTAACATCAATTACCTGTGCACCGTTTTCTACCTGTTGGCGGGCTACAGCCAATGCTGCTTCATATTGACCATCAAGTATAAGCCGTGCAAACATTTTACTGCCCGTAACATTGGTGCGTTCACCAACATTTATAAAATTTGTTTCCGGGCGTACGATCAAAGGCTCCAGGCCGCTTAATCTTAAATATGGTTTGATTGTATTCATTTTGAATTTGAACCACAAAGGCACAAAGGCACAAAGCGGCACTAAGTTTTATATGATCATTCTTTTAATACCATCCTTCATTAAAGGAACATGAAAATTTATTAAAAATCCTAATCGCTTATTAGTTAGTTTCAAGTAACTCATTAATTGAGCTTCCCAAACCGGATGGTAATTTTCCTGTGCTTTAAATTCAATAATAACCAGGTTATCAACTAAACAATCTAATCTAAGCCCGTCATCAATTTTTAATTCATTATATATTATCGGAACCTGTTTTTCCTTTTCAAAATTTAAATCTCTGTTTACTAATTCATAATAAAAACACTTTGCATATACACTTTCTAAAAGACCTGGCCCCAGTTGCTTATGAATATTGATAGCAATATCAACGATCTGCTTTGCGATCAACTCTTCCCTTTCTGATAACTTTAAATACATAAACTTTGTGTTTCTTTGTGCCTTCCTGTCTTAGTGGTTCATTTAATTAAGTCAATTCAACTACCGGTAACTCCCTCGGTTTATACTTACTTACATCATCAGCAATATGTTTTATATGATCCGGTGTTGTACCGCAGCACCCGCCAACAATATTTACAAAGCCTTCCTTTGCCCATTCTTCAATGATATGAGCCGTTTCGTGTGGCTGCTCATCATACTCGCCAAATGCATTGGGCAGACCCGCATTGGGATATGCTGATGTATAACACCCAGCGATCTGGCTCAACTCTTCAATATGCGGCCGCATTTCAGATGCACCCAATGCACAGTTTAATCCAATACTGATCGGATTTGCATGCATAACCGAAACATAAAAAGCTTCCAGTGTTTGTCCGCTTAATGTTCTTCCCGAAGCGTCAGTAATGGTTCCCGAAATCATGATCGGAAGCTCAGGTAAATTATTTTGACGAAAATAATTTTTTGCAGCATAGATAGCCGCCTTTGCATTCAGCGTATCAAAGATGGTTTCAATCAATATAATATCAACGCCGCCATCAACTAATCCTTTAATCTGTTCCGTATAAGCAACAGCAACCGTATCAAAAGTTACAGCTCTGTAACCGGGGTTGTTTACATCGGGCGAAAGGGATAATGTTTTATTTAAAGGCCCGATGGCACCGGCTACAAAACGTGGTTTACCCGGATTTTTTGTTGTGTATGCATCAGCGGCGATCCTTGCACATTTTGCCGATGCAACATTTAATTCATAAGCCAGTGATTGCATATCGTAATCAGCCTGGGCAATAGATGTACTGCTGAAAGTATTGGTCTCAATAATATCAGCACCTGCTTCTAAATATTGTTTGTGAATTGATTCGATGATTTGGGGCTGCGTAATACTGAGCAGGTCATTATTACCTTTTACATCAGTATGCCAATCTTTAAACCGCTCCCCACGGTAATCTTTTTCTTCCAGTTTATAGCGCTGTATCATGGTACCCATGGCGCCATCAATAATAAGGATGCGTTCTTTTAAACAATCTTGTAATGTTTTCATTCGCTTTGATACATGTTTAATTATACTATGTTGAAGTGAGACCCTTCGATTCACTCAGGGCAGGCTCCACTGCGTCAGGCTGAATGCCGTTCGCACGGGCATGATGACCATAGCTGTGAAGCTGACTTCAAAAATATTTGCCATAAACCTTTAAACGAGAATCAATCTGAGGGAAGTAATGCAGAATTGCTTTCGTTTATTAGTTCAGTTAAAAAATATAACAGGCCGAACAATAAACAAATCTGCCCGTTAACACTGCAAATTTAAACTAACCGTACCATAAAACAAAAATTGAAATGCCGGGAGAAAAGATTGAGCGGTATGGGTTTAATTACCGGAAACAATAAAATTTTCGACAGGAATGCGGTTGCTGATGCTTTTAGCCAATGTCATTTCATCGGCATATTCAAGTTCTCCGCCAAAAGCTATCCCACGTGCTATTGTAGTGATCTTTACCGGAAATTGCTGCCCACCGGATCCTGCGGATAATTTTTTACTGATATAGTAGATGGTCGTATCGCCCTGGATAGTTGGGCTGAGTGCAAAAATAATTTCTTCAATTTCTTCTTTTGATATACGGTCAACGAGTGCATCAATGGTTAACTGCTCGGGTCCAATGCCGTCAAGCGGGGAAATAACGCCACCTAAAACATGGTAGATCCCGTTGAACTGCTGGGTGCTTTCAATCGCAATCACATCACGTATATTTTCAACAACGCAAAGCATTTCCTGCTTACGCATGGTATTACCGCAGATATTACAAAGCGCTGCATCAGAAATATTATAACAGCGGCTGCAGAATTTTATTTCATTCCTCATTTTAGCAATGATTTCGCTGAACTGGCTTACTGCTGTTGTATCCTGTTTAATAAGATGCAATACCAAACGCAAGGCCGTTTTTTTACCTATGCCGGGTAATTTGGCAAACTCAGTAACCGCATTTTCTAAAAGTGAAGAAGAGAAGATCATAAGGCAAAAATAGTGGTTAGGAATTAGCTTTTAGCTTTTAGCCATACAGTTTTTTGCTAACGGCTAAATGCTTATAACTAACTGCTTTTACAATTTAATATCCCGTTCATTATCCCAGTTGGCCCTTACACCTAATTTTTGTTTTAAGGTAATTGCTTTTTCAGGTTGCAATTTTTTAGCGTAATCTCCGGGATCCCATTTTCCGTTATTGTTATCATCAAATAAGATCCGGATATCATATTCACCGGGATTGATAAATTTGTTACTCCATTCCAGTGCAGTAATCGGATAGCTTTTTTTAATTTCATCGCCCTGAACAAATTGTAAAACGGGGTGTTTTGTTAAATCAATATTACTGAAACGTAAAACCACATTACCATAATCTGATTGCTGCTTTGTTATAATACGGATAGTATCTTTTTTTGTAAGATGGTTATCTGCAGAGTCTGAAACAGCCGTAGTATCTATAATTAAGCGGTATTGCATATCCTCATTCCATTTATGGGTAAGCACAATTTTTGTTCTGCTGCTGTCAATGGTCCAAACTGCCGCAGTAACAGGATTATAGCTTGTATCAGATAAAATCAATTTTGCAGAGTCGAATTTTTTCAACGGTTTATTAAAGTTTAGTTCAAACGGGCTCAGTAAATCCTGTAATTGAGTATTGAGGGATAAATTAATTTTTAATTTCTTATCTGCAGCTGCTGATTTACTAACCGGGGCTTTTGGATTTTCTTTTTCAAGTGCGGATGCATATAAGATGGCTGGTTCCGTTTTTGCTGAAATAGTTATAACTGAATCAGTAAAGGCAAACATTTCTTTTTTAGAATTATAATTTTTACTGCCATCACCATCTTTTAACGCATAAATTTTAAAATCGCCCGGCGGTAAATTCACAAAAATAAAACTGCCATCGGCGTTCAGTTTTGAAATATAATCAGGTTTTCTTTTTTGAACAGCAGAGTCATTGGTGTCACTGTATAGCAGGGCAATAATTGTACTGTCGAACCTGCCTGTTTCGGCAATTATTACTTTACCTGCCAGTATAAATGAATCTATATTGTTTCCGGTAGAAAAAACGTACGTAAAATCTTTTAAAGGGTTGCCCTCATTATTATCAACAATGGCATTGCCAAAATTGATGCTGTAAGTTGTATTTGGCAATAAACTGTCTTTAAGTTTTACAGTTACTGTTTTCAGTTTATATTCAACTGAAGCTGTTTTTTTTGGGAAAGGGGATATCAATACATTGGCTTGTGTTTCTTTCAGATCTACATATTCATTAAAGGTTAACGTAATTTTATTGCTGCTGACATTGATACTGTTCAGTTTGGGCGAAGCACTTACAAGGCTTGGTGGAATACTGTCTCTTGCCCCGCCGGTTGGAGATCCTATCTGGGCACAACCGGCATTGCTGATTGAAAGTACATAAAAGAGCGAAACAATAAAAAGTGTAAAAAGTATATGGGTTGATCTCATTAAAAGTAATTAAAACACAAACTTAATCTCTTTGATTTGTTTAAAAATCATAAAAATTCTTAAATCTGTTAATCAGCTGTTTCTTCTTCCAGGTCATGCAATGCCACTGCCAGTTTATTATTTTTTACAAAATTACACCAGTGACAATCTTCCTTTCCGCAGCCGGTATAAAAATCACGTGCCTGAATTTTATGCCAGACATCAGTAAGCTGCTGCTTTACCGTTTCCATATCCTGCGGATTAATTACAATTTTCTCTTTTCGGTATTCGCCTTTTTTATCAGGTTCAATAAAATCAAATTCGGTACTGATCACTTTCCAGTCTTTCTGTTCGTAATGATCAACCAGTATTTTATAAAAAACAGCCTGCCGCCAGTAATCACCGCCATTGGGGTCTTTGTCTGATGGTGGTTTCATTTTTGGAATGGCATTTTCTATATTTCCACTTTTATAATCCACTACATTTACTTCTTTGCCGTTAAATTCAAGTTTATCCAGTTTGCCTTTTATGGGAACGCCATTTACCACAATGCCCCTGATGTTTCTTTCTACAGCCACTACTTTGTTCCAGCTGTTGATGTATTTATCATAATAATTGCGCAGCACTTCATCTCCGTATTCTATGCGCCGTTCAAAAGCTTCTTTGGTAAAGTTTTCCCTGTGTTTGTGCATGTACCAGTTAAAGTCGTCTATCATTTCTTCTTTTGGCGGGAAGGTTTCTTTCTTTTCATCCTGCATCTTACGAAATAGTTTTTCCAATGCATGATGTATGGCACTGCCAAATTCGGTGGCTTCACTTTTACCTGAAGGAATGCGGATGAGGTTGCGGTAATAAAAATTAAGCGGGCAATTTAAATAACTGTTCAAAGCAGTTACATTCATCACAAATTTTTCAAGAATGGCAGCAATGAAATCTTCTTCTGCCTGCTCAATCTCCGGTGCCTGTGCGGTAAAATGCAGCAGTTCAAATTCAAGTTGTTGTTCTTCCGTCAACGTTATTTTTTCAAAAGGGAGTTCATGCTCTTCCTGAATTTCGGCAATGAACATAGAAGGCTCCAGTTCCTTACCATCGTTTCTGAATTTTGCGTAAGAGATATACAAATGTTTTTCTGCACGGGTTAGTGCCACATAAAACAGGCGGCGTAATTCTTCCTCGGCCTCCCCCTGACCCCATCCAAAGGAGGGGGGAGTGGTGAACAGGGTATCCGGAAATTTATACCCTCCACCGGGTTTACGTTTCTTTTCCCAGAATGAAGCATTGACGCCGGCAAAAAATACATACTCAAACTCCAGCCCCTTACTGCCATGTGTGGTTAAAAGGTTAACGCCTTTATCAGTACCGGCAACTTTATTCATGGGTAAGGCAATGCCTTCTTTTTCCATCAGATCAAAAATGCTGATCAGTTCTTTCAGATCTAATAATGGATTTCTGCCGGTCTCGTCTTTAATAAAATCAAATAAAGCAGTTAGCAACTGCATCGTTGCAATCTTATCATGGCTCTGCATGATGTAATTTAAGACTCCGGCATTTTGAATGATATGCTCAAACAATTCCTGCAAGGTGATATTAGACACATCTGCAATCAGTTTTTCCATCATAAAACTAAAATTCCGCAACCCATCATGAATGCCGGTATCAAATAAATGCTGTGCCGGTTTGTTAGCTTTGTCTGATAAAAGTTTACGGATGGAGGTCTGCTCTCCTTTATATTTCAGTGTATTTGTTTCTACGGTTAATTTGGCAATTTCTATAGGAGGGATACTGTAAAGATCATAATGCAAAATCTCAAAAAGCATTTCATCACCGCCATAGGGTATATCATGTTCGGCATTGAGGTAACGCAGCAATTGAACAATCTTATTGCTGAAAGGATGTACCAGCACATCAATGCTCCGCTTACTGTAAAACGGAATATATTTTAACCGGAAATAGGTTGCCAGCTCTTCGCCGTATTTATTTTCTTTATAAATTATGGCAATTCTTCCGGGTTCGGTTTTTTGTTTTATTAATTCGGCTACCCGGTTGGTAATATCGGCCATTTCATCTTTGGCAGAGTTGTATTCGTGTACAAAAGGTTTATTTGATAACTGGTTAATTTGTTTATTAGAAGAGATCAATTCTTTGCTAAGGCCTTCAATTTGTTTAACCAGTCTTTCTTCATTTCTGTTGATAAGGGTTTTGGAGATATCCAGTATAGGTTGTGTGCTTCGGTAATTATTGGTTAATACAACCGTCACCAGGTCTTTGGTATACCGGTTAGCAAACTCCAGCATGTTCTCCACATTGGCGCCCTGGAAGCGGTAGATGCTCTGGTCATCATCGCCCACCACAAATACATTGGGCTTATCCCAGTAATTGATCAGTAATTGAACCAGTTTATTCTGTGTGCCGCTGGTATCCTGGTATTCATCCACCAGCAGGTATTGAAATTTTTCCTGGTAGTTGGCGAGTATACTTTTATTTTCTTCAAACACGGTGATCACCCAGTTGATCATATCATCAAAATCATATCTGTTTCTTTTCCGCATCAGGGTTTGAAAATTTGCAAACTCATTTACTGCCGCCCTTAACTTTTCCATCTTTTCTTTTTCCTCATCGATCTTATCGTTACGTACATCACCTTTATTAAACTCTTTAACTTTTCGTTTGGCAATATATTCATCCCGGTTGGGCAGGTCATTGATGTACTCATCAATTCTTTGGTTGATAAACCCGGCTGTCCAGCCCTCCCGTTTCATGGATGAAAATAAATTACGGAGATTGTTGATCTCATAATACACATCGCCCCGGTACCTTTTAAGCGGATGATTTTTTGGAAAAGCGTCGATGAGTTGTTTAAAGAGTTCAATACTTTCCAGCTCCGAAACCGCATCCAGTGAATTTTTTTCAAACAGGTTTAAATTATCCTGTATCACATCATTACAAAAAGCATGAAAGGTGTAAATATTTACTTTGTAGGCATCGGCGCCAATGAATTGCTGCAACCTTTTGCGCATGGCGATCGTACCTGCATCTGTGTAAGTAAGACAAAGTATATTTTCCGGCAGGGCATCTGTTTCAAGTAATATCTTACCTATCCGTGCTGCCAGTATTTGTGTTTTGCCGGTGCCGGGGCCTGCAATTACCATTACTGGACCATCAATTTTATCTACTGCCCTACGCTGTTCTTTATTTAATTTTTTATATTCTTCATCAAACTTATTTTGCAGTATGTCACGGTAGTGGCGCATATGCCAAAGATACTGGATAGCCAATACCTGAGATCAATTTTTCCGAACAATAAACAGCAATTGTTGTTATTAGTACCATGAGTAAAGTTTATTCTTTTAAAACAGTGCAAACGATCCCCGTCAGTTTGGATGAGGCCTGGGATTTTTTCAGCAATCCCGCTAACCTGGCAAATATTACCCCGGATAATATGGGCTTTAAGACCATATCCCGGTTTCATGGCGATACGATGTATGCCGGGCAGGTAATTGAATATAAAGTAAGTCCGTTGCTGGGTATTCCCTTATACTGGATGACAGAAATAACCCATGTAGAGGATAAAAAATATTTTGTGGATGAACAGCGCTACGGGCCTTACAGCATGTGGCATCACCAGCATCATTTTAAAGCTGTTGAAGGCGGGGTGGAGATGACGGATATTGTACACTACAAACTGCCTCTTTGGTTTTTGGGTGATATCGCTAATGAAATATTGGTAAAAAAACAATTAAAGGGGATATTTGAATACCGCTTTAAAAAAGTGGAGGAGTTGTTTGGGAAAATAGTTTAAGGGTTTAAGCGGTTCAATAGGTTTAATAAGTTAAGCGTACCAACTTTAAACTTTCAACTTTTCAACAATTAAACTTTGCCTTATCCCGGCATCCTCGTTATATACTTTTCAATCTGCTTTATCTGGTCAACAATTTGAGGTGTGGTTGGCTTAAAACCCTTTGCTTTTTTAAAATAATCTTTGGCAGCCCTGAACTCTCTTTTGTTCATCATAATGGAACATAACTGCAAATAAGCAGCTGCATTATTTTCATTATCGGGTAAACCGGCCCTTATGGCCTGGCGGATATAACTTTCGGCCTGTTTAATATCCCCTTTCTGCATCATCAACATGCCCAACTGCAGTTTGTTGGGTCCCTCTGCCTGCTTGGTTAAAGCCCCACCGCCAAGTGAAAGGCTTTTCTTCATATTTTTTTCGGCGCTTTCAAAATTCTGATCAACCATATCCAGGTTGCCCTTGATGGTGTAGTAAACCGAACGAACGGGCTTGATCAAAATAGCAGGGAACCAGATAGAATCCACTACTTTTTTGGCGCCTTCCATATCACCTTCTTCCATGTAAGATTGAATAAGTCTCATCGGGCCAAATAAAAAATGCCCCACAATAGCTACTACAGCAATCAGGTATAATACAAAGGAGGGCCAGAAGCTTGTTTGTATATTGGTAAAAATGGCAAGGGCCAGCAAAACGATGCCAATCCATAATCGGTATTTAATTATTACATTCAGCCACTTCATGATCTTATAAAATTTGGATGGCAAAGATAAGCGACAATCCTTTATTTTTGCTGTCCTATTTACTTATTGGCATACCTGCCTGCCGGTAGGCAAGTCAGCAAATAGGTTAATTTGATTGGCCTCGTAGTTCAATGGATAGAATAGAAGTTTCCTAAACTTTAGATACAGGTTCGATTCCTGTCGGGACTACCAAACTTTCACCAGTTAACCTTGGAGTAATCAATACTTCAAGGTTTTTTTATTGGAGGAGTTAACCGTTTTTTAACCCTTTAGTAAAATTCCTTGCTTTTCTTTCTCAATACTAAGTACCAAAGAGTTTTTGAATTAAAAAAATTACTTTTAATAAGTAAGAAAAATATCTCTGTGCTTAAACTTTTAGAAATCAAAATCAAATAAAACTAAATACAATCTAATCATGTATTTATACAAATTATACTTGTATTACTACAATCTTTTCTAGTTAATATCACAAATAGTACTACATTTATACCAGCATAATTTGTATGGATCGAATAAATCGCATTAAAGAAGTGCTAGTAATTCAAAACAAATCGCAAAAATGGCTTTCCAAAGAATTGGGAAGGTCACCTAATACCATCACATCAATCTGTAATAATAAATCCCAACCTCATTTAACTGATTTAAAAAGAATAGCTCATTTATTAGATATAGATGTCAGAGAACTATTGGTATCAACAAAAAATTAAAATGATAAAAAGTAAGATTGATACTAAATCCTTTACTGATGCTATACATGATAAAAGCAATGTGAAAGGATTCACTCATGATTTTTATAATTACCCTGCTAGATTTTCTCCTCTCTTTGTAAGAGAAGCAATAAAAACTTTTTCTAAACCAGGAGATTTGATCCTTGATCCATTTGTTGGCGGAGGTACTACCCTGGTGGAGGCAAAATTACTGAACCGGCATAGTATAGGATTAGATATAAGTAGTTTGGCAACATTTATTGCAAAAACAAAAGTGACTACCCTTAGTCTAAAAGAAATAAAATTAGTCAAAAATTGGGCCTTGAAAATTGTGGGAAATCTTGATTGCCACTTTTCACTAGAAGCTCAATCTACATGGAAAAACGAAGGTTACCATAGAAATGTTTCTGAAAAAACAACTTGGCGAATCAGAAATATTATTGAGCATTTTATACATCAAATTGAAAATAGTAGCTTATTAGTAAAGCAGAAAAATTTTTTACGTTGCTCAATGTTAAAAACAGGTCAATGGGCTTTGGACAACAAAAAAACACTTCCTAATATTGCTGATTTCCGAAAGAAACTTTCTGAAAATATAGAGCAAATGTCTAAAGGTGCTACAGAATTTACTAATAGTTTAAGTGATGCGCCAAAAAATATCAAATCACTTTGCATTAACCAACCATCATACGAAATAGCCAGATTGAGAGTTTTAAAAAACTATCAACCTCCGGCTTTAATTTTAACCTCACCGCCATACCCGGGCGTTCATATAGTTTACCATAGGTGGCAAATTCAAGGAAGAAAAGAAACCCCTGCTCCATTTTGGATCGCCAATAGCTTAGATGGCCATGGGCTCTCCCATTATGCAATGGGTGGACGTCAAGAAAAAGGTTTAGAAACTTATTTTGCCAATATTTTAAAAAGTTTTTCTTCGATTAGAAAAGTTTGTTCAAAGGAAACTTTAATAGTTCAAATGGTAGCTTTTTCAGATATAACATGGCAGTTACCCAAATATTTAGACGTCATGGCCCTAGCAGGTTTTGAAGAGGTTCAAATTTCTGATGATAGAATATGGAGGCAAGTACCCAGCAGAAAGTGGTATGCTGAAATAAAAGATTCCGTTGATAGTGCTAACGAAGTTGTTCTTTTTCACAAATTACTATGCTAGCTGTTCAATCAATTCATTTTTAAGATCAAGTTCTCCAAATTCTTTAATCATTGGGATTAACATGGGAGCCATAGCCCTGGAAAAATCAGCAATTCTATCTTCAATTCCTTCGTACTTTTCTTCTTCACTTTTATTTTGCTGATCATCATAGATTACAGAGATGCCTAATAAAGCCATCCCATATTTAAAATAAGCATCCGTAGTTGTTTTTTCTTCAATATTGTCTTTTAATTCATGCTGCAAATAAATATTATCCATATTTATAAAAAAAGTAAAATCAATTGAACTTGGATCAGCTGAATTTTTTGTTTTAACCACCTTCATAGAAGAATACTTATTAAAATCATGTGAATTCCAATTATTTTCATAAACAAGTTCTATATCAGGAAATTTAATCCCTCCAGGTTTTTCCCTATCATTGCCTGGATCAGGATGTGGGGGTTTTGGTCTTGGGGTTTTTCCTCCCGGTGTTTTCTCAGCTTCAGGATGGATTGTTAAAACAAAAGTATTGTTGAACGGGGGATTTGTTATCCTTAAAGGATCAGTAACTTCAAGAGTAAATTTTATTTGATTCCCTACTTCAAATTGGGAATCCAGGCTAACATTAAGTGTTCCGATTCCATTAAATAAGTTTAATCCACAATCTACGTTTTTCATCTTTGCTTCAACTAGTTCCCCATTGGGATTTTCAATAAAGACCTTATATGTTCCTCTTTGAGTTTTTCGAAGGAAATAATCATTTGCTGCATCCGTTTCAAAAGCAATTCGACATTTGCTGTTTTGAAACCCATCTCTATTAAGTATTTCTCCATAATTCAGCTTTCTAAATTTAAAAAAAGTGGGATATGCCTCACCCTTATACTCTATGTCTTCACTTGTTTTTACCAGGTCTGATCTGAAAGCATTTGATAATCTTTCTCCTTTTAAAAAAATCTTAGATAATGCGCTTGAATGCTTAAACACACTTGACAAAATCGTTTCTAAAGGTCTTGAGTCATTTATTTTTTCACTTTTTAGTTTTCTTTTTCTTTCTTCCTGTAGTTGTTCCAATCCTGAATGCTTTCCCAAATATTGAATTAATTCTTCTTCAATCTTGTCCCAAAATCCAGGTGTTTTTCTTATATGCACTCTGTCATTTACGAATAATATTTCTTGTGCTCGGTATGATAAAGCACTACAATCAACAATTACTAATAAAGAATTTTTTAAAAACCCCAGGCCCACTTGATTTCTACTAAAAATTCTATCGTCAAGCCACCCTTGAGTTTGTCCATTCAAAGTGAATATAACACCCTTCTCACTATCTCTGTATGTCTTAGCTTTATCATCTTTAAATGCATAAACAGAAAATGTAAATTGCTCGCCATCAATAATTGAAATTTGAGAAGTTGGAAAAGAAGGTTCTAACACATTGCCACGATCATCATGTAATCTAACACGCAAACCGTTTACTTGATGTTCAAAAGAACCAGGTGTCCCTTCATATCTACATTCGTGTAGTCTAAATGGTAAACCCAAATCAGGTGCCAGTAAATCCAATGGTCGCAGCAATCCACCATTTCCTTGAACATTTTGCTTATATCTTGTTTGATATTCATAAAGTTTTATAAGAGTTCCCCATTCTGATTCGACTGAATAGGGCTCATTATATTTCGCAAATATGGGGAACGTATCACTTTGAAAATTTAAGATTTCTCCTTGATTAGGTTTTTCATTTGCTCCTAAAGGTGCCAAGTATTTATAAGTTGATGATGTTTCTTTTCCTACTGGATCTTCACGCCGAACAATAGTAAAGCCCCAGTTATCATTAGTACTAATATTTTCAACTTGCTCTAATAACTTGGGATTTCTTCTACTTATCACAAATTGCAAATTTCTTTTCCCACAGTAAACCAAAGCTGCAGTTCCACCCATATTCCACTTTCCATGAACAAAGCGGATTTTTCGCTTAATTGATTCTCCTAGTGACAAAATTCTGTGAGGAATAAGGAGCGGTGTTTGGCCTTCACCTTTATCAGCTATGTTTAAGCACGGAAATCTGTCTTTAGCAGGCTTATTCCCTGTTATATAGACAGACATATTTTTAGCTACTTCACGCCTTTTGGCATTGGACCATTCCTTTACTTGACCAGCCAATTCATTCTGTGGGTTTTCTTCAAAAAATTCCGCAACAGCTTCCCTAACTCCGGAGGGGGCATCATCACTTGTGGGATCAATTTTTCTTACCATGCATTCGTTCATTAGTATTGCATCACGAGAGTTTGTTATTTTTTCAACCATTGCTGCCTCTGCTTCATCTGCTTGATTTCCAGCAGCACTATAATTATTTTCTTTATCACCATAATATCTCCAGTAAATGGGGTTATTCCAATACCCTGCCTCCTCAAGAATCTTAACAATTTCGTCTTCTGTATCACTTTTCATCAACTGAGTGCATAAGTCCTTAACTTGTTCGTTATTCATAAGAGTAATTTAATTTGTTGACAAATAATTTAAGCCGGCATCTGTAATTTTATAGGAAACATATATTCCAGTTTTTTCTTTTTCCAAAAGCCCCAGCTCAAACGCTCTGGCGGTCAGTCCAGATCTTTGGGTATTAATTACGGCTTCAGTTGTGTTCCATATTTTTCCATAATCTTTTACTAACTCCTTATTTAATTGGCTTCGCTCATTAACTCCTGTATTGATTTTATTTAAAAGCCATTTTATGGCAGTGGATTCACTTATAACATTGTTATTTATGTGAGTTAAATAAAACTCTATTTCTTGTTTGCTTAATGAATTGTCCAAATCCCCTTTGTCTAGTACAGGATTTATCTCATTTGAAAACTTTTCTCCTCTTTCCGTAAGTCCAATAAAAGTCTTCCCATTCTTTTTTTCCAAATTGCAAAATTTCAATAATGCCATTGCCCCATCCAATAAATCATCTTTCCTTTGGTATGCTAGGAATTGGAATTTATATCGAGATTGACTTTTTTCATCTGATACTTGAGGTAAGCCTGCTGATATCTTTTCATTTCGCTCTTTACTGTTCTTTTTTTCATACTCTCTAATGATCTTTCCAATTTCAGCTGCTTCCTTTGCGGCTGTATCAAGAAACTCATTCAGTTCTATTGACTGATTACGACCCAAATTTTTTTGCAAAATTCTAAGCCCAATTTTTACAGGAAAGATTTTGTTCACTTGACCCCAAATCCAGGTATTTTTTTCTGGAAGATTTTGGGTGGATAGTACAATTTGTTCGAATTTAGGAGGTGGAAGAACTGAGTATAAATTATCCATATCAGAAATCCTATAGGCCTCTAGCACTCTAGTTATATGTAATGGATTGGCGACGGTATGAATATTAGTTATAGGTTTTTTCATCTCAAATCCATCGGTTAAATTCTCATTCTCTTCCAAGGCAAATTGATTCTCGATGGCAGTAATTATGAATTGGGTTGGGCTTTGATATTGTCCTGTATCCAAAAATTGTTGAATTTTTTGTACTTGTCTTTGGGATAAATCAATCAAGTATTTCATATTTATAATTATGTATCTAAATTAATAAACTTAGTACATAATTACACAATTATGTTAAAATATGCAAATAAATTTTGTAATTATGTTAGTATTTAGCCTATTACTGTTGTAATTATTGGCATAACTTACACATTTAAAATGTGTTATGATTTTTATACTTAATTTGATTTGGAATTAGGAAATACCAGCGTATTGGAGGAAAAAATGAGATATATAGTTTTAGTCACTATCCCTTAGATTTTCGTCAAGATCATCATTCTCTTTGTCTCTAAGTGCGCATCTATTTTCATAGTCTGAGTCTAAAGTAAATAAATGTCTGTCGTTAGGTTCTGCATACACTTTATTCTTTGCAAATGTTTTTGGTAATATCCAGTCAAGAAAGGCATGAAAGTATGGTGAATTTGAATTTGACTTATGCCCTTGCCCTTGTCTTACTATCGGCCATAAATCTTCATCAAGTAGTTCCGGATTATCGCCAAAATAATAAAAACGATCGGAAAGTAGTGCATAAATCCCTCCCAAATCTCTTTCCCTATTCCCTTCATTGTGAACACTCTTTCTAATTTTTGGAGGGGTAACGCTAAAATCATAAATGCAATCACCAACCCTTTCCTTGTAACTATTACCTCGCCAATTTGGAATTTTCTGTTGAAGTTCTGCAGTACAGTAAGCATCGTACTCTTGCATTGTTAGCTTTTGCGTTACTTCCATTGCATAAACCACCTTATTATTAAAGCCAAATTGTTTAGACCCTGTTCCAACAATCCAATCACCAACGTTTGCATTTCTGCGGATTACAGGTTTACATATTACAAGGGTACAAATACCCCAGAAGGGGTTGGGCGCACCGCCTTCATCAAATGGAATGCAATAGGAATAAAGTTTAGGCATTAAAAAAGTAATTGAATAAAAAGTAGTTTGAATAAAATTCCCCTTACTCAAATATATATGTTATCTCTTGCATGCAATCTCCATCCTGTCTACTAAAATGTAAACGTTTGTTTTCTAATGCTATTAATTGTCATATTATTTTTTCTGGCAGGCTCCCATGAAGGCAGCAAATTTACAACCCTTAGCACCTCTGATTCCAGGCCATGACCCAAAGGAATGCTCATAATTTTTGCATTAGTTACTTTTCCTGTTGTATCAATGGTAAACTCAACTATTACCGTTCCCTTGATATCAACTGCACTATCAGGAATTTTTAAATTTCGTTGTAAAAAGTTACGGTATGCAACATCCCCACCAGGGAATTTAGCTTCATCAACTAAATTTTCTTTTTTGTTTTCGATGTTTTTTTTCTCAGTCATTTCTTTTTCTTCCTGGATTTTCCTTTCCTTTTCTTCACTCAATTCCTTTTCAATTATTTCCTTTATCCTTGGGTCATTTGAATACTTTGAAAAAATAAAATCAGCAGCAGAATTTCCTATTGAAAAACTACCACACATATTCCCTAATAACATCCTCAAATTTTCCTTGTTCTTTGGGCTCTGACAATAAACGGCAAGAAAAACTTTGTCTTGAAGGGTGTACTCATTTTTAATATTTTTCAACAATACCAGTGCTCCGGTAAAACTTCCTGTTTCTTTTTCTGCCATTGAGTGTAACCATGAGCGCATACCAGGATCCATTTGCCTATATTCATAATTCAAAGCAACAGCATTCCAAAATTTTTTTACTACTAAAGGTCTTTGGGCATTTATAACTCCACCAAACATCAAACAAAGACAACATAAGGCAAGTGTTTTTTTCATATTCTTAGTTATTACTAAGCACTAAGATAAGAAGAAAATCGGTACTTACATCTGCTTATGTATGCCTAAGAATAAGAAAACAAATATTGAACAATACGTTATTAATAAAATCAAGGAGATTCGCATTGATAAAGGGTTTTCGCAAGAAGATATTGCATCAGCCTTAGATACTTCCAGAGGGTTCATTGGTCAAATAGAAAGTCCAAACCATGCGACTAAATATAATCTCAACCACTTAAATATATTGGCAAGAGAATTAAAATGCTCACCCAAAGATTTTTTTCCGGAAAATCCTATTTCAGAAACCCGAAAGAGGAAGACGAAGTAAAAGCACTCGCTAAGAGATTTTGAAGCATTAAATTTTGGGGTTCTCCTTAAATTCAGGTAAACTCTCAGCACTTTGGTATTTGGCTTTAAATCACCTTAAAATTGCTTTTAAAAATATTTTCTTTGAATTTGGTCCATTGGCTTGGGTTCAATCTGATTTTTTGTAATGATATTCTTTAGATGAACAAATTCGTCTTTATCCAAATTCTGGTGTAAAAATTCTATATCACTCATTAATTCCACGGTTTGGTCAAGTTCAATCAGGCTGGATGTGCCAGACATCAGTTTTTTTATGTCTTGTTTTGCATATGCCTTTTGATTTGAGGTCATTTTTCCTGCTTTCCTTAAATCTTCAAGCATCTTAAACAAAGTTGTTACACCAATGTCCTGTATTGTCTTTACTAACAATTCCTTTTTAAAATCGCCATAGGTAGCAATATCATTGCTGAACATAAACCGTTTCTTGGTCAAAATTGAATTATACTTCATAAACCAAAAGTCATTTAGTTTTTTCAGGAAGGTCTTTGACCTCAAATGAACAACTCGCACTGATTTGTATTTCAATAGCTGATTTATCTTTTGTTCCAATTTTACCTCAAACCTCAATATATTTTTATCCTTTAAAACGCCATCCCGGTTGTACTGATAAAATTCCCTCTCATTCTTTTTCAATTCTTTTACCTTATCATACATGGTCACCGAATGAGTGCCATTTGTTTTTTTATACAACAACCTGTCATTGATTCTATCTCTGTGGTACCCATCAGTTTCATCAAAACAATCCAGATATTGCCTTACATTCTTCTTCACAATGATGTTCCTTGCTACATCAATGCGTTTGATGAAACCTCTCTCAATTGGTAACTCTAATTCATCACTCAACCAAACAATGGCAGTAACAATATCATCATGGTCCATTGTTTGTAGGTTATTGTCAAAGTAGTATTTAGCCAAACTACCAGCTATTTGCAGATAATCTTTTGTTATCAATACCTTCAAATTCTTTAGTTTCCCAGTTAGAAAAATAGAATCAAATGATTTAATTGTTCGAATGGTATCAGTATCAAGCCTATCAGCAATTTGATTAATATCCCAGTTGGTATTGGCATCAGCCTTACTTAGTCTTATTACAATAGTATCAATCATGGAATATCTTATTTGGGGTATAATTTCTTTTTCTTATACTTTATTTTAAAAATATTGTTCCTGATGAATGAGAATTGCTGTATTTCTTAATTCATTTATTTGCCAATCAAAAACCTGTTCATAAGTATCTGAATAAGTAATACTTCTTGAAAACCTATCGAATGCACCAAGTTTTACTTCAAAAATTTCAATTTTATTTTTCGAGCAGATCATGAAATACTTGTTGCAATCGTAACCATTTTGCAATTTTTTGAAATTCAGCTCATTCAAATCCGATAGCTTACTAAATATCTCATGTTGAATAGAATCAGGTAAATCACTAACAGGTTTGCTTTTGAGAGATTTTTTTATCAATTTACCTGAATAATAGTATAAATCAGTTTTGTTATGGTTGCCCATATTTACATCAATTAAACAGAAATAATTTATAAAATAGGTTTTCATTTTAGTTTCTTTTTATTGATTTGGATAGTGTATTAGCCTGTTTTTTAATTTCCTCTTGTGTTTTTACAGGATTTTTTTTCAACCAAGCAATGATTTCGGCTTTGTCAAAGAAAAGTGTTTTGCCTCCTGGGCTTTTGTAGTGAGGAATTGTTTTGTTGCTACATAGTTTGTACAGGTATGATTTTTCATATCCGGTGTATGAGCATACTTCGCTGATAGTAAAAAGCTCCTTTTGATGTAACAACAGATTTCTTACATCAGTCATGATTTGAATTACAGATTCTTTTTGCATAATATTTAATTTTTAGTGTGGCTGACTATTAATAACAGATTTTACTAAGTTGTTTATTATCAGGCTGTGTTTAAAATATTAGGGGAATTACATTGATAGCACTAAGTTTTTTGAGATCACTTACTCGCAGGTATGTTTGTGTTTGCAGAATACTTTTATGGCCTAGTAATTTTGATACGGTTAATATGTCAACATCTTCCTCTAACAAATTTGTTGCATAGCTGTGACGGGCGCAATGCCATGTGATATGCTTTTCTATTTCAGCATCCTTTACCCATTGTTTTAGGTGTTTAAGGCAACCGGTATGTGTTGGTAGGCTAAATATGAAGTCGCCTATGCGCTTGGAATCACCCATCAACCGTAGAGTATCTGGTCTAAGCTGAATCAAAAGCCTTTCTTTGGTTTTTGTCTGTACTATATCCATGCAGCCATCCTTTATATTACTCCATTTTAGAAGTTTTACGTCACAAAAACGTAATCCAGTCAAACAACAAAACAAGAATGCATTTTTTACTTCCAAATTGGCGCAGTTTGTTATTACCAATCTTTTTACATCCCCCATTGTAAGAGTATCTTTTTCAGCAGTCTTACATTTTTTATTAATGATGTTTTCAGTTGGGTTTGTTTTGAAGTATTTGGCAGTGGTGGCTTCCTTCATAATCCGTTTCAGCTTTTTAAAATAATTATGTGCTGAAATACCATTATGTTTTGATTCCAGATAATCCTTGAATTCAATCATCATTGTTTCAGTGATGATGCCACAGGGTAAATTTTCTTTTCCGCACCATTTCTTCAAGGAGTTTGTTACAGCCCTATATGTTCTTATTTCGGAAATAGGTGCTTTTCTATCCATGAACTCTGTTGCATACTCAAAGAAGTTCTTGGTTAAATCAAATCCATTATCCAGCATAAAATCGGTGTAAAGACTATCCAGTTGCATTTTAGCAACCATCTTTCTTATCATCTCCTTTTTATCTTTTTTATCTTGACGCTCCTCTACATTACGAGGTATATTGACGTACTCAACCCCTTTACAACGTTTTTGGGTTCTGATACCATTATGGCGGATATCAAAGGTTACGCTTATCATATTATTAGATAAGACATTTTCTACAACATTTACTTTCATAGTTTTTTCCTTTTGTTACAGTAACAGGGATTTTAATTGCGTTTCCCTTTTTCTGCTTAATTTTGAGTTAAATATTTGTTAACGGCATTTAAGAGAAAAGAGAAAGCTCAACTAAGGAAAGTACCAGGGGAAAAATGAAGTAGATTATTTTTTTTTGAGTTCACCGTTTTTTAACCGGAAGCATCTTCTATTGCTGCCCATCAAAAGAAGGTAAAGTCATTAAAAGTCATCCAATCATATTATGATTGATATTTTCGAGGTGGGAATTTTATTAAAAAGTAAATGTCGGGGCTACTAAAAGGGGCATCAGCTATGAAGCCCTTTTTTTATAAGCTGCCAAACTTAAAATTTGCTGCCTGATTTAATTCAGAACATAGTAAACAACATGTTAATCACAATAATAAAGGGTAGAGATATATCAACAAAATGTTAAAGCAGTTGATTGTTTGTGCGGAATAAATAAACTTGCAGTATTAAAGCGAAAGAATATGAACAAAAAGATGTTTTTTACAGCCGTATTTATTATTATCGCAGTGTTTGTATATGCATGTTTACCAAAAGCTAATAGTAGTAACAATAAGTTAGAAACAACTGTTAATGCTGAAACTGAAGGGGGAATTCAATTCATAGAAGAAAATTGGAATAAAGCATTGGAGGAAGCAAAAAAACAAAACAAACTTATTTTCCTGGATGCCTATACTTCCTGGTGCGGCCCCTGCAAAATGCTGAAACGAAATACTTTTCCGGATAAAGCCGCGGGAGAATTCTTTAATAAAAACTTTATTAATGTGGCCATTGATATGGAAAAAGGAGATGGCCCTTCAGTAGCTGAAAAATACCGTGTGAATGCTTATCCAACATTAATTATTACCGACGCAGCAGGTAATTTGGTTACTTTTACAGAAGGCTATATCGGCCCCGGTCAATTAATTGAATTTGGCAAACACGGACTTTCTAAAAGCAAAAACTAATTTAGATTTTAAAAAATTACGCTTGATGTTTTAACTGCCCCGTCTTTAACAACGGGGCTGTTATCTTTAAAGTGAAGAACAAAAACTAGGTTATATTCAACGTTGGTTATTCCAAACAGCAACATACTTTGTTCAGCAAACAAAAGAATAAATATGAATAATAAAATTTCAAATCTATTATTCATTGTAATAATTCTGTTTCGTTAATCCTGCATAAAGACAACTGAAAATAAAAATGCTACAATGAAAGTCGATCATCCCTATACCAATGAACTTATCCAGGAGAGCAGCCCCTATTTGCTGCAACATGCCCACAACCCTGTAAACTGGTATCCCTGGGGAGATGTGGCCCTGCAAAAAGCAAAGGCAGAAAACAAAATGCTCATCATCAGCATTGGTTATGCTGCCTGCCACTGGTGCCATGTGATGGAGCATGAAAGTTTTGAAGATACTGCTGTGGCAAAGATCATGAATGAACATTTTATTTGTATTAAAGTTGACCGGGAAGAAAGGCCCGATGTGGACCAGGTGTATATGACAGCCGCACAACTGATAACCGGTAGCGGAGGCTGGCCTTTAAATGCACTGGCTTTGGAAGATGGCAGGCCGTTTTATGCAGGTACATACTTCCCCAAAAACAACTGGATAAAAATGCTGGAATATTTTATTGACCTGCAAAAGAAAGATCCTGCGGCGTTGGAGAAAAGTGCAGAACAGGTAACCAACGGAATACATGCTTCGGAGTATGTGACCTTTAAAGAAACCGGTAAAACATTTATCCTTGCCGACCTGGATAAACAGTTCAGCAGTATGAAACCCAATATCGATTTTTTAAAAGGGGGTACCAACCGGGCACCTAAATTTCCAATGCCTTCTGTATGGGAATATCTGCTGCATTATAATTACCTGGGGAAGAACGAAGAAGCGTTAAAAGCAGTAACGGTAACTTTGGATAATATGGCACAGGGTGGTATTTATGATCACCTGCAGGGAGGCTTTGCCCGTTATTCAACCGATGCCGGCTGGCATGTACCACATTTTGAAAAGATGCTGTACGATAATGCACAACTGGTAAGATTATATGCATTGGCTTATCAACAAACAAAAGACCCGTTGTATAAAAAAGTAGTGTATGAAACACTGGAGTTTATAAAGCTTGAACTCACTTCTCCCGAAGGGGCATTTTATGCTTCCCTTGATGCGGACAGTGACCGCGAAGAAGGTAAATATTATGTTTGGACAAAAGCAGAAGTGGATGCAGCATTGGGAAATGATGCCGAAATATTTTCAACTTTTTACAATATTACTGCTGAAGGTAATTGGGAACATGGCAACAGTATTTTATTAAGGAATGAAACAGATGAAACTGTTGGCAATCGTTTTAATTTATCTGTTGATGAATTGAACCTGAAAATTGATGATTGCAAAGTGAAGCTCATGAAAATAAGAGCAGCACGGGTTAAACCGGGTCTTGATGATAAAGTGCTGAGCAGCTGGAATGCATTGATGATATCGGGTTATGCCAAAGCCTATCGGGTATTTGGGGCAAAAGACTTTTTAAAAGCTGCCATTAAGAATGCTGATTTTCTTTTGCAACATGCCATTGCTTCAAGTGGCGAAATGACCCGTAATTATAAAAACGCCCGCCCGGATGAACCGTTCGGACGGGGTATATCATCTATCAATGCTTTTTTGGATGATTATGCATTTACCATTGAAGCCTTTATAGAACTGTACCAGGCAACATTTGATGAAAAATGGTTAACCGAAGCCAATACAATTACCGGGTATGCATTGGAACATTTTTTTGATCCGGAGTCTAAGATGTTTTTTTATACGCATAATCAATATGCCGGTCTTATTTCCCGTAAAATGGAGTTATCAGATAATGTAATTCCATCTTCCAACTCCGGAATGGCAAAGAATCTTTTTCTGCTCGGGCATTTTTATAATAACGACGCGTATATCAGTAAAGCCAGGCAAATGCTGGTAAATGTTGCAGATGAGGTACAACGCAATATTTATTTTTATTCGAACTGGGGAATAGTACAGGCTCTGTTCAGCAGCCCGTTGTATGAGGTTGTAATACTGGGGGATGATTTTAATAACAGGCAGCAGCAATTTGCCCGCCATTATTTACCTGATATAATTTTTTTGGGCGGAAAAACAGCAGGTAGTCTTGCCTTACTTGAAAACAAACAGGTACCTGGGCAAACCACTATTTATGTTTGCCGGGATAAAACCTGTGAACTGCCGGTGACTGAAGTTGATAAAGCAATGGAGCAAATGGGGAAATAATTTTTTAACAGCCAGCCATAATTTAATTTAGTGATGTAAATTGACTGCCTAATCTGGTATACATGTTTTCTGTAACAGCAAAAATTGAGAACGGGTTTGATAAGATCGTGCTTTGTGATGAACAAAGCAAAACAAGGGTTGAGGTGATACCAGCCTGTGGTGCTGTACTTCATTCGTTTTCTATAGTGCATAACGGAAATGATCTGAACATCATTGACAACTATTCATCAGCCAGTGATTTTAAAAATAATGTGGCCGGGCAGGGATTTAAAAGTTGCAAACTTTCACCCTTTGCATGCCGAATACATAATGCTGCATATGATTTTGCAGGAGTAACATATAAAATTGAAAAGTACAGGGATAAAGGTCATGCATTGCATGGCTTATTGTTTGATGCTGTTTTTACCATAGTATCGCAACAGGCTGATGAAGAGAAATCATCTGTTACCCTGCAGTATAAGTATCGTGGATGGGATATAGGGTATCCATTTAAATACGATTGTATAATTACCTATTCCTTAAGTAAGGATAACTGCCTTACCATTGTAACAGAAATAATTAATAAAGATGAAGGGTTAATACCTGTCCAGGACGGCTGGCATCCATATTTTAATTTCGGCGGCAGTATTGATGAACTTCAATTGGAATTTCAAAGCAAAGAAGAAGTGGAATTTAATGATGCCCTGATACCAACAGGCAAATTGTTGAAATACGGGGCTTTCACTTCCTTAAAGCAAATTACAGATACAATTTTTGATAATTGTTATACCCTTAATTTTTATGAGTGCCAGCCCTTGTGCGTGTTACGGGATGCTGTAAAAAATATCCAGCTGGAAATTCACACTGATAATTCGTATCCTTACCTGAATATTTATACTCCTTCACACCGAAAAAGTATCGCTATAGAAAACCTGAGTGCAGTACCCAATGCTTTTAATAATGGTATAGGCCTGGTAACCCTGGCAACAGGCTCTTCTGTGGTTTTTAAAACAATGTATAAAATAACCTCCTTAAACCATTTTGCATGAATGTTGAACTTGCTGCAAAAATTAAAGGTATTTTTTCAGAACATTTTTCTGCTGCCCCGGATCTTTATTTTTCGCCCGGCAGGATAAATTTAATTGGTGAACATATAGATTATAACGATGGCTTTGTGATGCCGGCAGCTATTGATAAAGGCATTTATTATGCAATTGCCAAAAACCAAAGCCATGAAGTAAATTTTTATGCAGCTGATTATAAAGAAAAATTGTGTGTTAACATCGGCAATATAAAAAAAGCAGCAGGCTGGGAAAATTATGTGCTGAGCGTAGTAAATGAATTCCTGGTCTTGAATAAACCAATAAGTGGTTTCGATTGTGCTTTTGGTGGGGATATTCCGGTTGGTTCGGGTATGAGTTCTTCGGCAGCGGTAGAGTGCGGGCTTGCATTTGCGCTCAATGATATTTTTAATTGCGGATTAACCAGGACAGCGCTGGCATTGCTTTGTCAGCGTGCCGAGCATAATTACCCCAATGTTAAATGCGGTATCATGGATATGTATGCGGGCCTTAATGGTAAAAAGGATCATGTTCTGTTCCTGGATTGCAAAAACATAAGCCATGAATATTTTCCGCTGCAGTTAAAAGGGTATAAAATTGTTTTGATCAACAGTAAGGTACATCATTCACTCGCCAGCGGGGAATATAATATCCGGAGGCAGCGGTGTGAAGAAGGCTTACCTATTTTAAAAAAGGAATTGAATATATCTTCCTTCAGGGATATTAAAAAGCCGGAAGATGTTGCACTTCATAAAAATAAAATGACAACTGAAGTTTATAATTGCTGCAGGTATGTTGTTGATGAAATTGCAAGAACAAAAAAAGGGGCCTCGATGTTACAAAAAAATGACCTGGCTGCTTTTGGCAAACTGATGTATGAAACACACAAGGGGCTGAGTGAACTATATGATGTGAGTTGTGCCGAACTGGATTTTTTAGTTACGTACGCAGGTGCTGATCGTAATGTAATAGGTGCAAGGCTGATGGGTGGTGGCTTTGGTGGCTGCACCATCAATATAGTAAAAGAAACAGCGGTTACTGATTTTGTAGAACAGGTTACAGCAGCTTATAACAAACAGTTTAATATTTTAGCCGGGGCATATATTGTGGAAACCGGTGATGGAACCGGAAGAATAAATTTGTTGCTAACGGAGTAGATCCATTTTTTGGAAAAATTAAAATGATCTGCATTGATCTATATACCCGGTCCTCTACATCCAGGGATGAAAGTGTATCTTCAGTGATGCTTCACCATATTTGTATTTTCCAAAAAAGCTTATGGTTTACTGTTGTGTAAAAATTTTGTGTGCAAGATCAATAAGATAAAAAATAATCATTTGGAAGTTCATTTACCTAACCATGACTGTAAAATGGCAGACGGTTCTGAATTCATTTCATAAGACCGGTGAATTACACTTATTATATTTGCCTTTTCTGTATTTATTTCTGTTGTTGCTTTTTATCACGCATACCGGAAGTAAGTTTCATAATTGATCTCTTTGGTTGTATATACGTAATCAAATATTTATGAGAACGATATGCCAGCCTGAGTTTCACAAGCCTGTTCAAATTCTACATCTGCAAATCCACGTTTCTGCTTCATATAATATTGAAAGTATTAGAACCGCATTACATCATCTTATGATTTTTTGTTTTGTAAGGCATGCCGGATAGCATGATCCAGTTACAGTCCGGTAAAGGGGGCTATGTCATAGTTTGAAATGGGTTTGCAGGCATCTTTCCCCTCTTTGCCAAAAGGGCCATCGCCCCTAGTTTCTTAGTTGGCCTGTATCAATGACTGGAAAAGGCACCCGGAGTTATTTTCAACAGCTTTGATACTTTTTTTCGTCAGGTTAAAAACATTGACCGCCTGCTGCAAATATTGTGCGCCGCTGCTATGCAACCTTTGCATTTATTGATTTAATGGATTTTAATGCTGGTCCTTTTGCAGACATCTCTTCTTCAATATCAAAATCGTCTTGTAGCCCAAGCCAAAATTTAGCTGAATTGTCAAAATATTTACTTAGCCTTAAGGCTGTATCGGCAGTAATTCTGCGGTTACCTTTAAGAATTTCTGAAATTCGTGTTTGAGGTATTTCAATATCTTTCGCGAGTTTGTATGCTGTGATACTGAAGGGGATTAAAAATTCTTCTGAAAGAATTTCACCAGGATGAATATTTTTTAGCTTAGCCATTTATTTTGTTTTAATGATAATCAATTATTTCAACTTCAAAAGCATTTCCAGCGTTCCATTTAAAGATAATTCGCCATTGATCATTTATACGAATACTATAAAAATCTTTTATTTTCCCAGACAATTTCTCTAATCTATTGGCAGGCGGAATTCTTAAATCAGCAATATCAAAAGAGTTATTGATCATTCTTAACTTTCTTCTTCCTATATTCTGAATCTCATTAGGTAGTTTTTTAACTCTATTACCATTCCAAACTTGCTCAGTTTCCGAATTGCCAAATGAAATTATCATACTCCTGTCTTAAGTTACTAACGCTAAAAGTAAGTATTTTAACTGAAATTAAAAAATCTTTCGGAGCAGCGATTTAGTGTGCATCGTCCTGAAATCAGTTGACTCTTGATATGGCGGGATATATTGCAGTTTTTTAAGGTTGTTTAATAATTAATTTTACACCTTAATGTAGATCTTCTTCTTATCCAGTACCCAGGCTAAAAACCACATCATACCAATAAAACAAAGTGCATAGATAAATGAACCTATTCTTGGGTCAGCTGGCAGAATGGGTTTGCATATATTTTCATAAAACCAGTTTAAAGGGTTCAGGTATTTTGCTTTGCCTGCTTCATTTACCCCATTACCAATGCGTATCAGCCATAGTGTTTTTGGTATCAGGGCACTCATGGCAAAAATGAAGAGTGCATTTTTACCAAACACGTCAAAGAAACGGCTCCACCATCCTTTTCTGTTTTTAAAGTCGAGCAAATAAATCATCACTGATAAAATTAATAAGGCAAGCCCTGTTGTATAAATGGTATAACTGCTGGTCCATATTTTTTTGTTGAGCGGAAAAACCATGTCCCAGCAAAAGCCTGCAAACACCAGTACACAGCCTGTAACAAATAAGCCATTAAGCATTTCGGGTGTTTTACCTTTTTGTATAATATAATTACCAACTAAATAACCCAGTATCACCTGCACAATTGCAGCAAGGCTGTTCATCAATCCTTCGGGGTCAAAGGCAACGCCCTCGCCATGGTACATGTGTTTTTCTCCAAGTAAAGCTTTGTCTATGTTGGTACCAAACCAACCGGTTAAACTAAACGGATCGGCAGGGTTTGCGGCCACACATAAAAACCAATAGGATAATAAAATAAACATCCCGGCTACAAAGGCACCCCTTACTTTAAAAAAATGAACCAGTACGGATGCAAAAAAATAACAGAGGGCTATACGTTGTAATACGCCAAAAATGCGCAGGTTCTCAAATGGTTTGGCAACAAAATTTCCGGCATCATCATATTTTACAAAAGGAAACCAATTGAGGAAAACACCAATAAAGAAAATGAGCAGTGTTCGTTTAATTATTTTTTTCCAGAAAGTGCTTTCACCGGCAGCGTCAAGCCTGGGCATAACAAAAGCCATAGCGTTACCCACGGCAAATAAAAAAAAAGGGAAAACCAGGTCGGTTGGGGTAACGCCATGCCAGGCTGCATGCTCCAGCGGCGGAAAAATATGCCCCCAGCTACCGGGGTTATTGACCAGTATCATCAGTGCAACCGTGGCTCCCCGGAACACATCGAGGGAGTAAAAGCGTTGGTTCATACTGCAGTTTTGACAAAATGAAAGAGAAAGTTACTCAAATTCTTTCACTAAGCTCAAGCCAGCGCATTTCTTTCTCATCAAGCAGTTGTACAATGCTGCTGATGCGTTCGGCAGATTTTTGTAATTCATCATAAGCCATGTTTCCGTTGTTCATTTTTTCTTCAAGTTCAACTTTTTCTTTCTGCAGTTCAGGTATTTCTTTTTCCAGTTGCTCAAACTCTAATTTTTCTTTGAAGGAAAACTTCTGTTTCTCATTTTTCGTTTCTTGTTGACCGGTTTTTGTTTCAACAGACTTCTTTTCAGTTAACGAGAAACGAGAAACGGTTAGATCTTCTTTTTCTTTCCATTCTCTGTACAATGTATAATTACCCGGAAAATCTTTTATTATGCCATCGCCCTCAAAAGCAAATAAGTGATCTACCATGCGGTCCATAAAATAACGGTCGTGACTTACAATTAAAATGCATCCCGGGAAATCAAGCAGGAATTCCTCCAGTGTTCTTAATGTTTGCAGGTCAAGGTCGTTGGTGGGTTCATCCAGTATTAAAAAATTGGGATTGAGAAAAAGGATACTTAACAAATGTAACCTTCGTTTTTCGCCACCGCTTAATTTACTAAGCGGTGTGTATTGCTGTTCGGAGGAGAAACCAAATTTTTCCATAAACTGAGTGGCCGATATTTTACCACCATCAGCCAAAGGAAAAAATTCAGCAAAATCCTTTACATATTCAATGGCCCGTTTGTCTTCCTTGTATTGCAAACCTTCCTGGTTAAAATTGCCGAATACAACCGTATCACCATGATTCACTTTTCCGCTGTCGGGCTTTTCCTGTTGTAAGGCTATTTTTAAAAAAGTTGATTTGCCTATTCCGTTCTTACCCACAATACCAATACGTTCTCCTCTTTTAAATGTATAATCAAAACCTTTGAGTATTACTTTATCGCCATAATGCTTATTTATTTTTTTCATTTCGAGCACCTTGCCGCCTAGCCTGGTCATCTTCACCTGTAAACTTACATCCAGTTCTTCTTTTCGCTGGCTCACCCTATCTTCAATATCTGTAAATGCATCCTGTCTCGATTTTGATTTGGTGGTCCTGGCCTTGGGTTGCTTACGCATCCACTCCAGCTCCTTACGGAAAATATTTTTGTCCTTTTGCATTTCACTGGCCTGTACTTCCTGGCGCAGACTTTTTTGTTCTAAAAAATAATCATAG
This sequence comes from Chitinophagaceae bacterium, assembly GCA_031413755.1. Taxonomy (GTDB): domain Bacteria; phylum Bacteroidota; class Bacteroidia; order Chitinophagales; family Chitinophagaceae; genus Ferruginibacter. The sequence goes on from JANOFR010000021.1 coordinate 107,036, forward strand.
TCACCTTTGTACACATAAATTTTTTCATCTTCCATTTCCAGTATCTCATTGCAAACGGCATCTAAAAAATAACGGTCATGTGTTACGCAAAGCAGGGTTACTTTTTGAGCAGATAAATAATCCTCCAGCCACTCGATCATTGCTACATCCAGGTGATTGGTGGGTTCATCCAGTATCAATAAGCATTTTCCTTCATGCAGCTGGGCCTCTATCAGCGCCTGGGCAAGGGCAACCCTTTTTCGCTGGCCGCCACTGAGGTTTTTAACAGGCTCATTCAGGTGATGCAAGTTTAGTTTTCCGAGTATCTGTTTTAGTTCACTTTCAAAATTCCAGGCATTCAGTTCATCTACCCTGGCCATCAGGTCGGTAAGTTTTTCTATATTATCTTCTTCCTGCTCCAGGCACATTTCATATTCTTTTACGACTTTTACAACCGGGTTATCCATCCGCAAAACATTATCCCAGATGCTTTTCATTTCTTCAAAATGGGTATCCTGTTGCAGCATCACCACTTTTATATCTTTATGTACCCAATAGGTACCGCTGTCGGCGGTGTCAAGCCCCGCAATTATTTTTAATAAGGTAGATTTGCCACTGCCGTTTCGGGCAACCAGCGCTATTTTATCGCCTTCTTCCACATAAAAAGAAATGTTTTTAAACAGCGTTCTTATCCCGAAAGATTTACCCAGATTTTCAATTGAAGCGTAATGCATAGTCGGCAAAGGTAACGGAGGATTTCATTTGCCCGGTTTTTGATTTTAAATATGAACCGTTATTTTTGTTTATTGGCCTGTGACACAATAAAGAAATAATATTGCCGCAAAGACAAAAAGCAGAAAGAAAAAATCTTTTTATCTCAGGCTTTATTGTCTTGCGTGTATAATTAGCAACCGGGTGTTTTTGATTTTAATTAAAACAAAATAATTTTTCCTGCCTATGAATTTTTTGTTGCTGATAAAATCAGAGTCGTATAAAAAGGGAACAGCCCGTTCAGTTTTGTTCAACATCATCTCCAAGGGTATCCTGTTTTTTTTAACCATCATCATTGCCCGGTATTTTGGCAGTAACATCAAAACAGATATTTATTTTTTTGTTTTTGCTGCTATGATTTTGTTTTCGGGGTTTATTAATAATATGGATACAGCAGTACTTATTCCCGAATCCATGCGCCTTCGGGAAAAAGAAGGCGATGAAACTGCTGCTGCTTTTTTGAATTATTTTTTAATTGTTTATTTTATCATTGGCATACTGTTTACGGTTGCCATGTATTTTTTTGGTACAGCAGTTTTCGGCCTTATCTCAAAATTTTCTAAAGCTGATATCATTACCTACCGAAATTACTTCTGGATCGGTTCACTCTTTTTTATTTTTCATATACTTACCAATTACCTCAACACAATTCTTACTTCACTAAAATATTTCAGCTTACCTATGATCATCAGCAGTTTTAAAAGCTGCATAGTTATTGTGTGTATTTTTTTATTAAAAGCGAGGTATGATGTACTGAGTGTTTTTTTTGGAGGCTTAATTTCTTATGCTGTAAATCTTATATTGCAGCTTTATGTGCTGCGTAAAATTGCCGGCTGGAGTTTCATCATCAAATCATCAGCGATTACAAAAAACGTAAGGAACAATGTGTTTTATGCCGGGCTTGGTCAAACGGTAACTGTTGCCAGCAGCCTGTTACCCCTGTATCTGCTGAGTGGTTTTGGCAGTGGCGTCATCAGTGTAATGAATTATGGAAAAAATATTGCGGATATACCAAACACCCTGGTTACAGCACAGTTTGCCAATGTAAGCGGTATAAAATTAAATGAGCAATCAGCCCGCCATGATCATGCCGGAATGAATGATACGTTTGCAAAAACTTCAAAACTGCTGGTTTTTATTTTGGTACCGGTGGGATTTTATTTATTTGTTTTTGCCCAACCGATGGTTGAACTGTTTTACCAAAACAGGAATTTTAATACAGAAGCAGTTGCCGCTTCGGCCGTCTTTTTAAAATTATTGGCGCTGTCAGTTTTCTGTATTGGTATAAATGCCCTGGTAACCCGTATCTTCATAGCTGTTCAGGCGATAAAACAGGCATTTATTTACCAGGTAATCATGAATGTGTTACTGATTATTGCTATTTGGTTATTCATTAAATATATTGGAGCGTTTGGTTATGGCTATGCTGTATTAACCATCAATATTATAAACCTCGCAGGCTTGTTTTTTATTTGCAGGGTAATTGCCCCGCAGATAAATTATTCAGCATTGGTTAAATATACCGGGTTAATAATTTTATTAAACGGGATGATAGCCACCGCAATTTATTATGCTGCGGGTTACCTGCAAACACCTATTGTATTTAAGCTGACTGTTCTGTTTGCCGTATGGTTACTTATATTAGCAGTGCTTAATAAATACCTGCATCTTGATTTTAATATTTCACTCAACTTAAAAAATAATAAAACCGTTGGCTGATCAGCAAAAAATAAAACTTTTAATTTTTACACCCACTTTACACTGCGGTGGCTCCGAGAAATTTGTTTCGGCTTTATGTAACCATATAAATACAGAATTATTTTCGGTTAGCCTGGTTGTTTTAAACAACAGCACCCCTTTTTATACAATAACAAATTCGGCCATTAAGGTTATTGACCTGAAAGAAGCCCGGGTACGTTTTGCCCTTTTTAAAATTAAGGCACTGATAAAACATGATAAACCCGCTATTGTTTTTACCACTGCCAATCATTTGAACCTGTACTTTGCCATTTTCCGGTGGCTATTTCCCCGTTCCCTGAAATTTGTGGCCAGGGAATCAAGTATTGTAAGTATCAACAGCCAAAGGGCATCATGGCCAACGGTATATAATTGGCTGATAAAAAAATATTATCATCGTTTTAATTTTGTCATCTGTCAGTCTGCTTATATGCAACAGGATCTCATCAGTAATTATAATTTTCCTGTAAATAAAACCTGCATAATAAATAATGCTGTAGCAGATAATAGTAAATCCGAACCTGTAAACATTGCCAATAATATTAATAGGAAGTACAAATTTATTACAGTAGCCAGGATGTCAGCAGAAAAAGGGATTGAAAGGTTGATACATGCCGTTGGCCTGCTGGCATTGCCCTTTCAGTTTTATATTATAGGTGCCGGGAGTAAAAAGACTTACCTGCAAAACCTTGTTCATGAGCTTCATTTGGAAGATAAAGTAATTTTTAAAGATGAAAGCACTGAACCTTTTTCGGGGATGGAAGATGCCAGCCTTTTTTTAATGGGTTCTTATTATGAAGGATCTCCAAATGTTTTACTGGAGGCGGGGAACCTGGGTATACCGGTAATAGCGTTTGATGTACCGGGGGGGATAAGGGAAATAATTACTGAAGATGAAAACGGGATACTGGTTGAAGATAATGATATCCTGGCGTTTGCTGCAGCAATACGTAACAGCCTGTTATCCTATTTCAACAGAAAAAAAATAATCGAAACCACACAAAAACGTTTTTCACTAAATAAAACAGTTACCCAGGTTGAAAACCTGTTTATACAACTGCAATAAAAAAATCAACCCCGCTAAAACTTCTTTTAGCTAACCGAAAATAAATTACAGATATTTGTACTATTGCAGCCACAAAATGAAAACGAATGAATGGTATAAAACCCAAACTGCTGATCTTTATTAATACATTGCAATCCGGAGGGGCAGAGCGGGTTGTTTCACTGTTGCTTGGCCATTTAAAAGATGAATTCGAAATACACCTGGCATTATACAGCAACATTATTGATTATGTAATTCCTCCTCAAATAAAAGTATTAAACCTGGAAGAACCGCTGGTTCAGGATAAAACAATACGTTTCTTAAAATTGCCTTATATCTCCTGGAAAGTATATCGGTACTGTAAAAAAAACGGGATCAATATTTCCGTAGCTTTTTTATACCGGCCCTGTTATATTAATGCATTAATGAAAAGTATCTGGGGTTACAAGGGCCATGTGATCATGTGTGAAAGAACACATCAAACAACCATGCAGCAAAGCCACTCTTCTGTTTACCGGATGTTCTCCAAGTTTATGGTTATGTTTTCTTATAAAAGGGCCGACCTGGTTCTGGCTAACTCCTATGCCATGCAAACTGACCTTATAGAAAATTTTAAAATAAAAACACCGGTAAGGGTGATCTACAATCCCATTGACCTGAATTTTATCAAAACACATGTTGATGAACAGCCGGACTTTAATTTCGATAAAAATATTTTTCATTTTGTGAACGTAGGCGGATTCAGAAAAGAAAAAAATCATCTTTTACTCATCCAGGCACTGTTTATCTTAAAAAACCTTCCCTTAAAACTGTTGCTGGTTGGTGGTGGTGTTCTGGATGGAGAGTTAAAACAAAAAGTTCACGACCTGGGCCTGATGGATAAGGTTTTTTTTACCGGCTTTGATAAAAACCCCTTTAAATATGTAAGCCGCAGCGATTGTTTTGTACTGAGTTCGGATGTGGAAGGATTTCCCAATGTTTTAATTGAAGCACTTGCCTGCAGCATACCTGTTATTTCAACGGATTGCAGCTCGGGACCAAGAGAATTGCTGGCACCGGCAACAGACCTGCATCACCGGGCCATTAATAATTTCGAAATAGGCGAATACGGTATCTTAACTCCTGTTAATGATGTAATCGCACTGGCAGCAGCGATGAAAAAAATGTATGAAGATGCGGCTTTACGTGACCGGTTTAAAACCAAAGCGGCTGGCAGGGCACAACAGTTTGATGTAGATGAGATCAAACAGTATTTCCATGTGGCGTTTACAGGGTTGTGAGTTGAAGGGTTGAAGCTGGTTGAAGGGTTGAAAGTTGTTGAAGGGTTGAAGGTGGTTGAAAGGTTGAAGCTGGTTGAAGGGTTGAAAGTTGTTGAAGGGTTGAAGGGTTCAACAATTTTCAACAACATTAAACTACATTCAACAATCTTAAACCACATTCAACCACCTTAAACTGCTTTCCACAACCTTAAACTGCATCAAACTATTTCATAACAATTAAATATGGTTATTTTTGCCCCGCTAAAAGCTACTATTCAGATGCATACCATTTTACTTACAGGAGGGGCCGGATTTATTGGTTCTCATTTAACAAGGTTGTTTGTGCGAAAATATCCGCATTACCAAATCATAAACCTGGATAAACTTACTTATGCCGGAAACCTGGAGAATTTAAAAGATATAGAGAACCAGCCTAATTATCATTTTGTAAAAGGCGATATAACTAACCTTTCTTTATTACGTAAATTATTTCACGAACATAAATTTACAGCAGTACTGCATTGTGCTGCCGAAAGCCATGTAGACCGCTCAATAACCGACCCGCTGGCATTTATTACTACCAATGTACTTGGAACAGCATCATTATTGCAGGCTGCCAAAGAAGCCTGGGCAGGCGATATGGAGCATAAGATATTCTATCATATTTCTACAGATGAGGTTTATGGCTCACTTGGAGCAGAAGGATTTTTTACAGAAAAAACAGCTTACGATCCCCGAAGCCCTTACTCTGCTTCCAAAGCTTCTTCCGACCATATTGTCAGGGCATTTTATCATACGTATAAACTTCCGGTAAAGATCAGTAACTGCAGTAATAATTATGGCCCCTTTCATTTCCCTGAAAAATTAATACCACTTTGCATTCATAATATCATTAACAACAAGCCACTGCCCATTTATGGTAAGGGAGAAAATGTAAGGGATTGGTTGTATGTTGAAGATCATGTACAGGCTATTGATGTGGTTTTTCATAATGGAAAGATCGGCGAAACGTATAATATTGGCGGACATAATGAATGGACAAATATTAATTTAGTAAGGGAATTATGCAGGCAAATGGATGAAAAGCTGAAAAGGGAAAAAGGAGCCTCTGAAAAATTAATAACTTATGTTACGGACCGTGCCGGTCACGATATGCGATACGCCATTGATGCTTCTAAACTGAAAGATGAATTGGGCTGGTTGCCCTCATTGCAGTTTGAAGAAGGGATCAGCAAAACAATTGATTGGTATTTAAATAACAGCGAATGGCTCAATCATGTAACAAGCGGGGATTACAGGGAGTATTATGAGAAGATGTATGAGGGAGTTTAGAGAAGTTTAGGGTAGTTTATAATGTTATGGGAAGTTTAGGGAAGTTTAGGGATGTTTAGGGAAGTTTAGAAAGTTTACTAGATTTTAGTTGTCATTACTATTTAATCAAAATTTAATTTTATGAAAGTTTATTCTTTTGAAAAGTTAGAGAGCTGGCAGCAGGCCAGGCAGTTAGCGGTATGGACCTATGGTATTACTAAAAAATTTCCAGCTGAAGAAAAATTTGGAATGATATCTCAAATGCGACGGGCAGCCATATCTATTGCTTCCAATCTGGCAGAGGGAACTTCACGTAAAACAACTAAAGATCAATCTCATTTCAGTACGATATCTTATAGCAGCACTATCGAATTATTAAACGATCTGATAATTGCAAAAGATTTAGATTTTCTGTCCGATGAAGCTTATTTGGAAGGCAGGAAAAAAATTGAATACCAGACTTTTTTGATAGCGGGGCTGCGTAAATCTCAGCAGGCTGCCACTAAACTTTCTAAACCCTAAACTATTTTCAATGAAAGGAATCATTCTGGCTGGCGGCTCCGGTACAAGGCTTTACCCGATCACAAAAGGGATCAGCAAACAACTAATGCCCATTTATGATAAGCCGATGATCTATTATCCGCTAAGTACTTTAATGCTGGCAGGAATAAAAGAGATTTTAGTGATCACAACTCCTGAGGACCAGGATCAGTTTAAAAGATTGTTGGGTGATGGAAGTCAGTGGGGATGCGTTATTGAATATGCCAAACAGGAAATTCCCAACGGACTGGCACAGGCATTTGTAATTGGCGAAAAATTTATTGGAAACGACAGTGTAGCATTGGTATTGGGTGATAATATTTTTTATGGAAGCGGTTTTAGTAAACTGCTGCGGGAGAGTGTGGATCCTGATGGAGCGGTGATCTTTGCTTACCCGGTAAGTGATCCGGAGCGTTATGGGGTGGTTGAGTTTGATGATCATAAAAATGCGGTCAGTATTGAAGAAAAGCCAACATCACCCAAAAGCAATTATGCGGTGCCGGGTCTTTACTTTTACAATAATAAAGTAGTTGAAATTGCTAAAAATATTGCCCCGGGTAAAAGAGGCGAATACGAAATAACAACGGTTAACGATCACTACCTTCAGCAAAAAAAATTAAAAGTAGGCGTACTCGACCGTGGCTTTGCCTGGCTGGATACGGGAACATTCGAATCTTTAAATGATGCCTGCGAATATGTACGTGTAATTGAAAAAAGACAGGGCCTTAAAATTGGATGCCCCGAAGAGATTGCCTACCGTATGGGCTTTATAAGCAGGGAGCATTTATTGAAACTGGCCGGCGAACTGGAGAAAAGCGGCTATGGCGAATATTTAAAAAAGATAGCAAAGTAAAAAAACTGAAAGTGGATGATAAGTTGAAGATGGTTGAAAGGTTATTCAACAACATTCAATGGCCTTCAACATTATTCAACAACCTTAAACCAACTTTATACTCTGGATATTAAAAATTTGATCATGAGCTATTACGTACACCCCACCTCAATAATTGATGAAAATTGTCAGATCGGGGAAGGAACCAGGATCTGGCACTTCTCACATATTATGTCAGGTGCTGTAATTGGCAGCAATTGTAACCTGGGACAAAATGTAGTAGTGTCGCCCAAGGTAATTTTGGGTAATAATGTACGGGTACAGAATAATGTGAGTATTTATGAAGGGGTGATTTGCGAAGACGATGTTTTCCTTGGACCCAGTATGGTACTTACCAATGTAATAAACCCACGCAGTGCCGTAAGCCGTAAACAGGAATATAAAACAACGCTGATAAAAAAAGGGGCAACCATTGGCGCCAATGCTACTGTGGTTTGTGGCAACACCATTAATGAATATGCATTTGTTGGAGCAGGGGCAGTTATTACAAAAGATGTTCCGGCTTATGCGTTAATAGTTGGCAACCCGGGAAAACAAACCGGCTGGATGAGTGAGTTTGGACATAAATTAAAATTTAATGATCATAATATAGCCGTTTGCCTCGAAAGTAAACAGGAGTATATGCTTGAAAATAATAAAGTAAAAAGAATTAAATAAAATATGACGGGTCCCGGTAAATAACGGCTTCCGGGAAAAATGTTATAAAATAGAATATATTTAGCACTGCCAAACACAATTTTTCAGCTTTATGCAAATAATAATAGAACCGGGCCGCACCGAAAAAAATTACTGGAAAGATCTATGGCGTTACCGGGAACTGTTTTATATTTTAGCCTGGCGTGATGTAAAAGTGCGTTATAAACAAACCGTGATCGGTGTTTTGTGGAGCATCCTGCGGCCCCTGCTTACCATGATCGTTTTCACAATAATTTTCAGCAACATCGCAAAACTGCCAACCGAAGGTATGGCACCCTATGCAATTTTGGTTTATGCAGCCATGCTGCCCTGGCAGTTTTTTTCTACCGCACTTTCAGAAAGCAGCAACAGCCTTGTCAGCAACAGTAATTTAATTTCCAAGGTTTATTTTCCCAGGCTCATCGTTCCGGCCAGTGCCGTTATATCAAGCTTTGTAGACTTCTTAATATCCTTTGTTATCATGTTCTTTTTAATGGCTTATTACCAATTTGTGCCACCCCTTCAAATACTGGTTTTACCGTTAATGCTGATCTTTGTTTTTTTTGTTTCATTCAGTTTGGGTCTTTTTCTTACTGCAGTAAATGTTAAGTACAGGGACTTCCGCTATATCATACCTTTTATTGTACAATTTGGTTTATATATTTCACCGGTAGGTTTCAGCAGCAGTGTGATACCGGAAAAATGGCGCATGTTGTATAACCTTAATCCCATGGTGGGCGTAATAGAAGGTTTCAGGTGGTGTATCATTGGCGGAGATTTTACCGGTGACCTGATGTTGAGTATGGGTATTTCAATTGTATTTACATTGATCGTTTTATTTTTCGCCATCAGGTATTTCAGAAAAGTTGAAAAAACATTTGCAGACATTATTTAAAAAACAATGAGCGATATTATTATTAAAGCAGAAAATGTGGGCAAGAGTTACCTGATCGGGCACCAGCGGCAAAAGGGTTATATAGCCCTGCGTGATGTGCTGGCACAAAAAGCAAAGGGTTTTGCAAAGGGAATAAAAAACAGCCTTACCGGAAAGCAATTAATTGCCGGTGATGAGGTTGAAGAATTTTGGGCATTAAAAGACGTGAATTTTGAAATTAAGCAGGGCGATGCTGTTGGTATTATCGGGCGTAACGGTGCCGGTAAGAGCACCTTGTTAAAAGTACTGAGCCGGATAACAGAACCAACAACCGGCCGTATCACATTAAATGGCAGGGTCGCATCATTACTTGAAGTGGGTACCGGTTTTCATCCTGAACTTACCGGCAGGGAAAATATTTACCTGAATGGGGCCATCCTGGGTATGAGCAGGTCCGAAATAAAAAGTAAGTTTGATGAAATTGTTGATTTCAGCGGAATCGAAAAATTCCTGGATACCCCTGTAAAGCGGTACAGCAGCGGCATGTATGTACGGCTTGCTTTTTCGGTAGCGGCTCACCTGGAACCTGAGATTTTAGTAGTTGATGAAGTGCTGGCAGTAGGTGACGCAGAGTTTCAAAAAAAGTGTTTGGGTAAAATGAATGATGTAAGTAAGAAGGAAGGAAGAACGATCTTGTTTGTGAGTCATGATATGAATGCCATAAAAAATCTGTCTAAAACAGCCATTTTATTAGATGGGGGGAAGATCTTAAAAAATGATGACGTTGGAGAAGTTATCCCGTTATATTTAAACAGGGTACACCTAACCACTACATGGACACAACCCAAAGAAGTTGTAACACCTCATTTCAGCGACATAAGCATAACATTGCGGGGCGAACAACCCAATTTAAAACTGGACGTATTATTTTCTATCAAGTCGGATATAAATATGAACAAAGCATTTGTAGCTTTTAATCTATCCGGTAATACAGGAAATATGATCGGACAGGCTATTCCGGCTTTAGAACCATTTATAGATGTTTCGAATACAGAAAAAATGTATAAATCGGAGATTGATATAACCGGGTTTATACCGGGCAGTTATTTGCTTGGTGCATGGATAGGTCCGCACTATGGGGAAACATATGACTGGCAAAAAGAAGTTGTTGGGTTTACCGTTATTGATAGTCCGCAGGCAGGTAGAATTTACCCGCATTCGGTTGAACAGGGAAGCATGGTACCGTTTTCAAGAATGATAAATATATAAGTATGTTACTGGTTAATTCTACAAAAAAATATGTAAAAGATCTGCTGTCTAATTTTTCATACGCTTCTGTTTATAGAAGGTATTCAAAGTATACAATGGTTCCTCAAAAAGATTATGTTGATTGTTTGGCTTTGGTAGCAAAGTATAAAAATGTAAATGGTTGTGTAATTGAATGTGGTGTATGGAGAGGCGGAATGATAGCAGGAATTGCAGAAGTTTTGGGAAAGGACAGGCGGTATTACCTGTTTGACAGTTTTGAGGGCTTACCTGATGCTAAAGAGATTGATGGTCCGGGTGCCCTGGCCTGGCAGGCAAATAAAGAGTCTTCTAATTATTATGATAATTGTAAAGCCGAAATGGAATGGTCACAAAAAGCCATGCAAATTGCCCATGCATCAAATACTACCTTTATAAAGGGACTGTTTGATGATACGGTACCGGCATTTCAACCCAAAGAACCTATAGCAGTTTTGAGGTTAGATGGTGATTGGTATGATTCAACCATGGTATGTTTAGAAAACCTGTTTCCGCATGTAATGGCAGGCGGGTTAATCATAATAGATGATTATTATGCATGGGATGGCTGTTCTAAAGCACTCCATGATTATTTGTCCAGGCATAAACGTTCCGAAAGAATAATCCAGGCTTATACATCAGGCTGTTTTTTAATTAAAAAATAATTCATGATACCAAAAAGTTATAATGATCATTTTTTTGACTACCAGCAGTTACAATCTTATAAAAGCGCACAAATAATTTTATCTTTAGTAAATACATTGATCAAACCTGAAAGGGTAATTGATATAGGTTGTGGTGTAGGCGCCTGGCTAAAAGTTTTTAATGATTTAAAGGTAAAGGAAATTACGGGCCTTGATGGAGACTATGTGCCTTTAGATAAATTACTGATAAGCAGAGATCAGTTTATTGTTACCAATTTAGAAGATAAAATTGAAATCAATAACAGGTATGACCTGGCCATTTGTCTTGAAGTTGCTGAACATTTAAGTAAAAAAAGAGCAGCAGGCTTTATTCATGAGTTATGTAATGTAAGCGATGTTATACTTTTTTCTGCAGCCGTTCCCGGGCAGGAAGGAACTTTACACATTAATGAACAATACCCGGATTACTGGATAGACCTGTTTAAAAACAATAATTATGCATGTTTTGATTGCCTGCGGCCTGTTATCTGGAATAATAAGGAAATTGAATTTTGGTACAAACAAAATATCATGTTGTTTATGAGCAACAAAACCATTGATAAATTCCCTGACTTAAAAACGATGCCAACTTTTAACGGTAATAATATTATACATCCCGGTTTATTTGATTATAAAACAACTAAATCGGATTATCACAGAACAGTTTTACAAAACCCGGTTAAGGTAGTTCGTTATTACCTGTCTAAAATATACCATTCAATAGTAAAATGAGAGAAGAAAAAATATCCCGGTTTGCCGATTACAAAGCAATTAATAAAAGAGCTAAATATTATCTCGTTTACATTCCGCTTTTCAGGGCATTGAATTATGCGATAGAAAAATATGCACATGGCGGGTTACTGGATATTGGATGTGGTAATAAACCCTATGAAAAAATGCTGGAAGGGAACATTGAAAAATATACCGGCTGCGATATCATTCAATCCAGCGATAACAAAGTTGATGTAATATGCCCGGCTAATAAAATACCCTTACCCGGCAATTCCTTTGATACTGTTTTTTCCACCCAAACCATCGAACACGTTGAAGATCACCAGGGGCTGGTAAATGAAGCATACCGGTTGGTTAAACCGGGTTGTTGTTTTATTGTTTCGGGCCCGCTATACTGGCACTTGCATGAGGAGCCCTATGATTTTTTCAGGTTTACAAAATACGGCTTTGAATATGTTTTAAAAAAAGCCGGTTTCGAAATGGTGGAGATCTTACCCAATGGCGGTGCATGGGCCACCACCGGGCAGTCCATCATCCATAGTTTTTCTTTTCAAAACCCGGGTGCCAATTGGTTTATCAGGATCATGAAAAAAGCATTTTTCAAATTAAGGATCTATGTGTTCGTTAACTGGTTTTTTGAATGGCTTGATAAAGCAGATCATAACCCCATCAACACCATGAATTATGTAGTGATCGGCAGAAAACCTTTAAACAGCCCCGAATAAATGAACCCCAGATTATCCATCATCATCCCCTGCTATAACCACGGTCAATACCTGCGGGATGCACTGGATAGTATCAAGGCATGTACAGATAAAGACCTGTATGAGGTTATTATTTTAAATGATGGCTCTACTGATAATTACACCATCAGCCTGCTGCAGCAAATCAGCACCGAAGGGTACCGGGTTATTAACCAGCAAAACCAGGGCCTGGGCGCCGCCAGGAATAATGCCATTGCAGCCGCAAGGGGCATGTATATTTTACCATTGGACAGCGATAATAAGATACGGCCGGCTTATATCACTGAAAGTATAAAAATTCTGGATGAGCAGCCGGGCATTGCCATGGTTTATGGTGATGCTGAATTTTTTGGCGATAAAACCGGAAGAAATGCAGTGGGCGAATTTAACCTGCAAAAAATGATGCTCGGTAATTATATTGATGCCTGTGCCGTTTACCGCAGGTCGGTTTGGGAAACACTGGGCGGCTATGATGAAAAAATGCCGGTGATGGGACTGGAAGACTGGGACCTCTGGCTGAACATGGCCTTTTCAAATTATGCCTTTAAGTATGTACCCCAGGTGATGTATGATTACCGGGTGCTGGGTAATTCCATGCTGCGCTCAATTGATTACAGCCGGCGAACAGCAGTTAAAAATTACATGGCCGAAAAGTATAAAAAACAATTGCATTACCGGTACATCAACGAACTCATCCTGGAGAATGTACAAAAAAATAAAAAACTGATCTTAAAATTGATACTGGCCATTTACTTCCCGTGGTTGTTGAATTACCTGAAAAGAAAGGGAGTAATTAAAAGTATGGACTTCTTTTTATAAATAATTCCGATAATTATCGGGACAAAGCTATTTTACCAGCTGCAAAAAATAAATGATCAGCATACCCAAAGTATCGGTACAGGTACCTGCTTATAACCAGCAGGATTATATAACCACAGCGGTTGAAAGTGCCCTGATGCAGGATTATGCAAATACCGGGGTCATTGTGTCCGACGATTGTTCAACCGACGAAACAGCAAACCGGGTTAAAAAATTTACAGATAATGCTGCCCTTACTTATTACTGCAATGAAAATAATATTGGGCGTGTGGCCAATTATCACAAAGCACTCTATACCTATTGCACCGGCGATTGGGTGGTAAACCTTGATGGCGATGACCAGTTTACCGACCCCCGTTTTATCAGTTATGCCATGGAGCTTATAACCGGGCAGTCTGCTGAAAAGGTAGTCATGTTCCAGGCTAACCACGATCTGGAAAAGATCAAAAAACTTTTCCCCGGTAATCAGCAGATCAGTGAAGATGCTGTACTGATCGATGGCAGGGATTATTTTTTACACTATTATAAAGTAAGGCGCTTCAGGCATTGCGCTACCCTTTTTAAAAGGGCGGAAGCACTGCCATTGAATTTTTACAGTTTCGATTGTTTATTCACCGATTTTAATTCCATGAGTAAACTTTTTTTAAAAGGTAAGGTCATCATCTGTGGCCGAACGGTTGCGGCCTGGCGTTTGCATGCGGGTAACCAGTCCTCCGGACTTAGTGAGCAGAATATCGAAAAAGAGTTTGCTTCCATAGATGATATTGCCCTTTTTGCAAAACCATTTTTTGATGCCCCGGTCATCAGCCAATGGAATAAAAAGATGAAACAATATATGGTAGATACCTATATTGAACTGCTCATCAACAGGCCGCGGCAGGCTTCTTCTTTACGTTATATCATCAGGCAGTTTCATTGGGATATGATCTATTGTAAACAGGTGATCAAATATATTATCAGAAAATAATCTTACCAGGGCTTTTGTAATTTATAACATTGTCTTAGTAAATTACTTTGTTGAAGGGTTAACAAAAAATCCATTATCAAAAAAAGGAAAAGCAGTATTTTGTAGCCCCCATCGGGGCGATATTATGGTATCTTAACAAATCAAACAATGATTAAAGCTCCGCCAACCGGCGAACTACATTTTTTATGGCAAACATGTATTCGCAAATTACTATTCATGCAGTATTTACAGTTTGAGTTCTATGATTGATGAAGAAAATGTCGCCCCGATGGGGCTTAGCCTGTTGCAACACTGATAGTATTACCAAAATTTCAGCCCGATGGGCTTTTTTTAAAAAACTTATTTGTATAGTACATTAATTAACTATCAAAAAATACCTTCGGGTATCTCAAAACATTAATTTGCCCCGCCCGTATTACTTCTATTCATTAAAAAAACAATCCATTATCAAAAAAAGGAAACGCAGTATTTTGTAGCCACGTAGTGGCAATATTATAGTAACCTGACAATTCAAAAAATCAAAAATTCCAATCAGGGCAATATTGTAGTAACTTAACAATTGCATTTTGTAGCCCCCATCGGGGCGATATTATGGTAACGTAACAGGTCAAACAATGATTAAAGCTCCGCCAACCGGCGGACGACATTTTTTATGGCAAACACTTATTCGCAAATTACTATACATGCTGTATTTGCAGTAAAATACAGGGAGAATTTTATTACTAAAGATTGGCGGGATAACCTGCACCAATATATTGCTGGTATAATTACTAAAAAGGGAGCAAAATCTTTAGCGGTTGGGGGCTGGAAAGATCATGTACATGTTTTATTTGGAATGCCGGTTACTACCAGCATTGCTGATTTTATGAGTGCAGTAAAAGCAAATAGCAGCAAGTGGATAAATGAGCAGCAATATATAAAAGCCCGCCTGCCGGTCGGACAGGGTAAATTTCAATGGCAGGAGGGGTATGGTGCATTTTCCTTTGCTAAAAGCCAAAGGGATATTGTAATTAAGTACATCATTAATCAGGAAGAACATCACCGTACTAAAACCTTTAAGGAAGAGTATATAAAAATGCTTTCTGATTTTGATGTAGCTTTTGAGAACAAATACCTGTTTGAGTTCTATGATTGATGAAGTAAAATGTCGCCCCGATGGGCAATGTCATTAAGTTAAGCCTCAGAGAGGCGATATTTTGGTAGAGATAAAGTTATTAAAGTCTATTTAAGCCACATCGTGGCGACATTTTATCGAAGTCACCAATAAGGAAATATCGCCCCGATGGGGCTTTGGCTCACAATTTATTTTGTTTACTACCAATATTTCGCCACGATGTGGCTTTTTAAAATATCAAAATTCTTAACTTAACGGCATTACCCTACGGGGCTTAGCCTGTTACAACACTGACAGTATAACCAAAATTTCAGCCCGATGGGCTTTTTTTAAAAAACTTATTTGTATAGTACATCAATTAATTATCATAAAATATCATCAGCTATCTCAAAACATTAATTTGCCCCGCCCGTATTACTTCAATTCATTAAAAAAACAATCCATAATTTTACCCATCATTTTTACCGGGTACCAGGTAGTTGATGAACATAGCAGTAAACGGGCAAAACTTACCGGACCGGCTGTAACAGGGTTTCCTAATTTGGGTACGCAACAAAACAACGAATGAAAAATTTTGCAATTATCGGGGCAGGCGGTTATATAGCACCCCGGCACATGAAGGCGATAAAAGATACCGGCAATAACCTGCTGGCAGCGCTGGATAAACACGACTCCGTAGGCATACTGGACAGTTATTTTCCGGAAGCAGATTTTTTTACCGAGTTTGAACGTTTTGACCGCCACCTGGAAAAACAAAAACGCCTGGGTAATAAAACAGATTATGTAACGGTGTGCAGCCCTAATTATTTACACGATGCCCATATCCGTTTTGGATTGCGCATTGGTGCCGATGTGATCTGCGAAAAACCAATCGTACTTAATCCCTGGAACATAGATGCCCTGGCCGAAATTGAAAAGGAAACCGGTAAGCGGGTATTTACCATTCTGCAGTTAAGGCTGCACCCGGCAATTATTGCCTTAAAAGAAAAAATGGCTGCCATGCCTGCCGGTAAAAAACAGCAGGTGAACCTGCAATACATCACGGCCCGCGGCCATTGGTACCATGCAAGCTGGAAGGGGGATATTCAAAAGAGCGGGGGCATTGCTACCAATATCGGGGTTCATTTTTTTGATATGCTGCTGTGGATATTTGGCGATGTAAAAGAAAATAATATAACACTGCACAATCAAACTTCGGCGGCAGGCCAGCTCGAACTGGAGCGGGCCCATATAAACTGGAAGCTGAGTATTGATGCAGGTGATTTACCGGCAGAGGCCGTGGCGGCAGGCAAACGCACCTTCAGGTCATTATCTATAAATGAGGAAGCCTTTGATTTTAGTGATGGTTTTACCGAATTACATACACAATCCTATGCAGCTGTTATGGCAGGAAAGGGCTTTCCGTTAACTGAAACCAAAAAAGCGATAGAGCTGGTGCATGATATCAGAAACTATAACCGTTAACCGGCGCTATTACCCGGGTTTATAAATGAATGTACTTAGCAATTTAAAGAATAAATTAAGCGAAGACTTTATTAAAAGTATTTTAACCGTAATGGGCGGCAGTACTTTTTCCATTGTGTTGCCAATCATCAGTACCCTCTGGCTGGTAAGGATATATGATGCCGCACAGGATTTTACCCCGTTTGCTTTATTCATCAGTTTTTGTGCAACCCTTGCGGCCCTGGCCAATTCGCATTATACCACGGCCATTTTAGTAGCCGATACTGAACGGGAATCCATAACGATGTTACGCCTCACCCTCCTTATAAATGTGATCGTGGCGGTTTCAGTTTCGGTACTCTTAATTTTTACCAGGGTGCCCCTGCTTGGTTTTTTAAATGCCAGCCCTTCTTTTTATTATACCGTATGGCTGGTGCCGCTTACCGTTTTACTAATGGGTATCAATACCGCTTTTACACAATGGGCATACCGGTTTAAACAGTTTAAAAGGGTAGCGGTAAACCGGATGGCCCAGGCTGTTGTTACCATGTTATGCCAGACCGCTTTCGGGTTGTGGTTTAAAAATATACAGGGTCTTATTACCGGGTTTTGCATTGGCCAGTTAATTGCATCCTGTATTTTGGCATACCGTTGTTTACATAACGACCGGCAATTGTTACTGCCGGTACCGCATGGGGAGTTAAAAAAAGATGCCGTTAAGTACAAACTTTTTTTCCGGTTTCAAACGCCTGCCGATATCATCAATGTTTTTACACAGCAGTTGCCCAGCTTCCTGTTGTCGAAGTTTGCAGCTTCACCCGCCGACCTGGGTTATTATGGCCAGGCGTACAGGCTGATCGTAGCGCCCAGCTCCATCATAACCGGTGCCGTAGCCGATGTGTTTCGCCAAAAAGCCGACCAGGAGTATAAAGAAAAAGGCAATGCCAAAGCCGTATTTTTGCGAACGGCCAAAATATTAGGGGCCATCATGATAGTACCCTGCATTGTTGTAGCCGTTGGCGGCCCCTGGATCTTTAAAATATTATTTGGTGCCCAGTGGCAAAGTGCGGGAGTATATGCACAGATACTTATTATCATGATGCTGCCAAAATTTATTGCCAGCCCGCTGAGCTATATGTATATCATTGCACGAAAACAGAAAGAAGATTTTTACCTGCATATTTATATTGTGGTTTCTACCTTTGCCTCTTTTTATTTAGGGTATAAACTATATGGCACAACAATAATGATGCTTACTTTTTTTTGTATTAATTATGCTTTTATATATTTTATTTATTTTGTGAGATCATATAAATTTTCAAAAAACGAAAAATTTATTTTAAAGTGAATGTAATTAAAAATATTATTTGGTTCTTCCTTAAAATGTCTCCACTGGGGAAAAAAATTTTTGAAACCAGAGCCTCTCAAACGCCGGTTACTTTTAAGTATTGGTTTTGGCAAAAATTTCTGGGGTTTAATAAAAAAGCCTATTGGCCAGTACATTTTACAAGCAGAATAAGCAGCCCCGAAAATATTTATGCTGGAGTAGATACTTGCCCGGGTTATATGAATAATTGTTACATACAGGGACTTGGAAAAATTTATATTGGTGATTATACCCAAATAGCTCCCGGTGTTGGAATAATTAGTTCCAATCATGATGTCTATAATTCAACATTACAGATACCGGGAAAAATTTCTATTGGGAAATATTCCTGGTTAGGTATGAACGCTGTTATACTTCCTAATGTTGAATTGGGAGATTTTACAATTGTTGCAGCTGGTAGTGTAGTTACAAAATCGTTTAAAGAAGGATATTGTGTCATAGCTGGTGTTCCGGCAAAAATTATAAAACAACTGGATAAAACAAAGTGCTTGCCTTTTACAAACAAAATTGAATATAACGGCTATATACCAAAAACAAAATTTGAAGAATATAGAAAAATGCACCTGAACATTTAATTAAAATTATGATTACAATTATTGATTATGGTGCAGGTAACCTTACTTCAATAGCCAATATGCTTAAGCGTATTGGAGTGGAAAGTGAAATTACCCATAGCGTTGAAAAAATAAGTGCCGCAACCAAATTAATATTGCCCGGTGTGGGTTCATTCGATTTTGGGATCGGCCAGTTGCGCAATGCTGCTTATTTTGATATACTGTGCAAAAAAGTACAGGAAGATAAAGTACCCTTACTGGGCGTTTGCCTGGGCATGCAGTTGTTGGCCGAAGGCAGTGATGAAGGTACAACAGCAGGGTTAGGCTGGATAAAAGGGACCGTTACAAAATTTGATGCCGGAAAAATAAAGCAGGCCGGTTTAAAGGTACCTCATATGGGGTGGGCCGATATTACAATTAAAAAACCTTCTAAAATATTACAGGGCCTGCCACCCGACGCCCATTTTTATTTTGTGCATTCTTATTATTTAAGCCCTGAACATACCGGCGATATCCTGTTAACCAGTAACTATGGTTACGAATTTACCTCAGGCGTTGAACGGGAAAATATTGTTGCCGTTCAGTTTCATCCCGAAAAAAGCCATAAGTATGGTATGCAGCTTTACCGGAATTTTGCCGGCCTCTATTAAGGTTTAAGCATAATAAACCAACTATTTTATCCGTTACATGTGTGTATAAAGAAAATTTCCTGAAAAAATTTCTTTATAATAGTAGCTATAATGGTTAGCTGAATCAATAAACCGGGTTCAGTTTGTTATAGCCCTGTTTTTATCCTAAAAATCCAACATGAAAAAACTATTACCCTTACTGGCCCTGTTGATCTTTTTTGAAAGCAAGGCCCAAACCTTTAAAAAAACAGACCCCGAAACCGGACAACCCATTATAGAGGATTGCCCGCCCATTAATAAAACCAGTACAACCCCCAGGGCATCAAATAATCCGCTCTCCATTTATACCTGTTGTAATATACCGGTTACCGCTACCGATGTATATGCTGAAAATGCAGGCATAACCTCAGCCGAAAAGCAAATGGTTCGTGAATTTGTGGAAAGCTGCAGGCCCTTTTTAAACAAGTTTTATGCGATCTATTTCTTTTTAGGCGGCAAATTTTATGCACATAAGGTTAATTTTATGAATCCCTTCGATAATGAATATGCATTTAGTTTACAATTTCCTAACAAGGCAACACATGACGAAGAGGGCGTTTTTTTTGATGGAGCAAAGGCTCAGTTTGCCAATACCCAAATAATGCCGGCTTTAATGGTTGATGCTAATGTTGGGGCATCCTATTATTTGCTGAACAGCATTCCGGGAGGCACTATCATTTCAAACGGTACCGGCACTTTTTCAATTTGGAAAAGGGATAATGATGGCAAAGCCTATGGTTATATTGCCGGAAGCACGGCAGGGGCACCCGTACCCGATACCCGTGGATTTGGTACCATACAGCGAAACGGAAATACGATAGAAGTATTTAACGCCGGCACATTGGCTGCTGTTATAAACCCGGCTGCATTAGACAACTTTACTTCAGAACTTCCCATTAAACTATCTCAGAACTATGCAAACCCACAGTCTAATTCATTAAGATGGGCATTTGCTGCCATACACCAAACATTAACAGCTGCCGAACAAACCACACTTTACAATGCAGTAGAATTAATACAGGTTAAAAAAGGCAGGGACATACCTCAATAAAAATTAAAACTTACTTACAGCATGAAAAAACTATTTATTTTTTGCCTGGTTTTACTGGCTTTTCAATGCAGTAAGGCACAGGTATTCAGTTTAATTCAGCAAAACCCGGTTAACGAATTTAAAGCACGCGATGGTGCCGCCCTGGTTAAGTATAATAATAAATTATTCCTTATTGCAGGATGGAATCCAATCAATATTCCGGCACCGCATTTGGTAAATGATTTTTGGGTGAGTACCGATGAAGGAAAATCCTGGACACAACTGCCGGATGCCCCTTTTACGCCCAGGCATACGCATGGGGCTGGTGTACTCAATAATAAATTATACGTTTGGGGCGGCGATAGTAATACGGATGTTTGGTATTATGATGAAATTACAAACCCATCTGCACCAGTCTGGGCACAGGTTACGGCAAACTGGGGCCGGGCATTGGGTGGCAGGAACCAGTTTGTAAGTTGTATACACAAAGGCTATATTTATGTGGGACTGGGCGAAGAGGCCATACATAGTAATTTATACCGTTCAGCAGATGGGGAAACCTGGACTAAAGTGGGTACTGATTTTACCGATGATCTGATAGCCAGGGGCCGGGCATCGATGATCAGCTTTAATGGTGCATTGTATATTATTGGTGGTGGCCAGTTTAAAGGAAATGGAGCGCAACATGATCTATACGGAAGTGTATGGCAAAGTTCGGATGATGGCATTACCTGGAAAAAAGGCATCGCCCATAACGACCGGTTAAAGACCCTCTGGGGTAATTTGGCTGTAATGGATGGGTATATGTTTTTTATAAGGGGAATTGATGAAATCGGAAATAATTCAAAAGGGATATTATATTCAGCAGATGGGCATAACTGGAAAGAATTAAAATATGCCATTTTTCCAAGGCACGCAACCAGCGTGTGGGGAGACGGGAATAAAATATACATTGCTGCCGGAAACTTATTTAATGATTCTTATATTATTACAAAAATAGCCGACGACTATTAAATGATAATAACCTGGTCAGTTCCTGTTAAAGCTGTTTACTTCCATTCAATAGTAAAGATATTATGTTGAGGTTGCCTCAAAAGTATGTCAAGTTGTGCCTGCCTGCCGGACGGGCAGGCTTGTCGAAAGATATTTGAGTAAATAACGTATGTTCAAAGGACTTCGTTAAGCCCAATCAGACAGCAATGGTTGACTTTTGAGAAAGCCTCTTTTACTTTAGCCAAAAATGAAAGGTATTGTCTTCTTTAAGTCCCCGCCCGGAAAACTAATTAATATTTTGCGGTGCTGGATAAATCCGCCCTTGCGGATGGTATTATTATAGAAACCAGGTAAATTGAGATAGCAAAACCCCGCAGGGGTGATATGGTGAACAAACAAAAATTATCATTATGCCTGGAACATTTTCACAAATCTATATTCAAATTGTGTTTGCTGTAAAAGGACGGGAAAATCTGATCAGCAATAATTGGAATACCGAATTGCATAAATACATTGCCGGTATTATTAAAGGTAAAGGTCAAAAGTCAATAATAGTGAATGGTATGGCTGATCATATACATGCTTTTGTTGGATTAAAACCTGTTATGCCGATATCAGATTTGGTTAGAGATATGAAGAACAATTCATCAAATTTTATTAATAAACAAAAATTTGCGGATGGAAAATTCGCCTGGCAGGAGGGATATGGCGCATTTTCTTATTCTCATTCGCATATTGGAAAAGTTTACGATTATATTTTAAACCAGGAGAATCATCATAAAAAGAAAACTTTTAAACAGGAATACCTGCAATTTTTAAAAAAATTTGAAGTTGAATACGATGAAAAATATCTCTTTGAATGGTATGATTAATGAGAATCTTTTATATCACCCCTTCGGGGTTTAATACCTTATCAATTAATGATACTATAATAATGTTATCCCTTCGGGATTTAAATTTTAAAAAGGCCGGCAGTATTATTAAATTGTAATTACCAACCCCCGGTACCTCAAAATATTAATTAACCGCCGGTAAAAGCCAGGGGGTATGTTAGGCAACTTTACCGTAAATTTGCCCGCCTGTACTAAACACCATAATGATAAGAATAAGAGTTATACCGGTTTTATTACTGCACAAGGGTAACCTGGTTAAATCAGTAAAATTTAAGGATTACAAATATATTGGCGACCCCATTAATGCAGTCCGCATTTTTAATGATAAGGAAGTGAATGAGCTGGTCCTTATAGATATTGATGCCAGCCGTGAAAAACGGGGCCCCGATCTGAAACATATTACCCATATTGCCAGTGAGGCTTTTATGCCCGTAGCTTATGGCGGCGGTATATCAAACATAGCACAGGTAAAAGAAATTTTTTACAATGGCGTTGAGAAAGTAATATTTAATACGGCAGCACTGGAACAGCCTGCACTGATAACGGCAACGGCCGGCCAGTTTGGAAGCAGCAGTACCGTTGTAAGTATTGATGTAAAAAGATCTTTGTTGGGGGGGTATAAAATATATGCGGCCAACGGACAAAAAAATACCGGTAAGGATCCGGTAGTTTTTGCCCGGGAAATGGAAAGCGCCGGTGCCGGAGAAATATTTATTAATTCTATTGACGCCGATGGTACCATGGCAGGCTATGACGTTACTCTTGTAAAAAAAATTGCAGAAGCGGTTTCAGTACCGGTAATTGCCTGCGGGGGCGCAGGCTCTATGCAGCATTTTAAACAGGCCATCCAGGCCGGGGCAAGTGCTGTGGCAGCAGGAAGTTTTTTTGTGTTTCATGGAAAACACAAGGCTGTATTAATTACGTATCCCTTACCCGCCAAACTGCAAACTTTATCATGATGAAGCCATTACAAAAATACCAGGTTTGTACCAACTGCGTGATGGATACCACCGACATGGATATCATATTTGATGATAAAGGGGTGTGCAATCATTGCCATGAGTATGAAGAAAAAAGAAAGCTGGTTGACCTGCCACTGGATATAAAACAAAAAAAACTGGCAGATTATGTAACCCGTATAAAAAAAGACGGCCGGGGAAAAGAGTATGATTGTATAACAGGGGTTAGCGGCGGTGTGGACAGTACGTATGCCGTATACCTGTTAAAACAACTGGGCCTGAGGCCGCTGGTTGTGCATTTGGATAATGGCTGGAACTCGGAACTGGCCGTACAGAATATTGAAAACATTGTTACCCGTTTGGGTTTTGACCTGTACACAAAAGTGCTTGACTGGAATGAATTTAAAGAATTACAGGTAGCCTATTTAAAAGCATCGGTGCTTGACCTGGAAGCCTTAACCGATCACGCCATTACGGCTACCCTGTATGAGCAGGCTGCCGCAAACCGGATCAGGTATATTATGGCGGGTACCAATACCGTTACCGAGGCCATACTGCCGGTAAACTGGCGGTATGCAAATAAAACAAATGATGCGGTAAATATTAAAGACATCAATGACCGGTTCAGGCATAAACCCATCAAAGATTTTCCACTGTTGAGTTTTCAAAAATACAGTTACTATCATAAGGTTAAAAAGATACAGTGGTTTGGGTTGCTCGATTATTTTGATTACGATAAAGCCAAAGCAAAAGCCATTATTGAAAAAGAGCTGGGCTGGCGGGATTATGGCGGTAAACATTATGAATCGATCATCACCCGTTTTTACCAGGGGTATATATTACCCAACAAATTTAATATTGATAAACGCAAAGCGCATTTATCTACCCTCATTGTATCGGGACAAATAACCAGGGATGAAGCCCTGAAAGAACTGACGCAACCCATTATGGAAAAAGAAATACTGAAACAGGACCTGGAATATGTACCTAAAAAACTGGGACTTACAGAAAAACAGTTTGATGAAATAATGAAACTGCCGGCAAAGAGCCATTACGATTATAAAACGGATAAGAAACTCCGTAACCTTATTTTTTCGATAAACAAAAAAATTCCCGGCAGCAGGTAAAGCCGGTAACCGGTGAATAATATCATGGTACTTTATTAAATGGCCATGGGTATAAAATATACAAGTAATGATCTGGATTATTATAGCTAATGAAAAACTGGGTGGTGCAGAGAAAAGGTTTACCGGAATATGGGAAGGGCTGGTAAACCGGTCAGACCATGGTCAAAAGATTACTCTTGTATTACCTCCTGAACTGTACAATATATTTTCTTCTTCAGTTGAGTTTAAAGATAGTTTTGATAAATACCGCAACTCAATATTGATCCATGATTTTTATTATGCAGCCGGTGCTGCGGCTGTTAGAAAAAATCTCCGTGATTTTGTTTATACCCATACACAGGAAGGCGATACGCTTCATTTTATTGATGCACACCCTTTACATGCAGTTAAAAACAGGCAGGTTATTTTTTCGGTAACCCAATCCAGCTTTAAGAATTTATCGGTTAAAGGAAAAACTGCACAGCTGCTTGCCATATTTCACTCGCAAAAAACAGATGTGCTTGACCCCGGTATTTATAAATTTGTTAAGCGGCTTTTTTTCCTGAAAAGAAAATCGATAAGCCAAACGCCGGGCAGTTTTTGTAATACGGAGCTTTTTAAACCGGTTAACCCGGCAGGTAAAAAGAACTGGATCGTTTTTACAGGCAGGCTGGAGCCTGTAAAGCAGGTAATAAATTTTGTAAAAGCGATACCGGCTGTTTATGCAGCGGTAAAAGGAAAAGAAAATGCGTTTGTATTTTATATAATTGGTTGGGGATCATTACAAGCCGGGATAGAGGATATTTTAAAGACTGAAGCCTATAAAAATATACCTGTAGTTTTTGAGTACAAAGAGAATGTACATGAAGTGATGAACCAGGCAAGGTATTTTGTATCACTGCAGTTGCATAATAACTATCCCAGTAAAAGCCTTATAGAAGCGATGGCGGCCGGTGCCATTCCGGTAGTTACCGATACCGGTCAAACACGATGGCTTGTAAAAGATGAATTTGGTTTTTTTGTACATGAAGATTTTACAACGGGCGACCTGTCGAAGATCTTTTCACAGATAACTCAAATGCCGGACTCCCTGCTCGAAAAAAAAGCCCAACTGGCGAGAGATTTCATCCTGGAAAATTATTCAATTACTAATTCAGTTAATTATTTTACAGGGCTTTATCAAACGCATTGATCAGGCAGGCTCTACTTTTTTTTCCACAACAAATGACTTACCCGATATGATGACCAATGCAATAAGAAAAAAAGGTATTGCCGGGATCTTATAACGCACCAGGCTCCCGAAATTAAAAGAGCTGATGCCTACAAATGCCGCAAATAATAAAGAAAATACCAGGCAATATAATACCAGCGGGTCAGTAAATATTTTTTTAAAGAAATTGGAGATCCCTTTAGGCGTAAAAAAGTTTCTGATCGTAAACCAGAATATCAGTAAACTTTCCAAAGCAGAAAGCAACATGACCATATTACGGGCCTCCCAGATGAATGGCCTGAAAAAAGTGGTACCAATAGCGGCCGGTGTCAATCTTAAAAACCCGGTCAGGGTTCCGTCAAATTCGCCCAGTGTAAAATAAGAACCTTCCAATGTTTTTGACTGGATATTAAAATTTTCCTGGGTAATGGATACGGTGTTTAAAATTTCTTCGGAAGAAAAATTTGTAAAAAAATCATCTCCGTAAAAATAAAAATACAGTACAACCCCTGCAAAAAATACAGGAAAGGTAAGCCTCAGCGCTATCCTGATAGTCCTGTTTGGGTTATTTTTTATATTGGTGATAAATAAATAATACAGGCAAAAAGGCAGGTAACTGTATAAGATGTATATTTTAATAAAGTAAATAAGATAAATACATACCGCCGCGATCAGTAAATTTAATAACCGGTTCTTTTTATATACGATCAGTTTATACAGGCTCCAGGTTAAAAAACCGATGGAAGCCATGCATACCGCATCTTTGCTGATACCACTGCTCCAGAAAACTACAGTAGGTACGGCCATACAGGCAATGGCAAAAGCATATTCCAGTTGGGGCCGCTGTTTCCTGAAAAACAGGAACAGGTACCAGCTCCCTAAAAATGCAATAAAAGCACAAAGCAGGTTAACGATCATATATTTTTTAAAGGCTAAAAAACACAAGATAACACTGATCTTTACCACCAGGTAATTACTTTCCATCAATAAATATCCCTTTTCCCCCGGGCTGGCCAGGCTGTTTGTTTCTTCACCACCCTGTGTAATTAAAAGGTCAGCTTTTTGTGCATTATTGCTGATGATGTTTGCAAAATTTTTGCCTTCCCCATAAAAAAGATCAACAGTATCGCCACGCATGTAAAAGTTGGTAAGTAAGGTAAATACGATAGCTACCAGCATTTTAAACCTAAAGCCCCATTTAAAATAAAAAATCAACCGGGGCTCGTCCTTATACCTGGCCCTGATGTATTTGGCTGCCAGGTTTAAAATAAAAAGATATACAGGCAACAGCACGAAATCCCAAATGGTGAGGTCTTGCATATAAATATATCTTGAAGAGAAATTTTTTGATTAGGGTTCAAAGATATTGAATGATATAATACGCGGTAGTTTTAAAAAAGCATAGAAAGGGGTTATCGGGTACGTTTGTTATTTAAATAAATCAGTGAAACTGTTAACTGTAGCAATAACCGAATACCGGTTAATAATTTTTGCTTTGGCTTCCTTGCCCATTTTACTGCGCAATTCATTGCTGGTAATTAATTGTTCCAGTGTATTGAACCATTCTGTATCGTTATCGGCCCAAAAACCATCTGCCCCGTTATTCACTACTTCGCAATTAACACCAAACGGAGTTACAACCGAAGGTATGCCAAGGCTCATATACTGAATGGCTTTAAAGGCGCATTTGCCCAACTGCACATCGGTTTTTAAAAGGGGCATAATGCCGATATTCATTTTTATCAGGTCATCCATTTCTGTTTCCTTGTTCCATTTAATAAACGTATAATTTATGTTTTCTAAACCCGGGTTCTTATCGGCGATAATTAAAAACTCAAAAGGGTATTTAGCATGCAGGCTTTTTATTGCAGGAATTGCAATCGACAGGTTTATAAAATTGGTGAACGTTCCTGTCCACCCGATCGTTAAAGGTTTGTCTTCCTGGTTTTTTATTTTATTATGTGTTCTTTCAGTGTCTACAACGGTAGGTATAATTCTTACGTCTTTATTATATTGCAGGGCATAGTCTGCCAGAAATTGATTACCGGTTGTTACGATGCTGCTCCATGTACAGATTTTTGCTATTTTCCAGGTACATTTAATTTTGGCGGAGATGGGATTTGCAGCCGAGGATAAAGGGATCCAGATGGCATCATCAAAATCGTAAATGATCTTTTTTTTCCACACCCTGGCTATTAACCATTCTAATACCGGAGGTCCAAAAGGAGCAGCTTCACGATGTATATAAACGTAGTTATACTCAGCAAGGGTAAAAAGTAAAAAAATCCTTTTCACCATCCCTTTAAGCATGATCAATGTCTTTTTAATACCATTGCCCGTTTTAAATATGTGGTCATAATCTTTTTCAGCAACGAAAGTTTTATAGGTATAGCTGATTTTAAATTTTTCTAACTCAGGTATGTAGTGTTCAAACCGAAACCGCTGGGAGGGGGTTATGTATTTGGGATATGGTGCTAAAAACAATACTTTCATAAACGTTAGCTAAATTCGGCTTTTAATCTTTGATGCTATTAATTATTACTTTTCAGTATTGGTTTTTCAGGAATAATGGTACATCAAATAAAAGGTCTTTCAAATCAGGTTTCAGTAACCGGTATATTTTGATATCTGACAGCAAAAAAACTTTCCGGTTGTTTTACTGTTCTTAAAAGCAAAGCAGCAAAAATGATAAGTTGCCGTGAAATTAATTGTTTTATTTTAAATAGGTTACAATATTCGGGGCATAGGTTTATACGGGTACTACACGTACCTTTGCGTTGCTAAATTTTTAAATAAGTATGTGCGGTATTTCCGGCTTTGCCGATTTTAATAAAAGTACAGACAGGGATATTTTAGAAAAGATGAACCGCACCCTGGCTCATCGCGGACCCGATGGTGAGGGCTATGGTATATACAACAGCCCGGCGGCAACCATTGGCCTGGGGCACCGGCGTTTAAGTATTATTGACCTGACCGAAGGTGGCAGCCAGCCCAAGAATTTTCAATCGCTCCATATTACATTTAACGGTGAAATATATAATTATGTCGAAATAAAAACAGAACTGGAACAAAAGGGCCACCGGTTTAACAGCCACAGCGATTCCGAAGTAATTTTACATGCATACACCGAATGGGGCAGCACTGCCCTGCAAAAATTTATTGGCATGTTTGCCTTTGTTATCTATGATGAAGCCAGCCAAAAATTATTTGCCTGCAGGGACAGGGCCGGCGTAAAACCTTTTTTTTATTACCATCAAGACGGGTTGTTTTTGTTTGCTTCCGAATTAAAGGCCCTGGTGCAGCACCCGGGTTTTGTAAAAGAAATTAATACCGATGCCGCTGCTGCTTTTATGCAGTATGGCTATGTACCCACACCACATTGTATTTACCGGCATACTTATAAATTAAAGCCGGGCCATTTTCTGGAACTGGACCTTACTTTTAACAACATACTTACACAACAGTACTGGAACGTGTACGATGCTTATAATAAACCCATCTTAAAAATAAGTTTACCCGATGCCATTGCAGAAACAGAGCAGATATTAACCAATGCTTTTCAATACCGGATGGTGAGTGATGTACCGGTTGGGGTTTTTTTAAGCGGCGGATACGACAGCGCCTGTGTAACCGCTTTACTGCAAAAAAATAATACCGAAAAAATAAAAACCTTTACCATTGGGGTGCCCGATGCAGGGTTAAATGAAGCGCCTTTTGCCAAAGCAGTTGCGGCCCACCTGGGTACCGACCATACCGAGTATTACTGCACGCAAAAAGAAGCACTTGAAATTGTACCGCAGCTTCCCTTTTTTTATGATGAACCCTTTGCCGACAGCAGTGCCATACCTACATCGCTGGTGAGTAAAATAGCCCGGCAGAAAGTTACTGTGGCATTATCTGCCGATGCCGGCGATGAGGTTTTTGCCGGGTACAACCGCTACGATTATATCATGAAGTATGGAAAAAGGTTACAAAATATCCCCGGGGTTTTGCGAAAATCTGTAGCCGCTGTTATGGATAAAGTACCGGCAGATGCCATACCTTTTTTACAAAAGCAATATCTTTTTCACAGCAGGTACGAAAAAGTAAAAACCTTTTTAAAGAATCCTTCCGAAAAAAATATCTTAAAAAATATTACGCAGCAGAATACAGCAGATACCCTTGCAGGGTTGTTTAAAAAACCGGTTAAAGAACTGCCTTCTGCTTTCGACAGTGAAGAGCTGCATGAAGAGAATTATTCCATGTTGACATACATGATGGCCATAGATTATCAGACTTACCTGCCGGATGATATTCTGCAAAAAGTTGACCGGGCCACCATGAGTGTGGGCCTGGAAGGGCGGGAGCCGTTTTTAGATCAGCGCATCATTGAGTGGGCCGCTCAGTTGCCCATGGAATACAAATACAATAAGGGCAATAAAAAATTCATTCTTAAAGAGATCGTACATAAGTATGTTCCCAAACAAATGATGGACCGGCCTAAGATGGGTTTTGGAATACCGATCAGCGACTGGCTCACACATGACCTGAAGCCCTTTGTGGACCGGTATTTTGATGAAACCTTTATTGCCAAACAGGATATTTTTAATAATGAAGAAGTGCAGCGGATAAAAAGATCATTTTATAACGGCAAAAAAGAAAGGGCCGAAAAGATCTGGTTTCTATTGATGTTTCAGATGTGGTACGATACCTGGATGAATAATAATTAAGGAACAACAACACCGCTCTTTAATATTGGCAACTGGTTTTTTATGGCTTACCCCAAAAAACAAAGGCAGCTCAAAATAATTAATGGGTACTGGTTGAGCATTACATAATCCTAAATATAATATTTACCGGTGACCGGCAAAAAAACCATTTTACATATCATTGATTACCTGGGGCGTGGCGGAGCCGAAGTAATGCTGGTAAAAGTGCTGAAGGAATTACCGGAGTACCGTAACATCGTGGTAACACTAAACCCGCAGAATCATTTTGGGGATGAATTTACCTGTGATGAATACCATTGCCTGAATATGGGATCATTTGCAAAATTTCCGATTGCGGTATTACGGTTGCGAAGGCTGATAAAAAAATATAAGATCGATATGGTGCATTCACACCTGTACAGCGCCACATTAGTTGCCAGGCTGGCAACACCCCAAAAAATACCTTTAATTACCACCATACATACCAACGTTTCTACCAATGATTATAATAAATGGTACCTGAAAATGCTGGAAAATATTGGCTATAAAATGCATAAAAGTATTATTGTTGGAGTGTCTACAGGCGTTTTGGATCAGTACTTCCGTCATTTTAAACATACGCCTTATCAAAAATACCTGCTGTATACTTTTGTTGATATGAAAGAGATTGAAACTCCTGCTTTACCGGTAACAGCTCCTGTAAACAAAGAAATTTTTACATTGGTTGCCATTGGGGCATTGCGTTATCCTAAAAATCAACAATACCTCATCAGGGCCTTTGAGTTACTTAAAGAACAGAATTTTGAATTGCATATTTACGGCATCGGGGTATTACAAAAAGAACTTGAACAGATGGTTGGGGAAACAGGGGTAAGGGTCATTCTAAAAGGCGAAGTAAAAAATGCAGCCGGTTTATTGCCTTATTATGACCTGTATGTCATGTCCTCCGAATTTGAAGGCTTTTCATTAAGTGTATTGGAAGCCATGGCTATGCAGATACCGATGTTGCTGAGTGATATTCCTTCATTCCGGGAGCAGTGTGCTGATACGGCATTATTTTTTGATTTAAAAGATACAGGCGATTTTGTAATTAAATTAAAACAACTTGCCGCCGACCGAACCTTACAAAAAGAACTTGCACTTGCTGCAAAACAACGGGTGATCAATCATTTTACGCTGGCGCATCATATGAAGGGCTTACGTAACATTTATTCCAATACATTAAACAACAATTAACCGGTGAAGGGAAAAAATATTTTATTTATATCTTATGACGGGATGACCGATCCATTGGGCCAGAGCCAGGTTATACCTTACCTGGAAGGATTGACAAAGGAAGGTTACCAATTCACCATCTTAAGCTGCGATAAACCTCAAAAATATAAGGCCCATAAGGCTGAAGTTGAAAGCCTCGTAAACAGGATCCCGATAAACTGGGTTTCACTGCCTTATCATAAAAACCCCCCGGTATTGTCATCGGTTTATGATTTTTTTAAAATGCGGCAAAAGGCAATTCAATTGCATGCTGCCTGTAAATTTGATATGGTACACACCCGGCCGGGTGTACCTCAACTGATCGCCTTATACCTGAAAAAAAAACTGGGCATTAAATACCTGAATGACATACGGGGGTTTTGGGCAGATGAAAGAGTAGACGGCGGCATGTGGAACCTGAAGAATCCATTGTACAAAATGGTATATAATTTTTTCAGAAAAAAAGAAGATGAAAGTGTACGCATAGCCGATTATAATACCTGTTTAACGTACAGGGGTAAAGCAGAGATGCTGAAATGGACAAGGGTGCCTCAACCGGTAAAAGTGGAGATTGTGCCCTGCAGTGTTGACCTGGAATTATTTAACCCGGATGCCATTGACGGCTCGCTGAAAGCAACATTTAAAAAAGAACTGGGGATCAGCGATGGGGATTTTATTATAAGCTACCTGGGATCCATTGGCGGCTGGTATTTAACCAATGAAATGCTTCAGTTTTGTGGTTTGCTGCTGCAGAAAAAACCCGAAGCAAAATTTTTATTTATTTCGAACAACAATCATAAAGATATAACCGACGCTGCAAAAAAATTTAATATCCCGGAAGATAAAATAATTGTAAAATTTGCAGGCAGAAAAGAAGTGCCCGTATTATTATCATTCAGTTCTTATTCTTTATTTTTCATTAAACCCTGTTATTCAAAGCTGTCCTCCTCGCCAACCAAACATGGAGAGATCATGGCCATGGGCATACCCGTAATAGCCAACAGCGGGGTAGGCGATGTTAAAGAGATCATTGAAAAATATGAAGCGGGGTTTGTACTGGAGAATTTTACGGTGGCTGAAATGGAAAGAATAATTGATAAGGCTATAGATACGCAAACAAAATTTAACGCAAACAAGATACGTGAAGGGGCTGAGGATTTTTATAATCTTGAAAAAACAGTGAACACCTATAAACAGGTATATAAAAAGATTTTAGGGGGATAAGCATAATAAATTATAACATTGCTGTTCATGAAGAAAAAGTATTTAATAATTGGTGCCGGTTTCTCAGGTACTGTTTTAGCGAATCAGCTGGTAAATAAATCAGACTGCTCCATTGATATCTGGGACGAACGAAAACATATTGCAGGCAACTGCCATACTGAACGGGATGCCCAAACCGGTATCATGGTACATCAGTACGGTCCCCATATTTTTAATACGGATAAAAAAGAGATCTGGGACTTTGTAAACAGCTTTGTTGAGTTCAGGCCTTATGTACACCGGGTAAAAGCCATGAGTAATGGTAAAATATATTCGTTACCCGTAAACCTGCATACCATCAATCAATTATTTGGCAGGTCATTCACGCCGGCAGAAGCAAAAATATTTTTAGAAACCCTGGCTGATACGTCCATATCAGATCCACAGAATTTTGAAGAACAGGCTTTGCGCTTTATCGGTAAAGAATTGTATTATGCTTTTTTTTACGGGTATACAAAAAAGCAATGGGGCTGCGAACCCACCGAACTGCCTGCCTCCATTTTAAAAAGAATTCCGGTGAGGTTTAATTACGATGACAATTACCATAATAATATTTTTACCGGAATACCGGTAGATGGGTATACGGCACTGATGCAAAAACTGATCGATCATCCAGGCATTCAGGTTACCCTCAATAAAAAATTTGAAACAACAATGGATGTATCAGGATATGATCATGTTTTTTATACCGGGCCAATTGATGCCTGGTTTAATTTTAAATATGGCCGCCTGGGTTACCGTACCGTAACTTTTGAAACGTATTATGCCGATGGCGATTTTCAGGGAACTACCCAAATGAATTATTGTGATGAAGCAGTTCCTTTTACAAGGATTACAGAGCACAAACATTTTACCAATTGGGAGCAGCATGAAAAAACCATTTATTTTAAAGAATTCAGTAAAGAGACCGGGCCTGCCGATATTCCTTACTACCCAAAAAGACTGGAAAAGGATAAGGACCTGCTGCTCAAATACCGTTATGATGCCATGGAATTAAAGCAGGTATCTTTCCTGGGAAGGCTTGCTACTTACCGCTATATGGATATGCATAATGTAATAGGCGAAGCGCTCCATTTTGCCAAATTCTTCCTTGAATCAAAAAATTCAGGCGGTAAACCCCCGGTTTTCCCCAACCTGGAGGGATAAAGAAAAACCTCATTCCCATGCAATAAGCGGATTCTCATTCCGTTATAGAATAGTTCAAATATTCTAAACCAAAAACCAAAACCCATTCCTATGGAAAAGGTTATTGCCGTGGTTGTAACATACAACCGTCAGGCACTCCTCTCTGAATGCATAGCTGCATTGCGTAATCAAACCCGGCCTTTAGAAGCAATTCTGATCATTAATAATGGCAGTACAGACACTACAGAAGAATGGCTTGAGCAACAGGCTGATCTGATTTTCATTAATCAAAAAAACGTTGGTTCCAGCGGGGGTTTCAGCACAGGTATAAACTGGGCTTACAAAAATGGCTATTCCTGGATATGGTGTATGGATGATGACGGATATCCAAAAGAAGACGCACTGGAAAATTTACTGGATGCTGATGATGGAAGCCTGCGTTTAATGAATTGTGCAGTTATTGATAAAGAGAATAAGCAATCCTTTGTGTGGAAAACACAACAGTATAAAACGCTTGATGAGGTAGATTGTAAAGTTATTGAAGGTATCGGGCATCCATTTAACGGAACCATGCTGCACCGCAGAATTGTTGAAAGGGTTGGGGTTCCAAAAGCAAAATATTTTTTATGGGGAGATGAAACAGAGTATTATTACAGGATAGTCAGGCGCAATAATATACCTGTTTGCACGGTAGCCAACAGTATCCATTATCACCCTTCCACCGCATTTTCTATTAAAAAAGACTGGGATTATACTTCCGGCTGGAAAATGTATTTCTACATACGAAACCGTTTTTTTATTCACCAGGC
>JANOFR010000022.1:0-13429 GCA_031413755.1 Chitinophagaceae bacterium
ATCTCCCCAGAACTAAACACCAGGTCCGCTTCAACTGATGAAACAAAGATGAACAACTAAACTCAAAACGTAAAACACAGCCACCTTATCCCGCTGTGGAAAACGTGAAAAAGAGTCAACCAATTTCAGGACGACGCAAATTGTATTGGAACTCTTTTGAAATTGTGATTTATTATTCAGCACATATAAACAATGACAACTAAAACCAGAAATATGAAATTGTATTACATTTTAACCACAGTTGTACTTTTATTCTTTTCTAATATTGCAGTAGCCCAGGACATAAAATTTGGAGGCACCCGGCCTCCGGACACAGCTGTAATAAATTTACTTTGACGTTATGAAGAAGCAGCTCGAAATTTCAAAACTGTAGCTGAAAGAGATGCCCGAAGAAAACCACTTTTGTCTACTGGATATTTTTATCATGGCATGGATGGCGCTCCTGTAATTCTGGACAGTTTGACAAGAAGGCAAACGAAAAATAAATTCACCCCAGGTAAAGACAGTTTATACAGTTTTACTCTTTTTCAGTATGAAAATACAGCAATATTCTCCTACAAGTCTTATAGTACCGGAGGAATGGATAAAGGTAAACCATACGAAGGCACAGGTAGTGCATTAATAATAATGAGTAAAGAAAATGGGGTATGGAAAATTATTTCTGACTTGATAGGACAAGACCCAACAAAAAAATAATAAATAAAATTATACAAAACTACTGCCAGCATTGGGTTCTCTGTTATGCTGGCAGATGTAGTAACAATGAGCTGTATATCGCTATCATCTATTATCCGGCTGACGAATTACTATTTAGCTTTTTGTTGTTAACTTCAACTTCAGTTTTTCAATCGGCTTCAGTTGCCGGGCGGACACAGCAACAATACCAGCCCTGCGGCAAGGCCTCGAACTTTTTGTGTCATTTTTAAACATAATACCATTTCTAAGGAGCTGAATATAGAACAAGTGCTTATTATGGAAATTAAATTAATCTGCATCTTTAAGAAAACTACGATAATGAGAATAATACTAATAGTATTTCTTTTTGGAATCAAGACAGTTTATAGTCAAGAAGGGGGGAAAGTTAATGATCAATTTTTAAAAGCAATTGTCAACATAAAAGTTGACACCTTTTCAGGTACTGGCTTTATGATCGGTTGTGGAAGAGAAAGTAATATTAAATACTTTCTCATAACAAATAAACATATGATAGGATCATGGTCAATGGTTGATTCGTTTATTCCCGCAAAAGAAATTACTGTTACTTTATATCGTGACAATGATAAGGTTCATTTTTTTGATATCAAGATCCCAATTTTAGATCATGCCGGTAAATTAAATAATAACATACTCATTCATCAAGATCAATCTGTTGACATTGCATGCATTTATCTAAATGATTTTTTATTAGGAGTCGAAAAAAAGGGTTTCAAAACTTTTGACACAAGCTTTCTTTGCCCTTTAGAGAGTATAAAGAAAACAACATATATAGGCTTAGGATCACAGGTATTTGCTATTGGATATCCGGCAAACCTCATGATTACAAAATCAAATGAACCAATTGTCAAATCGGGCTATATAGCATCGTCATTTAGCGGGGACCTTAATATGAAAGAGAAATGGAAAACTAGAAGTAATAAAATTATTCTTTCAACAAATAAAAGTAGATATTTCTTAGTGGATGGATTAATAATTCCTGGAAATAGTGGTGGCCCTGTTTTATCACCAATAATTGGTCTGTTTTTTGAAAATGGCCATGTGATTTCACAGAACCCTCCTATACAAAATAGAATTATTGGCATTGTTTCTTATATTAAGCCAAATACAGGCATTAGCACAATTTATGCTGCAGATTATATTTTAGAATTAATTAGGAATCAGATTCTTCAGCATTCGAATTAAAGGAACTTATTCTTCATTTAAACTTTACTCATAAAAACGAACGCCCAACTTGGGTTTGTTGCTATGCTGGCAAACGTAGTAACAATCTGCTTCATGCAAATCCAGGCTGCGATTCGGGGAGGACAAACAACTTTCAACTTCAGTTAATTTCAACTAAATATTTTCACCCGAAAGCTATCGGGTCAGCAGCGGCTGTAGTAGGGCGGAATTCTGTGTACTCAGCGTGTTGGAGGGCATCATTGGTGGTTTTTCCGTTCCGCCGGGGTCTTAATAGCCGGGAAAAAATGCGGCAGGATAAAAACCCGGTGTGTAAGACTTTACTAATTATATTACAGCACACTATTGATTTTCTTACTGGCCGCTGTTATCAGCAATTTTATTTTTACCATAAACATAATGATAGATAAGAAAAGATAAAATATCTGCTCCCATCTTTAAGGCCAGAAAAAGCAAAGAAGGTTTCCACCCCAAAAAAGCCGGGAGCAAAATCATCAGGTGCATGGGAATGATGCGGAGGTAAGGCAGAAAGAACATGGTGCCCAGGTTAATTGATTGGGTATGCTCTATTTGTTTTTGCTTCATGAAATTGAGAATAGACTCAGCGAAAAATACAGCGATACCCAGCATCAATATTATTTTATCTACAGAACGGATACCCTGATTTACGAGCAAAAAAACAGCATATACTACATGAAATATGCCGTAATGAAAAAGAAAAAACCAGGCTATACAACCTTTATTGTTTGTTGTTACCGGTTTATTATTCATTTTAAAATTAGCGGCATCATAATTTTTAACGGTAAGCAGATCAAGAAAATTAAACAGCCCGATGGTGATACTTTGAAACCAGTATATCCATACTACAGTGGCAAAAGCATCCGGATGGTTTTCGTAATACCAGATACAATATATATTTCCGGCTAAAAGAAAAAGAATGGATGGGTTACTGAAAATATTTTTAAGCATCTGGCAAATTTGAAAGTATTAAAGTAATGGATTTATATGAAAGTTTTTTACTTTACCGGATAAGATTATTAAATGAGGTGCCGCTTATGCCGGACCAGCCCCATAATGAAGTCGGGGAAATAACCCGGGTAAACTTCCAGCAGCAAGCGTATTATTCATTTATTGCGGTTCCG
This sequence comes from Chitinophagaceae bacterium, assembly GCA_031413755.1. GTDB lineage: Bacteria > Bacteroidota > Bacteroidia > Chitinophagales > Chitinophagaceae > Ferruginibacter. The sequence goes on from JANOFR010000022.1 coordinate 3,039, forward strand.
CTCCCGTTTCGTTTCACTAGCTATAATCATTATCAATGATGAAGTCAATCATATCACTGTATGCCTTCATAACTTTATTTTATCTTTAGTTTTTCAAAGTAAAAAGATGAAACGAAAACAACTAACGCTCTTTGTGGATGAGCATGAATCTGAAAACATTGAAAAGATCCGCAGCGCATTTAACCCGGTTCAATACCGCCTGATCAAAAGCCATGTAACACTTTGCAGAGAAGATGAAATTGAAAAAATTGACGGGGTGATTGAAAATATTTTGAAACCAGGTATCAAATCTATATCCATTCAATTTTCAGCTGTAACCCGTTTTTCGGATGGTAAAGGAGTTATGCTGCCTGCAACCGTAAATAATCAACCATTCAAAAGTTTAAGAAATCAAATTTTAAAAGGTATCATTGATGAACCAGGGGATCATCATCCACATATCACCCTGATGCATCCTGCAAACGCCACATGTACCCGCCAGGATTTTGAGCTGATTAAAAAAAATAAATTCCCGGATCACTTAACATTCAACATGATCAGTTTAATTGAACAGGATAACGGGGCCCCATGGAAAGTTTTACGGCAATTTAATTTAAAAGAAATACAGTAACGCTTACAAACCAAATTATTCTGTACCTGCGGAAACGCTTTCAAGGCAATGATTACAGAACCTGTTTTAAACATTAAAATCATTTCTTGAAAACCCGATGATTGATCCACTAACATTATAAAACCCCAGAGCCATATATCCCTAAAATCTTCAAATAACAAATATGCAGGGCCGGTACCCGGTTTATTTGGGTAATATCTGAAAATTAAGGGAAAAAACTGTTCCGTTCTGATCTGCATTTACCCTTGTGCCTATTGCGCCTCTTGTTCCATTTTCCCTGATATTGGAATTAATGAATATCTTTTCCAACCCGTTTAATAAACCTCTTTTATTTACAGGCACTGCGGTTTCCTCTTTAGCCGTTAAAATATCCTCCAGGTCAAGTGGCGAAGCTGATAAGAACACTTTGAACATTTCATTGCCATAAGGTTTGCTGATGACGATAGGGTATGTTTCCAGGAAAATTGAATCGTATTTTTTTACCAGGCAGTCTTCCAGGGTGATCGGTCTGCCATCTAAATTTTTATGGGGCATTATCGCGTTAATTTCACCATCGGGCTGAATATCTACTATATTAACATAAAACTGTTTCTGCCCGGTATTGAATATCTTTAAATAAACCGTGTCAAATTCCCGCAGTTCAAGACGGCCTGATACTGTTCTGGATCTTAATGTTTCATCGTCAACTTTTCCTTTCCCGTCTAAAAAAACCAATTTAACTTTTGCCGAAAGGCCCGGCTCATTTAAGGTAAGTCCTTTTAAATACCTGAACCGCCCGAAACTTCTTAACGCTTTTTTTAATGGCTCCATTTGCTGATCCTTTGTAAAACTAAATCCATCCTGAAATATCAGATCGGAATTGGGATATTTTAAGGCCCAGTTATTTAATGAACCTGATGTATCCAAAATAAGATCACAGTTTGGATTAAATTCTACCAATTGAAAATACCGTAAACCATCCTGTACCATTTTAGAAACGGGTGCAATATCCCTTACAAATAATTTCACTTTTTCTGCTCCATAAGATAATTCACTTACAAATGCCCAGGGATTTAATTTAGCAAGATTATCATCAAGGCTATCCGGTTTTACCATGGAAATAAAAGAAGTTACGCTGATGACCTTACCGCTGTTAATTGGTTTTTTACCCACCGTATTTGTAGTGCCCGAAGCATAGAAATTAATCTGTGACCCCCTCGTGATGCCCGAAACAAAACCTGCATTTACAGCAACCAGGCTGTTTTTACTCAGGCTTCTGTCGATAGTAAAATAGGATTGCTGTTTTTCATATTTACCTCCAAACAATTCCCGGTCAATACCATCTCCTTCCAGTACCGGTTTCTGATTTGGTGCTTTTTCAAGCATAATATTTTCAATCAAAGCAAAAAGGCTGCGGTAGGTTACATTTCCTTTTAATGATGCTAATGTTTTACTGAATGAATAAGATAATGAGCCAACAGCATTTTCATTATCATCATAACATTCAAAATTATTTTCCTTAGCCTGCGCACCCGAAATAAGGACAAATGTTGCTGCATCGCTGCTAAGCTTTGCTGCAGCACCTTCTTTGAAAACCCCGTTTTCTTTAACCGGAGAAAGGTTTCCGGCATTAAATTTTTTACTCACCATGGGCATATTTCCTCCCCTGATCTTGGCTGTTATAACACCCCTTGTTCCGGTGCCGGAATGACAGGCATCCATGATCACCAACAAGTCACCGTCTTTGCCAAGCTTATTCCTTAAGGCTATTACCTTTTCTCCAAAAAGGTCATCCCTTAAATAACCGGAAGCAGACTGGACATATTTTTCAGGATCATCAGAATAGACAGCACCATAAGGAACTATGGATTCATCCATTCCATCAATTTCATCATTATCATCGTCTTCGATCTGTTGTCCATGACTTGAAAAATGAACGACCACCACATCCCCTTTGCCTGCTGATGCTGTTAATTTATCCAATGCATCGATGATCCCTTTTTTGGTTGCCAGCGAATCGGTCAACACCCTGATATTCTTTTCACTGAATTGCTGGCTGGCTACCAGTGCATTTTTAATTAAAGGAATATCGTTCAAAGAATTGATGGGTTTCCATCCATTTCTTGGCGGATCGGGATAATTACCGATAGCAACGATCAGGGCATGTTTGGTTTGGGAAAAAGAATATTCAGCCGTAAAAAAACACCATAATAAAAAAAGAATGACTTTATTATTCATTAAACAAATTTTTTTAATTAAAGAAAATACCAACCTCCTTAATCAATTATTGTTAACGTGTTGTGCTATTAGATAATTCAAGAATAATAAGATATTTCACACAGTTTTTCAAAGTTTTGCCTTTTACTTTTTTGCTTCTCCAAAAAAGTAACAAAAAAGGAGCCCCGAAAACGATTACATCCCGTTTTCGGGAAGCAGCCCTGATTAAGCTTTTGCACTACTGTAAACTTAACTTCAGTTCCCTGACGTAATGACTCTGAATCATTTTAGCAGTTTTCAATAGCACAACACGTTATTGTTACTTACCTGATAAACTTTTATTAACATATTTTATCGCTTGTTTTCTGCCCACATCAATAATCAGATCCGAGTTTTCTGATATCACTTTTGTTATAAAAGAATCTTTGCTGCTTTCCTTTACTTTTACGTCAATGTTATAAGCCCCCTGGCTGTAACCCTGCATGGGTCGGCCATCTTCGATATGATACCCAAATGAACGGGGAACAATAAATGATCTTCCTGATAATTTTTGTCCCTTTAAACCATTATAATACGCCGCATAATTTTCAACAGAAGGGTTCAATGGAGCACTTCTGATAAATAAATAAAATTTACCAAGGGTTACATTATCAAACAAAATACCCTCTGCGTTAACATATGTTGAATGAATAGTTATCTCGATATCCATATTCAGTTTATTTTCATTGGTGGCGGGTACTTTTGCCTTTGCATATTTAAGATTGTACTCATCAAGTCTTAACCTGAATATGGAGTTGTTAAGAATTTCATAGGCATTTGTAGTGTCAACACTGAAACTTGCTGTAAAAGCAGTATCTGTTATTCCTTCCTTATTTACAAATGTTCTTGCGATCCTAAACCCGGCAAACTGCATACCAACAGGATCAAAAGGACCTTCATTTGATAATTGATCATAAAAATACAGGTCTGTTTTTGCAAACTGGTAATCAGCTATATACTTTTTCTTTTCGTTATCGATTACTTTCTTAATAGCATCAGTGGCCAAACCGATCGCATTACCTGCAAGTGATGCAATATTCAAGCCCCTTGCTTTATTACTGCCACGGGCTGCAAGAGAAAGTGTTGGCTGTTCCTTTAAAGCATAAAAATTAACAATGTCCCTTTCTTCTGTAATTTTCATATTCAGCTCCTCACCCTTACCGGCTGAACCCACTTTAGAACCGGCGCAGCCCGAAAGAAATAAAAGTGCACCTAAGATGACAATGGTTCCGGCTACATAGTTTTTAATAATTTTAAGCATAAATCATATTGTTTTACTAAAGTTATAAAATATTACAAAGCAAAATTTTTGTAGAAATTTAGTACTTTAATTGTTTGTTACCTAATTATTAATGATTAAATTGTTTATCTTGGAAGCCAGATCAAAATATTATACAGGTTAACTTTATAAAAATCCTCCTTCGGAAATCCATAAGCTTTTTTCTTCTGTACCTGCACTTCATGATCATTTTGTGATGTGTATCATAATAAACATAAGCCGGTATAATGGAAATATGTTCAAGCGAAATTAAAAAAGTATTTATTGTTTTACTTTTATGGCTATGCTTTTTTTCCCTGGAAGCACAAAACCCTGTTGAATCTGAAACCAGGGGTGGAAAAATTATTTCAAAAAATGGGGCAGATACAGCAAAAGGCGATGTGTATGCCATTATTATGGGTGTTTCAACATACCCGGGTGTTACCCCTTTAAAGTATGCACATGCCGACGCCTTACTTTTCAGTAAATTTTTACAAACACCCAGCGGGGGGAACACCAGGCCTGAAAATATAAAATTACTGCTCAATGAAAATGCCAATAAAAATGATTTTTGGGGAGCTACAGGCTGGTTAAAAAACAAAAATCTTAAAAAAGGCGACAGCCTGTATCTTTATTTTAGCGGACATGGTATTGCGACAACTGAAAACGTTTTTTATTTTCTGCCCTATGATTGTTATCCAAACAAGGACGAAAATAATTATGAAATGACCGGAACTATTGAGATTTCCAGAGTAAAGTACCTGGTTGTAAAGCGTTATGTGGATCTGGGTGTGAAAGTAATTCTCATTATGGATGCCTGCAGGAGCGATGAAATTCCCAGAGATAAAGAAACCCCGATTAATTACACCAATGAATCTATAGTACAAAAGCAAATGGGAGAGATCATGTTGCTTTCTACCGGCAACGGACAGGTTTCTATTGAAAGTTCTTCAATAGGTAATGGGCATGGCCTTTATACGTATTACCTGATAGATGGACTTGCAGGAGCAGCCGATAAAGAACCTTTTGGTGACAATAATGGTAAAGTGACGCTCGATGAGATCGGTGGATATTTAAAAATCATGGTAAAGAAAAGAGCCAAAACAGATTTCTCGATTGACCAGATCCCCTGGTCCTGTTGTGCCGAGAAAGATCTGGAAACCATTACCAAAGTTGATCCTCAAACTTTATCTGCCTGGGAAAAAAATAAGGGAATGCAGCAAATGAGTACTGACCAAAATTTATTTGCCGTAAATACGGCCGGGCCGGGAATAAAAGGTGGTGACTTTTCAAAAAATGATACTGCACAAATAACTATATACAACCGTTTTGTAGAAGCCTTAACAGAAGATAACCTTTCCGGTGAAGCTTCGGCTGAAACATTTTATTATGAAATGGAAAAACAATGGCCCGGTAACAACCTCACCGAAGATGCAAAATATTCACTGGCGGCAAAGTATCTTAACTTTTGCCAGCAAAAGATCAACCTGTTCCTCAATGGCAAAGGGCTTGTACATATTATTTTTATGGAAAAGGACCAAAATGAAAATGACAATTCAGCATTTAATGACCTGGGTGAACAGATAAAAAAACTTAAAACGCTGGTAACTACCGGTTTTGATGTAGCGGATACCCTGATGGGTAAAGCGCTTGCATTACTGAAAAAAGATCCGGCTTTGGTTGATCAATTTCTCCCGCAATCTTATTTTATTAATACTATGGCTGCCTATTCCAGTAAAAGAAAGAAGCTGGAGGATATACTTCAATACTGCAGAAAAGTGATTGAAACGGATTCCATATCAGCAGCCGGTTACCTGCTGATGGGATGGATATACCAGGATATGCAGAACGACTCCTGCAAATATTATTTTGAGAAAGCTGCTGCAAAAGCACCAAAATGGGCTTATCCGATAAATGGACTTGGGAATTATTATATTTCAAAAAACAACAGAACCAAAGGACTGGAATATTTTTCCAGGGCCATAGAAATGGATAGCCTGTACAGCAATGCGTACAGGAATTTAGGAATGACATACTTTAATCAATACAAGAAAAGCAAACAGATCTTTTCAGTAATAAATCAAAAAGCACTTGCACTGGCTAAACAAAATTCAAAAAAAGCTGTTGAAATGGATCCATGCAATAGTTATGCCGCTGAAGATTATGGTAACATCCATTTTGAATTTATTTCCCAGAATTTTGGCAGCCTTGAATCAGACAATCAGTATTTTAACATTTGTAAAAGATATTTTGAAAGATCGATAAATTGTGATCCCGGGTTTGTATCGGGTTATCAAAAAATGAGTGCCCTTTATTCACGCGCAAAAAATGAAGACAGTGCCTTATACTGGCTGCAGGAATGTGTACGGATCAATCCTGATAATGATGATGCATACCGGAACCTGGGTACCTACCATTTAAACAACCTTAAAGATTCCGAAACTGCAGAAACTGATTTTTTAAAAGCTATAGCGCTTGGCCCTTCCAAAGATGATAATTATTATGCACTGGGCAGGCTTTACCGGAAACAGAAAAACAGGGATAAAGCCATTGCTGTTTATAACCAGGCAATGAATAAGATCGGAAACAACAAAGACCTGTTCAATGAAATAGGAAATGCTTATTTTGAAGCGCTGCCAAAATCAGAATTTAATAAAGCGATAAGTTATTATAAAAAGGCACTGGAAATTGATTCAACACTGGCCTATGTTTATTACAACCTGGGTAAACTGTTTAATGTGAGAAATGAAATTAAAGACAGCTCATTCCATTATTACTGTAAAGCCGTTCTTTATGATCCCGAACGTTTTCCGAAATTGAATTATGAAATTGCAGATTATTATTACAATAATAAAAAAGCCAACGAAGCAAAAGCATTTTACCGGAAAGCCCTGGAAATGGGAATTGCATCAAAGAAACAGCTGAGTTGGTATGTTGAACGGCTGGTAAGTACACTTATTACTGAAAAGAACTTTACAGAGGCAGCTGCTGCTTTAGATGAATACCTTGACCCGGAAACGGACAAAGATCTTTATACAAAATTATCTACAGATATCAGCAAGGCATCCGGGAAAAATTAAGTGACCCCGGTCTTGATCAAACCTGAAAAAATTACTGGTGCCTGCTCTGCAGATATTTTTCATGAATAATAACACTCATAGGTTTCTCATATACTTTACTTTCCACCCAACTGATAATGTCAATATAAGAAAATGCCCTGGTTTCGAAACGGTTCTTTTCAAACTGTTTAATTTCCAGTAATAATTTTTTCAAACCCGGTTTTAATTTCACTGCAGATTCATATACATTGTTCTTTAAAAATTTAAAGATCTCCTCCTCTACTACAGTCAGGTTGTCCATTTTCGACATAAACCTGAAAACCGATTTGATCAGTGATTCAATAATGACATCATTGCCCATTTCAAAATGTGCCATCAGGTGAAGCAGGCGGGCATAGCACTGCAGGTCGATCCGCATATCTACCGGGCCATTGATGATCTTTTGTAAATGATCGATCGATGTTTCATAATTGCCGTTTCCAAAATAAAGTAATGCCGTTTTATATTGTATAACCAATACCCGGTGCCTGTCAATGTACATGGCAAACTCATCTAATCCTTTTTCTATGGCAGGTACAAGTTTCAGCCCATCCCCAAAAGTTCCTTTCATCAAATGTTGGTTAATCCGGGCACTGGTTACATACACGAAAGCCTGCATCCGGAAATTATCATGCTGGTTAGCTGGTTTTGAAAGTGTAAATCTTTCAAAACGGGCCAGGTATTTATCAAACTGCTTAAAGTTTCGCAGATTAAAATTGGCTGTCAACAGGTTGTGCATGCCTTTGATGTAATGTCCGGTCTCAACCGTAATCATCATGGGGTCATTTTTAAATAGGTCAACCCATTTTCGGCTATACCGGTAATACATCAAAAAATCCTGGCGTATAAATGCATACCAGCAATAACTTTGATACAGGTATAAGAGCTGATAAAAACCGGCAATCCTGTTTCTGTCAATTTGCAGGTTCTGTTTAAAAAACAGGCGCACTCCTTTTTCATCTTTTTCATTTCTTGCATGCCCGTGTTTAACATACCACTGGTATAATTGAAGTGCCAGGTTTGATAAAGCCGTAATCATGGTCCGCTGCTCATTTATATCATTGGCTTCTTCTGTTAAGCGGTCAGCAGCACCGTCACCGCTTCGGGTAATATGCAGGGTTTCAATTTTCTTTTCGAGCGAAATAACCTGTATTAAAAAACTTTCCTGGTGATATGTTTTGGCCAGGCCTTTTACTTTTTCCAGAATTTTTAAACTCTGCAGGTATAACCCTTTATTATAGAGGATGCGGGCATGATCCAGTTGTTCGTGCAATTGCATATCGATACTTTCTGAACTCTTTAATAAACGAAGACTGGACAGTAACTCTTTATACAGGTGTGCTTTTAAATTTGCAAACTGGGGCTTTTCAATACCTGGCAATTTTTTTAAGATCAGTTTCTCATCAAAATTGTTACTTTTATCAATTGCATCAAAAAGCTGGATGACCTTAAGGTCTTCGCGGCCTGAACTTCGTTTAATGTAGAGCTTAAAGTGCCGTTTCTCCGCCTTTTCAAGCGATTTAATAAGCTGAAACAATATGTCTGTTGAGCGGTTGGGCATCATAAACTTTGATTATTACAATCCTTTCCTGCAAAGGATTTCACCATATTTAACTCCCGTTAACATAATAAAATTAACGTTAAGTTGATTAGGTATACAATATTAACCATCTTAGTTTTGTATAGCAAAGATGGTTAATTCATAAAAGCAGGCAATCGCTAAAGGAAACAATCAATCGTTAGAAGGTCTTTTTTCAGACCGTTACGCTGAACTTGTCAGCAAAGATAAAAGGAATATAAATTTTTCATATAGCAAGCAATCGTTAAAAAGTCACTCCGTTTCTACGGAGTGGCAATTTATTTACAATAATAAGTAATAATTTCTTAACACAACGGGTCAGTCATTATTTTTTCCCCAACTGCTTCAATATCTCTTCCACTGCCCTGTCAAGCTGCGGGTCACTTCCATTTAATTTATCTTCAAATGTATTGATCAGTTTAATATCGGGTTGCACACCGGTCATTTCCAGGTCTTTCCCTTCCAATGAATAACAACCCCAGCCCGGCATACGAACATTTGAACCATCAACCAATCCAACGCCACTGGTAAAAATGATCCAGCGGTAAGTTTCATTACCGATGATGGTTCCAAGCTTCAATGCTTTAAATCCCTGTGCTGTCATTTCAGCATCACTAAGCGATTGTTCATTTATTAACAGGATAATTGGTTTGTCGCCGGGCGAAAAATTAGATTGCTGGGAAAGGCTTCCTTCCCGGTACTTCCAGTTAAGGTAGGTTTTCTGTGATAAGAATTTTATTACTTCATCATGTACATTACCACCGGTATTATAGCGAAGGTCAAATATCAGCGCATCTTTTTTATTCAGTTCCTGTGTCATATCAATGATAAACTGGTCCAGTTCCCCCTGTCCCATATTTTTCATATACCCGTAAGCGATCCTCCCTTTACTTTTTTCATCCACCTTTTTTTGATTGTTGTCAATCCATTCATCATACAGGTTACTGAATAAGGTAGCCTGTGGATGAATCTTTACATTTACCATTTGCCCGTTACGGTTAAAAGTTAATCTGAGTTCCCTGTCTCTTGATGGAACAGTTAAATAATAATTCCTGTCTTTGTTCAGATCCACCGGTTCATCATTTACTTTTACCAGTATATCGCCGGGTTTTATATCAATTGATTTTTTATCAGCAGCCGAGCGCCTGGCCACATACTTCACTTTATAGGGATCCTCATTTTCAAACACAACCCCTGTTTCATTCGTTTGATTTTGCAGGGATATGGTTTCATCATCCCCAAAAGTACCAAAGCCCTGGTGCGAAGAATTCAGTTCACCCAGCATATCATTCAGCAGTATCCGCATATCGGCACGGTTATTCAGGTAAGGTAAAAACTGTTTGTAATATTCCCGGGTTTTATTCCAGTTAAGACCATGAAAATTTTCATCATAATAATTCTCTTCCATCTGTGCCCAGGCCTCATAAAACATCTGGTCAAATTCTTCCGATAGATTACGGCGAAATGTATAACTGATATTTATAGGCTCTGCCTTATTACCGTCAAGGTTTAGTTTATTGATGGTACTGCCAAAAAGCACATACAGTTTATCACTCACTTCCGCCACATCAAACCCAAAATTGTTATCGGTACCGGCTATTTTTTCAGTTT
>JANOFR010000023.1:0-4756 GCA_031413755.1 Chitinophagaceae bacterium
TCAATTGAAATTTTACTTGTTGTATCAGCATCTACATTAAGTTTTTGAATCTGATACAAAATACAAAAGGGGAGTAAAAAACTTTCGTCTTTTTACTCCCCTTTGTTAATAAGTCTTAAATGGCTTTTTCAGTGCCCTCGAACTTTCAGGGGCTTTTCTAAACTTTTGCTTTATCAATGCTGGTGGTTATGCTGCATGGCAGATAATTCATCTGCAGAAACTTCCTTCTCTTTTGCCTTTGCCTGACCCTCTATCCAGTTAAACAGTTTATCGGTAATTAAACGGCGATAGCTGCTGTCTACCTGCTTTTCATCCTTCATCATCCGGTCAATATAACTTTCGATCCAGCTGGTATCTTCGCCCAAATTCATCGTTCCGAAATAACGCATGACCTCTGCTTTCATAAATTCCCGCAACTCTTCATTACCAACTTCCAACCCGTTTTCTTTGATCAGTTTATCGCTGATCAATGTCCATTTTAACTGGTTGCTGAATGCCGGAAATTCAGCCTCTACCTGCTCAGCTGTTTTTTCTTTATCACCACCCGTTTGCAACCAGCGTTTTAAGAATGTTGCCGGAAATTCCATTTTAGTTTCATCAACCAGGTAATGATATAATTGATCCTGTAACTGGTTACGGCTTTGGCCTTTCCAGTAATTTTCAATTTCTTCTTTAATGGATTCCCGTAATTCGGCTTCGGTTTTAATTTCTTTACCCGGATAAATTTCTTTAAAAAAATCTTCCGTCAGTTCACGCTTTTCTACCAGTCCTATTTTTACGATCTCCAGGTTAAAATATTTTTTTGCAGCTTCTTTATCATCCTTGTCAAAGCCCAGATCCTGTAAAAACATTTCTAATTTATCATCATCAAAAGCCTTGCTCAACTGCACGGTAACCATTTCGCCAACTTTTTTACCCATGAATTTTTTCTGCGTTGCAGCAGTTAAATATTTCAGGATAACAGAGTTTTCTTTGCTTACGCCACCTTCAACAACAGAACCGTCTTTATCAGCTTCTGTAAACAATAAATTCAAAACATTTTCATCATGATCAATTTTTTCCGGCTCTGTCATCTTACCCCCCTTGATCTGCATGCGGCTTATCTCTTCATCAACCATCACATCTGTTGCACTTACTTTGTGCAGGGTAATATTTGCTTTTGCTATCTCTGCCAAAGTATATTCCGGCTTCAAACCAATTTCAAAACCAAATTCATAATCAGCTGGATTATTCATATCCATATTACGTAAATCATTACTTAATGGCAATGGCTGCCCAAAAATTTCCGGCTTTTCATTATTTAACCAGTTGTACAATTCTTTTTCTACCGATTTTAATATCTCATCAGTAAAAATTGAACTGCCGTGCATTTTTTTGATCATACCTGATGGCACCATCCCTTTTCTAAATCCAGGAATATTTGCTGTTTTACTGTATTCTTTCAATTTTTTATCAAAGGAGGCCAGGTAATCTTCTTTACTCACTTTCACGGTTAATTTATCGTGTAACTGACCGATGTTTTCTCTTGTAACTGTTGCCATCTTATTTGTTCATTTTAACTTTTAAATATTGAACAAGGAACAAGGAATTCTGAATGATGAACTTCAAAATTCGATATTCCTTGTTCCTTGCCTGCCGGCAAAGGCAGGTAGTTTATTCGCTGGTGCGGATAATAGGGGTCGAACCTACATGGATTGCTCCGCCAGATCCTAAGTCTGGTGCGTCTGCCAATTTCGCCATATCCGCTTCTGTGCGTCTGCTCCCGCCCGATGCGGGACCATATCCGCTTCTGTGCGTCTGCTCCTGCCTCAGGCAGGGCCACATCAGTTTAAGGGCTGCAAAAGTAAGGGATTTCCGTAAAACATAAAACAGATTTGTTTACGTAAATTCGTTTTATCTGATGGAAACAACTGCAACTATAGCTAAATATAACCTCAGCGAAGAGGAAGAAAAAAAAGAGATCCTGCGACAATACCGCGGGCTTTTAAGGGTACTTAAGTCTAAATTAAAACCCGGCGATAAAGAATTGCTGCGTATAGCTTTTGAAATGGCTGCCGGTGCACACAAAACCATGCGGCGAAAAAGCGGAGAGCCGTATATCCTGCACCCCATAGCTGTTGCCAAAATTTGTGTTGAAGAAATTGGATTGGGTGTCCGCAGTACCATCTGTGCTTTATTACATGATACTGTTGAAGATACCGATGTAACACTGGAAGATATTCAAAGAGAATTTGGCATTGAAGTGACCAAAATTGTAGATGGACTTACCAAGATAAGTACGGTAATGGATACCAACAGTACCCAACAGGCCGAAAATTTTAAAAAAATATTATTAACCCTTACAGATGACCCCAGGGTTATTTTAATAAAACTTGCTGACCGCCTTCATAACATGCGTACACTGGAGAGTATGAAAAGAGAAAAGCAGTTAAAAATTTCGAGTGAAACTATTTATGTATATGCTCCCCTTGCCCACCGCATGGGTTTATACAATATAAAAACTGAAATGGAAGACCTGGCCATGAAGTACATGGAACCGGATACTTACAAATACATTGCCCAAAAATTAAGTGATACCAAACGGGAGCGTACTAAATATATTAATGATTTTATCAGGCCATTAAAAGAAAAATTAGACCGGGCCGATTTTGATTTTGAAATTTACGGCAGGCCAAAAAGCATTCATTCTATCTGGAATAAGATGAAAAAGAAAGGGGTGAGTTTTGAAGAAGTGTATGACCTTTTTGCTATCCGTATCCTTGTAAATTCTTCATTAGAAAAGGAAAAAGAAGATTGCTGGAAGGTGTACAGCATCATTACAGATGAGTACAACCCTTCGCCGGAACGCTTAAGAGACTGGCTAAGTAACCCCAAAAGCAATGGTTATGAAGCATTGCACACTACGGTTATGGGGCCCCACGGCAAATGGGTGGAAGTGCAGATACGTACCAAACGAATGAATGAAATTGCTGAAAAAGGCTTAGCAGCTCATTGGAAATACAAGGAAGGCAAAGACGATGAAAGCCGTTTTGACAAATGGTTTCACCAGATCAGAGAAGCACTCAGCAACCAGGATGGCAACTCAATAGATTTTTTACAGGATTTTAAAACATCTTTCCTGGCAGAAGAAATATATGTGTATACACCCAAAGGTGAAATAAAAATGTTGCCCATAGGTGCCTCAGCGTTAGATTTTGCATTTGGTGTACATACAGCCATTGGCAGTAAATGTATTGGTGCCAAAGTGAATCATAAACTGGTGCCCATCAGTCATAAATTACGCAGTGGCGATCAAATAGAAATTATTACCAGTGCTAAACAAAAACCAAATATCGAATGGCTGAATTTTGTAGTAACCAGTAAGGCAAAATCAAAAATTAAAGACACCCTAAAAGAAGAAAAACGAAATACAGCAGAAGAAGGAAAATACACTTTACAACGTAAACTGGATGGGATCGGCGCATCTATGAGCCAACATAACCTGGAAGAATTGACTGCCTTTTATAAAGTACCCTCCGGTCTCGATCTGTTTTATGATATTTCTATTAAAAAAATTGACCTTAAAGAATTAAAAGAATTTACGGTTCATGGTGATAAATTAGTGGCCCCAAAACCTGTTAAGCTTACAGCAGAAGAAAAATCAGAAAAAGAGCATGCCACAAAACATTATGATAAAAAAGATGCTGAACTCATCATTTTTGGTGAAAGCAGTGATAAAATTCAGTACACATTAGCCAATTGCTGCAAACCAATACCAGGTGATGATGTATTTGGTTTTGTAACCACCGGCGAAGGATTAAAAATTCACCGTACCAATTGCCCGAATGCTGCCAGGTTATTGGCAAACTATGGGCACCGTGTTGTAAAAACAAAATGGGCAAAAAATAAAGAGATCTCTTTTCTTACGGGTTTAAAAATAATTGGCCTGGATGATGTAGGCGTTATTCATAAAATAACCAACCTCATCAGCGGGGAATTAAAATTCAATATCTCTGCCATGACAATTGAAGCTAAGGAAGGTATTTTTGAAGGCAATGTAAAAATATTTGTTCACGATAAAGAAGAACTGGATGAACTGGTCGACAGGTTAGTTTCAATGAGTGGTATTGAAAGAGTAGACAGGTACGATACAGAATAAAGCGGCTCCTCCTATCCTCCCCGGTGGGGAGGGAAGTGGGGAAGATTGAACAGTAGATTATGTTTTATTTATTAAAGCTTAAAAGTTGAAAAATATAAATACTGCCCATATTAAAATACTGCTAACTTCGAGTTCCCTCTCTACAGAGCTTGCCGAAGGTTGGAGAGGAGTTGGGGTGAGGCCAAAAAACAACTCATATTTGTACATCAAAATTTAAATTTAAAATTATGCAGGAATTAATTGCACGTCTGACTGAAAAAGCAGGCATCAGTGCAGCCCAGGCTACAAAATCTATTGAAACCATTAAAGACTTTGTAAAAGAAAAATTTCCCATGTTAGGAGGCGCTGTTGATAATATGTTTGCATCATCATCAACTGAAAATGCAGCTGCTCCTGCTACTGAAGCCCCCAAAGTGGAAACACAGAGTATTATGGATAAAATCAGTGACGTAATACCGGGTAAGACTGGTGAAAAAGTAGAGGAGTTTGCAAAAAATGCGGCACATAAAGCAGAAGAAGTTTTTGACAATGTTAAAGACAAAATAAGCGGTATGCTTAGTGGAGATAAAAAATAATTTATTCACCATACCAAATAAGCAAAGCCATCAGCCTGAAGGC
>JANOFR010000024.1:0-5496 GCA_031413755.1 Chitinophagaceae bacterium
CTCAATTGAAATTTTACTTGTTGTATCAGCATCTACATTAAGTTTTTGAATCTGATACAAAATACAAAAGGGGAGTAAAAAACTTTCGTCTTTTTACTCCCCTTTGTTAATAAGTCTTAAATGGCTTTTTCAGTGCCCTCCGATTTTCGGAGGCATTTTTTATTTAGGGGCATTTCTTCTTTATTTCATCCCTTTAGCAATATAATCTTCAATTTCTTTTCCTTTAACTTTTCCTAATTTATTTAATCCTCCCATAATCATAGGGTCAACAAAGCTTCTGAATTGCTCAGGTACTGCATTACGGAATTTGATGATCAGGTCAATTCCTTTTTTTACGTTTGCCATGTTTTGTACTTTTTCAAGATAGCCTGCAAAAGAATCGGATGCTGTTAATTTCTCCTGGCTTAAAGGCATTTTATCATAACGCTCAGCAATAAAATCAAAGTCAGCTTCGGTACCATCTTTAATAATTACATCATTCACTACTGCTCCAAGATCGCCTTTGGCATCTTTGCTGTATTTTTTTGCAAGCTCGTAAGCTTTAGCTGGTTCTAAACTAATCAATCCTTCCAAAGCTGCACCTGCAACAGAGTAACTGCTGTCGTCAATATTGTTTTCGTATAGCGATTTATACTTAACATTACTTGTTTTGGCAAGGTATGAAATAGCTGCTGCTTTTGTTTTTCTGTCTTTATCCGTATTGGCAACTTTTTCAATGCCTTCCATAACTTTTACATCTTCAGCCATTTTAGATTTTACCAGTTTGCCTATCGTGCTTCTCCTTAAGGAGGCAAATTTATCAGTTAAACCATTTGCGAGTTCCGGCATATTTTTCTTGTCAAAATAATCAAGTGCTTCTCTTCTGTCTAAATAGTTTGGTGCATAAATACTTTGGTGTACATAATTTTCGGGAGTCTTGTTATCTGTTTTAACCCAAAGCATTACTTTGTCGGCATCAACATTTATCAGGTCGGGCTTTTGTGTAAAGTTGAAACTGAATGTATCAACTTTATTCTCTATCCATACATTGTATCTTTTTTTAGCAGCACCTGTATACACATCTATCGCAATTGGTAAACGAAATACTTTATCAGTTTTTTGTGTCTGTTCAATAATCACCATCGCCTTGCCATTATCATATTTATAATCTATTTTAACAACGGGATGTCCGCTTCCATAAAACCATTGGTTCCAGAACCAATTCATATCTTTTCCGGTAACTTCTTCAAAAGCCAGTCGCATTTGGCCTGCCTCGCCGGCTTTAAATTTGTTTGTGGTTAAATAATTGTTCAGCGATTTAAAATACGCATCATCGCCAACATAGTTGCGCAACATATGGTGTACACGGCCGCCTTTTTGATAACTCACCAGGTCAAATACATCTTCCTTATCGGCATAATTAAAACGTACAAGATTCTTTTTGCTTTCATTGGGGTTTGATAAATATGCACCCAAGCCCTGCATATTTTCTTCATCTCCTGCATCTTTACCATACTTATATTCCATCCAAAGAGTCTGGCTGTAATCGGCCATTGATTCATTTACCGTAATATGGCTCCAGCTTTCGGCAGTAACAAGGTCTCCAAACCAATGGTGAAATAATTCATGGGCAATGGTACCTTCCCAGCCAATACCATCAACCAGTTCACGGGCATTCTGGTAAGCACTTTCCTGGTGTATGGTAGCCGTGGTATTTTCCATGGCACCGCTAACATAGTCTCTGCCTACAATTTGTGCATATTTTTGCCAGGGGTATTCAACACCTAATTTTTCAGAGAAAAATTTCATCATTTCAGGTGTTTGTCCAAATACGCCTCTTGCATAAGGTGCCTGTTCTTTCTCAACATAATAGCTTACTTCTTTTCCTTTATAAATGTCTTTAACGATTGCAAAATCGCCAACGCCCATAAAAAATAAATAAGGCGCATGTGGCATATCCATTTTCCAATAATCTGTTCTGGTACCATCTGCATTTTTTTTCTGGCTCAATAATAAGCCATTGCTTAATGTTACATATTTTGCAGGAACGGTCATGTACATTTCCTGCGTGGTTTTTTGGTTGGGTTTATCAATGGTAGGCATCCAAACGCTGCTTGCTTCTGTTTCGCCCTGTGTCCATATCTGAGTTGGTTTATTTTTTTCTGTTCCCTTGGGATTTATAAAATACAAACCCTTTGCACTGGTTATTGCAGCACTGCCTTTTGCTTTCAGCTCATCAGGTTTAGCGGTGTAATCAATATAAACAGTATAGTTTTCGCCGCCTTTGTAAATTCTGTCAAGTGTAATTCTTAACTGCATACCATCATAGTCATATTTTAATTTCGATTTTGCAGTTCCTTTAACCATCGACACTTCTTTTATGTCCATACCCTTTGCATCCAACAAAAGAGAATCTGTATTGTAGAAATGTGGTTTTAAAGTTATCCACGCCTTGCCATTCAGGTAAGATTTATCATAATCAAACTTCACTTCCAGTTTGGTATGTACCAAAGCATTAACCTTAGGGTACGATTCCCTAAATATCTTTTTCCAGGCAGTATCCTTAGATTCGGCACCGGGTTGCGCCATCACAAAAAATGGTCCTGCAATCAATGCAAGCAAAAACAACAATTTTTTCATATTTAAAATTTAGAGTGCAAAAATAAGGGTGGATAGGTTAATGCAAAGTCAAATTTTATTTAAATGGTAAAGGCATTATATTAATAAGTATTTTTGATGAGGTTAAGTCAGCTATCAAATGAATGCAATTCCATTGAAATTAACATTTTCATTTATTCTATTATCCCTCGTGGCTTTCAGCCTTTGTGCACAGCAAAACAGGTTTATTTATATTCAAACAGAACATAAACAACCTTTTTATATTAAGATGGATAAAAAAATTTTAAGTTCATCTGCATCAGGTTATATTATTATTTCTAAATTAATTGACAGTTCATATCATCTCTCGTTCGGCTTTCCTAAAAATGAATGGCCTGAACAAAAAGTTACCATTGCAGTTAAAGAGGCTGATGCAGGGTTTCTGTTAAAAAATTTTGATGAAAAAGAGTGGGGATTGTTCAATCTTCAAACAATGAAGGTACTGATGCCTGAACTGAAGGAAGAAAATAATAATGCAGTTGAACCAGAATTAAGCGGAGATACATTTTCAAATATTCTTTCTATAGTAGTAAATGATCCATCCATCCGTCAGAAAAAAAGAATAACGGTTGATGCAATGTTGAAGGATAAATCACATGATAATACAGAAGCGCTATTGGTAAAGCTGGATACGCCATCCGTTGATAGATCAAAAAGTATTAGTATAGAACTAAAACCCGATATTAAAGAAAAGGGTATGCAATCCGAAGATCAAACAATGGGGACTGCTGAAATAGTTAAAATAGAAATTTCGCAATTAAAGGTTGATGCTGCAATTGATGGACTTCATATGTCTTATCTGGATAAATCAGATCTAAGTAATGATACGGTAACTGTTTTTATTCCGGCTGCAGATTCAGCCGGGATTTCAAAAGTAAAAGTACAAAAGGGTAAACCAAAGAAAATGCTGAAAAAGACTGAAACAAAAAATAAAGATTCCAGGTTTATAGATATGGAACTTCCCAATCCAAATATAAAAACCAGTAACCATCCAAAAACAGATACAACTCTGATTATTCCGGATAAAAAAACGGCAGTTGATGTATTACCAATGTCTGTTAAAGATCGAAATATCAATGAAAGGGATTCAAATGGGGTCCTCATAAATTCGGGCTGTAAGAATTTCGCTACCCATGATGATTTTCTTGATTTACGCAGGCTAATGGCTGCTGAGAATACTGATGATGCAATGAAAGATGTTGCAGGTAAGAAGTATAAAACAATTTGTTTTACTACAGAACAAATAAAAAACCTTGGTGTATTGTTTATTAAGGATGAGGCTAAATACAAATTCTATGTTGCTTCCTATCCATTCGTTTCCGATTTGAACAATTTCGGTTTATTACAGGAAGAGTTAACCGATAATTATTTTATCACAAGATTTAAAGCGATGCTTGGCCTGTAAATTAATTTAACGGCGAATAAAATATTATGCCACGTTTTTTCATAGAAGTGTCATATAAGGGCACCAGATACGCAGGTTTTCAAATACAGCATAATGCTAATTCAATTCAGGCAGAGATTGAAAGAGCATTGCAGATATTTTATAAACAAAAGTTTGAATTAACAGGTTCATCACGAACAGATGCAGGGGTTCATGCATTTCAAAATTATTTCCATTTTGATACGGAAGTACTTATTCAGGATGAAGTCTATAATCTGAATGCGATCCTCCCGGTTGATATTGTCATCAGCAGAATTTTCAAAGTAAATGAAAATGCACATTGCCGTTTTGATGCAGTAAGCAGAGAGTATCATTATTATATTTATCAACACAAAAACCCCTTTCTGCTTGACAGGGCTTATTACGTACCTTATTCTATCAATATCGGTCTGATGCAGCAGGCAGCTACAGAGATACTTAATCATATTGATTTTGCGAGCTTTGCAAAACGTAATACACAGGTAAAATCATTCCTTTGCAACATACAAACCAGTGAATGGGTACAGGAAACAGGTTGTTTAATTTATAAGATAAAAGCCAATCGTTTTTTACGAGGTATGGTAAAAGGATTGGTTGGAACCATGTTACTTACAGGAAGAAATAAAATATCAATAGAAGAATTTAAGTCAATAATCGAAGCAAAGGATTGTACAAAAGCAGATTTTTCTGTACCTCCGGAAGGATTATTCCTGTTTAAAGTGGAATTTCAATAATTTTTTTAATGTTCTGTAACATTCTTTCAATTCAGTTTGGGTTGGAGCACTTATGTATTTCAGTTATAATTATAGCTTACTACAGTTAAAAGTTAAAAATTAAAATTCATTCTTAAAAAAAAGTAAAAAATACAGTTATTGCTGTAAGGCAGTACTGTATACCATTTGATGTGAAAAAGACATTTGTTTTTAGGGTTTGTTAATAACTAATTGATAGATTTATTTTGGTAGCAGGTTATCCACCCTTATCTTTGCCGTCCGCTTTTGAAAAAAGGCATCAGTTCTTAATAAAATCACACTCAAAAAGTATCAAAAAAATCAAAAATAAGTTCACGAAAATTGAAATTAAATTTGGTAGTTAAACTCTCTGCTCTTACTTTTGCACTCCCAATTAAAAAAAGGGTTTTTTCAAAGGAAAAAAAGAGTTGAAAGCATTAGATAAATTTGAGTGATAAAATACTGGCCGTTTCTTTTACACGACATATTTAAAAAGTGGCAAAAAGTAAGGTCAAAAAGTTCTTTGAAAGTTTGGAAACAGCAGCAATTTCGCCTTAGGCGAAACAAGGTAATGTTAGCGCAAATATTAATTTAGAATTTGACGTTAATTTCCAATGAAATTACACAGTCACGTTCAAACAACTCATTTACAATGGAGAGTTTGATCCTGGCTCAGGATGAACGCTAGCGGCAGGCTTAATACAT
>JANOFR010000025.1:0-4992 GCA_031413755.1 Chitinophagaceae bacterium
TTTTTTCAAGCCACTTGGTATGACCAATTCACTCTATGCTAATGATACAAAAATCATTAAAAACAGAGTAGGTGCGTATAGCTATGGTGAAATGGGTTATGAAAATTCCAAACCCCGGAACATTACCCATGTCTACTCGGCAGGGGCAATACAGTCTACTGTGGAGGATTTTTTTAAATGGCATCACGCCATTCATAGCTATAAATTGCTAAAAAAAGAAAGTCTTGACAAAGCCATTACCCGGTATAAATTGACAGATGGAAAAGAAACGGATTACGGTTATGGCTGGAAATTAGGTTACGTTTATGAAGACCCTTCTATTTGGCATGGTGGTGGTATTGAAGGTTTTGGAGCGACCGAAATTTATTTGCCCAAAGAAGATGTTTTTGTAGTCATTTTTACTAATTGCGACTGCAATTATCCCAAGGATATTGCTTTTTGGATGGCAGCCCTTGCCGGTGGAAAACCGTATGAATACAAAGAGATACCCGTAGCAAATGTGATTTTACAAGGATACGAAGGCGTTTATGAAAATGAAGAAGGTCAAATACGAATCATTACTGTGTCAGAAAAAAAGTTGTTTTCTCAACTTGGTAGAGGTCCAAAGTCTAATCTAAAAGCGTATCAAAAAGATATGTTTTTCTCTGATGATGCAATGCTAACGATGGAATTTTCAAAAAATAAAAAGGATGAAATTGATAAATTAACAAGAAAAAAACTTACTTGAAATGAGGTTTGGAATAAAACCAATAAACCTATCCCGGACTCTAACGGAATAAAAGTGGACGGAAAGATATTGGAAACTTATGTTGGTGAATATGAAGTTACACCTGAATTCACTTTTTCGGTCACCAAAGAACAGGATAGACTTTTCTTACAGGCTCCAGAACAGGAGAAACTTGAAATGTTTGCCGAAACAGAAACTAAATTCTTTTTGAAAGTTAATGATGCTCAATTTGAATTTGTCAAAGATGATTCGGGCAATGTTACAAAAGCAATTATGAATCAAGGCGGAAGACAAGCGGATGCGAAGAAGATAAAATAGAATCACAATTTATATTGTAACCAATTAATAAAAAATAAATAAAATGGAAAATCAAAAGATACAACAATCAGAAACATCAACAGGTCAATCAAAAAAAGGAAATGGTGGAAAACGCTTGTCAATGGCTTGTTTAGTACTTGGAATTATTGCAACTGTATTTGGCATAATTTGGTTAACGAACTTCAATGATGCATCATCATTACGGTTATCAAGTCCTTCAGAAATAGCTGCACAAAAAGAATTTCAAGTCAAATGGAATACTGCACAAAAAGAAGCAGAACAAAAATGGGACTCAACATTAAAGGCTGCAGAGCATAAATAGGGCAACCTTTCATATATGGAAAATAATGTACACTCACTTAAAAGAACGGTCAGGCTTGCTGGCTCATTGTTTCTCTAATCCTTTGGGCTGAAAGAAGATACCGTAATAAAAATAAAATTTAGTTTAGTACAAAGGTAGAGTGCATCTGAATCTTTATCCCCACTATTCATTTTCGTATCGACAAAAACCATTTTGGTAAAACGTTTTACTTACAAACAGTGCAGTAATATAGGTTTATGCCTAAATTGAAAACATGTAACGATAGTACGGCATCCTAAACTTAAGAATGCGGTACTTTAAAGATATAAAATGAATTCAAATAATAAATTAGCAAAAGTAGCAGGATTGCTTTACCTGATCACGATAATTGCAGGTGGGTTTGCTGAAGCATTCGTCAGGGAAGGATTAACTGTTTCCGGTAATGCAGTAGCAACTGCAAACAATATCCTGGCATCCGAGCAAATGTATCGTTTTGGTTTTGTCGCTGATCTTCTGGTTATTATCTGCGGTATTTTTTTGAGTCTCATTTTATATATCTTATTTAAGCCGGTGAACAGGAACCTCTCTTTGATTGCCTTAATATTCTCAATAGTAGCTACTGCGGTTATGGCCGTCAACCTGCTCAATCAACTTGCGCCTTTATTGCTCTTGCATAACACCGGTTATCAAAAAGCATTTTCAATTGACCAGTTGCAGACACTTTCGCTATTTTTTCTCAATCTGCAATCACAGGGTTATAATATCAGCCTTTTATTATTCGCTTTTTATTTTCCAATTATTGGATACCTTATTTATAAGTCAAATTTTCTTCCTAAAATTTTGGGCGTTATTTACGCCATGGCAGGTGTAGGTTATTTATGCAATAGCCTTGCGTGGTTTCTTTTTCCACACTTAGCTACATATCTTTTTCCCTATGTTTTACTTCCGGCATTCATTGGAGAAGTTTCGATGTCCCTATGGCTTTTAATTAAAGGTGTGAAGCCGTCTGAAATGAAATCATAAAATAATTTGCCAGACAAGTTTTAAAAACCAAAAAAAAATATGAAAAAAATACTATTGCTTATGGCCATTTATTCTTTAATAACTTTACCGGGATACTCCCAAAAATCAGATACGATCATAATTGATGCATCTAAAGTAAACACCAAAGTATTAATACCAGGCACACACAGGTATTTAGTTTACTTTAAAATGGGCAAAGACAGCAGCCGGAAATTATTTCAGCTATGGTCCCGGTCAATTGCCTTTCTAAATTATGAAAACAAAGAGGCTATATCTGTTACTCAGGAATGGGAAGACAATGATACTGTTGTTCACAAAACTTATTCAGTGCTTGATAAAAACAATTTTGCTACGCTATACCACGAAGGCTGGTGGAAAAGAACCGGTAAAGCCACTTTTGATTTCATCAAAAAAGAAGCTAAAGACAAAGACGTTCTACTCACTGAGAAGAAAGATTCCAATAGCATTAAGCAGCAAAAGGCTTTTGAAATTGCTTGTTCACAATACTTTCTGAACTGGCATCTCGACCTTGAAGTTTTTCCATTGCTTCCGTATAAAGATGGGGTGACATTTAAAATAAATTTCTATGACCCCGGCTTTGGAGTACCCAGGTATGAGTCTTACAGTGTCATTGGCAGTGGATTCCTTACGGGATACAATAATCAAAAAATGGATTGTTGGTTATTAAAGCATGGTAGTCTTCCACGAAACCAGGAAATTTTCTGGATAAGTAAGCAAACAAAAGAAGTGTTAAAACTGGAACAGGAGTTTGCAGGCGGAAGAGGCAGGTATAAGATCAAACTGGGATACAGCTATTAAGTATTTTTTTGACACATGATAATCTGAGAAAAAAAGAAATTAGCTATGAGAAAAATAAGACTAAGCACAAACTTTACAGTATTCCTGCTCTTTTTTGGTGTTGCCGCACTCGAGGCATTTCAAACAGCCAATTGGGCTAAAGCAGCATTTTGGGTAGTTATTGGTATTGTATTTCTGGTATCCGACAACATGAAAAAAAAGGACAAGGAGGAAAGCTCTTGACATTTATTATATATGAATGTTTCGGAGTAATTCAACATAATCAATAAATAACTAATAAAATGACAACCGCCACTATCGATGATTCACAACGCAAAGCTGCAAAAGTTGCGGGCCTTGCTTATCTAATCACTTTTGGACTTGTGGTCTTTATTAATTTTGGTATTGTTGACCCTTTGACTGTTGACAACAATGCAACGGAAACCGCCCGGAATATATTGGCAAATGAACAACTCTTTCGAATTGGCATCACAGGCAACCTTATTTACTGCACAGGCCTTATGGTACTTTTCACAGCCCTGTATGTCATTCTCAAACCAATAAATTATGGGCTTGCCTTGCTTGGTACATTCTGGAGGCTCGTATGGGTATTAATGTGGCTTCTTATAACACTCAATCTCTTTGACGCCCTACGATTAATAAGTGGTGGCACTTACCTGGGAGCATTTGAAGCTGAGCGATTGCAGGCTTTAGGAAGGTTTCATCTAGCTAAGGGTGTAGACTACTATTATGTTGGCCTGCTTTTTACTGCATTGGCATCCACTCTCTATAGTTATCTTTGGCTAAAGTCTGGCTATATCCCCCGGGGCCTGGCAGTTTTAGGCATAATTTCATCTGCATTTTGTGTAGGTTGTACTTTCATTTTCAACATTTTCCCCGACTTCGACAAGATAGTTAACCTGTGGTGGTTTGATATGCCGATGGCTATCTTCGATATAGCACTGAGCCTTTGGCTTCTGTTTAAGGGATTAAGGCCAGCCGGGTTGACTCAAGTGAATCTAACAAATCAAGAGAAATTATAAAAATCTAATAATAAAATTACATCTATGGAAAATAAAATATACTCACTAAAAAAGACAGCAAGACTTGCCGGCTTATTGTATCTTTTTCTGATAATCACAGGCGTCTATATTATTATGTATGTTCCATCAAAAATTATGGCAGAGGGTGATGCTGTTGCCACTGCCAAAAATATCCTTTCCAATGAATTGTTATTTCGAACGGGCATAATTGGTGATATTATCAGCAACACCATTTTTGTGTTTTTGGTATTGGTTCTGTACAGATTGTTCAAACAAGTAAACGAGCATCGAGCTAAACTTATGGTTGCATTGGTGATTGTGCAAATTCCTGTCGTTTTTATTATGGAGGCATTGAATATTACTTCCCTTATGATTTTTAAAGGAGAAATATTGAAAACATTTGAACTTACTCAGAGACAAGATTTGGCAATGCTATTTCTTAAAATAAATGAATACGGAACTTTAGCATTAGAAATGTTCTGGGGGCTTTGGCTTATACCATTTGGTCAATTGGTTTATAAGTCGCGGTTTATCCCCCGTATTTTGGGGATATTTCTCATCATAGCGGGTATCGCTTATATGATTGACAGTTTTATATCTCTGCTTTTTCCCAGCTACCATGCATTTGTGAACCAACCTACACTTTTGTTAGTAGCAATAGGAGAAATTTCAATAATGCTGTGGCTTTTAATCAAAGGAGTGGCTGTGCCACCTAAGCAGTCAACCGTATAGTACACCAATAAATAGAAAGAATGAAAGCAGTTGTCTTTGAAAAATACGGT
>JANOFR010000026.1:0-37346 GCA_031413755.1 Chitinophagaceae bacterium
GCCAAAGCTGTAAAAATGGCTTAGTTAAAGATTGAAGCTATAAAATAACAGGAGGCTTCACTACAGGCAAATGGCTTTTGATGAACAGGACCTTTATATTTATTATACTACATCACCCAATATATTACTGGTTGTTCAACAAAAGCCATTTGCCTGTAGTGAAGCCTCCTGTTATTTAATAGCTTCAATCTTTAACTAAGCCATTTTTACAGCTTTGGCATTTTCTATAAATTTTAAACGTTAAACCGCTTTAACTGATAATTGCAGCATCCCCCAATACAATTGCATTGAATTGGAATTATTTTTTTTCCTTAAATAAATTAAAATAATCGGGGATTAAGTACACTGTAAGTAAATTATTTAAATGACTTGAATAATTAAGGAGATAAAAAATTATACGTGTGCAGAAAAAATTAGAATCAGATCTTACCCATTACCATTACTTTGGTGGGAACTGGTTTTTCAGGACCTGCATCTTCGAGTGAAACTGCAAAGGCCTGGGCATTACCGAAGCTTTTCATTTTTTGTATACGAACGGTTTTACCGTTTATTTCTGTGGTAATTATTCCTCCATTAACCGGCGCCCCGTCAACAATAGCCCAAAACTGGTATTGTTTACCATTTGGTGCCTTTGGCAAATTAGAAGGATCTATATATACTTCCCCTGTATTTTTCATCCAGTAAATCCTGGCTGCGGCACCTGCCACATCAGGCATAGGATTTAACGATACAGGCATAGCATCTTTATCAGCCATCACGCCCATATCATCGTGCATTGACTGAGCCAGATCTTTTTGTTGCTGCAGTTCTGATTGGGTTGTTGCCAGATCGGTATTTGTTGATATGTATTTATTATAAAAAACATAATTAAAAATTAAACTGCCCGCTAATAAAATAATACCTGCTGCTGCGGCATATTTCCAAACAGGCGTTATTTTATAAATTTTTGCTGTACCGGCATTTTCAGCAGGTTTAACAGGAATGACCGGTGAAACCCTGTTTGTATTTATCCGGTTAAATATTTTTCCCTTAACAGAAGCATCCGGATCAATAGCATGTGTTTGTGCATATTTTTCCAAACCAGATTGAATAGCTTTAATTTCGGCAGCCACTTCGGGGTATTGCTTTGCCCATTGTGCTACTTCGCCGGTCTCTGCTGTCGAAGTAAGCCCCATACAGTAAAGCTCTAATAAGCCCGATGATATGATTTCCTGTGTGTTCAATTTATCCTTGTTGTAACATTTTTCTTAATTCAATAATAGCCGACCTCATTCTTGTTTTAACGGTCCCCAGGGGAATTCCCATTTCTGTAGCTATTTCATCCTGGGTATAACCATTAAAATAGGCCAGGTCCACAATACTTCTTTGCTCCGGTTTTAAATTAACCAATTGTTTACGTAAACCCATCGCATCAAATCTTTCGGCTATACGGTTATCATACGTCAGGTTACTTACGGAATTTTCATCGCCCGAGATTTTCCCCTGCTTTTTATGACCCTTACTCCGTAACGTATCAATAGTAAGGTTCCTGGTGATATTCAGCATCCAGGTAAACAGCCTTCCTTTGCCTGAATCATAACTTGAAAAGTTGTTCCAAATTTTAACAAAAGCTTCCTGTAAAATGTCTTCTGCCAGTTCCCGGTTTTCAACCATCCGGTAAATAATACCATTTAAAGCAGCAGCATAATTATCATATAAATATGAAAATGCCTGTTGGTCCTTACTTTGCAGCAGCACCACCAAATCTTCTTCACTATATTTTTGTATCTCGGCCAAACAGTTAGGGAAATAATTTATTACCGAAAGTAAACGATTTTTTTAAAACAAGGTATTTTGACTAAAATTAAATTAACAATAGTTGCATCCGCTTCAAAGGCACTCCCTCATTTTTTTTAATGATCGGTAATATGTTTTGAAGATCTACCTTTCACAAAACAACAAAATTTTTTTTAGGTTTGAATTTGTTATAAATTAACGTACATGACGCATGAAATTAAGATCAGAACCATTAAACAAAGCGATAACAGTGCCCTGGCAAAAATAATCAGGGATACTTTAAAAGAATTTAAGGCCGCTAAACCGGGTACCGTTTATTATGATGAAACAACGGATGATCTGTTCAGCGTTTTTAAAACGGAAAACAGTATGTATTATGTGGCTGAGTATAATGATTTGATTGTTGGCGGCGGAGGTATTTACCCAACCCCAAACCTTCCCACCGGAACCTGTGAACTGGTAAAACTTTACCTCTCCCCTGCTGCAAGGGGTAAAAGCATAGGAAAAGAACTGATGCAAAAATGTATATCAGCAGCAATTAATATGGGTTATAAAAAGATCTACCTGGAAACAATGCCGGAGCTAATCATTGCTATTCCCATGTATGAAAAATATGGATTCACTTTTTTAACTGCAGCACAGGGAAACAGCGGGCATACCGGTTGTGATGTATGGATGATAAAGAATTTAGAAGAATAAATTAATTGTTTGAATCTCCCAGCATTAAACTTACTTCATAAACAGCACTGAATAAATAATACTTCCCTGTTTTTACTTCTGCACATTTATACCGTTTTCGTATTTTTTCTCCTTTTTTAAAAATACGCCCGCCCTTTATCAAAAACAAAGCCCCATCAGGCAACTGCTCTACCAAATGAATGCCTTCTTTTTGATCATCATACCGATGCAAAACCCTTAATAATTTTTCATCCCCACAACTGCTCGCTGCCGGATTTTTCAATGTTTGTAACAATGTTTTTTCAATATCGGGCGGGAACACTTTTTGCAATAAAAATTTTGCCAGTATCTTACTGAACTCATCTTTCCATTCACGGCCATGTGCGGAAACCCGGTGGCCAAATTTTTCGTACGTGAAAAGATGTGCCAGCTCATGCAATAAAGTAATGAGGAAAGCAAATTTATTCAGGTTGCCATTAACACTGATGCGGTGGTTCCTGCCTGGTAACGCATGCCGGTAATCACCTAAAACACTTTGCCTTTGCCGGCTGATGGTGAGGTGCACATGGTAATGCTGCAGGTAATATAGCACTTCCTCAAAACTGCCTGCCGGTAAATAGGATTGTAACTGTAAAAGTGGAGCTTCCTGCTTAGGCATTTTTTTGTTTGTTCAACTTCATGATTGTCTTTACTTCCACCCATAAATAAATAATATAGATGATCATAGATAAATATACAGCAGGCTTATTAAACAATGACCCGCTTAAAAAATAATAAGCAACTACTGCGGTAATGCAAGCAAAAACCTTGATGATCATACCACCCATAACAGCCCTGATAAATACATTTGGATTATTATGGTACATAGCCTGGTATTGCATCCTGAATACAAAAAGGCTGATTAAAAAAAACAGGCAGTTGCTGCCCATTAATACGGCATGATCAACCCGGCCCTCCCTGTAAAATATTTTTGCCCCTAAGATCAAAACAGACAATACCAGGAATGTAATGACCAATGGCCGCAGCACTTTAAATCGAAGGCTCATTAAAACAGAATTTATTGATTTACTGCATTTGCTACTTCCTTAACTCCATTATTCAGTTCTACAAACTTAGCACCCATATGGCATTGACCATTAAATACCGCAGTAGGATCAATTTGTAATTTACCGGCATAAATATCTCCCTGCACTATTGTTTCACCATGCAGGTATAAAAGCTCCTGCACTTTTATCTTTCCGGTAACACGGCCCATAATATCAGCCTGCTGGCCTTCTACATCTCCATCAACAACACCCTCGGTACCAATGATGATTTTCGACTTCCCTTTCAGGCTGCCTTTTAATACCCCATCAATACGGATATCGCCGTTGCTTTCTATATCGCCGGTAATGGTTGTACCTGCACCAATTAAAGTGCTGGCATTTGAGGAGGTTACATCAAAAGATGATTTGGATTTTGAATTAAACATATATTTCAATTTTACATTAAGAAATCATTCTAAAACTTTTTCAATTTTGGGCAGATTCAGTTTTTGGGTATCTAAAACCGGTAAATTGCCTTCCAGTACTTTTTTAAGATCATTATAATATTGTTGTTTATACTTTAAGGACTGTTCCATTGAATCGGTACGCATTTTAAGGATCCGGTATTCCCGAATTTGCTTGGCATCGCCATAGCCGCTACCGGGTAAATAATATTTTAAAGGTGTAAAAACAAGTAACGCAATGATAAGCCCCACTAACACAACGAACAAAGTGCTTAAAAATATATACACACTCATGCGGCTAAGCTTAAATTTAACCACTTCTTCATATGTATCCTCATTCATAACCACCAGCCGGTACCGGTTTCTCAACCGTTTTAAAGTGCTGTTGGCATCCAGTTTTGCCATATTTTTTTGTTGAAGGCTAAAATTAAGAAATGCCGGTGAAAAAGCAATTTAAAACCTGTATTCAGAAAAAAAATGAAGAAAATCATTTTTTAAATAATTAAAAGCTCATCATAAAAAAACATTAAAGTAATTAAAAGCCTGCCTTTATCCACAATAATTAGTCAAAATAACCGATATTTAACCCTGTTATGTAACCTTTTGATTCATGCTGAAGAGAACTATAAACCTGTTATTTATTTTTTTGATATTATACGGATTGCCAAAACCTGTATTAGCCCAACCCACCTGGACCCTTGACCTGTTTGGAAAACAAAAAAAACCGGAGAAATTTGAGAATCGTAAACTTGGTTCTGAGAAAACAGCAAATAAAAAGTTCACAGTACCCCGAAACTTTTTTCAAAATTCAATAACCCATTACAATTATTATTTTAATGCAAATAACCGGGTAAACACAGTTGTTGACCGGGCTAAGCTTTCCTATAAGGACGATTATTCAACCCTGCTGAACTTTTACCCGTACACCCTGGAGAATACAGCTACCCAAACCACCGAACTTGATTCAGTAATACTAACTTCTACTGCCGGAATTTTATTACACGATCTCCGCAACGACTGGATCGACAATATGTATATGCTTATCGGAAAAGCCTATTTCTACCGCCGGGATTTTGACTCTGCCTTAATGACTTTTCAGTTCATAAATTATAATCTTTTTCCACGTAAAAGAAAAAATGATAATGATGACAGGATTGTTGGAACAAACAGCATTTCAATCGCCAATAAAGAAAAAAGAAATATTTTACAAAAAGTAACTGCACAACCGCCAAGCCGCAATGATGCATTACTATGGCTTGCCCGTACCTTGATAGAACTGGATGAGTTTGGCGAATCGGGTGGTTTGATCAATACCTTGCAAAATGACCCTAATCTCCCCAAACGTTTAAAAAATGACCTGGAAGAAGTAAATGCGTATTGGTTCTTTAAACAGGGTATATATGACAGTACTGCCGTTCACCTGGAAAATGCTTTGAGCAGTGCTGACAGCAAGCAGGATAAGTCGCGTTGGGAATTTTTATTGGCCCAGTTAAGTGAACTGAATGGTCATTATGACAAAGCATCGGAATATTATAGCAAAGCCTCCAAACATACGGTAGATCCTTTACTGGATATTTATGCCAACCTGAATGATGCAAAAATGCTTAGGGGAAACGGAGACCTTAAAGCACTTGATAAAAGTATAGATAACCTTTTAAAAATGGGGCGCAAAGATAAGTTTGAAGCGTATCGTGACATTGTATATTATGCTGCCGGAGAATTATCCTTACAAAAACCGGATACCAATGCTGCTATAAAACATTTTACTAAAAGTATTAAGTATAACGAAAGTAATATTAATTATAAAAACAGGGCTTATTTACAACTGGGTGATATGGCATACGACCGTAAACAATTCAGAATTGCAGCCGCCATGTATGACAGTCTGCAAACAGGACCCGATTCCCTTTTAAATAAACGTATTGCACAAATTCAAACAAGAAAAGATGCATTAACAAAAATTGTTGAAGCCATCAGTAATATTGAAAGGGAAGACAGCCTTCAACTGATCGCGGCTATGCTGCCGGCAGAAAGAGACGAATTAATAAAAAAAACAGTTCGGAAACTGCGGAAAGAAAAAGGATTAAAAGATGACGGTAGTACGGGTGGAGATATTATTCCGTTTGGAAATACTAATCAGCAGCCAACTGATCTGTTTGAAAGTAACAGCACCCGTGGAGAATGGTATTTCAATAACAGCGCCCGTAAAGCAAGGGGCTTTACAGAGTTTAAAAGTAAATGGGGAAACAGGGCCAATTTAGATAATTGGCGCCGGAAATCCGCTATGGAAACAGGTATAAATAATCCCATTGCCGGCAATGATACCAAACCGGGCAAGGGAAATACAAAAACTGATTCAACAGCAACGCAACCGGAAGAGATCAATTATACCTACCTGTTAAATTCGCTTCCGCTAACTGCAGAAAAACTTGCAGCCAGTAATGAAATAATTGCTGATAATATGTTTGAATTGGCCAAACTGTATCAAAACGAGCTGGAGGAATATAAACTGGCGGCAAATACATATGAAGACTATTTACAGCGCTTTCCGGCGAGGTTATTAGATGGTGAAGTTTACCTGGGCCTTTATTATTGTTATTCAAAATTGGGGAATACGGAGCGGGCCGGTTATTATAAAGATCTGCTGAATAGTAAATACGCCAACAGCAAATCGGGTCAGAAGCTTAATAACCCTTCTGCTTTAGATCCAAAAACAAAAAATCCGGAAGTAACAAAATTGTACGATGATATTTATAACCTTTTCATTGAAGGTAATTTTGACAAAGCCATTGAAGAAAAGAAAAAAGCCGACAGCCTCTATGGAGTAAATTACTGGTCACCGCAATTGTCATACATTGAAGCGCTGCACCATGTTAAGAACCGGAACGACAGTGCTGCCATTAAAGGATTGCAGACTATTATTGATAATGATCCTTCATCTCCGCTAAAAGAAAAAGCGGCAAATATGATAGATGTTTTGCAACGAAGGGCCGAAATAGAAAAATATTTAACCAACCTGGAAATAACAAGAGCTGAAGAGGATAAACCTATTAAGGCCGGCGACAATCCTGTGGTTGTAAATAAACCTGCTGCTGAAAAACCTGCAGCAGTTAATAAACCACCGGCAGTTAAATTACCGGTTGCAACAGACAGTGTTAAAAAAATAATTCCACCGTTAACCAGCGGTCCGTTTGTAATGGCGCTTGCCTCGCCGCACTTTGTGCTGATGATTCTGGATAAGGTTGACCCCGTTTATGTAACCGAAGCCCGTAATGCTTTCATCCGTTATAACCGGGAAAAATATTACGGGCAAACTATAGCCATAAATAAAGACGTATTAGATGCTGACCGAAATTTACTCGTTATCTCATCGTTTGCGGATGCTGCTGCTGCGCTACAATATTATGATAAGATAAAACGAAGTGCTGCATCAGAAATATCCTGGCTGCCGGCAAATAAATATTCGTTTTTAATTATTACAGCAGATAACCTGCAACTGCTTAAAAACAATAAAAACATTTCGGGTTATAAAGACCTGTTAAATACACAGTATCCCGGCAGGTTTTAACAACGGGCAGTTATAATGCAAACGATCATTCTTTATTTTTATATGATCTTTAATATTGATTTTTCAATATCATTTATCATGAAGCAAAATTCAATACATGAAATGAGCCATAAAAAAGGACTATGCCAATTGAAATATCCAGCGGCAAACCTGCCCGCCGGCAGGCAGGATCCAGATGGCCAAAATCAGTAAAAATATAAACATGAAAAATTCAGTTAAGATATTATGGCAGGTTTTTTTGGGTGGCTTTGCTTTAGTGCTGCTGATGTTCATTTGTGCCAATTTTGGATTGTTTGGTAAAATGCCTTCGGTAGCGCAGTTGGAAAATCCGGAAGCAGATCTTGCCAGTGAGATTTATTCAACGGATGGAAAACAAATGGGTAAATATTATTCTGAAAACAGAAGTGAAATAAAGTATAATGAAATATCGCCCAATGTTATTAATGCCTTATTGGCAACAGAAGATGAACGCTTTTACGAGCATTCGGGTATAGATGCCCAGGCAGTTGCCCGTGCTGCTTCTACCTTAGGTACAAAAAGCGGTGGCAGCACTATTTCACAACAGGTTGCGAAATTGATGTTGAAACAGGGTAAAGGAAATATTTTTAAACGTGTACTTGATAAAATGAAGGAATGGATCGTTGCGGTTAAATTAGAAAGAAATTTTACCAAAGAAGAGATCATAACCCTTTACCTGAACAGGGCACCATGGGGAAATGTTTTTGGGATCCGCAATGCATCCCTCACTTATTTTCAGAAAGAACCTAAAAACCTGAAAATAGAAGAAGCCGCTGTTTTAATTGGTATGTTAAAAGGATTTATTTATAATCCGATCAGTTATCCCAAGGCTTCTGTTGACAGAAGAAATACCGTGATCAACCAGATGGTAGTTTGCCGGCAAAAATATTTAACTGAGGCAGAAGGATCCAGGTTAAAAGCAAAACCACTTATTACCAATTACAAAAAAATAGATGAGGATAAAGGGATCGCCCCCTACTTCAGAGTGGTATTGGCTGATCAATTAAGAGAATGGTGTAAAACGCATGAGAACCCAAAAACAGGTGAACCCTATAACCTGTACAAGGATGGATTGAAAATATATACAACCATCGATTCTAAAATGCAGCAATACGCCGAAGAGGCTGTTGCACAACATATGCCTGTTATTCAAAAAAAGCTGGACTGGATCATGAAAAATAATGGCACCAGAATATGGAAAGGTCATGAGGGTATTATTGAAGCTGCTTTTAAATATACAGACAGGTGGAAGAGCATGAAAGAAGATAAGATTGATGAAGAAAAAATAAAAAAGACATTTTACGTTCCTGTAAAAATGAAAGTGTTTGCATGGAATGAAAAAAGGGAAAAGGATACGGTGATGACTCCTTTTGATTCCATTAAATACCACAAACAGATCTTGCAAACATCATTTGCTGCAATGGACCCAAAGACCGGTGAAGTAAAATGCTGGGTAGGCGGGATAGATTTTAAATGGTTTAAGTTTGATCACGTTACTGCCTTGCGGCAGGTTGGCTCTACCTTTAAACCCTTTATATATACCCTGGCCATTGATGAAGCAGGTTATACACCCGAAACCGTAATACCCGGAGGCGAGTTAACACTGGGTGGGAAAAGCATTTCCAGTGGTGGTGGTACGGTTGCTTATTGCCTGGCATGGTCAAAAAATATTGCCGCCTGGCGATTGATTGGGCAGATTGGTGTTGCCAGAACCCTTGAATTTGTACAAAGCTGTGGCATTAAAACAAAACTTCCGCCCTATTATTCTATTGGGTTGGGCGCTGCAGAGATCCCGATGATGGAAATGCTGCAGGGCTATACCATGTTTCCGAATAAAGGGATGAATACTGAGCCAATTTACATGACTCGAATTGAAGATAAAAGTGGTAATGTATTGCAGGAATTTCATAGTACTTCAAAACAGGTTATCGGCGAAACAGATGCCTATACCATGGCAAAATTAATGCAGGGTGTAATACAGTTTGGTACAGGCCGGATATTAAACAGTTATTCAATTCCTGTAGAAAAAGCAGGTAAAACAGGTACTACCACTAATAATGTAGACGGATGGTTCATAGGCTACACTCCTGAATTACTTGCCGGTACCTGGGTTGGTTGCGATGACCCCTTTATAAGAATTTATGCAAACACTTCCGGTGGTGCTGAAATGTCGGCTCCCAAATGGGGGATCTTTATGAGCAAAGTATATGCGGATAAAAAACTGGATTATGGAAAGATAAAAGAATTTGATAAACCTGCCGAGCTGACCTATGATCCAATCTATGCAGATCAGAATATGGAAAGATATTTTCTTGAGGGTGATAGCCTCACCAATGATGAAGGCAATGGGGATGCCGGTGATTTTTTTAATCCTGTCACATCAGAATCTGATTATGCCAAACCTGATAGTTTAAGTAATAAGATAAACAGGTCTGTGAAGGATTCTTTGGGTAAACCCAAAAAACTGGATGATAAGAAAGATAAAAAAGCAACAACGCCTGTTTTAAAGCCAACTGAAGATAAATCCAAAAAATCCGAAAAGTCAAAGAGAAATGATTATTGAAGAACAGGGTTCAGCAATTATTCAATTATTTTTTCAATGTGAATCATTTTTCCCTCAGCATTAATACCCTCCAGTACTATACGCAGCTTTAAACTAAAATCAGTATTGTAAAAAGTAATGGGAATTTTATGGTTGGCAGCATTGGTTAAAATATAGGGCCGCCACAATAAGGTTGTCCGGGTATCATAGCCGATGGCTGTGTTGTTTTGTGAATAATCGGGTTCATAAAATTCTTTAATGGGCGAATAGCCTGCAATCAATACATATTTCAGATCAGTATCCTTTGGGCGGCGGTCAATCAGGTCCTCCCCCTTTTTTAAATAAACAGAAATAGCGGGGCCATATAGCCCTGCTGAATTTCTTTCTCCAACATAATTGCTAACCACTTTTATGTAAGCAATGTCTTCCAGGTTCAACCGCACAAATTCATCATTATCCGAAATCCGCTCATTTACAAATAATAAAACCGGCAGCGTTTCATTGCCCCTGTTTATAACAAATGATTTTTCTCCACTTGAATTTTTTATAGTGATCCCCGGCACTTTACCCATCATATAGTTATAAATATCAAACTTGGAAGCGGCCATTTCATCACGCATAACATCAAAAGAATAGGAATTGGCACCACTGCTGAATAAACCGGTCGTATATTTCTGATCGAGCTTATAAATGGGATCGTTTTTCCAGTTACGTAAACTGTTACTTTTTACAACTACACCCTGCAAAGTTTTTTCTGAGCTAAAGGGTTGATTATCCTTTTTGCTGTTGTAATAATTAAATAATGAAGCAGCCTGGTTAAGGGTTGTTCCCGTTGTATCCCGTAATAAAAAGCGATTGTAACCTGATATCGTGTAAGGCTGCGAGAGCGTAAAGTTTGAGCTGCTGAAAGCCATTTGTGTATTCCAGTTTTTATTCTTGTTAAAAGAAAATAAAACCTTTGCCGTATCATAAAAGATCAAGCCAGCCTGTTTTAAAAAACCCGTACTATCGGGCCACAGGGAATAAAAATTATTGGTACTGTCTTTTGTTTTAACGATCAGGTTTATATTTTCTTCTTTAGTTATTTTAGCCATTACATCCTTACTTATCTGTCCATATGTTGAGAGGTAATTGTCGGCACTATAATATGTGTTTGGCATTTTTTGAACCAGCATATTATTCCAGTTATACCTGCGCCAGCCATGGGTAAGCATGACCAGGTCCATATTTGATTTTAATTCATCATTTGTATGATTGGTAAAATAATAAGCAGGATCATGTATATACCCTTTGATATCGCCGCTTAATAATAAATTGGTAATGATAGAACTGCTGGTTTTTTCATTGTTCAGGCCGGCATCAGTAATACTCAGTGACATATTTGCCGGTATGGTATCCCCTGCTTCAATTTCTATAATATGCTTTCCCCGTTTTTGGGTGCTTACTTCTTTATTGGTTAAAGTTACAGCTGCTGTATAATTATTGTTATTGATAAAGGCGATCCGCTCGGCTAATGGCTGCCAGTTGGCATCGAAAACAGTTAACTGCATGGTGCCTGTTGGTAAAGTGTTTGTTGGCACAAAACCGGTATAAGGCAATGCAGCAGTTACCGCTATATCAGTCTTGTAAAATACCTTTTGATACATATACATCAGCACATGCAGGGAATCGCCGGGAAGTTTATTTACAATATTATAGATCAGCCTGTCTTTTTGCAGAACCATTTTTAGCGATATGCCTTCGGGTTTTGCATTTGGCAGGTATGTTTGTTGCGTTGCTCCTTTATTATCCTGCCACTCGGCATAATATTTTTCGTTGGGCTGTATGTCAATATCAAAACGCCCCATGCCATCGTGTACACTTTTTATGGGCAG
Source organism: Chitinophagaceae bacterium (assembly GCA_031413755.1). GTDB lineage: Bacteria > Bacteroidota > Bacteroidia > Chitinophagales > Chitinophagaceae > Ferruginibacter. The sequence goes on from JANOFR010000026.1 coordinate 11,946, forward strand.
CATCACTTCGCCGGTTTCCTGTTTTTTTAGTACACCGTTAATTTCAAAAGGTATACCGTTATTGTAATTAGATTTAAAGGCAATCGTATTTTTTGTGCCTTCAATAAGATCTCCGCCTTCGGGAAAAAACTGCAGGGATACTGTTTTATCTGCATTGGCAGTATCGTCTTTCGCATTTTTATTGATCAGCTTAATTGCTTTTGTAAATAAAAAGCTGGTATCAAAGTTCAACATCCAGGCTGTGTAAGCCCGGCATATCAATTGTTTACTTCCCAAACTATCCGGTATTTCAAAATGCCCGCTGGAAGTTGAATTAAAGATCGGCGATAACTGATCCTGAATCAACATCCCATCCTCATCGTACAGGGCTGCATAAAAATTGGTGCTTCTTTCGCCGGGCAGGTTTTCTTCAAAAAGGTAGGCTTTAAACCAGATGGTTTCGCCGGGCAGATAAACTTCTTTATCAAAATGAATATGAATTTTTTCCTGGGGAAAGTTGGTGCCATATAGGTTTATACTGTTTTCAATCGATTGGGCTTCTGTTTTTACAACAGAGATCATAGCTATGCTGATGCAGCAGAACAGGAATATTTTTATTTTTTTTTTCACAGGGTTACTGTTTTGGTCATTAAATTTAATGAATAAAATGAAACAAATATTCCATCTTACTGTAATAACAAAACTTTATAGTATCAGTCAGCTTTTTTTAAAAACTAAAAGCCCTCCCCAAATCGGGAGGGCTTTTTTGTATTAAGTCTCTAAAACTATTAATAATTTTTCAGACGCAAAGCAACTCTCCTGTTCTGCGCACGGCCTGCAGCTTTTTTGTTATCAGCTAATGGTTTGGTTTCGCCATAACCAGTTGAAGTCAAACGGCTTTCGGCAATACCTTTACCCACAAAATAAGCTTTCACAGATGCAGCCCTGTTTTCAGATAAAATTTGATTTTTTTCATCATTACCTACATCATCTGTATGACCATCAATTTCTACATTAAAAGAAGGATTTTCATTTAGAATCCTGGTTACCTCATTTAATGGGGTATTTGATTTAGCCAATAATTTAAACTTGCCTGTTTCAAAATAAATACGCTTGGCAAGAACGTTCATTTTCTCAATGATTACTTCGCTGATCACCGGGCACCCAAAATTAGTTGCAGGGCCAGCTTCATTAATACATTTATCTTCTTCGTCATTTACACCATCCCCGTCAGTATCTGGGATAGGGCATCCCTGGTAACGGGCAAAACCGAAAACTGTTGGGCATTTATCCATTTCATCATTGATCGCATCTTTATCGGTATCCGGTATCGGGCATCCCTGGTACCGGGCAAATCCTGCTACATCAGGGCATTTATCTTCTGCGTCAGTTATTCCATCACCGTCTAAGTCGGGGCAACCCTGCAAAGCAGCTAAGCCTTTTACATCCGGACATTTATCAGCATCATCCAAAACACCATCCCCATCTCTGTCCTTAGGTGGTTCAACAACCGGAATTGGTATAACAACAGGTGCCGGTTCTTTTTTTGTTGTTAAGTTGGTAAAGACGCCCAGGCTATGATAAAAATGATAAGCAGCATTTTCAGTAACCGGAACCCGGTATTGTGAGTTGAGCATCAAAAAAGTTTGTTCAAACACCCTTACTTGTAAACCCATACCAACCGGTATAAAAGCTGCATAATATCCCCTGTATTTAGAAACACCTGCTCCTGCAGTAACAAACGGAGTAAAAAAATATTTATCAGATAGTAATTTCAGATTAAGGGTTGCAGCGCCCTCAAGTAAAATGGTGGGATTAGCAAAAACCGGTTTTCCGGGAATAGGATAAGAAAGAAAAGATCCCGATACTGTACCTGCAAAATCCAGATTATTACTTAATCCCTGGATATAGCTTATCGCCATACCGGCATTCATGCTTTTGGTTTTATTCCATTCTTTTGATCTTAATACATTTGTTAAGCCATCAGATCGCAGGCTTGCCGCTGTTTTAAAATCATTAAAAAAAAATTGAACCCCTAAAGAAGGATTTTTTTTATAGTCCGCCTGCCCGTAAGCAGTAACAATGAGGCACAGGGCAAATGAAACAAATAACGTTTTCTTCATAAGTGATAGTTTTCTTAATCGAGGCAAAAATAGTCGCTTAGTTTCAAATCATAAAATAATTTACCCACATAATTCAAACTAATATAGGATAACAACTATGACCTTTACAATGATACAATTGCTGCAATACCGAGGTAAAAGAAATTATGGCTTACTTACTATTTCAATTTTTACCCTGGTTAAGCCCCGGCCGATATACCCCAGCTGTTGTGCAGCAGCTCTTGAAAGATCAACAATCCTTTTCATACGGGGATGTAACCTGTCGTTTGTTTTAACAATAACCGTTTTACCGTTTTTTAGATTGGTTACTTTTATCCAGGTACCCAGGGGTAAAACATTACAGGCACAGGTCATTTTTTTTTGACTGAAGATCTCCCCATTTGCTGTTTTTCTTCCTATAAATTTATTGGCATAAAAACTTGCCTGGCCATAAAAAACCCTGGTTGCTTTTTTAGGTTTTACTTTGTTTTCAGTTACCTGTTTTTGTGCATTAACTGCTACCGGGAAAATGAAAAAAAATACGATTAAAAAAGCGAAGCCTGTTTTACAAATAGTACCGGTTGTTATTGAAAATAATTTAAAGCACATAGTGAAATAAAGATACTTGAAATTGCCTGTATAGCAGCAAAATTATTTATTTACGAAGTATTTTTCTATGATCAGTTTATCCTCACCATAAACATCATCATAAAATGTAAGCTTACCGTTAATTCCTTCGCAGGAAAAATACCGTATAAACAACGGTATATGATTTTTAATGTCGATGCGATGGCGCTCTTTGTTTGCAATCCAGCTTCTGATAGAATCTGAAGTATATTTTAATGATTCTTTTTTGGAGTTTAAAATACTGTCATTCCCGGCAATATAATAAGCCAGTTTTTCCCATTCCTGCACCCGTACACAGCCATGGCTTAATGCCCGTGTTGAATTTTTAAAAAGATAACGTTGGTTTGTATCGTGTAAATAAACAGCGTAACGGTTATAAAAATTAAATTTGATAACCCCTAAAGAATTATTATCACCACTAACCTGCATCACCTTATAGGGAATGCCCCTGGTATATTTACTCCAGGTAACCGTGTTGGGATCAACAGTTTCACCCTTATTATTCACTAATTTTAATCCGATCCTGGAAATATAATTCGGATTATTTTTTAATTTGGGCAGGTATTGTTTTACAATGATACTGTTGGGTACCGTCCAGGTAGGATAAGTGATCATATCCGATATTTCTGCATTAAGTAATGGTGTCCTGGTTTCCGGATTACCAATAATCACTTTAGATTCAAAAGCAATACTGTCTTTTTCAACCAACCATAAATAATAACCGGGTATATTTACCCAGATATATTTTTCAGGCATTTGATCAGGCAATTGCTTGTACCTGTCTAAGGTAACTGCTATCCGCATAAATTTTTCTATATCATTATTGTTGAGGGAATGAATTAATATCTTCCCGTATTTCCCGTCGGTTTTTAAACCTTTTTGAAGTTGATATTTACGAATGGCTTTATTTAATTGAACAGAATCGGGAAGCCAGTTGCCTGAATCAATACAATTACTTTCCAAAAGCCTTTTTTGCAAAAGGGTTATAAAAAAGATGGAATCATCAGGGTCTCCTTTTTTAAAAGGATACACAACATGTGTGTATACTTTCCTGTCCATACTGTCTACAAAGTTTTTAATTCCTTTTTTTAATTCCCAATATGCTTTATGTTTTGGCTGGAGTGAAACCAGTAAGGCATTAAATTGTTTTTTTTCAACAAGATCATTCAGGGTTTCCGTAAAAAAATCATCAACCAATACCGAATCATCATTTAAACTAATGCTGTCTGGCTGTAATCTCCCCTGTTTTAGATCTTTAATAATATGCATAAAGCCATCTGTAAGTAACAGATCTGCTTTTGTCCATAACAATGCATCCATGCGGCTTAGCGAATCTGAATCGAGCCTTGTTTTTAATGATCGCAGATCTTCAAAATGATAGTCATTCGGAAAGAGTCCTTCCAGCTCTGCTTCGGCAATAAACCGAAATAATGAATCAGCAAGTGGCTGCCATTTTTCTGCTTTACTCCAAACAGGGACATAATCGTATTTACTGTAATAATTATTGACAGCTTTTAATACCTTAATATAGATATGGTCATCAATTTTGCCATTGTTGTTTTTTGCTACCCTTAATATTGCTTTAATATTTTCGGCTACTTTACTGTCCATTGACGCAGGATCAAATACCACCGATTTTTCCGTTTCTTTTCCGGAATTATTACAGGAGTAAAAAAATAGAAAAAATGCAAGGATAATTAAATAGCCGTGTTTGTTTTTAAAATGCTGCATATTCAGGGTTAAAACTGAGTAACTTGAAAACCAAATGGGTCAGAACGGGATTTAATAAGGATAATTTGAATGTCTAAGATAAAACTTTGGTATCAATTGGCACTACTTTAAGTATTTGTTTTTAGGCAAATTACAAATAATGATACAGCAGCCCGTAACCCATTAACCATATAAGGCCTGTGGGTATATAATATCCCTGAATAGCTGCCATTTGTTCAGAAAACAGGGTTTTAAAGTTATAAACACGTATCCCGGTATAATCCGTTTTGCATTTCAAAAGATTTTATATTTACATAATTTTAAACCATACAAAATAAACCCGATGCAATTAAAAACGCTGAGTGAACTTTTTGAAAGGGATCTTCAAAAACTTAAAACAGAAATTAATTTGTATCATGATGAAGCTGACTTATGGTTAATTAAGGATGCGATTAGTAACAGTGCCGGAAATTTATGCCTGCATTTGATTGGTAACCTGAATCATTTTATTGGTGCCACTTTGGGTAAAACCGGCTATATCCGGCACAGGGATGATGAATTCAGTTTAAAAAATATTCCACGAAAAGATCTACTGATTAATCTGGATAATTGTATCCTCATTTTAAACAATACATTTTCAAAATTGCCGGAAAAGGATCTGGAAAAAGATTTCCCCCTGGATAAACATGGAACAATCGTAAGCAACCTGCAAATGCTGTTACACCTGTATGGGCATTTAAGTTATCATTTGGGGCAAATCAATTACCACAGAAGGTTACTTGATTAAGGGATCACACGGGGAATATTTTGTTCCAGCAACATCAGGTCTGCCAGTACAAATGCCGTTACAGCTTCCAATATAACCGGTACACGTAATGCTATACAGAGATCATGACGTCCCTTTACCGAAAAATTTTCAACCGTACCGGTTTCAATATTTAATGTTTGTTGTTCTTTTGGAGTTGAGGATGTTGGCTTTACAGCAATACGAAAAACCAATTCATTATTATTAGTAAGACCGCCAACGATTCCGCCGGCATGATTGGTAAAAGTTTTGCCGGTTTCATTTTCAATGGGATCGTTATGCTGGATCCCAAACATTTTTGCTGCTGCAAAGCCTGTCCCAAATTCAATGCCCCGTATAGCTGGTATGGAAAAAACAGCATGACTGATCAATGATTCTGCGGAATCAAAAAATGGTTCGCCCAGCCCTGTGGGTATCCCATTTACTTTACATTCAACAATACCTCCAATACTATCTTTAGCATCAATTGCTTTCTGCAAACCTTTATCCAAATCTGTTTCTCCGCCAATTTCTACAATCGAAGCATTTATTTCCATTCCGGAAAGTATTTTTTTGGCAACCACCCCTGCGGCTACCAAACAAACGGTTAGTCTTCCGCTAAAATGCCCGCTACCCCGGTAATCTTCAAATCCGCCGGATTTTTTTGATGCAACAAAATCGGCATGCCCGGGCCTGGGCACGGCCCTAAGTTTATCATAATCTGAACTACGGGTATTTTTATTATCAAAAAGAATTGTAAGGGGGGCCCCGGTTGTTTTACCATTAAACACACCCGTTTTTATTTGCGGAACATCATCTTCTTTGCGTGGTGTAGTTCCTTTGGCACCGGGTTTTCTTCTTTCTATATCTTTAACAAAATCATCAACAGATAAAGATAAACCGGCAGGACAACCATCAATAGTAACCCCTACACATTCTCCGTGTGATTCTCCAAAAATATGTACCCTGAATAAGCGGCCGAAACTGTTCAATGTTACTTAGTTTATTGGTAAAGATACATCAGCGTTAAGCAATTTCAAATCTTCAAAAAACTCTGGATACGACTTATTTACTGCTTCAGCATCTTCAATAGCCGTTTCTCCTGTTGCTTTTAATGCAGCAATTGCACAGGCCATAGCAATTCTATGATCATGATGTGAATTTACTTTTGCTCCACTTAGCCCTTCTCCTCCTTTTATCATCATCAGATCATTCTGCAAAATTATTTCTACGCCCATTTTTTTAAACTCCTGCTGTAAAGTTATGGCACGGTTACTTTCTTTATGTTCTAACCGGTTAACCCCTTCAATTACACTAACCCCATTGCAATAAGCGGCCAGGGCAACCAATGGGGGAAACAGGTCGGGGCATTCTGTTGCATTAAAATGAAAAGCATTAGCCCCATTTCCTAAAGCAGGGCTTACCCTTATTTGCTTTTCTTCTATTGAAATATTCGCACCACAATCCATCAAAGGTTTTAAAATTGCTTTATCTGCCTGGGTAGAATATATATCCAATCCCTGCAATGTTATTCCACCTGACACGGCACCGGCAACCAGTAAAAATGCAGCACTGCTCCAGTCGCCTTCAACAATGTAGTTAACCGGTTTATGGTTTAATTGCCCGACCGGATGATCATCAGTTTGGAAAGGGTTCACGGGTTTGATGCTAAAGGACCGGTAATTATTATTTTCAATATGGTAACCAAAAAGTTTCATCATTTGCAAAGTGAGGTCAACATAGGGCTTGCTTTTTAAATTTTTAACGGAAATGGTAACCGGTTTTGTTGTGGCTTTTCCAAAAGCTATTAATAACCCGGTTAAAAACTGGGAACTCAATGAACCATCTATAGTAATATCTGCAGGCTGAAGCGGGCCTTTAATTTTTAACGGCAGATATCCATTGTTTGACAGGACTGAAATACCCAACTGTGGAAATATTTCATCAAAAAAATGCATAGGGCGTTTTAATAAACTTCCGGTTCCGGTAATGGTTATTTCGGCAGGTGATAATGCGGCAATCGGGGTAAACATTCTTATTCCTAAACCGCTTTCACCGCAATTTAAATCCAGTACACCTACCTTATGTTGAATGGCAGCACTGTTGATTAACAGACTCCCATCTTTTTGTATTGTAATTTGAGCTCCTAACTTCTGAATTATTTCCAGAGCAGCTTTATCATCATTACTTATTCCCGGATTAATGATGGTTACTTCCCCTGCTGCCAATAAAGCCAGGGCGCAGGCTCTTTGCATACTGCTTTTTGACGCCGGTGCCTGTACTGTTCCGTAAATACCGGATGGCTGAATCGTTACAATCACTATAATATCTCTTTAAAATGTTTTTTAAGTTCCACTAAGCTGATGGGTACTATTGCGGCCTCACCAATTTTATTTAACAGTATGAACTGAACTGCTTCTTCGTTACGTTTCTTGTCCATTTTTAACACTTCAAAAACTTTTTCATGATCCGTTTCAATATCCACCGGTAAATGATATTTAGCCAATAATTTTACAATCCTGGCTGCACTGCTAAAATGCAGATCATTTAACTGCTCCGATAAATTACAGGCTGCAACCATTCCAATACTAACCGCATGGCCATGTGGTATGGCGTGTAAGTTTTCAATGGCATGACCGATCGTATGACCAAAATTTAAAATTTTTCTTTCTGCTTTTTCAAATTCATCAGCAGTTACAACCTGGAATTTAATTACCGTATTTTTTTCAATCATATCCGCTATAAGCGTTTTATCCGATTGAAATTCATGTAAAGTATATTTTTCAAGAATGGAAAATAAAAGTGCATCTTTTATACAGGCGTGTTTTATTATCTCTGCAAAACCATTTATCCATTCTTTAACCGGAAGTGTTTGCAAAAATGAATAATCATAAAAAATAAATTCGGGCTGCAATATGGTTCCTGCCATATTTTTATAAACCCCAACATCAATTCCGTTCTTTCCGCCAATGGCAGCATCTACCATTGCTAAAACAGAAGTAGGGGCTAAACTAAATTTAATGCCCCTCATATAAATGGCGGCAACATAACCTGTAATGTCGGTAACCACACCACCACCCACTCCAACCAGGAATGTGTTTTTATGTGCGCCCAGTTTTATTAATTCCTGAATGATATAATCAACAGTAGCCTGGTTCTTATGCCCTTCGCCTGCTGCAATTTTAATAACAGGGTGTGCAGTCATTTTATCAGCATGATGTTGAAATACATTTTCATCTGTTATGAAAATAATATTTGCATCTTTCAACAATTCACCGATAAATGAAAAGGCAACATCAAAATAACAGGTTACTGTTTTTTGTGAAAATGGATATTCTGTTTTATGCATATTAAATAATTCACCGTATTGATCTTTTTTTAAACCGGTATTTATGAATTCATCACTTTATTCTGGTGCTGAATACTTTCCAGATGCACGGCATCAAAATATTTGGTAATGAATTCTTTCGAAAGGCCCAGCTTTTCTCCTTTTTGAAAAGCCCGCTCTAAAATATCATTCCAGCGGTTGGTTTGCAGGATTGTAATATCATTTTCTTTTTTGTACTGTCCAATCTTATCAGAAAGTTTCATTCGCTGACCAAGCAAAGTCATCAGTTCATCATCTACCTGGTTTATCTGCTCCCGTAATGTAGTTAAAGCAGTAATAAATTCCTGTTCGGTTGTGCTTTCGTGGCGCCATATCAATGCATTCAGCAATTCCAGCAATCTTTCGGGTGTTACCTGTTGTTTCGCATCACTCCAGGCATTATCAGGATCAATGTGGCTCTCCAGCATCAATCCGTCAAAATCAAGGTCAATACTTTTTTGTGAAATGGATTGTAACATGGTTCGGTTTCCGCAAATATGCGAGGGATCACAAATTAAAGGCATACCCGGATACCGGCGCTTCATCTCAATTGGCAGTTGCCACATAGGTGCATTTCTGAATTCTGTATTTCCATAAGAGGAAAATCCACGATGAATCATTCCCACCTGTTTGATACCTACTTTTTGCAACCGCTCAATTCCACCGCTCCACAATTCAAGGTCGGGGTTGATCGGATTTTTAATAAGAACCGGAACATCAACAGCACGCAGGGCATCTGCCACTTCCTGAACACTGAAAGGATTTACTGTGGTTCTGGCTCCAATCCAAAGCATATCAATCTCAAACTTTAGTGCTTCCTCAACATGCTTTGCTGTAGCTACTTCCACCATAACGGGAATACCGGTTATTTTTTTTGCCTTTGCAAGCCAGGGTAATGCAACAATACCGTTACCTTCAAACAAACCCGGCTTGGTACGGGGTTTCCAGATACCTGCCCGCAATAGATCCACTTTACCGGTTTTTGCAAGGCGTGTTGCAGTTTCCAGCATCTGATCTTCGGTTTCAGCACTGCACGGCCCACTAATAATAAGTGGCCGTTTATTCCATTTTTCCTGCATGGTCTTCTTCATTGTCTGTAATCCTGTTTGCATTGTAAATTTAGTTTTATGTTACCAGTATTTAATAATTTGTTCAACTGTATAGTATTGTTTTAAGTACTAACCGGGCAAGCCTCTTTCTTTTCCAGCATTCAAATTAATTGGGACTTATTTTTTACAGAATATTTCCCATGATACCCTGTAAGAAAAAAAATCAACCAGGTGATTTTACTTTTTGTTCACCCCTTCATTCAAAAACCTTTTCAGACCATGTAGCAAAATCCATCTCAAATTTTATTTCTCCTTTTCCGTGCACCCCCACTTCCTTCCAACCCTGCATCCTGTAAAATTTTTCTGCCCTGCTGCCTGGTTCCGTACCTAACCATAGTTTTTCATTTGTTTGTACAAAATACCAATCGATCATAATCTGGTGAAGTTTTTTACCTATGCCTTTTCCTTCAAAATCGGGATGGATAAAAAGCGCCCATACATTATTAGCTATCAGATCAACAATGGCAAACCCAACAATTTTTTTTCCGGTTTTGCAAATCCAGCCTTTTCCTCTATTTGTTATATATTCTTCTACATCCTTATCCGGAACCAATGCAGGATCCGACAAACGGTTTTCCTTTACAGCATTTCTTACAAACTGTATTTGCCCGATATCCTTTATTTCAGCTTCCTGGTAAATCATACAAATTATTTCAATATTCTTTTGATCTTGTTTGCATTTTCAATCAACTCAACCAGGTAATCCATATTCTCTTTTTCCAGACTGGCCTTAAATTTTCTTAACTGTGAAATATGTTCATTTAAAACATCCAGAACATTCTCTTTATTTTGCATAAAAATAGGGGCCCACATGGCCGAACTGCTTTTTGCCAAACGCACCGTACTCTCAAAACCACCCCCTGCCATTTCAAAAATAGTATCTTCTTCTTTTTCCTTCTCCAAAACAGTATTTGCCAGGGCAAATGAAGTAATATGTGATATATGGCTGATATAGGCAGCATGAATATCATGATTTTCAGCATCCATGTAAATGATATGCATACCTAAACTTTTATACAAATGTTCAGCTTTATTCAGTATTTCTCCGTCACTTTTCTCTTTTTCACAAATTACACATGCCCTTCCGGCAAATGCCCCTTTAACGGCAGCTTCGGGTCCGCTAAACTCAGTACCCCACATAGGATGTGAAGCTACAAACTGTTTTCGCCTGGGGTGATTTTTTACCGCATCGCACAGAAAATATTTCGTTGACCCGGCATCTATAACAATTTGTTCATCGGTTATCAAATTCATCACCTGCAATACCAGGTCAACCGTTGTATCAACCGGGATAGCGATATAAATGATATCTGCTTTTTTAACCGCTTCCTGCAATGGCAGTGCTTCATCTATAATTTTAAGCTCCAGTGCTTTGGCCAGGTTATCGGTTGAGCGTGTTACACCGATTACTTTTTTTGCAATACCCAGTTCCTTTAAACCAAGGGCCATTGATCCCCCGATTAAACCAACACCAACAACTGTAATTGTCATAATCTTAATTATTATTGATTCTGTTTATTGCTTCCTGGATATTTTCTTCTTTACAACACAAACTTACCCTGACATATTTATCGCCGGCACTACCGAATATTCCGCCCGGAGTAATAAATACACCTGAGTTATATAAAACCTCATCACTCAATGCATAACCATCTTTATATTTTGAGGGTATGGCCGCCCACACAAACATACCTGCCTGGTTTTTTGAATAACTGCATTGCAATAAATCCAACAGTTCAAAAACTTTTCTTCTCCGGGTTTTATAAATTTCATTAACCCCGTCATGCCAGTCTTTACCCAGTGTTAAAGCCTTTGCTGCAGCCAACTGCACCGGTAAGAACATTCCACTGTCCATGTTGCTCTTAAAACGCAACACATCATCAATGAACTGTTGTGCACCACAAAGCATTCCGATCCTCCAGCCCGCCATATTATGCGATTTGCTTAAAGAATTTAACTCAACAACACAATCCTTTGCACCTTCAATGCTGAGCAGACTCAAAGGTTCATCGTTTAATATAAAACTGTAAGGGTTATCATGTACCATTAAAATTTCATGTTTTTTTGCAAATGCAACCAACTCCCTGAATAGTTTTTTGGTTGCCAGTTGCCCGGTAGGCATGTGCGGATAATTAACAAACATCAGTTTTACCCTGCTTACATCATTTTTTTCAATGGCTCCAAAATCAGGAAACCAATCATTTTCCTGCGTTAAATTATAGGTTTTACAGGTAGCACCTGCAACGGTTGCTGCCGTTTTATAAGTTGGATATCCGGGGTTGGGTATCAGCACGGTATCGCCCTCATTTAAATAAGTCATACAGATGTGCATGATGCCTTCTTTACTTCCTATTAAAGGCAATATCTCTGAATCGGCACATAGATCAACATGGTACCATTTTTTATACCAGGCAGATACTGCATTTCTTAAAACAGGGCTTCCCTTATAACTTTGATAAGCATGTGTTGTTTGCTTTGAAGATTCTTCCTGTAAAACCTTAATCACAGCCGTTTGTGGCGGTAAGTCGGGGCTGCCGATACCCAGGCTGATGATATTTTTTCCCTGCCGGTTCAATTCGTCGATCTCCCTCAGTTTTTGAGAAAAATAATACTCACCAATGCCTTCCAGTCTTTTTGCAGTTTGCATGCTATTGTATTTTTCCGTTTTTATAAATGCCCAGTACCGTTAAATGCTCTGTAACGTCCTGCAATTTATTAATGAGCCGGTAAAATTGATCTGCATGATCAAATTCCATATCGGCATGAAATGAATATTTAAAATTACTGCCGGGAATTGGCATGGACTGAAGTTTTGAAAGATTAATGCCTGCATCAGCAATAACAGTTAACACTTTTGCCAGGCTACCCCTGGCATTGCCGGTTATAAAATTTACAGAAGCTTTGTCTGCATCTATGATCTCTGATGCAGCATCTTTATGTTGTACTATTAAAAACCGGGTATAATTATTTTTAAGGGTATGAATATTCGGTGCAATAATTTCAAGATGATAAATTTCTGCAGCAAGTTTTCCGGCAATGGCAGCCGCATGTTTGTTTTTATACTGGTGAATATGTTTTGCACTGAGCGCTGTATCTTCAGTTTCAACCAGTTTCCAGTTGTAATTATCTAAAAATCCAAAACACTGTTGAATGGCCATGTAGTGAGAATGTACTTCTTTAATATCCTCCAGTTTTACACCCGGGTTTACCATCAGGTGCTGTTTAATATGCAGATAAACTTCACCAACAATTTTAACATTGTTTTTTAAAATCAAATTATAATTAGGCAAAATACTGCCTGCAATAGAATTTTCAATGGCCATTATACCTCCATCCGATTGCTTGCTTGCAGTTGTATTTTTAATAACCTCTTTAAAAGTTGAACAGCAGATCACTTCTGTGTTTTTCCCATAATACTGCAGGGCAGCCAACTGGTGAAAGCAACCTTCAAATCCCTGTATTGAAACTTTTTTTTCCATCATATAAAAACAAAAATCCCGGCATTTTAGCCGGGATTTTTTTATGTTAGTCTGTTTAGGATCAGTTTATAACAAAAACTCCCGGTCTATTTCTAAAATAGTAGCTAAAATAAAACCAGGTATTTTTGTTTCTGTTTGTCATTGATTAACAAAAATAGGGTTTATGCCTTATATAACAAAAAAATACCCCTCTTAAAAAATAAGAGGGGTAAAAATGATTGCCTGTCAAAATAAAATTTTTATAAAGTCCGGTTAAACTACGGGCAACCAGGTAACCGGTTTTAATTACTTCTTAGTTGAATCAGGAACAGCTGTTTTAGCAGTTGAATCAGGTACAACCGGAGCAACTGGAGCTGGAGTTTCAACTACCGGAGTAGTATCACCAACTGGAGCATCAGTTTTAGTTTCGCCATCATTACAAGCTGCAAAAGATACAGATACAATTGCTAAAGCCAAGATTACTTTTTTCATTTTTTTGTTTTGTTTAATTTTTAAAATTATAATTTGATATTTATACCCGGATTGGAAAAAGGTAACCCAACTTTTTTTAAAAATATTTTTTTCGTTGCTTTGGGTTACAAATAGGTAATAAACGTATTAATATTCAGCAGGTGAGCAATTTTCAGGAGGAAAAACAATTACTGGAAGGGTTAGCATTAAATGACAGAACTGTTATTGAAGCTATTTACCGGGATAATTACCCTATGGTTCAGGCATTTATCCTCAATAACAATGGAAATACAGATGAGGCAAGGGATATTTTCCAGGAAGCGATGATCGTTTTATTTGAAAAAGCAGTCTCCGGTAGTTTAGAGTTACATTGTCAATTAAAGACTTATATATACTCGGTTTGCCGGCGGCTTTGGTTAAAAAGGCTGCAACAATTACAAAGATTCAGCAGCCTGGCCGAAAATTCAGAAGAATCGTTACCGGTAGAAGAAGAACTGGAATTACATGAAAAACATGATATGGACTATGTTATCATGGAAAATGCACTTCGTAAAATTGGTGAACCCTGTAAAAGTTTATTAGACGCCTATTATATTCAGAAAAAAAATATGCTGGAAATAGCAGCTGAGTTTGGATATACGAATGCTGATAATGCAAAAACACAGAAATATAAATGCCTGGTGCGGCTGAAAAAATTATTTTTTGCACAATATAAAAACGGACAGTAAGATGGATGAATTATTACTTATAGAAACTGTAGAACGTTACCTGAAAGGTGATATGACAGAAAAAGAGAAAACTTTTTTTGAAGAGATCCGTAAAAACAATCCTTCAATTGACCAGATGGTGGTGGAACAAACTTTTATAATACATGAGTTAAACAAACATGCAGACATTAAAGCCTACAAACATTCACTTTATGAAGTTGAAAGTAAATTAATAGAAGAAGGATTTATCAGCAAAACCCCCTTAAAAGGAAAGGCCAAAGTTGTTTTCCTTTGGAAAAAATACAAACGCAATATTGCTGTAGCAGCTTCTATTGCAGGTGTGGTATCCCTGGTTACTACCGGACTGATCAGTGCTTATAATAATAAAGTGGGTAACAGCAATATTACCGTTTTAATGGGCCAGATCAAGAAAACTGAGATTAAGGTTAAAGAACTGGATAATACCATTAAAGCCAACAGTCTTCAAAAAACACCCAATCCGGATTTCAGGGCTACTGGATTTTTGATTGATGGCAAGGGCTATATCGTAACTAATGCACACGTTGTAAAACGAATGAAAACGATCTATGTTGAAAATAACAAGGGTGTATATTTTACTGCTGTTACCATTCATACGGATCCGCTTACTGATCTTGCTATTTTAAAAATAAACGATACCGCTTTTAAAACCGTTACTAATCTTCCCTATTCGATAAATAAGATCAATTCTGACCTGGGTGAACAGATATTTACATTAGGCTACCCACGCAATGAGATCGTTTATGGTGAAGGTTATGTAAGTGCCAAATCGGGTAATGAAGGAGATTCAACAGCATACCAGGTTTCAGTATCGGTAAATCCGGGAAACAGCGGAGGACCTGTTTTAAATAAAAACGGAGAGATCATCGCTATCATCACTTCTAAAAACTCTACAGCAGATGGTGTTGTTTTTGCAGCAAAGTCGAAAAATATATTTAAACTTATTGATGCTGCTAAAAAAGATACGGATTCACTGAATATTAAACTACCAAATAATACCGGACTTAAAGGTTTAGACCGGGTGCAGCAGGTTAAAAAAATGGAAGAATACGTATTTATGGTAGTAGGCAATTAAATTACCCCGGGAACAATTATAAAAAAAGCTGTTGGTTTTATCAACAGCTTTTTTATTTTATATACTTTTTACCAGAGTGAAGAAGGATATTCCCCATCAGCCACTAATTGATTTACACAGGCTTTTACGGTTGGGGCATCTTCTTTATAGGTTACGCCAAACCATTTTGCCGAAGTTGGAATAACACGTATATGCCCCCCCTGGTTTTCCATAAAATCTTCGGCCAGGATAGGAATAAAAAATTCGGCTTTAAGATTGGCACTGTTTTCTTTTACAAATTTTATAAATAAAAGCCGGGTAGAAAAAAATAAGGCCGGGTGAAAACACCAGAAATTCATAGATACACTCGAATTTGATGATACGGTATGTTTACCGGTCTCATCTTCATAAATTATTTCGTCATTGCTTTTATAAATTTTTGTCCTTTCTTTTATGCTGATCAGATTTTGTGCTGCATCTACTTCACAAACCCCACGGCTTACTGTACCATGATCGCTCAGCGTTTTATCAAGCTGATAACCTATTAAAGCATATTGTTTTTCAGTGCATTTTTCATGTAAGAAAAGGGCTGCCTTAACAAAAGCATCCTTACCATAAAAATCATCCGCATTAATAACAGCAAAGGGTTCTGTAACAACATCCATGGCACATAAAACTGCATGACCGGTCCCCCAGGGTTTTGTTCTTTCCTTTGGTGCCGGCAGGTCATCTAAAAAAGAATCCAATTCCTGGAAAACGTATTCCGTTTTTATCTTTCCTTTGAGCTTTGGTTCAAATATGGCTTTAAAATCAGCAGCAAAATCTTTACGGATGATAAATACGACTTTACCAAACCCTGCCCTGATAGCATCGTATATTGAATAATCCATTATGGTTTCGCCACAGGGTCCAAATCCCTGAATTTGTTTCATACTACCATAACGGCTGGCCATTCCTGCAGCTAATATCAAAAGTGTAGGTTGCATGCGCAATTAAAATTAAAAAGATTAAAATAATGCCTGATTTTTGCAATGCGAAAATACTATAAACCGATAAGTTATCAGCAAAATGCTTTTTGATATAACCAAACCCGGCATTGATGTATTGAACAATGTACTCTTTGCAGAAAAGCAGGTTACGGTTTCCATGCTACGGTTAGATTTGATCCATCCGGCAGTTTCAGGTAATAAATTATTTAAACTTCATTATTTTTTAAAGGAGGCTCTGTTATCAAAACATAAAACCATACTTAGTTTTGGTGGTGCCTATTCCAATCACCTGGCAGCAACTGCATTTGCCTGCAGATCGCTGAACTTAAAAAGTATTGGTATTGTACGGGGTGAAAAACCGACACAGCTTTCTCCTACCCTGCAACAGTGTATTGATGAGGGTATGCAGTTGAAATTTGTTTCCCGGCAGGAATATGCCGCGAAGGAAAATGCAGATTTTATCAGATCAATCCAAAATGAATTTGGGGAATATATCCTTATTCCTGAAGGTGGCTATCATCCAACAGGTGCTGCAGGTGCTTCCTTAATTATGGAACTGCTCTGCGATAAATCCTATTCACATATCTGCACAGCAACCGGTACGGCCACTACCATAGCCGGATTATCAGCCGCAGCCAAACCCGGGCAAACAATAATAGCAGTACCGGTTTTAAAAGGCATGACAGACATTAAGGAAAGAATGCAATACCTGGGGAGCAATGCCGAAAAGCCCCGCAATTTACAAATACTGAACGGTTACCATTTTGGCGGCTATGCAAAGAAAACAGATGAGCTTATTGATTTTATGAACCAATGCTGGCTCCAATATCATGTACCGCTCGATTTTGTTTATACTGCAAAAATGTTCTTTGCCGTAACAGATTGCATTGCAAAAAATTATTTTAAAAAAGGCAGTGATATTCTATGCATTCATACGGGTGGTTTACAGGGAAATAAATCTTTACCTTTATACAGTTTATTGTACTGATTATTTTTAACATGGCAGTATATTTGCCACACAACACCGGATCATCCTGTTTCTTTATTATTTTATGCGTACATATTTTTTTCTGTTATTGTTTGGAATAATCTTTTCTGCAGGCACATTATCTGCCCAGGAAATACTACCCGGCATAACCGTAAAAAATTATTATGGTAAGATCATTGTCAGCTGGAGGAATGAATATCCCCTTGAAGTTAAAACACTTAATATCCAACGCTCTTTCGACAGTGCCAAAAATTTTTCAACAATAGGTTCTGTACTGGCCCCTCAAAACAGTGAGAATGGATTTGTAGATGAAAACCCTCCCTATAACAGAATGTATTACCGGGTATTTATTGCATTTGATGCCGGTGCTTATATCTTTAGTGAATCAGTAAGGCCGGTAAAAGATCTGCCTCAGCCTTTACCCATAATAAAGTCTGAAATAATTGTTGACCCTTTTAAAAAAGCAGATGTACTAAAAGACAGGAACAGGGACAATAAACTAAAGCCCGGTGATAAGGTAACAGTGCCTCCATTAGAAAATAACAAAACAGAAATACAACCTGTACTGAAAGATATTTCTAAAGAAAAGCCCGGTATTAAG
Organism: Chitinophagaceae bacterium; assembly: GCA_031413755.1. Classification (GTDB taxonomy): domain Bacteria; phylum Bacteroidota; class Bacteroidia; order Chitinophagales; family Chitinophagaceae; genus Ferruginibacter. The sequence continues at coordinate 29,931 of JANOFR010000026.1, forward strand.
CCAAAAACTGAACCTGTAAAACCAGCTGTACCGGTAATACCTGAAGAAAATATAATTACCTATCCAAGCCGGCGTATATACACCGCAAAAGACAATAATATTGTGATCAACCTGCCGAATACCGGATTTAAAAGATATTTAATAAAATTTTTCGACGAAGATCATAAATCTTTGTTTGAATTAAATAAAATAAAAGAGGATTTCCTGATCATTGAGAAAGTGAATTTCTTTCATGCCGGATTGTTTTACTTTGAAATATTTGAAAACGGTAAACTGATCGAGAAGAATAAATTTATAATTCTCAAATAGGGAAAACCGGTTTGTCCATCAGCATAGTTCTGAAACAAATACTTTTTCAAAATTTCGTTTTATTTTAGCTTTTGCTTCTTCATAATTTACTTTTATTCCAAGTTCTTTTTCAATTGAGGTAACCTGCTTGTTTTCTATGCCGCAGGGAATGATATTATTGAAATAATTTAAGTCGGTATTCACATTTACGGCAAAACCATGCATGGTGATCCACCTGCTGCAACGCACGCCTATGGCACATATCTTTCTTTCCCTGCCGGGTATATCCGTATCAATCCAAACACCGGTCTCACCCTTACTTCTTACACCAATAATACCGTATTCTGCAATGGTTAAAATAATAACTTCTTCAAGGTTTCTTAAATATTTACCAATATCTGTATAATAATTTTCAAGATCCAGTATAGGATACCCGACTATTTGCTGCAAACCATGAAAAGTAATATCTCCTCCCCTGTTGGTATTAAAAAATGCAATGTCATTTTTTACCAGTTCCGCATCACTCATAAGTACATGTTCCTTTTTACCGCTTTTACCGAGGGTATATACAGGGGGATGTTCGCACAAAAGGAAATAGTTGGTAGTGGTGCGTACTGAGTCATGCGTGGGGTGTTCATGTACCGATTGCCTTTTGCGTATTTCTGACTTGATATTTACATTGGCCTGTAATAACGCCTCCTGGCAATCCCAGGCGGTTTTGTAGTCAATAATGCCCAGGTCCTTAAATATCACTGTCTGCTTATCCACTGCAATGTTTTAATTTGCAAAGATAAATGAAACCATGTTTATTGAACGGTGATAACCGTACAAGGAACAACTGCCATCTATTATGAACGAAGAAGAAATTGAAATAAGCGAATCGGAAGCACTTTATGAAAAGCTGGTACTCACCATTGATAATGGACAGGAACCGCTTCGTATTGACAAATTTTTAATGAGCCGTATTGAAGGCGCCACCCGTAATAAAATTCAACAGGGTATTGATAATGAAATGGTGCTTGTTAATGAAAAACCGGTAAAAAACAATTACAAGGTAAAACCGCAAGACCGGATAGTTGTTTACGACAACCGTTCACCGGAGAGCAATGATATCATTCCGGAAAATATCCCGCTCTCCATTCAGTATGAAGATGATTCGGTGATGATCATTAATAAACCTGCCGGCATGGTGGTTCATCCCGGAAGCGGAAACCCAAACGGGACATTGGTAAATGGCGTAGCTTATTATTTAAAACAGCAAAACCCCTCACTTGATGAAAATGCATTATCACGTTTTGGCCTGGTACACCGCATTGACAAAAACACCAGTGGCTTACTGGTTATTGCCAAAGATCAAAAAACAATGAGTGACCTTGCCAAACAATTTTTTAACCACACGGTACACCGGAGGTATATTGCCCTGGTATGGGGTGATATGGAAAAAGAGGAAGGCACTGTCATTGCCCATGTGGGCAGGCATTTGCGTTTTCGTAAATTGTTTACTGCTTATCCAGATGGCGACCATGGTAAAGAAGCCATTACCCATTACAGGGTACTGGAGCGTTTTAACTATGTAACCCTGGTAGAGTGCAGGCTTGAGACCGGCCGTACGCACCAGATACGGGTACATATGCAGCTGATCGGCCACCCGCTTTTTAATGATGATTTTTATGGCGGTGACCGCATTGTGAAAGGAACCGTTTTCAATAAGTATAAACAATTTGTAGATAATTGTTTTGTGCTATGCCCCCGCCAGGCATTGCATGCAAAAGAACTGGGCTTTATACACCCCGCAACATTAAAGCCTGCACATTTTGAAAGTGACATACCCGATGATATGAAAGCCGTGATTGAGAAATGGCGCAGGTATATCGGGCATAAGGAAGCTTAATACATTGTTCAGCCGGTAAAAAATAGCTATGCAGAGTTCCTTGCTGCATTAATAATACCGAAGGAACAACGCATGGCTAATTTTTCATAAACTGCTTTTAATTCTGCAGCAGCACCCTGTTCTTCCAGGTCCCTTACTTTGGTAATGGCATATTGCTGAATGGTAAGCAAAGGCAATACGATCCGCTCACGCATTTGAATTGATAATTTTTCGACAGGCTGTTTTGCCATTAACTCATTTCTTTCTGTTAAAAGGAAAATATATTTTTTGGTTCGCTCAAATTCTTCATAGATCATATTCCATATACCGCCGTATAAAGGATGTTTTGATAAAAATGCCGTTAACGGAAAGAAACATTTATTCATCGACATTTCACAATTATCAATCAATGTTCTGAAGAACAGCGAATGATCATAGAGTTTTTTAACAGCAGTCCACTGTCCTTCCTCGGCTAATTTTTCAAAAGCAATACCCACACCGTAATAGCCGGTTACATTTTGTTTGATCTGGCTCCATGCCCCAACAAAAGGAATGGCACGCAGATCTTTTAGAGCAAGTTTTGTTGCTGCACCTCTTTTTGCCGGACGTGAACCGATATTGGTATCGGCATAAAAACGTAATGGGCTTGCATGCATCAGGTAATCGGTAAAATACGGATGTTCTTTTAAAATTTTATACGCCGCATAACCTTCTTCGGCCAGCCTTTTAATAAGCAAGGCTTCATCGGGCAACATCCCGGTATCAGTTGAAGGGAATACTTCATTTGAAATGCCGGCATGTAATAGCTGTTCCATATAATACTGAGCCGAATCAATGGTTCCGAATTTTGAACTCACTGTTTGTCCCTGGATGGTAAGCTGAATTTCTTTGTTGGAAATATTTTTACCCTGCGACGCATAAAAATTATGTGTCTTTCCGCCACCCCTCGCCGGCGGGCCGCCACGACCATCAAAAAACAATACTTCAATTCCGTAATTATTTGAAACCTCCGTTAACGCTTCTTTGGCTTTGTAAATACTCCAGTTAGCCATTAAATAACTTCCATCCTTTGTACCATCGCTGAAACCAACCATGATGGTTTGCTTGTTTCCCCTGAGACGCAGGTGTTGCCGGTACATATCATTTTCATACAACGTTTGCATAATGGCAGCAGCCTGTTGCAGATCAAGCACTGTTTCAAACAGCGGAACAATATCTGCTGTCAGGTTTTCTTTCTTCCATCCGCCCAATAAAAAAAGGCCGATTACTTCCATAACATTTACGGCACTGCTGCATTGACTGATAATATAACGGTTACAGCCCGCTTCACCATTTAACTCCTGAATATTTTTTATAACAGCAACCGCTTCAAGCGCATCTTTCTCTACTTCATCTGTCAGCAGTGCAGCATCTGCAGTTTCGTTAATTTTAAGTAAGGCATTTATTTTTTCAGGATCATTTAATAAAGAATAATTTTTTGGAAGGCAATTTGTTTTTTCAGCGATGGTTTCCATCAGCTTTGAATGCACAGAACTTTCCTGCCTGATATCAATAGATGCAAAGTGCAGACCGAATATTTCAACTTTATTAATGAGGTTATCAACAAGATTAACGAACATACTGTTATGCTCATAGATCAACTGATGATGAATATTCCGCAGCAACTTGAGTATCCCGTCTTTATCAAGATCAAATTGATGGCCCGGAATAAAAAGATTATTGTATAGTTTTTTTTCCAGTTCAGCCAAAGCAATATCCACTCCTTTAAAGGTAAGCCTGCGTTTCATTTTACGTACATCCAGGTAATAACATTTAATGGCAGCGCCCCGTAAGGCATTGGCCACCTGTAAAGTAGTTGATGCTTTCACAAAAGGATTTCCATCACGGTCTCCACCCGGCCAAAATCCCATTTTCATGATCGGATTTTCCGTGTTAACTGCATCAGGATACCTGTTTTTCATAAAGTTGCTTATGCGTCCGATGGCATAATAAAAAATATTCTCCAGGTACCAGATCAGGCTTAATGCTTCATCATAGGGTGTGGGTTTTTGTTTTTGAAAAAATGGCGTACGCCCCAGCTGTTGCAGGTATGAATAGATCTGGTTCTCGTTATTTACCGTAACAGCAGAAGACAGATCGTGAATAATACCCAATACCGCCCCGCGATAGAATTGTGTTGGATGAGCCGTTAGCACCAGTTGTGCGGAAAAATCCCGGAGTTTTGCGGCCAGTTCTGCTTCTTTATTTTGCGAATCTACCTGCATCGCCAAATGCTTTAAGGTACCCGCACCTCCGGTATCATGTATTTGTTTAAATGCAGCATCTTCCAATGCATCAAATAACACTACCTGTCTTTCAATATACTGTACCAACCGGAAAAGCATGTCGGTCTTTTCTGCTTCTTTACTAAAGGAGGTTTGCTTAATAAAGAATTCTTCTAAGATCTCCACCGGACTATAGCCTTTTTTGTAACCCTCTTCGCAGTTCAGCAGTAGCATGGGTATAAGGATGCCTGTCCGTTCAATACGGTGAAAAGGAAGCGAAGTGAACAAACTGTTGTACAGTTGAAACTTAATACCCACTAAATTTTTAAACTGCTGTAATGCAGCACTGTCTGTTGAACTCATACGTTAATTTAAAATGCTGGCAGGCAATCGGCTAATTGAGTTGAAATTAAGAAAAAAACAGGTTAGTTTAAAACGAACCGGTAATCAATTTTTCAAATCCCCGTTTAATAACTCTTTTTTTATTGCATTTAAAGTTTAAGCTAAAATATTTATTACAGGAATAGATTGTACCAGCTATCCGGATGGCCATTGCCTATTTACATATTATTCCCTTTTTTTACCGGTCATTCTTTTTACTTCGCAGGATTCACTTTGCAGTCTGCCGATAAATTTGTTTCTTTAATGATAGTTTCGTAAAAAAGTCTGACCAACCTGATATCTTTCCCATGATCATGTTGCTCAACGGGTAATGTATCATATGCACCGGAAAATATTTTGAAAATATAACTTAACCAAAACATTGAATCAGGCATCATCATTCATTCAATCATTTAATCTTTAATAATTATTATGAAAAAAATTATTGTACTGCTCTTACTGCCTCTTGCAATAACTGCACAAAAAAATTATCCCCAACAGCTTGATCAGTATGTACAGGCTGCGTATAAAGTAAAAGATTTTAACGGGGCCGTATTGGTGATGCAGAAAGGGAAAGCCGTTTATAAAAAAGCATTTGGCCCGGCCGACCGGGAATGGAACGTGTCCAATACCGTTGAAACAAAATTCCGTATCGGCTCTGTTACCAAGCAATTTACAGCAGCCTGTATCCTGCAACTGGCCGAGCAGGGAAAACTGGGTCTTGATGACCAACTCAGTAAATACATTCCGGATTACCCCAAAGGCGACAGTATTACCATACACATGTTACTCAACCATACATCGGGTATTAAAAACTATACAGATATTCCTGATTTCTTTCCGAAAGCTGCTTTACCACTTTCACACGACTCAATGATCGCTATGTTTAAAAACAAGCCATTGGATTTTTCACCGGGTACAAAATGGAATTACAGTAACTCCGGATATTTTTTACTGGGTGTGATCGTTGAAAAAGCATCCGGAAAAAATTTCAGTAATTATTTACTGGAGCAGGTAATTAACAGGGCAGGATTGAAAAACACAGCTATGGATAACCTGGATTCTGTTTTGGCATTTCGGGCAAAAGGATATGGCAAAAACAGCCAGGGTGTTTGGCAACATGCCTTGTATATTTCAATGGAAGGGCCATACAGTGCCGGTGCCATGGTATCAACTGTTGATGATCTGTACACCTGGATAAAAGCATTGACCAATAACAAAATAATAGCTGCAACATCTGTAAAAAAGATGACCACTCCTTATAAAGATAATTATGGTTATGGTCTATTGATTGACAGTTTAAAAACACATTCACGCATATGGCACAACGGGGGTATACCCGGTTTTTCATCTCATCTTGCTTATTACCCTGCTGATGAAGTTACTGTGGTTGTCATTTCAAATAATGGTTCAAATTCAGATAACCTGGGTATTGCATTAGCCTCCATCATCTTTGATCTGCCGGTACAAATTCCTTATACCCCTAAAGAAGTGAAAATAGACCCTGCCATACTCGATAATTATTTGGGGAAATTTATGGCAACCGGGCCCATTGAACTCATCAAAAAGGAGGGGAAATTATATCGTCACCGGGATAACGGACCGGATATTGAACTAAAGCCTGAATCAAAAACCCGTTTTTTTTATGCAGATAAATCGGACCGTTTTATTGAATTTGAGATTGATAAAGCTGGTAAGATGACAAAAGCATGGTTCATCGGAAACGGTGATAAAATTGAAATGAAGAAACGATAGTTTAAAAAATAATAAAGCAGAACACCCGGCATAAAATAAACCAGGAATAGAAATTGTAATGACCCGCTTAAATCACATTGATTAAGCAGACTTCAAATTCCGTTTAATCCACCCCTCCTTTTCTTGTAGGTGATCTTTGCTCGGGCCATTTACCCGGTTCTCCGGTACGTGAGTTAGCAGGTAATACAATTTTTTCACGCTGTGTTTTGGCCGGGTCTTCGCAGGCCATATAAACCATAATGGCAGTAAGAACAGCATTGTTACGTACATCATCAAACACAACTTTATCATAAGTATCCCGGTTGGTATGCCAGGTATAGCTTCCATACAACCAGCTGTTGGAACCCAGGCTGAATGCGGGAACACCGGCAGCAACAAAAGAAGCATTGTCCGATCCACCACCGGCAGGAGAACCCGGGAATCTTGTTTCCAATGCCTGCTTATAATTAGCCGGTACTTTCGATAACCATCGACTCAAATATTCATAGGAGTGTAAAAATCCTGCACCTCCCAAATTTACTACCCTTCCTGTTCCATTATCCTGGTTAAACAAAGCCTGCATGTTCTTTATGATATCGGGATGGTCTTCTACAAATGCACGGGAGCCATTTAGTCCCTGCTCTTCACTTCCCCAATGCCCCACCAAAATGGTACGCTTTGGGTTGGGATATAATTTTTTAAGTATCCGCATAGCCTCCATCATCACCAATGTACCGGTGCCGTTATCTGTAGCGCCCGTTGCGCCGTCCCATGAATCAAAATGCGCCGACATCATCACATACTCATCCGGTTTTTCAGTACCTTTTATTTCAGCAACGGTATTATATGTAGGCATCATACCCAGTTCTTTTGAATCGG
>JANOFR010000027.1:0-22546 GCA_031413755.1 Chitinophagaceae bacterium
TGTGACAGATTTTTATCCAGGTATTCTTTATTAATGGCATGATGCACCCGGTGGTGAGAGGGTGTTACTAATATCTTTTCTAAAAATCCCATCCGGCCAATATGCCGGGTATGATACCAGAACTGCGCAAACAAATGAATGGGTGCAACCGTTGCAATTACTATTGCGGGCACACCCAGCAATGCTGCCGGTATCAACAAAAAAGAAAATAGTTTTACAAAGGAAGATATACTTTGCCTTAATGCACAAGCCAGGTTAAACTCCTCACTGCTGTGATGTACAATATGGCTGTTCCAGAAAAAATTTATTTTATGATCGATGCGGTGTACCCAGTAGCCCGCAAAATCCAGTACAATAAAAGCAATCACAAAAGTGAGCAGGGTTGATTGGATATGGGTTAAAGCGATCCGTTCCACCAGCCATCCATAACTTAAAACCGCAACACTTAACCCCAACACATCTTTAGTTACATTGGTTATGCCTGAGCTGAGGCTGCTCACCATATCCATATTGCGCACTGTATCGTTTCCTTTATACCAGCCATACCATTTTTCAAGCAATACCAATATCAAAAAAGCCGGCATGGCAAATAATAATATCTTTCCATATTGTTCCATATTTTACTAAATCTTTTTCGTAACTATACAAAGTTAAACTTATACCCAAATAAACAAGCGGGATGCCCTGATTCAGGTTAATTATTAAAAATTACAATTTATGAAAAGGTTTTTAATCCTGGTGTTGCTGATCAGTTCAAATTCGTTCAGTCAAACCAATATAAAAGATTGGCAAATTGGGCCATTTACAAAACCTGCCGGCAACCCGGTAATGCAGGCTGATTCTTCTTTTCTTTTTTATTGCCCGGTTAAACAACAAGTGGTTCAATGGCAAAAGGCCGATGTTTTTAACCCGGCTGCTGTTGTTAAAAATAATAAAGTGTATGTGTTATTCAGGGCTGAAGATATACCCGGTGTGGGAATAGGCATGCGTACCTCAAGAATTGGAATTGCAGTAAGCGAAGATGGCATTCATTTTAAAAAAAACCAGGAACCCGTATTATTTCCGGATAGCAGTAAATTTATTAAATATGATTACCCCGGAGGCTGTGAAGACCCAAGGATAATTGAAACAGAAAAAGGGAATTATGTTTTACTTTATACCAGCTGGAACCGGGATGTAGCAAGATTAAGCGTTGCTACTTCTGATAATTTACTCACCTGGAAAAAACAGGGACCCGCTTTTTTAAAAGCATACCATGGAAAGTATTTAAATACCTGGAGCAAATCAGGATCAATAGTAACAAAACAGATAAATGGCAGATTTATTTCGGTAAAAATAAATGGTAAATACTGGATGTATTGGGGTGAAGGGCCGGTTTATTTAGCCACATCAAATGACTTAATTAACTGGACACCGGTAACCGATTCAAAAAATGAATTGGTCCCCATTCTCACTGCCAGAAAAAATAAGTTCGACAGCCATATTGTAGAACCGGGCCCCCCGGCCATACTTACGGATCATGGTATTGTATTATTATACAATGGCAAGAATGCCGAAAATGAAGATGCTGACCCGCTTTTGCCGAAAGGGATCTATTGTGGAGGACAGGCACTGTTTAGTGCAACCCATCCCGAAAAATTAATTGACCGCTGCAATACTTATTTTATTAAGCCTGACCTGCCGCACGAAATAAACGGACAATATTCTTCAGGTACAACATTCATTGAAGGATTGGTATATTTTAAAAACCAATATTTTTTATATTATGGTACTGCAGACAGCATGGTAGGTGTTGCAGTTAAAAAATAATTAACCATACCGTATTTACTAAACTTCGCCAAAGTTCTAAACTTTGGCGAAGTTTAAAACTTTGGCGAAGTTTAAATCATAAAATAAATTTAACGATGTTGCCCTGCAGAAAATACCATGTATTTAACCATGCAAACGGCAGAGAAAATCTTTTCCAGGAGCTAAAAAACTATACTTTTTTCCTAAATAAATTGGAGATGTATGTTTTACCAATTAGTAAATTATTCAGTTATTGCCTAATGCCGAACCATTTTCATTTAGTACTGGAAATTTGTTCTGAGGAAGAGCTTTCTTTGACCTGGCAAAAACCTGGTTCCAAAGCCATGTTTTCAGAAAAAGAATTGGAATTAAAGATCAGCAGATCTTTTGGCAACTTATTCAGCAGTTATACCCAGGCTTTTAATAAAGTCTATAAGCGGAAAGGCAGTCTTTTTATTCCAAGTATGAGATCAGAAATTATTAACGATGATAATTTTTTTTGTAAAGTAGTTCATTATACTCATGCAAATCCGGTTCATCACGGCTTTACCAAAATGATGGAAGAATGGCCTCATAGTTCGTATCATGCCTATTTGAGTGAAGGCAGAACAAAATTAGAAAGAGAATACGTTCTGGACGTATTTGGAGGAAAAGATGCTTTTTTAAAATATCATGAACAACCAATTGATTTAAAATATAAATTTATTGAATAATAAACTTCGCCAAAGTTTAGAACTTTGGCGAAGTTTAGAACTTTGGCGAAGTTTAACTAAAGGCGAAGTTCGCAACCAAATATGAAACAAACATTCCATTGCATAGATGCCCATACCTGTGGCAACCCTGTTCGTTTAGTAAAAGAAGGCGGCCCCTCACTCATGGGTAACAACATGAGTGAAAAACGACAGCATTTTTTAAAGGAATATGACTGGATCAGAAAAGGATTGATGTTTGAACCCCGCGGCCACGATATGATGAGCGGAAGTATTTTATATGCACCCCATGATCCAAAAAACGATGTAGCTGTTTTATTTATAGAAACCAGCGGCTGCCTGCCCATGTGTGGCCATGGCACCATCGGCACCATTACCATTGCCATTGAAGAAGGATTGATAAAACCAAAAATACCGGGCACAGTGAGGATGGAAGCACCGGCAGGATTGGTAATGATTGAATACAAAAGCGATTCCGCCTCAGGCGTGACAAAAGTAAAAAGTGTTAAGCTTACCAATGTTCCGTCTTTTTTGGCTGCAACAGCATTAACGGTTGATTGTCCCGAACTTGGCGAACTGGTAATTGATGTTTCTTATGGAGGTAATTTTTATGCAATCGTTGATGTACAGAAAAATTTTAAAGGGCTGGAAAATCATACGGCTGATAAATTAATAAGCTGGTCAAGAGAGCTCCGGAAAAATATCAATGCAAAATATGATTTTGTTCACCCGGAAAATGAAACAATATATGGATGCAGCCATATTTTATGGACGGGGGCAGTTTTGGACAAAATGTCAACAGCCCGTAATGCGGTTTTTTATGGCGATAAAGCTATCGACCGCAGTCCCTGTGGTACCGGCACTTCTGCCCGTATGGCGCAATGGTATGCAAAAGGACTGTTGAAGAAAGGAGATGAATTTATTCATGAAAGTATTATCGGCAGTAAATTTATCGGGCGGATAGAAGAAGAATTAATGGTTGACGGGAAACCGGCCATAAAACCAGGCATTGAAGGATGGGCCAGAATTTACGGTTATAATACTATTATCATTGATGATATTGATGATCCTTATGCATTCGGGTTCCAGGTTTTATAATGGATATCCCTTTTTTTAATTTTTAGTTATTACATAAAACCTATAACCGCCGTTATGATAAAAAATATCTTATTTAATGTCCTTTTTTTTCAATCTGCTTTATTGTTTTCACAAACAGCACCCGGTAAAATTGAATTCATCAATTTTTCCAAAGTAAATATTACGGATGATTTCTGGAAACCGAAAATTGATAAGGTGGCCACTGTTACTATTCCGGTGTGCATTGACCAGACAGAAGTAAAAACGCCGCGTATTCGGAACTTTGAAAAGGTTGCCCGGAATAAAGGCGAAAAGCATGAAGGTATTTTTTATGATGACAGCGATGTGTTTAAAGCATTGGAAGCAATTGCCTATTCTTTAAAAACACACCCAAACGCTTCACTGGAAGCTAAAGCAGATGAATGGATTGATAAAATTGCGGCGGCCCAGCAACCCGATGGTTACCTCAATACCTATTACACATTAAGCGGATTACAAAACCGCTATACCGATATGAGTATGCATGAAGATTATAATGCCGGCCACATGATTGAGGCCGGTGTTGCTTATTTCAATGCTACCGGCAAAAGAAAATTACTGGATGTATGTATAAAATGGGCAAACCATTTTGATGCCTTGTTCGGACCGGGTAAACAACATTGGGTAACTGGCCACCAGGAATTGGAGCTGGCTTTGGTGAAGCTTTATAAAATAACAAATAATGAAAAATACCTGAAGCTGTCTGACTGGTTATTAAGTGAAAGAGGTCATCAATTAGCCCGGGGCTATACCTGGACTGACTGGAAAGATACAGCCTATGCACAGGATGTAGTTCCGGTAAAAGATCAAAAAGAAATTACAGGCCATGCCGTACGTGCCATGTATATGTATACAGGTGCTGCTGATGTGGCTGAACAAACAGGTGATGAAGGCTATATGAAAGCCATGAGGAATGTTTGGGAAGATGTAGTATACCGGAATATGTACATAACAGGTGGCATTGGTTCTGCAGGAAGTAATGAAGGTTTTTCGCAGGATTATGATCTACCTAACGAACAGGCTTATTGTGAAACCTGTGCCAGTGTAGGTATGGTTTTCTGGAACCAGCGGATGAATGCACTTACCGGTAATTCAGAATATATAGATGTACTGGAAAGAAGTTTATACAATGCTGCACTGGATGGTTTGAGTTTGAGCGGTGATCGTTTCTTTTATGGAAATCCGCTTGCTTCCCGCGGGCAGCACCAGCGCAGAGAATGGTTTGGTACTGCTTGTTGCCCTTCTAATATTGCCCGGCTGGTTGCTTCATTGGGAGGTTATATTTATGCAAAAACTGATCAAAGTATTTATGTGAATTTATTTGTGGCCAGTAATACGAATATTGCTCTTAAAAATGGAAATGTAAATTTGAAGATGGATACAAATTATCCCTGGGACGGAAACATAAAGCTGACCGTTGATCCGCTGAAGAAGTCAACATTTAAAATTTACATAAGGGTACCCGGTTGGTACAGGGAACAGGTAGTGCCTGGTAATTTATATACTTTTAAAAGCCGGTCAGGCGATAAGGAATTAATTGTTACAATAAACCGGAAGCAGGTTTCTGCTGTAATTTCAAAAGGATACATTATTGTTGAAACGGAATGGAAAAAAGGAGACATTATTGATATAAATTTCCCCATGCAGGTATTTAGAATTGAATCCCGTGAAGAATTAAAACATAATACTGGCCGGGTTGCCATTCAACGTGGCCCCATTGTGTATTGCCTGGAAGGCGCTGATAATAATGACAAAGCCTGGAATATCATCATCCCTGAAACCACGGAATTTGAAACAATAGATTACAAAGTACTGAATGAAAATGTAAAGGCATTAACTGCTGAAGTGCCGGTAGTGATGATAGATGAAGACAGTGAGTCGATAAAAACAATAAAGAAAAAGATCATCGCCATCCCTTATTACACCTGGGCAAACAGAGGGAAGAATGAAATGCAGGTTTGGTTGCCAACAAAGATCAAGGATGTAAAAATAAATTACTAATGATATGAAAAAGATCAGTTGCTTTTTTTTTATTGCAATATTTTATTACGCCTGTAAACCAATAACCAAAAAAGAAGAAACCAAAACATTACCCACACTTCAACCCGGTATTTCAAAAGCATATTATGGTTTGTTTGGTGCTGACACTGTTTATCAATTCACACTGACCAACAGGAACGGAATGATAGTTAAGATCCTGAATTATGGAGGTACAGTTACTGATATACTTGTCCCCGATCGCAACAATAAACCGGGTGATGTGATCCTGGGATTTGATTCATTAAGCGGTTACCTGCAAAAAACCAATCCGTATTTCGGATGTTTGGTTGGCCGGTACGCCAACCGGATTGCACAGGCAAAGTTTACACTGGATGGAAAAGAATATACACTGGCAGCAAACAATAACGGAAATACATTACATGGAGGATCGAAAGGTTTTGATAAAGTGATCTGGGCCGCAAAAGCAACAAATGATTCAGGTATTTCGCTTTCTTATTACAGTAAAGACAGCGAGGAGGGATATCCCGGTAATTTAAATGTTGATGTAATTTATTCACTAAGCGGCAATAATTCATTGAAGATCGAATATGCAGCTGCAACAGATAAAGCCACCCCGGTTAATCTTACCAACCATTGCTATTTTAATTTATCGGCCGGTACAGATTCCACCATTCTTGATCATGAGTTGATGTTAAAAGCTGATAAATATACGCCGGTAAATGATAAACTGATACCAACAGGAATAACAGCGGATGTAAAAGAAACTGCCATGGATTTTACACGGGCAAAAAAAACCGGAAAGGATATCTCACAGGTTGCAGGCGGTTATGATCATAACTGGGTATTGAACAGGGGTGGCAACGATCTTGAAATGATCGGTTCATTGTATCATGCGGGCAGTGGCCGTTTTATGGAAGTATTTACTACTGAACCCGGCATACAATTTTACAGTGGCAATTTTTTAGACGGAACCCTGGCCCATACAAAAGGAGGGAAAAAATATGTATTGCATGGAGGGCTCTGCCTCGAAACACAGCATTTCCCTGATTCGCCCAATCAACCATCGTTCCCCAATGTAATATTGAAGCCGGGAGAAAATTACAGGCACATCACTGTTTATAAATTTTCAGTAAAATGAAAAAAAATATCCTCATTTTATCCCTTCTTATTCCGGCTTTTGACTATGCACAAACTTATTTACCCGAAAGCAATAACAGTAAGTTACTGGTAAAACCGGTTGTTCCGATTAAGGCTTATGCATTTAATTTAAAAGAGGTGAAGTTATTGAATGGAAGCCCTTTTCATCATGCCATGAAAATGGATAGTGCATATTTAATGTTATTAAAACCAGACCGTTTATTATACAGGTTTCATAAAAATGCCGGTTTGCCAGTAAAAGATTCTATTTATGGGGGCTGGGAAAGTGAAGGTGTTTCGGGGCATACCTTAGGCCATTATTTATCTGCATTATCAATGATGTATGCCGGCACTGCCAGTACTGAATGTAAGAACAGGGTAAACTATATCGTAACTGAACTGGAACGGTGCCAACTGGCCAGGAAAACAGGATACCTGGGTGCCATACCAAATGAAGACAGCCTTTTCGGAAAAGTAGCCAAAGGAGAAATTAAATCAGGTGGTTTTGATTTAAACGGTGCCTGGAGTCCCTGGTATGTAGTACATAAAATAATGGCTGGTTTGTGCGATGCTTATTTATATACAGGTAATAAAAAAGCATTAAACGTGGTTACCCGAATGGCAGACTGGACCTATAACACCATCAATCACCTTACTGACTCAACCAGGCTAAAAATGCTGAACTGTGAATATGGTGGTATGAATGATGTACTGGCAAATATTTATGCAGTAACAGGGAATAAAAAATACCTGGACCTGTCTTATAAATTTTATGACGAATTTGTAATGGCTAAACTCGCAAACCGGATTGATCCGCTTCCGGGAAAGCACAGCAATACAAATGTGCCAAAAGCAATCGGGAGTGCAAGGCAATTTGAACTTACCGGTAATAACAGGGATAAGACTATTGCATCTTTCTTCTGGGAAACTATGGTAAATCATCATAGCTATGTAATTGGCGGAAATAGTAATTATGAATATTGTGGCAAACCCGATTCATTAAATGACCGGTTAAGTGATGCTACCTGCGAAACCTGCAATACTTACAATATGCTTAAACTGACCAGGCATTTATTTGCATGGGATCCTTCTGCTGTATTAATGGATTATTATGAAAGAGCTTTATACAACCACATTCTTGCCTCGCAAAATCCTGCCAATGGCATGATGACCTATTTTGTTCCGCTAAGGATGGGAACAAGAAAACAATTTAGTGATTCATTTAACACGTTTACCTGCTGCGTGGGCAGTGGTATTGAGAACCATTCAAAATATGTGGAGCAGATATACAATCACGACGGCAAAAACACCTTGTGGGTAAATTTATTTATTCCATCAAGTTTGGAATGGCGGAAAATTGGATTACAGTTTACCCAACAAACTGAATTTCCGGAAAGCGGGGAAGTAAATTTTAAAATCGGTTTAAAAAAAGAAGCAGCATTAACCATAAAGATTAGAAAACCGTTCTGGTGCAGGCAAAATCCTGTCATCAAAATAATGGGGAAACCCATAAATTATTCTATTGATGAAAGCGGATATATTATAATCACCCGAAAATGGTTGCCTGACGAAGTTCTTACTGTATCATTACCCATGCATCTCTATACCGAATCAATGCCGGATAATCCAAACCGCATTGCCTTTAAATACGGCCCGCTGGTATTGGCTGGTCAATTAGGTAAGGAGATGCCCGACCCGGTTTTTGGAACCCCGGTTTTAATTACCGATAATAAAAATATAAATGATTGGGTAAAACCAACCGGCAAACTATTGCAATTTGAGATTAAAGGCGTAGGCAAACCATTTGATGTAATGTTAATTCCTTTCTATAAAACGTACGACCAATATTACAGTGTTTACTGGGATTATTTTACAAATGCTGCTTTTGAAGAAAGGCAATCAGCCTATGAAGCTGAAAAAAAAGTACAGCAGGAAATTGAAGAAAAAACAATTGACCATTTCAGGATCGGTGAAATGCAGCCCGAAAGAGACCACCATTTATTTGCAACTGAAAAAAGTTATATCGATGAAGCTATTGGCAGGATGGGCAGGGAAGCCCGTAGTGAAAATTATTTTATGTTTGACATGAAAGTACAACCGGGAATAACAAATAATTTATTACTTACTTTACTGGGGGATGATAAGGACAGGAAATTTGATATTTTTGCAGATGATGTATTGCTTGCAATAGAAAACTGGAAAGGGGGCATTACCGGCAAATTCTATGATAAAATTTATATTATTCCCGATGAACTGATAAAAAACAAAACATCTGTTAAAATAAAAATTGCAGCTAATTACGGAAAAACTGCCGGAAGAATATTTGCAGTACGGATCATTAAAGGCTAAACTTACGGTTCAAACAAATAATTATACATGAAAGAGATTACCATTATTGGCGGAGGCATTATCGGATTATGCAGTGCCTACTATTTACAAAAAGAAGGTTATACAATAAAGCTGATAGATAGGGGTGATATTACGGATGGCTGTTCTTTTGGTAATATGGGATACTTGTCCCCCAGCCATTTTGTACCGCTGGCCAGTCCCGGTATTATTGCCGAAGGTATTAAACACATGTTCAGCAGCAGCAGCCCGTTTTACATTAAACCCCGGTTGAACTGGCAACTCATGCAGTGGGGCTATTATTTTTTGAAAAGCAGCAATGCCCAAACCGCTGTACAAAATGCACCACACCTGAATAGTCTTTTACAAATGAGCCGTCATTTAATACATGAAATGCGGAATGAAATCGGAAATGATTTTGATATGGAAGAAAAAGGATGTTTGATGATGTGCAGGCTTCAAAAAACACTGGACCATGAATTTCACCTGGCGGATGAAGCAGAAAAATTTGGATTGAAAGTTGAAAGATTAAAAAAAGAAGAGGTACAAAAATTAGAACCGGATGTAGAACTTGATGTTGCCGGTGCCGTATTATTTAAAGATGATTGTCATTTTAACCCCGGTAAAATGATGCAGGTACTAAAAAAATATCTGGAAAATAAAGGCGTGCAGTTTCAACTTAATACAACAGTCACTGGATTTGAAAGTTCAAACAAAAAAATTACAGCCGTTATTACAGATAAAGGTAAGTTTGATTGCCATGAAATTATAGTAGCAACCGGCAGCTGGCTGCCTGTTGTAACAAAAATGATGGGCATTAAATTATTATTACAACCTGGCAAAGGATATAGCCATACCTATGCCCATGTAGAAAAAAATATTAAATACCCGGCCATTCTGGTTGATGGACGATGTGCCATAACACCATGGAGTAAACAGCTCCGTATTGGTGGCACCATGGAACTCAGCGGTATTAATAATAAAGTTATGGTAAAACGTATGCAGGGTATTTATGATTCGGCAAAGATCTTTTACCCGGGGTTACAAATTGATTTCCCGCCGGTTGATAAAATATGGAATGGCCTGAGGCCTGTAACTCCTGATGGCTTACCCTATATTGGCAGGCATTCTTCTTTGCAAAATGTTATCATTGCCGGTGGCCATGCCATGCTGGGTATATCAGAAGGAACAGGAACAGGAAAACTGGTAAGTGAGATCATACAACACAAAGCACCTTCAATTGATATACATGCCTTTGATCCGTTGAGATTTTAAACATCCATCATTGCTTATTAGTACTGTCCTTCTGTTTTTTCTTTAACAGGTTATCCAGCAATCCTTTTACCGATTCTTTTGTTTTATCCTGTGGGTTTTTTGCTGGTACTGAATCAGATATTGCAGTACTGTCTTTTTTCCCAAACAATTTTTTCTTTAATGCATCAATTGCAGCTTCTTCCAGTTGTTTTTTAATGGTATTAAGGGTGTCTTTAGCTGCATTCTTTACACTGTCTATTTTTGCCTGTGCAAAATCCTTTACCTGCTGCTTCATCTTCTCTGCAAGGCTTTCACTGCTTTGTTTCAGATCAACTTTTACAACAGGGTTTTTTAATGTACCCCCAAGGGCAAGTTTAAGATGTACAACATCACCTGCTTTTACAGGAATGCCTTTTGCCTGTACTGCTGTAACCAGGTTATTCAGTAACAGGTTACCCTCTGCTCCCAGTAGTGCTCTCGGGAGTTTGAGGTTAATGGCATAATTAATGGATTCATCAAATCCCTGCAGCCCGCCAATTTCCATTTCAATATTTTTAACTTTAACGGTAAAAGGTTTTATCAACAGTTTCCCGTTTGAAAATTCAAAAAATGTTTTTACCTCCTTCAAAGAGATCTGTTCCAGTTCTTTTACATTAAGTGTGGTAGCAATTTTATCAAGTGGGGCAAATTTGCTCAGGAATCCCTCAATTAAAAATAAATTTCCATTGCCCGAAAGGGTACTCATGTCAATACTCATATTATCCCCCATTTTTCCGTTGGCTGATAATACCGAAGTTAATTTACCGGCTAAAAACTTTCCGACAGGCATCAATTTTTGTACTGTATTAAATGCGTAAAATGTTTTTTGAATGTCCACACCACCAACATCATAATTCATTGAAATGGCCGGATTGGTTTTACTTTGTTTGGTACTATAGGAACCATTTATTTTTATTTCCCCCTCAAGTGCATCTCCGCTGATATTGTTCAGCTTTACCGTTTCATCACGGATTTGCAGGCTGCCATCCAGGTTTTGAATTTCAAGTTTATCATACTGCAGTTTCTTTATTTCTGTATTTAAAACAATATTTAAATTTCCGGGAACAACAAATGCTGCTGCCGAAGGCCCTGTAGCTGTTGTGTCGGACGAAACCCCCATCCAGTCATTCAGGTTTACTTTATCTGCCTGTAAGAAAAGATCAGCAATCAATGGCTTACCACTTAAAATATAGTTCAACAGGTTATTAATCTGTCCGCCACCGTTAAAATTCGTATTAAGATACTGGCCACTCAGGTTAGATAAATTAATTTTTACAGGCGTAAAACCGGCATGTAACGTATTTATTTTTACACCCGCAGGATAATCAACTGATGTATAATTAAAACTACTTACATCAACTGTACCTGCTGCATAAAAATCAGTATACTGTTGCTTTTCTATTTCCTTAACATTGCCTTTAATATTTACATCAGCATTCATCAAGCCTTTGATACTGGCCCCTTTTTCAAGCTTTACATAATTGGCGATCTGCGATAAATTCAGTTTGCCTTTTGCAGCAGCATCTACAAACATATTACTGATTGGTTTTTTAACCAACAGCCTGAAATCAAATGGATCATTGTCTATTTCTACATGCCCGTTTGTAATATCTACAACTGTGTTATCCGTTTGTCCATCCCGATTATCAATTACTCCTTTAAAATTAATATGCTGTATTGCTTTAGGTAAGTCAGTGTATTTAAAAGAGCCCTCTTTTACTTCAACAGCAACATGGTAACCCGGCATGGTTGAATCACTGAAAATACCCTTTACAAACCCTTCGAAATTTACGTTTCCATTTGCAGTTACTTTATCAAATTCATTTTTATAAATCAATGGAATGAGTGATAAAATATTTTTTAAACCGGTACCGGGAGATTTAAAATTGATATTCATATCATATCCATTTGCAAGTCCTTTGATATTTCCGTTTCCATTTATTTTAAGTTCATTCAATAAAATATCCATGGCATCAAAACTGTATACACTGTTTTTACTGTCAATCTTTATATCGGTATCTATTGTAGTTTTTACTTTTGATAAAAAAGGGATGGCACTATACGTATAGGTAACCGCATCAGCAGTGGTACTGGTTTTCAGCGTAAACAGATCTGCCGTAAAATCTCCGCTACCCGAATGATCCAGGTTTTCAACAACAGTACTGATATCGCTTTCCCTGTCATCGTATTTTACATACCCGTTCTCAATGGCATATTTTTTCAGTTGCAGATTAAAGGGTTTACTTTCTTTCTCTTTGTCTGTTTTACTGTTGTCTTTTTTTATAATATCCCAGTTTGCCAATCCTTCTTTGGTTACCAGGGCATTAATACGGGGCGATTCAAGGTATAAACTGTATATGGCCATATCTTTTCCCCTGTAAAAACTCATGATATTAATGGTGGCATCCAGCCTTTTAGCATATAATAAAGTATCTCCTGCAAAATAGCCGGTACCAATAACCTGCAGTTCATCAAGACCGATACTCACTTTGGGGAAATTGCGGAAAAAAGAAATATTAACTTCTTTAAAATCAACGCTGGCATTTACGCTTTTATTGATCTCTGCTTTTACCAATAAAATAATTTTTCCCCGGAATAAATAAGCAGGTGCAACAAGCAGTCCTGTTAAAAGGACTAAACCTATAAGTGTTCTTTTTAATATTTTTTTCAGCATAGAATGAAAGCTTGAGTAACCATACCCATTAAAGTAAATAATACATTGATCTTTGGGTAGCCAACCGAAAGTATACAATTAATAACATAAACCCGGCCAAAAACAGTCTAAGGCAAGTAAAGTATTGTACAGCCTAAGGCAGCATAACTATTTGGCTTTATAAACAACTTTTTCATTGAGGTATGCAAATAATTTTTTGTAGAACTCCTGGAAACCCGGATAAATAT
Organism: Chitinophagaceae bacterium; assembly: GCA_031413755.1. Lineage (GTDB taxonomy): Bacteria > Bacteroidota > Bacteroidia > Chitinophagales > Chitinophagaceae > Ferruginibacter. The sequence continues at coordinate 13,293 of JANOFR010000027.1, forward strand.
CTGCTGTATATATAGGTGAATTAAATTCAAGCCGGATCTTTATTAATAATAAATTATTGGAAAAACTGGATTGCCTTATAAAAACAATGGCTGTATCCGGTGTGATCATCTTGATATTTTTAGGTACATTTTCTATCTGGTATCCTTCAGGTAATGAGATATTACATGTTAACTGATAATATTGTTTTGTACCAAAGAAAATATCTGTAACCCTGTCGTCAGCAATAAAAGAATTTTTATCCAGACCTGTAAAAAGATTGGCAGAAAAATAATGGTAATCACTGGTTGCATTGGTTGGTAAACTAAATCCAAAAGCCTCTATTAACGGCGAATCATCATTTTCATTTGTAACCACAAAACTGTCGATACTTATTCCCGGCAGTGTTAACAGGTTCTCCTTTAATTTATCGTTACCGGATTTTAACAAGGGCAACAAATTTACTTTTGCATAATCATTTGCAGTTATTGTTGCATTACCTTTCATCATTCCCTTTTCATCCAATGATGCATAAACAAAAATTTCTTTTCCCAGCTGGTGTTTATCATCCCACAACACTTTCCATCCACCTTCATAGTTATCAAGTTTTTCTATAACAAATCCTTCTGATGCCATTACTTCTGCAGGTATCAGGTACGATGGGGTATTGAGTTCTGTGGCATCCAGCACATAATGCTGATCCGCTATTGTTACATAGGCCATTACTTTATTGAACTGGCTGTATCCGGGCACCCCGGTATTTATAATACCATTATCACGCGTACTTACTAAAACAGGATTTACATGTAACCCTGCATCTTTTAACAGGTTTATCAGGATGAGGTTAATTTCACCACTGGTTCCTTTTTTATCTTTCCATGCATTTCTAACCCCTTCAAGTGCCCAAATATTATCATAATTATTCCATGCCATATTATTTCTTACATAATGATGAATGATCTTCATTTTTTTATAAGGGTCAGTAACCTGCTCCAGCAGTTTATCCAGGTCGGCCGTTCGTGGAATATTCCTTTTAAGTTGTTTTCCAAAGTCTTCGTCTTCAACAAGGTCTTTAATGATATCAGGCCAGGTTTTTAAAAAGCTTCTTCTGGGCTCCCCCGGAAAATCAAGTGCGATCACCCTTGCATCCAATCGCTGCAGGTAATCTTCGGGGCAACTCATAAAGGGCTCATTTTCCAGAGCGGGTAAATTTTCCATGGCATACCAGGTGTAGTTACCGGAAGATTTATTTATAGTGCCTTTTTGCATAGGCAGGTTGTTATAAGGTACAACAGACACGATAAGCTCGGCAGGAAAATCAATGATGAACCTGCTGAATTTTACAGGTATGTCCTCTTGAAAATACCAAACACCCTCTGATGCCCCTTCCAATATATATTTAAATTCCAGTACGCTGCCTTCCTTAACATCGGGAAATGCAAATATTTTCTCTGAATAACGGGCATTGATTGCCTTATCGTAAATGCTGCTTTTATCAACTTTGGTTATAATAATATTTCCCGATGCATCTAAATTGTAAGTTTGAGCACTCAACGATTTTATAAAAATACTTTTATCAGCACTGTAATATTTAATTTTTACATTGGCATTATCAAATCCTTTACTGTTAAATATTTTTATACGCACATGATGTTCTGTTTGCTCCATAAAAGGAGAAATAGACATATTAAGATTGATCTTAAAAAAAGAGATGCCTTCATTAAATAATACCATGGCTGCGGCATCCTTATCAAAAGAACATTCAGTCATCTCCAGCTCCTGTTTGTCAACTTTGCCAAAGGCGGGTAATTTGGTCAATGATTGTGCATAAATATCTGTGAACAGCAAAAATAAAAGGGCAAAAAAGAATAACTGTTTCATAAAAAGCTGATTTATATATCTTGCTAAAATTATTCTAACACGGTCTCATAATGCATTTCCGGTATCTCCACATCGGCAAAACCTTTCCGGATCAGGCGTTGCTGAAATTCGTGTTGAACCTTATATTCTCCATGTACAATAAACATTCGTTTAACCAGTTTAGGATCCTGGCATGCTAAAAACTGGCAGAGGTCATCATAATCACCGTGGGCACTCATACTGCGGATGGAACCGATCTCCGCATTAACTTCATGCTGCACCCCATATATATTTACTTCTTTTCTTCCCTCCATTAATTTACCACCCAATGAATGGGGCTCGCAATAACCGGTTAATAAAATGCTGTTGTGGCTGTTCTCAATATTGTTACTGATATGATGTTTTACCCTGCCGGCATCGGCCATACCACTGGCAGAAATGATAACTAAGGGTCCATTACGGAAATTAAGCAGCTTCGACTCATCTACCGACTTAATAAATTTTAAACCCTTAAAACCAAAAGGGTCATTATCCGATTGCAGTATCTTCTGAATGGTCTTATTAAAATACTGTGGGTAATTTTTTACTATTTCGGTTGCTTTTACACTCAGCGGACTATCCACAAAATAATCCAGGTCAGGTAATCTTCTTTCCAGTTCCAGTTGGTTCAGTGCAAACAATATCTCCTGTGTTCTTCCCACACTGAATGCCGGAATGATCAACTTCCCTTTTTTCTGTAAACAGGCTTTTTCAATCCAATGCAAAACCTGTTCAGGGGTTGTTGTGGCATTATCATGGAGGCTGTTGCCATACGTTGATTCAATTAATATATAATCGGCCTGCGAAAAGGTAGCCGGAGATTTTAAGATCACATCCCGGTAACGGCCCACATCGCCGCTGAATGTTAAACGGGTGACTTTTCCTGCCTCTTTTATTTTCAGATGTACTGCAGCACTGCCAATGATATGACCGGCATCGGTATATTGAACGTCAATATTTTCATCAATGGTATACCAATCGTTATAGGGAACAGCCACAAAATGATCCTGTGCTGCCAGGGCATCTGCCGTATCATACAATGGTTTCAGGTAAGGCAACCCTTCCTGGGCCCTTCTTTTATTTTCGTATTTGATTTCGTTTTCCTGAATGCCTGCCGAATCTTCCAGCATGACCGAAGCCAGTTCTTTTGTTGCCGGTGTACAAAATATTTTGCCATTAAAACCATCGCTTACCAGTTTTGGTATTAAGCCACAATGATCAATATGGGCATGTGATAAGATCAGGTGTGTTACTTCGGTGGGTTCAAAACCAAAGCTGCGGTTCATGGTATCTGTTTCTTTTCCAAGTCCCTGGAACATACCACAGTCCAGTAAATATTTTTTGCCGTTTTTTAAAGTAAGTAAATGCTTGGAACCAGTTACTGTACGGGCTGCGCCGTGAAATGCTATTTTCATATCCCTGCCCTTCGCCGCGGCGGAGGAACCTCAATTCAATGTTTTCTGCTGCATAGCCCAGAAAATAATTGAATTGAGTTTTAAAATCTTAAAAATGATTTCTATGCAAATCAAAACTATTCTTGATCAATAAATTCTTCCCCTAAGTTCCCCATTCAGGGTGCGGAGGGGGCCGCTCCCAACCAGGCCATCATCCCCATCCCGATCTCAATGGCATGCTCATCTATATTAAATTTAGGCGTATGAACCCCACTGCTTATTCCTTTTGCTATATTTCCTGCGCCCAACCTGAAAAAACAGGCAGGTATTTGATGTGAGTAATATGCAAAATCTTCAGCACCCATTCGTAATTCCGTTTCTTCTATATTTTCTTCTCCCAGGTAAAAGCCCGCTCTTTTAATGGTAGCAGTGCCCAACAGTTCATCATTTAAAACAAAGGGATAACCCACATCAATATGTATATCTGCTTCGGCACCCATTGCCGCAACAAGTTCAATGGTTTGTTTTTTTATCAGCTCATGTGCTTTAAAACGCCAAGCTTCATTCATGGCCCTGAAAGTACCCATCAGCTTTACTTCCGAAGGAATAACATTGGTAGTGTTTCCGCCCTGGAAGGAAGTAATGGATAAAACAGAAGGATTGAACGGACTGTTATTCCTGCTTACAATTTGTTGCAGGCTAATAATTAAATGCGATGCGATTAAAATAGTATCGGCTGTAAACTGCGGTGCAGCTGCATGCCCACCACTGCTTTTTATATTGATATAAATCTCATCGGCACTGGCCATTACCATGCCGCTTCTAAAACTTAATTTCCCTACTTCCAAACCGGGATGAACATGTAAGGCTAATATTTTTTCAGGTTTAGGATTTTCAAGTACCCCTTCGGCAATTAATAAACTTGCCCCGCCGGGATTTTTTTCTTCTCCCGGTTGAAAAATCAGTTTCACTGTTCCTTCCCATTCATCTTTCAGTTCATTTAAAATTTTTGCGGCACCCAATAAACAGGTGGTATGTACATCATGCCCACAGGCATGCATTACACCGGCATTTTTTGATCTGTATGGTACATCATTTTCTTCGGTTATCGGCAGGGCGTCCATATCAGCACGCAGTGCAGTAATTTTTTTATCCGGATTTTTTCCTTTTATTAAACCAACAACGCCTGTTACCGCTTTTATTTCAAAAGGGATGCCCCATTCGGTTAATTTTTTTTGAACAAATGCAGACGTTTCAAATTCTTTATAACTTAATTCGGGATGAGCATGCAAATGATGGCGGATATCAATAAATTCTTTTGCATAATCCCTGGCCAATTGCTGAATACTATCTTTAATCATTTAATAAAAATAATCTTAAAGTAGCGAAATAAAAAAGAGTTTCAAAAAAGAAACCTCGTATCATAAAGCCAGGTTATTTTAATTCCTTTTCTTTAATTTTTTCAGGATCTAATTCCACTGTATCCGGAACGATATAAATACCACCGGTGACTACACCGCTTTTCATGATCATAACCCGGTATCTTTCAGCATCATCGCGTTCAATAAAATTTCCAAATTTCATTTTAATAAACGGAGACTGGTAGGTCATGATGACTTTCTCCTCCGGAAAACTTTTTAACAGGTAAGCCCTCACTTTCATAGCATAATCCCTGTCATTACTTTTTAAAACAAATAAACGAAAACCTTTCGCAAAACGGTTAGGTAAACTGTTTATTTCGGCTTCAGCTTTTGCAAGGATATCCAGCCTGTGGTCTTTAATGACTTTTACATTTGGCGCTTTGAAAGTATCGGTATTAACCGCCTGGGCATAAATACCTGAATAAACCCCTGTTATAAGAATTAAACTGAATATTATTTTCATGTTTGTTTTATTTGCAAAAACTGTTCCACCAATTTAGAAATTGAAATTACTAACCCAATGATATAATTACCAATAATTTATCTGCCGGCAACTTCAATATTACTTATCCCGCAAAACTATATTTTTATTCTTAAACTTCTTATTCTTACCCGGATACTGCAGATGTATGAATATGGTACTTAAAGCTGCTGTTTACCTGTAAGCTATTTTCCTTGCCTGTTTAGTAATACAATTTGTGCAAAGTTTAGTTTCTTAAACCCATAAAAATACGTTTTCTTTCAAACTAAATTATACCAGTGGCTGCTTTTTCATGTAATCATTTGTTATATTTATCGCCAATTAAAATTTCTAAACCAAATTGCATGCAAAAAATTAAATCCCTGTTACTTTTTTATCTTTTCGCGGTTTGTTCGCTTCAAATAGTGAACGCACAGGCAACCTACCCACTAAATGATGTAGCCGATCCAAAAGATGGGTGTTACGCTTTTACCAATGCCAGCATCGTAAAAGATGCCAAAACCTCTTTACAAAATGCAACACTGATTATCCGCCAGGGAAAAATTGAAGCGGTTGGCAACAATATTACTATTCCAAAAGATGCCGTAGTTATTGATTGTATTGGTAAGTTTATTTATCCTGCCTTTATAGATATTTACAGCGATTACGGAATTAATGCTTCAGATCGGCAGGCAGCTGCAGGTGGTGCTGCTGCTTTTTTCCGTACGCAGCAACTTACTTCAAATACCAAAGGGGCATATGGCTGGAACCAGTCCATTAAAAGTGAAAATGAAGCCTATAAAATTTTTAGCGCTGATGATACAAAAGCAAAAGTTTTAAGAGATATTGGTTTTGGCTCGGTGCTTACACATCAAAAAGATGGTATTGCCCGAGGTACCGGTGCATTGGTTACATTAGCCAATCAACCCGACAATTTTGTTTTGCTTAAAGAAAAAGCATCGGCTCATTATTCTTTCAGCAGGGGAACATCGGCACAAAGCTACCCAAGTTCTATGATGGGCAGTATTGCTTTGCTTCGCCAAACTTATTTAGATGCACAATGGTATAAAACAAACCCTGTAGCTGAAGGTGTAAACCTGTCCTTAAAAAGCTGGAACGAAAATCAAATGCTTCCGCAGATTTTTGAAGCTAATGATAAGTGGAATGATTTGAGAGCCGATAAAATAGGAGACGAGTTTGGTGTGCAGTATATTATCAAAGGCGGAGGTAACGAATACCAGCGTATGAAAGAAATTGCCGAAACAAAAGCTTCTTTTATTTTATCCCTTAATTATCCTGCGGCCATGGATGTTGATGATCCGAATGATCTTCGTTTTGTTGGACTGGATGATCTTAAACATTGGGAACTGGCTCCCGGCAATGCTGCAAATTTTGAAAAAGCAGGTATTAATTTCTGTTTAACTGCCGCAGACCTGACTAATGTTTCAGAGTTTATGGCCAACCTCCGAAAAGCCTTGGAATATGGTTTAACAGAAACCAAAGCACTGGATGCATTAACTAAGTCACCGGCAAGTATGCTGGGTATGTATGATAAGATCGGAAGCCTGGATGCAGGTAAGATCGCTAACTTTTTAATTACCTCCGGGCCGGTGTTTGCAGAAAAAACAGTGCTGCTGCAAAACTGGACCCAGGGAATAAAAAACGCAGTTAAAGATGAAAACTGGTTTGATGTAAAAGGAATGTATAATTTAACTGCCAATACAAGTACAGGTGTAAAAGCTTTTTCTGTTGATCTGAAAGATGCAGGTGTAGCCAGTTTTATAAGTAAAGATACCCTTACCGGTAAATACAGCTATGATGGCAAACTGGTAAAATTAAGTTACACTGAGGGCCGTGGTCCTAATGCAAAAGAAACCATTCTAAGTGGAGTTGCAAATGGTAATACCTGGAACGGAAGGGGTAGCGATGCATTAGGAAATATATTTACCTGGTCAGCAACATTTGATAAAAAAGCTGAGCCAAAAGCAGATAGTGTAAGGCCTAAACAACCTTTGGTACTTGGAAAAGTAACTTATCCTTTTTTAAGTTATGGCTGGGAAGAAATGCCGAAGTCAGAAAATATCTTAATAAAGAATGCAACGGTTTGGACCAGCGAAAAAGATGGCAAACTGGAGAATACAGATGTATTGGTTAAAGGTGGAAAAATTGTTTCTATAGGAAAAAATTTGTCAGACCTCCCGATAGCGATCGGAAGCAAAATTATTGATGGCACAGGTAAACATGTTACTGCAGGCATTATCGATGAGCACTCACATATTGCATCTTCTTCTACCAATGAAGGCGGACAAAGCGTTACCTCTGAAGTGAGGATTGGCGATAACCTGAACCCCGATGATATGAATATTTACCGCCAGCTTAGTGGTGGTGTTACCAGTTCTCATATTCTGCATGGCTCGGCCAATACCATCGGTGGACAAACACAATTAATAAAATTACGCTGGGGTACCAATGACCAGGACCTGAAATTTGCCGGTGCTGATCCTTTTATAAAATTTGCATTGGGCGAAAATGTAAAAAGAAGTTCCAGTACACAGGGTAATACCCGTTTTCCGGATACCAGGATGGGTGTTGACCAGGTATTGATGGATGCTTTTCAAAGGGCCTCGGATTATCAAATGAGCTGGAAAGCCGCAGAAGAAAACAATAAGAAAAAGGGCGTTACCCCAATTATAGTTCGCAGAGACCTGGAACTGGATGCTTTAGTGGAGATCATGAATAAAAAAAGATTTATTACCTGTCACTCGTATGTGCAAAGTGAAATTAATGCCACTATGAAAGTGGGCGATAAATTCGGCTTTACGGTAAATACCTTCACCCATATTTTAGAAGGCTATAAAGTTGCTGATAAGATGAAAGCGCATGGAGCAAATGTTTCAACCTTTAGCGACTGGTGGAATTATAAAATGGAAGTGGTGGATGCCATTCCATACAATGCATACATCATGCAAAAAGTCGGGTTGAATGTTGCCATCAATTCGGATGATGCAGAAATGGCCCGCCGTTTAAACCAGGAAGCTGCCAAAAGCGTGAAGTATGGCGGCATGAATGAAGAAGATGCCTTGAATATGGTAACCATCAATCCTGCAAAAATGCTGCATGTTGACAGTAAAACCGGCAGTATAAAAGTGGGTAAGGACGCCGACCTGGTGGTTTGGAGTGATAACCCCTTATCCATTTATGCCAAAGCAGAAAAAACAATTGTTGACGGAATCATTTATTTCGACCGCGATAAAGATGGTGCGATGCGCATCCAAAACAAAACTGAAAAAGCCAGGTTGATTCAAAAATTAACAGCTGAAAAAAGAACCGCCACGGCTGGTGCCGGTAGCCCCGGTGGCAGGGGGGCAAGACCCAGGTTTGAGGTGATCAATACCTGCAGCGATCATTATCACAGTCATGGTTTATTGGCCATCGATGCTGATGATGTTGAAAACAATAATTAATCTGAAATAAAAACATGACCATGAAAAAATTAATGCTGATCATAAGCTGCCTGGTTACCTACACCAGCATTTTTGCGCAGGAAACTATTTTACCGGCAAACGCCCAAAAAGAAACCATTGCGTTAACCAATGCCACCATTCATGTAGGTAATGGTACGGTAATCAATAACGGAACGGTAGTTTTAAAAGATGGAAAAATAACCGAAGTGGGTGCCAATGCATCAACAGCAGGTGCCAGGGTTATTGATTGTACCGGTAAACAAATTTATCCGGGTTTAATTCTAACGGCATCGCAGTTGGGATTAATAGAGGTAAACAGTGTGCGGGCAACCGCTGATGCGGCAGAGATCGGGGAAATGAATCCGGGCATCCGCTCCATCGTTGCCTACAATGCCGATTCGAAAGTGATCAATACATTACGCACCAATGGCATCCTGTTAGCCAATGTTATTCCGGCAGGTGGAATCATTTCGGGATCATCTTCCGTTGTGCAATTAGATGCCTGGAACTGGGAAGACGCCGCTTATAAAACGGATATTGGAATTCATTTCCGCATGCCGTCGCTTTTAAACAGGCGTGGAGGAAGAAGAGGCGGACCTGGCGGGCAACCATCGAATGTTGACCCTGTAAAAACAAGCT
>JANOFR010000028.1:0-8572 GCA_031413755.1 Chitinophagaceae bacterium
AAGCCCGGAGCAATTCACCGGAGCAATTCACCGGAGCAATTCACCGGAGCAATTCACCGGAGCAATTCACCGGAGCAATTCACCGGAGCAATTCACCGGAGCAATTCACCGGAGCAATTCACCGGAGCAATTCATTTAAAAAGTTTAGGCCATAAACTTTATCACATAGGTCACCACCCCCCAAATTACCAGGTCACTGAATTCACTCACTTCAATGGGTGAGAGTTTTGGTGTTTCCGGAATCAGCCTCACCCTGTTCATTGTTTTTTCCAGCCGCCGTATCAGCATTTCACCATCTACAACAGCAATTACAATTTTACCGCTTACAGGTTTTACAGAGCGGTCCACAATTACAATATCGCCATCATGTATACAGGCATTGATCATGCTGTTACCCGACACCCGCATAAAATAAGTGGCAGGCTTATTGCGGATGAGTTGTTCATTCAGATCAATGCTCCGTTCCATATAATCATCGGCTGCTGCACCAAAGCCCGTAGCATTGGCTGTGGGTACATCGAGTTGCTTAAACTCCTTGCTGCCACGGTAACCGGCGGCAAAAAATTTTTCTACTTCCATAGCTGTAATTTTTTATTTCATCCCCGGAGGGAATAATTATTTTGTTAATAACTAAATTATTTAGTAAATTTATACTAAATTAATTGGGAAACAAATTTTTCATTTCAAAATCTATTGATTATGAACACACCAATCAGCATACCGGGCCACCAGTTGTATGAGTACCTGCTGGTGATGGATCCGCACGAGGAACTGCGGCACAAGATTGAAAAGAGCAGACTGCAATTAACGGAAAAATATCAGCTTCAGCAACCCCAAACCGGCAGGCCACATGTTTCGCTGGTCAGGTTTACGGCCATTAAGATGATGGAAGAAAAGATAATAAACCGCCTGCAACTCATTGCCATGGCCGAAAAGCCTTTTATCATTGAGCTGCGGGATTACGGCAGTTATCCCATGCATGCCGTTTATATACAAATAGCCAATCAGCCGAGGGTTTTGCAGCTGATAAAAAACCTGAAACCGGCAAGGCAGCTGATGAAAGCCGCAGGAGATGACCCTCATTTTTTGCAGGACCCGCAAATTGCCCTGGCAGGAAGACTGCCGAAAGAAAAATATCTTGAACTGATGAAAGAATATCTGCACAAAAAATTTACCGGGCGTTTTTTTGCAGATGCATTTCTGTTGTTGCGCAGGGCAAAAAATGAAAAGCGCTACCAGATCGTAAGGCGCTTTGAGTTTGAGTGTTTGCCGGTATCTGCGGCACAGGGTGTTTTATTTTAACAGGGCAAGTTCAGGGTAATTGAAAGGCTCTACTGTTTCAGGTACATTACTATTCTCTGTTCGGGATGTGATGCGTTTGCTGATGGTATGATTTTGCATCTTTTCTTCGGGATAAGGATCAAAGAAAGATTGAATTGCTTCTTTGGTTAAATCAGGACTTAACCATTTTTTATAAAGATGGGGAGGAATAATAACCGGCATCCTTTTTTTAAGGTTATGAATTTTTTCCATCATGGGGTTGGCATCGGTGGTTAGTATGGAAAAGCTGTTGATGAGTTCACCGGTTGTTTTATCAACCCAGGAGGAATAGATACCTGCAAAACAAAAAAGCTGCCGGTCTTTCATTTGAATCAGGTGGGGATATTTTTTTTTCTGAAAGTCCATCCATTCAAAAAAACCATCGGCAATAATGAGGCATCGGTTGTTGGGGATACTGGAACGGAAGGAAGGCTTTTCAAAAACGGTTTCCGACCGGGCATTCAATGTCAGGGTTTTAAGTTTGTCAGCATCGGCTTTTGTTTTTACCCAATGCGGAATTAAGCCCCAGTTAAACAATTGTATGCTTTCCGGTTTTTTTTGGGTGATGACGGGCATTTGTAAAAAAGTAAATCCATCGGCATGAAAAACGGGCACCCATTCATCATCCCAGTTTACACCCAGTTGAATTTCAATTTCGGCTTTCTCTTTGGTTAATGCATAATGAAAACACATACAATAAAAATATGGCAAATAATTTAAAACAGGATTCTGTTAAAATTACAGCTTCGGTAAAAGAGGCATCGCAACAATACCTTCATGGCCGTGGTGCACAGATAAACACAAAAAACAAATTTTTAAAAACAGAAACCGCCAAAACACATGTAGAAGCTATTGACGACTGGGAAGAAACCAATACACCAACTCAGTACATCATCAGCCAGGCAAAAACAATTGTAAATAAAGTTGACAGCCCTGATGTGGGTATGGGTTACAGCATGAACCCCTATGCCGGCTGTGAGCATGGCTGTATTTACTGTTATGCCCGTAATGTACATGAATACTGGGGTTACAGTGCCGGACTTGATTTTGAACGAAAAATAATTGTAAAGAAAAATGCACCACAACTGCTCCGTAAATTTCTCCTGCATCCCAAATGGGAAGGAACACCCATTATGCTCAGCGGCAATACAGATTGTTACCAGCCTGCCGAACAGAAATACAGGTTAACCAGGCAACTTTTAGAAGTTTGTAATGAATTCAACCAGCCCGTAGGTATTCTCACAAAAAATTTCTGGATATTAAAAGACAAAGATCTGTTGCAGGAGATGGCTAAAAAGGGAATTGTTTCTGCCATGGTTTCCATCACTACTTTTAATGAAGACCTGCGCCGCATTATGGAACCACGTACCACCACTGCCCAGCAAAAATTAAAAGTAATTGAAGAGTTAAGCAATGCCGGGGTACGTATGGGCATTATGATGGGCCCGATGATACCGGGATTGAATGAACATGAAATGCAACGCATCATGAAAGGCGCAGCAGATGCAGGCGCAACATTTACGGCTTATACTTTTATCCGTTTAAATGGCGCCATCAAAATCTTATTTCACGACTGGCTGTTTAAAAATTTACCCGACCGGGCCGAAAAAGTATGGAGCCTGATAGAACAAACCCATGATGGAAAAGTAAATGACAGCCGCTGGGGCCTGCGCATGCGTGGTGAAGGAAATATTGCAGAAATGGTGGCGCAGCAGTATAAAAAATACGGTAAACTGTATAACATGAATGCTGAGGAATGGAGTTTGAATACAAAGTTGTTTAGAAGACCGGGACAGCAGGGGAAGTTGTTTTAATTTTTTTTTACAAATTTTCCTTTATCATTTTTTCAACAGCAACCTGGTCAAAACCATTATCACTGGTATATATTATTTTACCCGATTGACTGAGTAATATAATTGTAGGAAAAGACGGAATACCATAACTATCAACCAAACCACCGCCTTCAAAAAGCATTTTATAAACCGGTTTATGTTTTTTATAAAAGAATGCAATATCTTCCTCCGGGTCTTCGGTATTAATAGAAAGTAACTGGAATTTATCAGCCCCAAACTTTTTTTGCAGGTTATTCAAATGTGGAAATGAAGCGATGCATGGACCACAGCTCTTAATCCAAAAATCAAGCATTACTATTTTACCCCGGTATTGGTAAAGTGATAAAGAATCAACTTTATCAGGGCTATATGCTGGCAGAACCCAATTTGCAGGAATTATGCCTTTTGCTATCAAAGGTTTTTTTGGCGTGGGCGGTAAATATTCATTTGTATATGTAGAATAAAACCAACTGAGCTCTTTAGGTGGTTCAGGGTTGGTATTAATATTCAGAAAAGTGGCAGTTATAAAATCAGTACTTCTGTCTTTAAATTTGGTAACATACTGGTATGGTAAAAAAGATTTTTTATTTATGATTACTTCATATGGTTTATGTTTATCACCAATATATTCAGATGTAAAATTATTTATGCTGCCCAAGTTGCCAAAATATTGATTGTACAATTCAATATGCACCCGGTAAAAATCATCTTTGTTGATTATTGTATCTGTTATTGTCTTTTTTATGGAATCATTACCCACAAGCAGTGGTATTATAGTACGCAGAGAAATCAGGGAATTGTATAAGGGCGACAGGCTTTCAAACAGGTCAGCACCGGGTCTTTGTTTTATATCAATTGTCTTATTTGTTTTTTGTAACCAGAAATATTGGACACCATTATAACAGGAAAAAGATTTGTCTTCATTTGCCTGAAACCGATACCCTTTATTATTACTTTTGGAAGTGAAGTCTATAAAAACTTCAGTAGTATATATATTATGGTAGTTCTCGCCGCTGTAAAGAGATTCTCTTTTGTATTTATAACTAACTGATTGAAGGGCACTGAGGTTACCTGAAACTTTATTCAGGATCTGTATGGCCTCTTCATTACTATATTTTATTTGTCCGTAAGTACTGGCAGGAGCAGAAAATGTAAATACTAAAATGATAATATTTGCTACCCATATTTTTTTTAGTACCATTTTGATAATTTAAAACAATATTTATTTTTAATAAAAGTAGCCTAAATAAATGTATTACTTCCAAAAGTAAAAGTTAAAAGTAAACATTAGTAAAGGTTTGGGAACTGGTTCATTTTAAACTATTTTTACCGCTAATAACAACTCCATGCAAACGGTAAGAGAAGAGATTCTAAAATTATTTCAGCAATTCAATGATGTACCGGTAACAGGCATTGATAAATTACCGCAGGCCGGCAGTGAACGTCATTACTTTCGGATTCATACAGCAGATAAAAATTTTATAGCCACATACGGTGCAAACCTTAAAGAAAATAAATCCTTTATTTATTTCTCAAAACATTTTAAGAAAAAAAAATTAGCGGTACCGGAAATATTCTGCATAAATGCCGGTAATAATATTTATATACAGGAAGACTTTGGTGATGTTTCTTTATTGAATAAACTCGAAGAAAAAGGATTTTCTGCTGAGGTATATGAGTTATATAAAAAAAGTTTGCAGCAACTTGCCCTGCTGCAGGTAAAAGGACACGAAGGGCTGGATTATAAAAAATGCCTCACCAATGCTGCCTTTGGTAAACAGGCTATCATGGCCGACCTGTTGTATTTTAAATATTATTTTTTAGATGCATTGCGGCGGCCTTATGATAAACAAAAACTACTGGATGATTTTGAGGCATTGAGCAATTACCTGTCGCACACCGAGTATAAATATTTTATGTTCCGGGATTTTCAGAGCCGCAACATAATGGTAACTCCCCCCCTGAATGGGGGGCTGGGGGGGGTACACTTTATCGACTACCAGGGCGGGATGAAAGGGGCTCCGCAATATGATGTAGCCTCTTTGTTATGGCAGGCAAAAGCAAATTTGCCTGATGACTGGAAACAGCACCTGTTGGAAGATTATATGGATGCATTTGAAAAAATTGTAGGGAACCCGATCAGTAAAGATATTTTTCGCAGCCAGTATAATGGTTATGTTCTTATCCGTTTATTACAGGTACTTGGTGCATATGGTTTTCGCGGTTTGTTTGAACGTAAAGCACATTTTTTAACCAGCATTCCCCTGGCATTGCAAAATTTAAAATGGTTTTTAAAAAATCAAAACCTGGGTATTACATTACCTGAATTTAAAAAAGTATTGGAGATCTGTATCAGCGGTGAAGTGATACTAGAGTTTACACCTGTGCAGGCAACACCTGAAACCCCATTGCTGGTTACCATCAACAGCTTCTCTTACAAAAAAGGAATTCCTGCCGATATTTCTGAAAATGGCGGTGGCTACGTATTTGACATGCGTGGCATTTTAAACCCGGGAAGAATTGAAGAGTATAAAACTCAAAGCGGCCTTGATAAATCAGTAACTGATTTTCTGGAACAACAAACTGATATGCCTGTTTTTTTAACCGGGGTTTTCAGTATCATCGACATTTCTGTAAGTGATTATATTAAACGGGGTTTTATAAGCCTGATGATCAATTTTGGCTGTACCGGCGGCCAGCACCGGAGTGTGTATGCTGCAGAAGCTGTTGCACGGCATTTGCGAAATAAGTTTAAAGTGAAGATTAATTTAAATCACACCAACAAAGAAAACTGGAAAACAGAGCCCCCCCGCCCCTAAAGGGGGGCTTTGCCTCAAATTCATTGCAGAATTTTTAATTAATGGATTATTATAAATGAAGAGTGGAAATACTAACATGCATTATGGTGCTTCCAAATTGATTTTTCAACGAGCGGAAGAATTAAGAAAATTTTGTACTTGGGAAGAAGAGGTTATTTGGTGATATTTAGCAGGCAATAAATTGGGCGTAAAGTTTAGAAGACAACATCCAATATTATTCTATGTGGCAGATTTTTATTGTCATCAGTTAAAATTTGTAATAGAAATTGATGGGAGTATCCATAATAAAGAGGATATAAAAATAAACGATTCAATACGGCAAAAAGAAATTGAGGAGCTTGGTATAGTAGTAATGCGGTTCAATAATTCACAGGTAAAAAATAATATTGAAAAAATTGTGGAAGACATTAGAAAAAAAATAAAAGAGTTACAAAGTGTCAGAGACCAAAGCCCCACTTTAGGGGCGGGGGGGCGTAAAGCAATGATTTTCGCCGCAGGCCTGGGTACCAGATTTAAACCATGGACTGATAAATATCCAAAGGCTTTGGCTTTAGTAAATGGTAAGCCTTTATTGCAACATAATATTGAATACCTGCAGCGTTATGGCATTACTGATGTAATTGTAAACATTCATCATTTTCCCCGGCAGATTATTGATGCCATCAAAGTAAATAAAGGCTGGGGAAGTAACATCATTATTAGTGACGAAAGTGATGAAGTATTGGAAACCGGCGGTGGCTTAATGAAAGCAAGACATTTACTGGAAAACAATCAACCTTTTTTTTCTGTAAATGTAGATATACTTACCAATCTGGATTTAAACAGGCTGATGGCTTTTCACCAGGAACATAAACCTTTGGTAACCTTTGGTGTTACTAACAGACGGTCTTCGAGGGTTTTATTATTTGATGAAGATAACAGGCTTTGCGGCTGGAAAAATTTACAAACAGGTGAACAAAAGATTTCAATTAACAAACCTAACCTTACAGAAAAGGCTTACAGTTGTGTTGTAATTTACCAACCCGAAATATTTTCTCTGCTACAGCCCGCAGGAAAATTTTCAATCATGGATAGTTTCCTTGATTTAGCTGCAGCACATATTATTCTTGGCTACGACCACAGTGGCGATAATTTAGTTGACGTTGGCAAACCCGAAAGTGTTGTCATTGCTGAAAAACTATTCCCGGCCCCACCTACCCGCCCACAAAGCCCGCCCGGATGACCCGGTCGGACGGGGGAAGTGAAATAGCGAAGATTGAAACGAAGTTTGTATTTTGAAAAAGAATTGCTAAATGTATTATTGACAGGCAAAGAAATAAAAAAAGATGTGGACGAATAAATTTACGATGATGATTTAATGTACCGCCGCCTCTTTTTGGGAGAGGTAACTGATCCCGCAATAGCGGGAGAAAGTTAGTAACGAAGTTCGGGATGCTGATGCTTTTTATTTTTTCTCAAACAGATCTTTTTTATCCACTACTTTTACTTTTTTCCCAACCTTAAGTGTTTTACTCACCACATCATATGGTCCTGTAACAACAAGGTCGCCTTCTTTAACTCCTTTTGTAATTTCAATATTGTTGATATCCTGAATATCTGTTTTAACGTTCACCTTACTAACCTTTCCTTCTTTGTCCAGAACAAAAACAACAACTTCCAGGTCATCAATTATAGTAACTGTTGCTTTGGCATCCGATTCATCAACTTTCTTTTTCTCTGTTTTAATACTGTCATTTTTATCACGGGTTGTAACTGCATTTATAGGTACACTCAGTACATTAGTATGGGTTTTGGTTTGTATATCGGCACTGGCGCTCATTCCGGGGCGGAAAGGAAATGAACCCTTACCAACCAGGTCCATATAGCTGGAAGGTAATAAACGGATAAATACTTTGTACTGCGTAACATCATTAGAAGTATTGGCCAATGCATTATTTAAAGCAGCCCCATTATTACTGCTGGCGATCTGTGTAACAATACCTTTAAATTTTCGGTCGCTGTAAGCATCCACTTCAATCAAAGCACTGTCTCCCAGTTTTACTTTGGGTATATCATTTTCACCAACATCAACCCTTATCTCAATTTTACTCATGTCGGCAATGCGTAACATTTCGGTACCCACATTAAAACTGTTACCGGCAACTTTCTCACCTTTTTTTACATTCAGCAAACTCACTACACCATCCATAGGTGCAACAATAGCAGTACGGCTAAGATCGGTATTTGCCTTTGCAAGATTTTGTTGTGCACTTTGCACACCCGCTTGTCCGCCACGTATGCCCTGCAATGCAGCGTTGTAATTTGCTTTTGCAGCTTTTAAATTTGCTTCAGCAATATTAAATTCATTACGGCTTATCACTTTATCATCAAACAGTTTTTTTTGCATGTCGTAAGTACGTTGCGCCTGTTCTTCCTGTGCTTTCAGCGCATCAATGGCTGCCTGCGAGTTGGCAACCTGTGCCTGGCTTTGCACCACACCACTTGCTGCCTGGTTGCGTTGTATATTATATATGTCGGCATAAATGCGTGCAAGTATCTGCCCCTTTTTTACGGTATCGCCTTCCTGTACGGTTAGCTCGGTTATCTCGCCGCTGATGTCCG
>JANOFR010000029.1:0-141891 GCA_031413755.1 Chitinophagaceae bacterium
GTTTCAGGTAATAAAGATACCCGTAGTGGTTTTGGCGATGGCATTTTAGAAGCCGCACGTAAAAATCCAAATATAGTTGCACTTACAGCAGATCTTGCCGGCTCATTAAAATTAAATGGATTTATAAAAGAATTTCCCGAAAGGTTTATTCAGTGTGGTATTGCCGAAGCCAATATGATGGGTATTGCAGCAGGGTTAACCATCGGAGGTAAAATTCCTTTTACTACAACATTTGCCAATTTTTCAACAGGCAGGGTTTATGATCAGATACGCCAGAGTATTGCCTACAGCGGTAAAAATGTAAAGATCTGTGCTTCGCATGCCGGACTTACCTTAGGCGAAGACGGCGCCACACACCAGATATTGGAAGATATAGGATTAATGAAAATGTTGCCTGGTATGACCGTGATCGTACCTGCCGATTATAACCAAACCAAAGCAGCAACCATGGCCATTGCTGATCACCAGGGCCCGGTTTATTTACGTTTTGGCCGCCCGGTTTGGCCCATATTTACTAAAGAAGAAGATTTTATTATTGGTAAAGCACAACAACTTTCCCGGGGTACTGATGTAACCATCTTTGCCTGCGGACATATGGTTTGGAAATCCATTGAAGCAGGGAAAATTCTGGAAGAAAAAGGGATCAGTGTAGAAGTAATAAATATACACACGATTAAACCACTTGATGTGGATGCCATTGTGGCTTCAATCCGTAAAACAAAATGTGCGGTATCTGCTGAAGAACATAATATAATTGGCGGCCTTGGCGACAGCATTGCCCAAACAGCTGCAAAAAATTACCCGATACCCATTGAATACATCGGAACCAATGATACTTTTGGGGAAAGCGGCAAACCGCTGGAGCTGTTAAAAAAATACGGTTTGGATACAGAAAATATTGTGGCAGCAGCTGAAAAGGCCATATCCAGAAAATAGTTCATATTAAACCTTTTAAAAAAAAACTAATCTTATGATTGGTTTTTTTATTTTTACGCTCAACCACTATGACTGAAAACTTAGACGATAAAGAGCTGTTAATACAGTTTCGTGAGCCTTCTACAAAGGAGAAGAGTTTCACTTTAATTATTAAAAAATACCAGGAAAAGCTTTACTGGCATGTTCGTCGTATGGTTGTTTCGCATGAGGATGCCAATGATGTATTGCAGAATATGTTTATTAAAGTATGGAAAGCATTGGATAATTTCCGGGAAGACAGCCAGCTTTATACCTGGCTGTATCGCATTGCCACTAATGAGTGCCTTACTTTTCTGGAACAACAGAAAAAAAGAGCATCAGTATCATTGAGTGATGTGGAAACCGGGTTAAGCAATAAACTTCAGGCCGACAAACATTTTGATCCTAATAAACTGGAATGGAAATTACAGGCAGCCATTCAACAATTGCCTGAAAAGCAGCGGGTTGTTTTTAATTTAAGGTATTATGATGAAATGCCTTATGAAAAAATGAGTAAGGTTTTAGAAACGAGTGAAGGGGCTTTAAAAGCAAGTTATCATCATGCGGTAAAAAAAATTGAGGATTTTATACTGAATCGTTAAACTTATAACAGAAAAAAAGGTCTGAATAACGTAGATGGAAAATAGAAATGACATATTGAATGAATTAAAAGAGCTGAGCCCCGTTGTTGCAGCTATCGAAAAAGTAAATGTTTTTACGGTCCCCAATGGCTATTTTGAACATTTGAGTACTGATATAATGATGGGTATCGGATATGAAAACGGCATGAAGTATAATACGGCTTCCGGTTCCCCGATAGCTGATGTGCCGCCCGGTTATTTTGATTCTTTAGCTGATCATATTTTGCAAAACATAAAAGCCCAGGATACAGATGATGCCGCTACAGAAATAAGAACTTTATCACCTATGTTATACAGCATTCAAAACGAGAATGTTTTTGAAGTACCGGCTGGATATTTCGAAAGTTTACATGAAGAAGTTTTGAATAAAGTAATGCCAAAGCAGCCTAAAGTAATTGTTATGCAAAAACGCAGCAGTACTTTCTTTAAGTATGCAATTGCAGCTGCATTTACCGGGGTGATGGTATTGGGTGTTTTTAAATTTACCGGAAATAAACCCGCTGTAAACCTGCCTGATTATGTTACAGCCGGTTTACAGGTAGGGGATATTGATCAGGAACTGGAAAAAATTGCTGATGCGGATATTGTAAAATTCTTAGAAGCAGGCGGCACCGATTTTAATGCAGCTTTAGTTGCCAATAGTGTTGATAAAAATGAACTGCCTTCGCAGGAAGATTATCTGACAGATGAAAAGGCATTAGACAAATATCTGGATGACATTCAGGTAAATGATTCAAAAAATTAAAACAGCATCATGAAAAAATATTTACTCATAGTCACACTTTTTTTGAGCAGTATTACTGCAGTAAATGCCCAGGGCGATCAACCCGGCGATGAAACAAAAAAGCTGGAAAGAATAAAAGCACTTTATGTTGCTTATGTAACACAGCAGTTACAATTAAGCCCCGAAGAGGCCCAGAAATTCTGGCCCGTACATACCCAATTTGAAACAGAATTAAGGGCCATAAAACCTGATCTGCCCGAACTGGATAAAGAACAATCCCGCTTAAATATAAAAAAACGGTACCAGGATAATTTCAATAAAATAATTGGCACGAACCGTTGCGAACGTTTTTTCAGAATGGATGGTGAGTTTAAAAGAAAGCTTGTCGACAGGGTACAAAAACAAAGAATGGAGCAACAAAGACAAAATCAACGCCCAAAAATAAGAAGGGGGCAATAAACCATTGCTCATTCTAATATTGCTTACCTCCTTTAAAATACAGACCAATCCTGTATTTTAAAGGAGGTCTTTTTTGTCCAGGGTATACTCTAAACAACAGCAGGAATTTTTGTAGAATTTTGTTTACAAATTAAAAATTAGTCTTAGATTTATGCACATCTACCATTACTAAATATAACCTCCATGAAAAAGAATTGTATTCATTATGTAACTGCCCTTTTTCTTATCACATTTATTGGCGTTACTGATGAAATAAATGCCCAACAAACGGTACAGGGAAATAAACTATATCCTGTAAAAACTGCCGTGGTCAACTTCAGGGATCTATCTGAAAAAGAAGCTATACTTCCTAGAGATTGGTTGTTAGCAGCACCAGTACCAAACAATGTTAAGCAGTTTAAAGAACCTTTTTATCCCAATACACCGGCCAATTTAAATACGCCGGTACCGTTTAATACGCCCAACACCCCTTCAGTTGTTTCGCCTTCTCCTTTATTAAATTTTGAAGGGGCCCCGGATGAGGCACAGGGTGGTGGCGCTTCGGGTTCATACAATATACCACCTGATACTTATGGTGCTGTTGGGCTCGACAAAGTATTTACCACCTTAAATAATAATTACCGTATTTTAGATAAAGCAACGGGTGCCCAGTTAAGCCTGGTATCCATGCCTTCTTTTTGGTCGGCATTAGGTGCAGATGGAGCCGGCGCATTTGACCCCAGGGTAGTTTATGATCCTTACAATAACCGCTGGATCCATGCTGCCGTAACTAATGCAGGTGTTGCCACTTCAAGAATTTTATTGGCTATATCCCAAACTTCAGATCCACAGGGTAGTTATACTTTATTTGCTTTTGATCCGGATACGGGTACCACACTATGGGCAGATTTCCCTATGTTGGGCTTCAACAAAAACTGGGTAGATATTAACGTTAATATGTTCACTGTTGTCGGCAGTACTTTCTCCGAAGGCCGTGCCCTGGTTGTTGACTACCCAACCCTGCTAACCGGATCAGCTTCTGCTTCATTATTTACAGGCATCACATCTGGTTTAGGCGGCTTCTGTCCTCATCCTGCCGAAACATATTCTTCAACCGAAGCCATACTTTATATTGTTAGTCATTTGTCTAGTGGAGGTGCAACTTACAAATTGTCAACTTTAACAGGTACACCTGCAGCACCTGTATATACTGTAGGAGCTACTAACACCAGAACGGGAGGTGGTTGGTCTCCAACAGGAGGCAATATCATGCCGCAACAATGCCTGGCATCCTGTCCGGGTACACTGGTTAAAGTTGACCCGGGAGATCAATTCAACAGGTGTAATGTGGTTTTTAGAAATGGATTTGTATGGTACGCACAAACTATTGGGCTTCCATCAGGCGGAGCTCCAACACATACCGCGGTTCAGTGGACAAAACTTACTGCATCAACAGCACTTTTTGCTGATGGTGGCCGTATTGAAGATGCTACAGCTACTGATATCAACGGGGGTAAATGGTATGGTCATCCCTCAATTTCCGTTAATAAAAATGATGATGTGCTGATTGGTTTCACTGAAGGTGAATCGGATGATTTTTTAGATGCAGCTTATGCTTTTCGGTTGGGAACAGATCCGGCAGGCACCATGCAGGATGTAGTCGTGTTCAAAGATGGACTGGATTATTATGAGAAAGATTTTGGTTCAGGCCGCCAGCGCTGGGGCGATTACAGTCATACTCAGGTTGACCCCTATGATGACGTTTCTTTTTGGACAATACAGCAATATTCAAAACTAAGGGCTGCGCCTACTGTTGGTGGAAGCAACAGTAAATGGGGTACCTGGTGGGCTCAGGTAATGCCTAATCAATGTAATTCAGCGGTAGCAAGTGGTAACTGGAATGTAGCCGGTACCTGGGGTTGTGGCCGTGTACCTACAGCATCCGATAATGTTGTGATAGTAAGCGGTCAAAATGTAACATTAAATGTAGACCCGATAGCTGCCAGTATTACCGTAAATAGCGGTGGCACGTTAACCATTAGCAGTACCCGGACTTTATCCTGTAATTTATTGGTAAACGGTACACTTAATATAACTGGCGGAAAATTAATATTGGGATCTAATCATGTTAATATTGAAAGGCTGGCTACACTTACAGGAGCTTCAACAACTTCTTATTTTGTAACCAATGGAACAGGTGAAGTTAAAAAATCAATAGCAGCCAGCTCAAATTTCACATTTCCTGTTTCTTCCAATACAACTTCTTACACCCCATTAACAATCGCATTAAATGCCGGAGATCCAACTGAATTATTCTGTGTAAGGGTTAGCACAGGAATAACACCTGCTATTGTTGGCTCTGCTTATGCTGTACAAAGAACCTGGAATGTATATGAAACTACAGCAGGCGGTAATAATGCAATACTTACATTTCAATGGACTGCTCCTGAACAAGGGTCATCTTATAATCCTTTAAAAGCTAATACTACCAGCAGGAATGATGGTTCTTTCTGGATATTAGCTTCTTCTATGCCGGTTCCTTCATTTGTAAGCGGCATTTATACCTGTGCTACAAGTACTGCGATCTCTTCTTTTGGACCACTGGCAGTTTCATCAAATGGTGTTTTACCGGTCATAATAGAATATTTTACAGGTAAAAAACAAGCTACTACCAACCTGTTAAACTGGAAAGCTTCCTGTAATAGTGCACAGGCAACATTTAGTATTGAAAGAAGTAATGATGGTAGAAATTTTGCCGGAATAAATACAATTACAGCCAATTATATCCGCTGTTTACAGCCATTTGATTATACAGATCTGCAGCCGCTTTCGGGTATTAATTATTACCGGATAAAAATGACAGATGCCGAAGGAAAAGATACCTACAGTTCCATTATTGCATTGTTAAATGACCGTAAAGGATTTGAAATAATCAACTTATCACCATCTCTGGTTGTTGATGGAAAGTCAAATTTAAACCTATCTTCGGCTCAGGCACAAACGGTTAATATTGTTGTTACAGGCAGTATGGGTAATATCCTCAATCAATTCAGCCAAACGTTGATTGCAGGGTCAAACCAAATTCCAATGGATTTCTCAGCCCTGGCAGCGGGTTCCTATTTTGTATCGGTCATAACAGCAGAGAGAGAGAAAAAATCGGTACGCTTTGTTAAGTACTAAATTATTTTTTAGATATTAATTATAAAAAGGTTGTTTCAATTTAGGGAAACAACCTTTTTTATTTGTAAAATATTCAAATTTTTTGCCTTTCCAGCCATCATCCCTTACCTTTGCAGCCAAATTTAAAAAATGGTTGAGTCGGTAAAAATTAACAGATTAACCGGCCCCTCCTGATCAGTTTTTAACTTTATTAACTTTTCAACTAAAATGATATGGTAGAAATTAAGCCAGATGAGATCTCCGCAATTCTCCGGCAGCAGTTAAGTAATTTTAATGCAGGTGCCAGTTTGGAAGAAGTAGGAACAGTTTTACAGGTGGGTGATGGCATTGCCCGTGTTTACGGATTAAACAATGTTAGTTCAGGTGAACTGGTTGAATTTGACAATGGTGTAAAAGCAATTGCCCTTAACCTGGAAGAAGATAATGTGGGTGTGGTATTAATGGGCGACAGCAGTGAGATTAAAGAAGGTGATAAAGTTAAGCGTACGGGCCAGATCGCGTCTATTAAAGTAGGCGAAGGCATGAGTGGCCGTGTTATTAATACTTTGGGTGAACCAATTGACGGTAAGGGCCCCATCAAAGGTGAATTGTATGAAATGCCCCTGGAGCGTAAAGCTCCTGGTGTAATTTTTCGTGAGCCTGTAAAAGAACCATTACAAACCGGTATCAAAGCCATTGATGCGATGATCCCTATTGGCCGTGGGCAGCGTGAATTGATCATTGGCGACCGGCAAACCGGTAAATCGGCCATAGCCATTGATACCATCATCAATCAAAAAGAATTTTACGCAGCAGGCAAACCTGTTTATTGCATATACGTGGCTATTGGCCAAAAAGCTTCTACCATTGCTGGTGTAATGAAAACTTTGGAAGAATACGGTGCGATGGCTTACACAACCATCGTTGCTGCATCTGCTTCTGATCCGGCACCTTTACAGTTTTATGCACCATTTGCGGGAGCTGCAATCGGAGAGTTCTTCCGTGATACCGGTCGCCCTGCTTTAATTATTTATGATGATCTGTCAAAACAGGCAGTTGCATACCGTGAAGTTTCATTATTGTTAAGAAGGCCGCCGGGACGTGAGGCTTATCCTGGTGATGTATTCTACCTGCATAGCCGTTTACTGGAAAGAGCTGCCAAAGTTGTTTCTAAAGATGAGATCGCACAGCAGATGAATGATCTTCCTGAATCAATCAGGCATTTGGTAAAAGGCGGTGGTTCTTTAACGGCCCTGCCAATTATTGAAACACAGGCGGGTGATGTTTCAGCCTATATTCCAACAAACGTAATTTCAATTACCGACGGACAGATATTTTTGGAAGGTAACCTGTTTAATGCCGGTATTCGTCCTGCCATTAATGTGGGTATTTCTGTAAGCCGGGTGGGTGGTAATGCACAGATCAAATCTATGAAAAAAGTTGCCGGAACTTTAAAATTAGACCAGGCACTTTACCGGGAGCTTGAGGCTTTCAGTAAGTTTGGTGGTGATCTGGATGCGGCAACTAAAAACGTGATTGACAAAGGTGCCAGAAACGTGGAAATTTTAAAGCAATTGCAATATTCACCCATGAGTGTTGAAAAGCAGGTTGCCATGATCTACCTGGGAACACAGGGTTTATTGAGAGAAGTGGCCGTAAAAAATGTAAAAGCATTTGAAGAACATTTTTTAATGGAAATGGAAAATAAACATCCTGAGGTTTTAGCTGAATTTAAAAAAGGTAATTTGAGTGATGATAGTATTAATAAAGTAACTGAGTTGGCAAAAGGGTTAACCGGGCAGTATAAAAAATAAAAAAGTATACTTATTATAAAAAGGAGAGAAGCAATTCTCTCCTTTTATTTGCCGAAATGTCATTAAAAACAGATTGGCTTATTCTTTGTAATTTTTAAGTATAAATTTTTTAAAGATGACTTTTGGAATAATTATAGTGTCATTACTTTTTATGGGTATTGGCATGCTGGTGCAATATCGGTTAAAAAGTAAGTTTGCCGAATATGGTAAAGTGCCTACCAGCAGCGGTTTAAGTGGTAAAGAAGTGGCAGAAAAAATGCTGCGGGATAATGGTATTTACGATGTTACCGTAATTTCTGTGGATGGTTTTTTATCCGATCATTACAACCCATTGAATAAAACAGTTAACCTTAGTCCTGATGTTTACACAGGCATTAATGTTTCTGCTGCCGCAGTGGCAGCGCACGAATGTGGCCATGCGGTGCAGCATGCAACTGCTTATAGTATGCTGATGTTAAGAAGCAGACTGGTGCCGGCAGTAAAGATCAGCAGTACTTTATCTCAATGGGTCATCATCTTTGGTTTGGGTATGTTGGGTTTTGGTGCTGGTAATCCAACTGTTTTATTAGTAGGGATAGCATTATTTGCAGTTACAACCTTATTTTCTGTAATTACACTACCTGTTGAATTTGATGCATCTGCCCGGGCTTTAAAATGGCTGGATAGTGCCCGGATTACAACTGTAACAGAACATACAAAAGCAAAAGATGCTTTAAAATGGGCCGCCCTTACTTATGTAGTTGCTGCATTGGCTTCCATAGCCATGTTGGTACAGTACATACTTATTTATCAGTCGAGAAGCAGAGACTAAACAAATTACCCGTTCCTTTTTTTAAAGTATTACAATCAACTATATTTGCTTACCATAATTTTAAAAAAAAGCAATCATTATATTATGAACTTTGGAAAAGAATTTGAAAAATATGCCGTAAAGCACAGGGGTATCAGCAGTAATACCCTTGATAGTTATTTAAAGCATAGCATACCAAATGCTGTTGCTTCATTCCCCCCTTCGGCGGGCGGCGGGGCTGTAACAAACCTTACGCCCAACATCATTGAGGAGCGGCCTATGAATATCGCAGTAATGGATGTATACAGCCGTTTAATGATGGACAGGATCATCTTCCTGGGTTATCCCATCAGCGACGAAGTTGCAAATATTGTTACTGCACAATTATTATTTTTAGAAAGTACCGACCGTACCAGGGATATCCAGATGTATATCAATTGCCCGGGTGGGGGTGTATATGCCGGTTTAGGTATGTATGATACCATGCAGTTTATAACTCCTGATATTGCAACCATCTGTACCGGAATGGCAGCGAGTATGGGTGCGGTTTTAATGTGTGCAGGCGCCAAAGGAAAGCGTACAGCGCTAAAGCATAGCCGCATAATGATGCATCAGCCAAGTGCCGGTGCAGGCGGACAGGCCAGTGACATTGAGATCACCGTGAATGAAGTAAAAAAAGTAAAAAAAGAATTATATGAAATCATCGCCTTTCATACCAGCCAGCCTGTAGAAAAAGTATCCATTGACTGCGACAGGGACAAATGGCTTACATCAACTGAAGCTAAAGAATACGGATTGATTGACGAAGTGTTATTAATGAATCAGAAAAAACAAAAAAAAGATCAGAAATAAAAAATAAATTTCAATTATGAATTTTTATAAGAACAATAATATCCGTTTTGAAGATGATGACAAACCGGAAGTGATGCCGGAAAACCCAATGGAGAAAATGATGAGCAGCTGGCAGTTTGATAAAAAATTTATTGAGCAGCGAAAGGTATTTTTATGGGGAGTAGTTGATGATAAAAGTGCAAAGGATATCACCAACAGGCTGATGTACCTTGAAGCGCTTGATCCGGGCAAGGAAATTACTTTTTACATCAACAGCCCGGGCGGTATAGTTACCAGCGGCATGGTTATTTATGATACCATGCAAATGATCAGTTCACCGGTAAGTACCGTATGTATGGGTATGGCTGCCAGTATGGGCAGTATATTACTAAGCGGGGGCGCTACAGGCAAAAGGTTTATATTCCCTAATGGCGAGGTAATGATACACCAACCCAGTGGTGGCGGACAGGGAACCAGTGCTGATCTGGAGATAATGGCTGATCAGATTAGAAAAACGAAACTGATGGGAGCCGATATATTGGCTAAAAATTGCGGACAGACAGTTGAAAAAGTGATGAAAGACTTTGACCGTGATTATTGGATGGATGCAAATGAATCGGTTCAATATGGGATAGTGGATGCAGTATTGACAAAAATTTAAATATATAAGCTGATTTTTTACTTAAAAGCCTCTTTTTGAGGCTTTTTTAATAACTTCCAAAAGCAACATTTTTGCGTTAGATACTGTCTTTAAACTACTTAAGTTGCTTTTTTGTAACTTTACCCGTATTTTACAAATGATTTCGGTAGATATATAATCAGGATATGGCAAAACAACAGACTTTACATTGTTCTTTTTGCGGACGCAGCCGCGATGAAGTTAAAATACTCATTGCCGGACAGGATGGGCATATTTGTGAAAATTGTGTTGAGCATGCCGAAGAAATTATTGAACAGGAATTGGGGAATGCCAAGGAGAATAAAAATGCCGCCGCCGCTTCTCATAAACAAAGTGTTAAAAAACCTATTGAAATAAAAAAATTCCTTGATGATTATGTGATCGGACAGGATGATGCGAAAAAAATACTGGCTGTAGCCGTATATAATCATTACAAAAGGCTGAATCAGAAAATTGAGAATGATGTTGAAATTGAAAAAAGTAACATCATAATGGTTGGCGAAACAGGTACGGGTAAAACCCTGTTGGCAAAATCTATTGCCCGAATGTTGAATGTGCCATTTGCCATAGTAGATGCCACCGTATTTACAGAAGCCGGTTATGTTGGAGAAGATGTGGAAAGTATGCTCAGCCGTTTATTGCAGGCATGTAATTATGATGTTTCCGCTGCAGAAAAAGGAATTGTGTTTATTGATGAAATTGATAAAATAGCCCGTAAAAGCGATAACCCTTCTATTACAAGAGATGTGAGTGGAGAAGGTGTACAACAGGGATTATTAAAATTACTGGAAGGAACAGAAGTATTGGTACCACCACAGGGCGGACGTAAACATCCCGAACAAAAACTGATAAAAGTAAATACTCAAAATATTCTTTTTATTTGTGGCGGCGCATTTGACGGGGTAGATAAAATTATTGCCCGCCGGGTTAATACCAATGCCATCGGGTTTAATGTAAATAAAGAATTACAGGAATACCAGCATGATAATCTTTTACATTTTGTAAATGCTGTTGACCTGAAACATTTTGGATTAATACCGGAATTACTCGGCCGGTTACCGGTAGTAACCTATCTAAACCCTTTAGATGCTGAAACACTTCGAAGTATTTTGACTGAACCCAAAAATGCATTGATCAAACAATTCACCCGGTTATTTGAAATTGAAGGTATTGAATTGAAGTTTGAACCTGCTGTTTTTGATTTTATGGTTGAAAAAGCTCTGGAATATAAACTGGGTGCACGGGGCCTTCGCAGTATCTGCGAAAGTATCCTTACAGATGCCATGTATGAATTGCCCTCTCAAAAAGTAAAAATATTTGATGTTACGCTTGATTATGCTAATCGCAAATTCAGCAGCAGTAAATTAAGTATGTTGAAAGTAGCTTAATCACCTGCACTTTATTTTAACTGGTATACATTTCTCCCCAATTTTCAAACAACTTAATATCATTTTAGGTGGTTGTGTTATTTCATTTTATTTTTACACGGTTTTGGTAATTTGCATAGATACTGGTTGAATTTTGGTATGCTGTAAATTATCGTTTGGGCTTTACAGCGTTCGAACGGGAATGGTGCTTTGAAAAACTAATTTCTGTAACTAAGGAAATAAATCATAATCTCCCAATTGTTTCCCTTCAGGGGATAGGGGTAAATAAAAAGAAATGGTAGATGTTATTCTCGGAATGCAATGGGGCGATGAAGGCAAAGGTAAAATTGTTGATTACTTTGCAAAAAATTACGATGTTATAGCCCGTTTTCAGGGAGGGCCCAATGCCGGACATACGCTATATGTAGGTGGAAAGAAAATTGTATTACACCAGATACCCAGCGGTATTTTTCATGAAGATAAAATAAACCTGATAGGTAATGGTGTTGTACTTGATGCCATTACTTTAAAAAAGGAATGTGAAAATGTTGCTGCCATGGGAGTTGACTTTAAAAAGAATTTATACATCAGCGAACGAACGCATCTTATCTTACCTACTCACCGTGCACTTGATAAAGCCAGTGAACTTTCTAAGGGTAATGAAAAGATCGGCAGTACGTTAAAAGGAATTGGCCCGGCTTATATGGATAAAACCGGACGTAATGGATTGCGTGTAGGGAATTTGCTGGATAAAAGTTTTACCACCGATTATATTAAACTCAGGATGAAGCATCAGCGCCTGCTGGATAATTTTAATTTTCAGGAAGACATAAGTACCTGGGAAGAAGAGTTTTTTGAAGCATTGGAATTTTTACGTGAGTTTAAAATTGTAAACGGCGAATATTTTATAAACGAAAAAATACAAAAAGGTAATAGGATATTGGCTGAGGGTGCACAGGGTAGTATGCTGGATGTGGATTTTGGCACATTCCCGTTTGTAACAAGCAGCAATACCATTTCGGCTGGTGTCTGTACTGGTTTAGGGATACCGCCACAGAAGATAAAAGAGGTCTTTGGAATTTCAAAAGCTTATTGTACAAGGGTAGGCAGTGGCCCTTTCCCTACAGAATTACTTGATGAAACCGGAGAGTTGATTCGTAAAACGGGGAACGAATTTGGCAGCACTACAGGGCGCCCTCGCAGATGTGGCTGGATTGATCTGGTGGCCCTTCAATTTGCCTGTATGATAAACGGGGTTACTCAAATTATTATGACAAAAGCCGACATTCTGGATGGCCTCGAAGAATTAAAAGTGTGTAACGGTTACAATATCAACGGAGAAGAGAAAAATTTTGTACCTTTTCAAATGAACCGGGTAAATATTGAACCGGTTTATAAATCTTTTAAAGGCTGGAAAAAAGATATTACCGGAATTAAAGAATATATGGCGCTGCCCGCTGAAATGAAAAATTATATTAAGTATCTGAATGAATATTTGGGAGTACCTGTTAAGTACATCAGCAATGGCCCGGGAAGGGATCAATTAGTGCTGGCCTAAAAAAAATTAAAAAAAGTTAGTAATATTTTTGGCAATTTAAAAAACTCTTGGAAAATTTACAGTACTAATCCTTTTTGAATTATGGTTTTAAAATCTGATAACGCAAAAAAGACAGTTGTTAAGACAGCTGCTTCAACAGAAATTACATCTATTAAAAAATCATCCAAACCTAAAAAAGTCGTTGATGATGATGATGATTTTGATGAGGAAGACGATATTATTCCATCTCCAAAGAAAAAATCTGCTCCAAAGAAAAAAGGGGCAGATGACGATGACGAAGAAGATGTTGTAGAAAAAGAAGATGACTGGGACAAAGCTGAAGAAGGGGATGATTGGGATCCTGACTTTGATGAGTTTGATATCCCCAAATCGGTTGGTAAGAAAGGACCCCTTAAAAAAGCTGCAAAAGGAAAAGAAGAAGAAGATTTTAAAGCAGATGAAGACTTTAGTGATCTGGGCTTAGATGGTTTGGACGATGATGATTTTGATGATGAAGATGATTTTTAATAAAGTATTCTGTAACGGGGAAAATTAAGCAAGTGAAAAAATGTATTTCTTTTCCTATTACTGACTTTCATATTTTTAAAATACAAATGTTGAATTGGGTAAACCGGTTCAGCATTTTTTGTTTTTTGGATAATCAGTTCTATGATTTTACTAAACCTGTATTTGAATGTTTACTTGCTGCAGGGTGTAAAAAAAATATTGAAGTGCAGGCTGGTAGTGCTTTTAAAGAACTACTAAACTTTTATGATACAGAAAAAGGAGAATGGATCTTTGGCCATTTTGGGTATGACTTAAAAAACGAAACAGAAAAATTGTATTCGGATAATGAGGATGGCATTGGTTTTAAGGACCTTCATTTTTTTGTGCCCGAAATTGTTCTTGAGCTTGATAACAGCTGTGTAAAAATATATGCTGATGTTGATGCTGAAAAAATATTCAATGCGATACTATCCTGTGCTCCGGATATTACAGAAACAGTAAAGGGCAGGGTAGCCATACAAAATAAAATTGAAAGAAGTGCTTACATACAAATTATAGAAAAACTACAACAGCATATTTTACGCGGCGATTGTTATGAAATTAATTTCTGCCAGGAGTTTTTTGCAGAAAATACTGAAATGGATCCGGTGAAAACATATCATTGTCTTTCACAACTTTCTCCTAATCCATTTTCAGTTTTTTATAAAGTAAATACCCGTTATTGTTTATGTGCCAGCCCGGAACGGTATTTAAAAAAAGTGGGTAACAAAATCCTTTCACAGCCAATCAAAGGAACATCTAAAAGAAACCTGGAAAGTGTGGCAGCAGATAAAGTATCAAAAAATTATCTTTTGCAAAGCCAAAAGGAAAAAAGTGAGAATGTAATGGTGGTTGACCTGGTAAGAAATGATTTGAGCCGGATATGTAAACCAGGATCTGTTAACGTTGAGGAACTTTTTGGTTTGTACAGTTTCCCGCAGGTACATCAAATGATAAGTACGGTTAGTGGCGAAGTAGAAGCTGATCTGACCTGGATTGAGTGCATTAAAGCGACATTTCCGATGGGATCCATGACGGGGGCTCCCAAAAAAAGGGTAATGGAATTGATTGAACAGTATGAACGTACAAGGAGGGGATTATTTTCCGGTGCCATCGGGTATGTAAATCCAGCGGGTGACTTTGATTTTAATGTGGTGATTCGCAGTATTCTGTATAATGATTTGGATAAATATATTTCATTTCAAACGGGCAGTGGCATAACTTATTACAGCGATGCCGAAAAGGAATATGAAGAATGTTTGATAAAGGCCGAAACCATGCGGAAAGTACTTCAATAAATCAGTTTCTTTTTTTCTTGATCACTTTTTGTGGTGGATAGGTAGTTTGATTTGAAGGAGCCGGGTTATCTCCCAATAAAAGCTGAACACACTCATTCAGGATCACATATTTATTAGCTAAAAATAATTGCATCTTATCTGAAGGTAAACGAAGATCATAATTACCATTTATAGACATCATATTGTCGAAATCGGGATTATAACGATTAAACTGAACGATATCCATTGATAGATTTTTAGTAATCACCAGGGAATTGTACTTACCTGAAATACTTTGGGTTGTTACTGTTGCCAGTTCTTCTTCAGTAAGTTCTGGTTTAGTCTCGAATGAATTAACACCCCCCTTTATATTATTGCCGGCTAAATTGGGCATTGTTGTTACACCACCCGAGCCCTCCATGATATAATGCGTAGCAATAAATTTCTTTACATGGTTCCTGCTTTCGGCAGGTAAAAAATATTGTAAAGACCAAAAATTTTTACTTCCGCTTTTTTTAATGGCACTGAAAACCCTTCCCGGTCCACCGTTATAAGCAGCAATTACCAATAACCAATCATGCATTTGACTGTATAAAGTGAGCAGGTATCTGGCAGCGGCATGTGTACTTTTATAATAATCACGGCGCTCATCTATATTATAATTAACCACCAGGCCGTAGTCTCTTGCTGTGTAAGGCATAAACTGCCATGGGCCTCCTGCACCTACCCAACTTGTGGCCCTTGGGCTTAAATTGCTTTCTATTACAGCCAGATATTTTAGCTCTTTCGGCAAACCATATTGTGAAAGTATATTGTCAATTAAATTAAAATATGGTTGCCCCCATCCTTTCATTTTTAACAGGTTATTGCTATGCAGTTTTAAATAATCCTGCATATAACCTTCTGCATTTGGGTTTACCTGGGATGAATAAGGCAACGAAGGATTATAATTGTATTGGGCAAATAAATTCTTGAAACCATATTTTGTTACCTGGCTGAAATACTGAACTTTTTCCTTTTGTGGAGGAGCTTTGGTTTTTATTACTTCTGCAATAAATTCATCTTCTACAGAGTCTTTAATAATGCTGGTATCAATGCTAACCCGTTGTTGATGTAAATCTTCAATGGCGAATGCTTTTACATTAATCAAAAAAAGCTGGAGTATGAGTATAAAAAATAATTGCTTCATTTTATTTTCAAACTAATTTACGCTGAATTTATCCATCAGGAGTTTTGAAAGCTTAAGCAAAGTTACTTCATCTGTTTTTTTAGTCATAATCTGCAGGCCAAAAGGCATTCCATTGCTGTGTTTAAATAAAGGCACTGAAATCCCCGGTATACCTGTTAAATTAGCATATACTGTAAAAATATCTGCTAAATACATAGCTATAGGGTCACTTGTTTTCTCATCAATTGGAAAAGCCGTATATGGGCTTGTTGGCATAATAACTGCATCAAAATCAGTAAATACAGCATCTGTTTTGTTTGTTAATAACCTGCGAACCTGCTGAGCTTTATAAAAGTAAGCATCGTAATATCCGCTGCTTAAAACGAAAGTACCCAGCATGATCCTTCGTTGCACTTCTTTACCAAAACCTTCACTTCGGGTCTGCTTATAAAAGTCTGTTAAATCTTTTATATCAGCCTTGGTTTGATGGCCATAACGTATTCCATCATACCGGCTGAGATTACTGCTTGCTTCCGCAGTGGTTAAAACATAATAGGCAGGTACTATATAATCCAAAAGCTCAAAATCAATTTCTGTAACCGAATGCCCGTTTGATTTTAATTTATCAATCAGGGTTATTATATTTTCTTTTATTTCTTTATCAAGAGAAGGATGATGAATTGCCTGTTTAAAATAAGCGATCCTGTATTTTTTTTCTGATTTCTTGATTTGCTCGTTATCTGCAGGGTTTACTGCAAACTGCAAATTATAAGCTGCAGGTTGTAATACAGTACTATCAAATGCATCAGCACCACTCATGATCTCCAGTAACAATGCAATATCATCTATGGTCTTACCAAATATCCCAATCTGATCAAAAGACGAAGCATAGGCAATCAATCCGTAACGGGATATTCTGCCATATGTTGGCTTTAAGCCTAAAATTCCGCAGAAATCTGCCGGTTGTCTTACCGAGCCTCCGGTATCACTGCCTAAACTTGCCATACATAAATTTGCCTGTACAGCAACTGCACTTCCTCCGGATGAGCCTCCCGGAACTTTTGTATGATCCAGGGCATTTAACACGTTACCATATACAGAGTTTTCATTCGAACTTCCCATTGCAAATTCATCGCAATTGCATGTACCGATAATAATAGCATCTTCGTCAAGCAACTTTTGTACAGCTGTAGCAGTATATAAACTTTTAAATCCTTCCAATATTTTAGATGCTGCCGTAACAGTATGATCTTTATAACAGATTACATCTTTAATGGCGATAACCACACCATGAAGTTTCTTTAATGGTTGCCCGGTTTTTCTTTTTTTATCTAATACAACTGCCCGTTGAATAGCCTCATCGGTATATACTTCAATAAATGCATTTAGCTGTTTATTTTCCTTGATCTGCTGCAGATAATAGGCTACAGCATCAGCGCAGGTTATTTTGTTATCAGTTAACGAAAGTTGATATTGACTTATGTTCTTATATGAAAACATAATTAAAAGATACTGATTTTTTAATATTAAATCGGCTGAAGTCCACCCAAACCAAGCAGGTGCACTTCAGCCGAAATACAGGAATAAATAACTTCCCGGTTTAATAGTATTATTTGGTTTCTTTTTCTTTCATGCCCTCTTCGATCTCACTCTTTACATTGTTTTTAGCATCTGTAAATTCACGCATTCCGCGACCAATACCTCTCATGAGTTCTGGTATTTTTTTTCCGCCGAACATAAGTAATACTACAATAACAATAAGTATCCACTCACTGCCACCCGGCATTGAAATTAAAAAAACACTGCTTAAAAATGATAATGTCATAATAATTATTTATTTAACAAAGATAAATCAATTATTAATTTGCTTTGCTATTTAATATAACAAAGTTAACATCGACCTAACCTTATATTTGAATCGGTATAAGAGGTATCTCTTACCGAACATAAGACCTGCCACATTTGGCTTTGCCATTTGCTGCCTGCTCGGGCGAAATACCCCGGGCACAGGAAACTAAAAAAATAATTGAAAATACAATGATTACTGATAGAACAATCCTTCTCATGGTTGACGGTTTAAAAATTAAAAAAAGTAAGCTTTAATTAACTGTGGGTAAAAGTCTTCTCGAGGGATTGTAATTTTGTTTTATATAGCAATAATAATACCAATTTTTGAATTATGCAAACAAAAAGAGCGAAAAATTGAATTTTCGCTCTTTTCTATAGGTAAATATTTAATTATTTTTTAGTAACAGCCCTTCTTTTTTCACTAATACGGGCACTTTTTCCACTCCTTTCCCGTAAATAATACAATTTTGCACGGTTTACATTACCCACTTTGTGTAATACAACACTTTCAATATTTGGCGAATAAACCGGGAATAAACGCTCAACCCCCACACCATCGCTCATTTTACGAACTGTAAATGAAGCTGTTGCACCAACTCCCTGGCGCTTAATCACATCACCTTTAAAACTTTGAATACGCTCTTTGGTACCCTCTACAATTTTATAATTAACAGTGACATTGTCACCTGCTTTAAAATTTGGAAGTTTTGCTTTTCCTTTTGTGTCCAGTTGCTCATGAACAAATGCTACTGCGTTCATATTATATGATTTTTTACGGACGGCAAAGGTAGGGGAAAGAAATGAGTTATGAGTTATGAGTTATGAGTTTTTTTATGGTTTGTGAAAAAAACTCATAATATTACATGCAACACTTGAATCTTCACCTTTTCCTCCCCGCTTAGGGGAATATAGTGAGGACATTACCTCGCTACGTTTACGGATCTTTTCTCTCTGATCACCGTAACTTTTATCTGCCCGGGAAAGGTCATTTCCGTTTGTATTTTCTGTGCTATTTCAAAACTTAACTTATCGCTGTCGCCATCAGTTACCTTATCAGCCTCTACAATTACCCTTAATTCCCTGCCTGCCTGTATAGCGTAAGCTTTTTCCACTCCTGTATAAGCCATGGCAAGGTTTTCTAAATCTTTGATACGCTGAATGTATTGCTGCATGATCTCACGCCTTGCACCCGGCCTTGCCCCGCTAATAGCATCGCAGGCCTGAATAATAGGAGAGATTACATATTGCATTTCCATTTCATCATGGTGAGCGCCAATTGCATTTACAACGGCAGGATTTTCACCATATTTTTCAGCAAGTTTAGCACCCAGTAAAGCATGACTTAATTCTGTTTCTTCATCGGGTACTTTTCCTATATCATGTAATAAACCTGCCCTTTTGGCCAATTTTGCATTCATCCCTAACTCTGCTGCCATGATTGCACATAGATTGGCTGTTTCCCTGCTGTGCATTAACAGGTTTTGTCCGTATGAAGAGCGGAAACGCATCCGGCCTACCATCCTGATCAGTTCTTTATGCAGGCCATGTACACCCAGTTCCATCGCTGTACGCTCACCAATTTCCATAACCTGGTCGTCGATTTGCTTTTTTGTTTTTTCAACTACTTCTTCAATACGTGCCGGGTGAATACGTCCGTCTGCCACAAGGCGTTGCAACGATAAACGGGCAATTTCCCTGCGTAAAGGATCAAATGAAGAAAGAACTATAGCTTCCGGTGTATCATCTACAATTAAATCTACACCGGTAGCGGCTTCTATAGCACGGATATTACGCCCTTCACGGCCAATGATGGAACCTTTTATTTCGTCACTTTCAAGATTAAAAACGGTGATTGCATTTTCTATGGCTGCTTCAGCAGCTGTACGCTGAATAGTTTGTATAACTATCTTACGGGCCTCTTTAGTAGCTTTTAATTTAGCATCTTCAATAATTTCCTGCTGAATAACCAGGGCCTTGGTATGAGCTTCCTGCTTTAGGCTTTCAATTAATTGTGCCTTTGCATCTTCTGCACTCAATCCGGCAACTTTTTCCAACCGGCGAATATGTTCTTCCTGGTGTTTTTCCAGTTCGGTTCGCTTAATATTTACAATCTCAGTCTGGCGGTTAAGGTTTTCCTTGATGACTTCATTATCCTTTATCTGCTTTTCAAGGTTTTGGTCTTTCTGATTAAGTGATTGCTCTTTTTGTTTAATACGGTTTTCACTGTCAACCAGTTTTTGATTGCGTTGCATTACATCCCGGTCATGGTCCGACTTGAGTTGTACAAACTTTTCCTTAGCTTCCAAAAGCTTTTCTTTCTTAAGGTTTTCAGCCTGTAATTGTCCGTCGGCGATGATTTTTTTAGTCTGATACTCTGCTTCTGCTATTTGTTTTTGGGTGTTTTTTGCAAAAACCAGTTTACCCAGTATTATGCCTGTTATCAGTGCGGCTGCACCAATGATAATGTATAGTATTAACGGTTCCATTGATTGTTTCTGTTTTAAATCGGTTCAAAATCATATATAATTCCCCTTTATCCATATAAAAGTTAAATGAGATGTTTAATTAACGAAGATAAGTAATTTGATTGGAGAAAAGGAGGGTTATGAGTTAAGGGTTTGCGGTTTTGTGTTTAAGGTGAAGGAGTTTTTGAAATAGAAGTATCTATTTAGGGTAAGACAAAGGATATTTACCTGTAAACAGAATCAAATGTTGAAGGTGAAATGTCAATTGTTAGACCTGAAAACCGATAACGGTGCCTAAAAAATTAATAATTAGACTTGAAAAGTTCATTGTTGAGGGTGAAAATTTTATTGTTTGGGGCGAAATGTTTGTAGATAGTTGGGCTTCATCGGTTTTTAGATATCAGAGAGATACTTAGTAAATAAAACTACTTATCTCACCATAATTACCGTTCCTTTTTCAACATTAATCATTTGCCCTACCAGTTGGTAAGTGCATATCCAAACAAATGTATTCAAATTCTGATCTTTAGCTTTAAGTCTTCCATCCCATCCTTTACTCAATTCTTTAGAATAAAATACTTGCTCGCCATAGCGATTAAGAACTTTAAATTCATATTGCTTTAGCGTACCAAAAATTAAGGGCTTGAAATCATCGTTTTTAGTATCACCATTTGGTGTGAAAGCGTTAGGTATGAAGAAGTCTCTCAAGCAATTTTTGGGCAACACATTTATGGTATCACGCCCAATACAATTATTATTATCGATAACCTGTAACCAGTAAAGTCCAGGGGTACTTATAGTTATTGAAGGAGAGCCGGCATTGGTACTCCATAAATATTGATTGTAAACTACAGCCAGATTTATAATGATTGGTTCATACGAGCAAACAGCAGTATCTGATGGGAGAAAACCAATAGGCGTTGGTTTAAAGGAAACTACGATATCATCGGTTGAAATATTGCCGCAGGCGTCCGTTGCCTGCAACATGTAAGTACCCGATGCTGTTGCATTAAAAGTTGCATTTGTAGAGGCATCCTGCCATAAATAAGAAACAAAACCCGGTTGTGCATTTAATGTAACTGTGCTGCCTATGCAACCACTTTTATCAACCCCAAGATTTACATTACCCGGTAAATTTTGTAACGTCATTGTAATATTGTTGCTGTTGGCAACAGGATTTGTTAAACAACTGGCTACTAAATTTGATGTAAGTACGCAGGTAATAATATCGCCATTATTTAAAGCATTGTCTGTAAAAGCAACATTGTTTGTGCCAACATTGATTCCATTCTTTTTCCATTGAAATGCTGGTAATAAACCACCATTGGTTATGGTAGAATTGAATGTTACCAATGTGCCCGGACAAATATTATTTGTAGAAGCAGAAACTGTTATTGTGGGTGTTACCGCAGGTATTATTATCATTACTGCCTGGTTACTGGTTGCTGTGGGTGATGTTAAACAACCAAGGCTGGACGTAAGTACGCAGGTAATAATATCGCCATTATTTAAAGCATTGTCTGTAAAAGCAACATTGTTTGTGCCAACATTGATTCCATTCTTTTTCCATTGATATTCAGGTGCAAGGCCTCCATTTGTTTCTGCAGCAGTAAAAGTTATGGTCGTACCAAAACAAATATTATTTGCAGATGCACTTATAGAAATGGCCGGTGTAACCGGTAAACTTACTATAATTACAATATTGTTGCTGGTTGCATTTGGAGTTGTGATACAGGTGCTGCTGGAAGTAAGTACACAATTAATAACATCACCGTTAATCAAAACATTGTCAATGTATGTATTGGAATTAATGCCAACATTAATGCTGTTTTTTATCCATTGATATGTAGGCATTGTGCCTCCATTAACCGGCACCGCAATAAAGGTTACGGATGTACCAGTGCAAATACTGATTCCAGAAGCTGTTATATTTACAGAAGGTGCCGAAGGCATATTTACAGTTAATAGGGCTGAAAATGAATTTGAATTTCCACATGAATTGGTTACTACACAACGGTATTTGTAATTATTCATGGCTATTGAGACTGCCGTAATATTTAATGTGTTTGTGGTTACACCTGAATAGGTAGTATTATTCGTAAGGTCAACCCAACCAGTCCCTATATCTACCTGCCACTGGTAGCTGACTGCATTAAGTGCATTAATTGAAAAGGATGCATTTGCACCTGCACAAACAATACTATCTGTTGGTTGAGAATTTATTGTAGCAGATGTACAAACTACTGTGCTTCTTAAGATTGAAACTGCATTTGAGAAACTGGCTGTGGCAGCAATATCAGGTAATCCATCGCCATCAAAATCTCCGATAGTAACAGCTGTTGGACCAGATCCAATTGCATAATCAACTTTGGGTAAAAATTGGATTAATCCAGCACTGCTTATATTTTTGTATAAAGAAATTATAGAAGCAGATCCAGAATTATTTGTTATTGCTAGGTCGAGTTTACCATCGCCATCTAAATCACCAATAGCCACTTTTTGAGGGAAATCGCCTACAAATAAATCGATTTTAGGGTCAAAAGAAATTGTTCCTGGTGTACTGGTATTTTTGAAAACAGAAGCATTTAATGATCCATTGTTTGAATTTACTATATCAGGTTTACCATCTCCGTCTAGGTCACCAACAGCAATTCCGTAGGGTCGTGATCCTGATAACAGATCAACTCTTGGTGCAAAAGAAATAATACCAGTTGTACTTGTGTTTCTAAAAACAACAACTTTATTTGGGGTTTCCGTCGCTATAGCAAGGTCAGGTTTACCATCTCCGTCAAAATCCCTG
The DNA here is from genome assembly GCA_031413755.1 of Chitinophagaceae bacterium. Classification (GTDB taxonomy): domain Bacteria; phylum Bacteroidota; class Bacteroidia; order Chitinophagales; family Chitinophagaceae; genus Ferruginibacter. The sequence goes on from JANOFR010000029.1 coordinate 23,039, forward strand.
ATTACAACAGCTCTTGGTCCAAAACTTGTTGGAAAACTTACTGGGGATGCAAAAGATATTGTTACTGCAGAACCTGTGTTTCTTAAAACTGAAACTGTGAATGAATTCACATCAGTTGTTACAATATCAGGTTTACCATCTCCATCTATATCTCCTACTGAAATCCCTTGGGGATTTAAACCAGTTGTAAAATCAACCTTAGGGGCAAATGAAATTGTTCCAACTGAGCTTGTATTTTTGAACACAGAAACACTACTTGCGTCCCAACTGGTTATTGCAATATCCTGATCACCATCGACATCGAAATCTCCTGAAACAACACCATCTGGATGGCCAGGTGTTGTAGTTTCTAAATTAGGGCTATAGGAAAGACTTCCAATGATACTACTATTTTTTAGTAGAGAAAATGTGGCTCCATCATAATTAGTAGTAATAAAATCAGGTTTCCCATCTATGTCCAGATCAGTATTGGAAATCGCATAAGAATGAAGACCTACAGTAAAATTTATATATGCGTTAAAAGATGAAGCTGTGAATAGCGGTCCAGCACCTCCAAAAATTACATGAAAAGGCTTCAATGAATAAGCCGTTAAATTATTGTTGAGCGTTGTAACCGTAATAGGATCGTAAGTTGTACCAATTGGCACAGTAACAGTTAAAGAAGTTGCAGTTGCAGCAGAAACAGTAGCTTTTACTGCGCCAAAAAAAACGATATTGTTTGCAATAGTTGTGCTGAAATTTGTTCCGCTAATAGTTACAACTGTTCCTATTGGCCCAGTTGTAGGTGTAAAAGAACTTATTCCAGGTTGTGCAAAAAGATTACTTGAGATTACTAAAAGCATGAAAAAAAGTAAATATTTTTTCATGCGGGAAGATTTAGTTTTAGTAATGTATTATACGTGAATATATGAACAATTATCTACATTTCAAATGTAAAAGTACTTATTTCACATTATCCAACTGGTATTCAATCTTTTGCAAAACTTCAGCCATTTCTTTTTCCAGCGCAGGGTTACTATCTGTACCTTTCTGGGTGGCAAACCATATTAAAACCATGGCTATGTAATCCTGCATGTCCTTTCCGGCAAACTGTGTTTTAAATTCGATGATCTTATCATTGATAGTTTTTAAGGTTCGGCGTATCGTTTCTTCATCTTCCGGGTTGGTTTTAATTCGATAGGTTCTGTCTCCGATCACAATATTTATGGGTATCAATGCTTGCATAATTAAAATTAATGTATTATTTTGTTCCCCTGCCAAAGAAAACACCATTTTCCTATTACATAAAAATCAACTGATACATTAGTTTAAAACTAAAGTATTGTTTAATAATTACCTTATTTAAACGAATTGCACCTTTATTAAACCATTTAAGAATTAAAAACTTTACAAGCATGTTTGCAAAAATTAAACAGGCCTTTTTTACCGACTCGCTAACTATTGAGTGGGATAAAATGACCACAGATCCTTTAAAATTTGTTTTAAGAAATGATGAAGGAAAAGTCTGCTCAACTTTAGAAACTACTCAAAATCAGCACCAGCGGTATTTTAACTGGCGCGGATTAAATGATCTGCCTTACGGGAGGTATTTTTTGGAATTGAGTAATACCGAAGGTGGACAAATTTTAAAGCTGGTGAAAAGGGTATAGATCATTCACTCAGCTGCCCGATACATTTGTCAATTTCTTTAATGTATTGGTTAATGCTTTTTTCAAAAGATTTTTTGTCCTTTTCATTCATTTGCCCTGTAACAGCTTTTAATATGCTAACCTGTTCCTGCAGTGCTGATATTTGCTGATTATTTTTTTCTTTTGCCAGTTTTAATTCTTCTATTAAAACAGATTGCCGTTGATTATCTTTTTGTAATAACTGGTAATTCTTCAGCAGGTGCTGAAGTTTATCATTGATGCGTTTAATATTTTGTTCTAAATCACTCATAAGTTTAGCCACAAAGGCACTAAGTCACGAAGGTTATTTCTTCGAAATAAGTTTTAATCTTGTTTTTCTTTGCCACGAATAACACAGATTAACACGAATGAAACACATTGTATTATTGGTGAAAACCAGTGTAATTTGTGGCTACAAAAATTCACAAAGTGAACTAGAAATCAATTTTTATTTCCTTATCTCTGCACCCAGTTCTTTTTCATAAGCCCCAATGATCTTACTCATCATACCATCAATTTCTTTATCGGTCATAGTTTTTTCTTCATCTAAAAAAGTAAAGCTGATGGCCATTGATTTTTTACCGGCACCTATTTTTTCACTCTCAAATATATCAAACAAACTGATTGCTTTTAATTTATTTATCCCGGCAATATTGGTGGTTTTTTCTACAGCTTCAAATGGCACATCCTTGTTTACAATAATGGCCAGGTCGCGGTTTACAGCCGGGTATTTTGAAATTTCTTTATATTGAATATTAATTTTTTTATTCAGTACAAGCAAATGGTCCCAATTTAAATCGGCATAAAAAACAGGTTGCTTAATATCAAAAAACTCCAGTTTAGTTTTGCTGATCATACCAATATCTCCAATCTTTTCATTTTTAACAATTGCCTGCAGGCAGGTTTCTGCATCAGTATAATCAGCCGGAGTATAATTGTCAATCTTTAATCCCAATATGTTAATAATTTTTTCGAAGACAGCTTTAATAAAATAAAAATCTGCTTTCTCTCCTTTTGTTTTCCAGCCATCAGTTGTTTTATTGCCGGTGATATATAAGGTAAGGTGATTGTCTTCAATATATCTTCCTGTTTCATTGACTGAATAGGTTTTCCCAAATTCAAAAAATTTCAAATCGTTATTTTTTCTGTTCAGGTTATAAGCAATAGATGTTAAGCCGGTTTCCATCATACACGGCCTGAGAATATTTAATTCTTCACTTAAATTATTGATCATCTTTACTGTCTTTTTCAAAACAGCTTCAGGGTAATAAGCACTGTTGGTAATGGAATTGGTAAATATTTCCTGAAAGCCTGATCCGGCAAGGTATTCAGCAGTTTTTTCCGTGTATGCAGCTTCATGTGCAAGGGTTTCAACAGCCGGTGCTATAGTGATCATGTTTGGAATTTCCACATTATCCAAACCATCTATACGCATAATTTCTTCTACAATATCTGCTGCAATGCTGATATCGGGTTTGCTGAAAGGAACAGTAAACCTCATTTCATCATCACCTTCTTTTAATAATTCGAAACCAAGGCTGTGTAAAATATTTTTAATGGTATCACCATGATAATTTTTACCGCTTAGTTTTTTCAAATAATGATATTTAAGGGCGACTTCAGTTTTTGTTTTTGGAGCCGGATAAATATCAATGATATTACCTGCAATTTTGCCGCCTGCAATTTCTTTAATAAGCATGGCAGCTCTTTTTAATACCTGTACGGTATTGCTGATATCAACGCCTTTTTCAAAACGGGCGGCAGCATCGGTACGTAAGCCATGACGTAAAGATGTTTTACGAATATCAACAGGATTAAACCAGGCACTTTCTAAAAAAATATTTTTAGTTGATGCAGTTACACCGCTATGCATTCCGCCGTAAACACCTGCTATACACATAGGCGCTTCTGCACCTGCCTGTCCGGCAGGCAGGTTGCAGATCACCAGGTCTTCGGCAGAAAGTTTTCTTTCTTTTTCATCCAGCGTAACAAACGGTGTACCTTCCGGTAAGTTTTTTATGATCACTTTTCCTGCCTGTCCGGCAGGCAGGTTCCCGGTAATGGTATCCGCATCAAATGCATGTAAAGGCTGCCCTGTTTCGTGTAAAATAAAATTAGTAATATCAACAATATTGTTAATTGGCTTAAGGCCGATACTTTTTAATTTTTTCTGCAGCCATTCAGGGCTTTCAGTTATGGTTATATTCTCTATACTTACGCCTGAATATCGCTGGCAGGATTCAGTATTTTCAATAACCACTTCTATTGGTTTGTTCTGGGTATCAGGTTTGAAATTATTTTTATAGGGAAATCTTACAGTAGCCTGTGTTTTATTATGGTGAGCTAAATAGGCACAAACATCTTTAGCTACACCTAAATGACTCATGGCATCAATACGATTAGGCGTAAGGCCAATCTCAAAAATATAATCTTCAGATATTTGAAAATATCCGGCTGCTGTAATTCCAACAGTTGTATCCTCCGGCAGAATAATAATACCGGCGTGGCTTTCGCTCAAACCTATTTCATCTTCTGCACAAATCATTCCATGGCTTTCAACCCCCCGTATCATGGCTTTTTTCATGGTTAGCGGCTCCCCTTTTACCGGATAAATGGTAGTGCCAATTGTGGCCACAACAACTTTTTGGCCCACGTCAACATTTGGAGCACCACATACAATCTGCAGATTTTCTTCTCTTCCAATATTAACGGTTGTAATTTTTAATTTATCTGCATCGGGATGTTTTTCGCAGGTAATAACTTTACCAATGATCAAACCCGTCAGCCCACCTTTTACAGCCTCATGTTTTTCAAAGCTTTCAACTTCAAGTCCGATAGCGGTAAGGATCTTACTCAATTTTTCCGGCTCAATTAATTCGGGCAGGCCTGACTGTCCGGTAGGCAGGTATTCATTAAGCCAGTTGTAACTAATGATCATCTGGGAAACAAAATTTATTGTTAATGAACAAAGATAGTTTTTTGATTGCTATGCAGCATAAATGAACGGGTTAAGAATCTAAGTATAGATTTTTAATAATACAAGTGACTGATTAATTGTATAGGTGTAAAAAAGAATAATCAGTATTTATTAATTGTTAATAAACATGATAAGAATGCGAATTTTGTTGATTTTTAACTTGTGAATTCACTGTGTATAAATTTTTAATAACCTTAATAAACTATCTTTACTGTGGAAAAGCCTGTGGAAAACGGCTGCAAAAAACGTAAAAAGCATGATGTGGATAAAAATGAATGGAGACTAATGAATCATTTGCAATTACCTTAGCCGCCCTGCACCTAATAACCCTAACAAGCAACAGGAAAAAGAACATGGAACTTACTAACTTTAATAAAGATAAAAAGCTGCGTCGTAAAGCACCAATCGATCTCGGCAACATGATGTATGGCAAGGTGCCGCCACAGGCAAAGGAACTTGAAGAAGCTGTACTTGGTGCCATTATGCTTGAAAAAAGTGCATTTGATACGGTAGTGGAAATTTTAAAACCCGAATGTTTTTATGTAGATGCCAACCAGCGGATATTTAAAGCCATGCAGGGTTTGGCCATCAAAAGTTTACCGATAGATTTATTAACCGTTGTTGAAGAATTAAAATTCCGGGAAGAACTGGATGTGGTGGGAGGTCCCTATTATGTTACCAGATTAACCAATGCAGTAGTTTCTTCGGCTAATATTGATGCTCACTCAAGGATCGTTTTACAGAAATTTATTCAGCGTGAACTGATCCGTATCAGCGGCGAGATCATAGGGGATGCTTATGAAGACAGCACCGATGTTTTTGATATGCTTGATGATGCAGAGGGTAAACTTTTTGAAATTACCAACAGCCACCTGCGTAAAAATTTCGACAGCATTGATACTGTGTTGGTGAAAACAATACAGCGAATAGAAGACATGCGTAACAGGCAGGAAGATATAACCGGGGTACCTACCGGCTTTCCTTCACTGGATAGAATTACGTATGGCTGGCAATCAACAGATCTGATTGTACTGGCTGCAAGGCCATCGGTTGGTAAAACGGCTTTTGCCTTAAACCTGGCAAGGAGTGCCGCATTGCATCCTACCAAACCAACAGCGGTAGGTTTTTTTAGCCTGGAGATGAGCAGTTCTCAATTGGTACAAAGAATTTTAAGTGCTGAAAGTGAAATATGGCTGGAGAAAATTGCCCGTGGTAAACTGGAAGAGCATGAGATGAAGCAATTGTATAAAAATGGTATTGAACGTTTATCAAAAGCGCCCATTTTTATTGATGATACAGCCGCACTGAATATTTTTGAATTAAGGGCCAAATGCCGCCGTTTAAAAAACAAACACAATGTTGGCCTCATCATCATTGATTATTTACAATTAATGAGTGGTGCCGGAGAAAACCGCAATGGTAACCGGGAGCAGGAGATCAGCCGTATATCACGTGATCTGAAAGGATTGGCAAAAGAATTACAGGTGCCCATCATTGCCTTATCACAGTTAAGCCGAGAGGTGGAGAAAAGAAAAGAAGGTGCAAAAATCCCGCAACTAAGTGATCTGAGAGAGTCGGGAGCCATTGAACAGGATGCCGACCTGGTCATGTTTATGTACCGCCCCGAGTATTACGATATTACCAGCAATGAAATGGGCGAAAGCAATAAGGGAGAAACTTTTATTAAAATTGCCAAGCACCGTAATGGAAGCCTGGATACTATAAAACTGAAAGCATTACTGCATATTCAAAAGTTTATTGAAGAAGAAGGCGGAAGCGATTTTGCGGGAGGTTTACCGGGTAGTAAATGGAAACCGGTTAAAGGTGAAGAAGGCGATGGCGCAAAACTGTATATCCAGAAAGGAAGTAAGATGAATGACGGGGAGTTTGATGAAGATGCACCTTTTTAAGGCCCCCGGCCTCACACTAACCCCTCTACCAAGGAGAGGGAACTTGAAGATAAAAGCGAAGAACAATTTTTACTTTTATAATTATTAATGAGGAATGAAGAATTAAATTTGATTTTTCATTCCTTTTTTTATTTATGGCATTACCCTTTTTTTATAAAGAAGATTTAGAAGCAGTAACAACAGATGTTTTACTGGATGAAGTCACCAGTAAGCATATTGTACAGGTACTTCGTATGCAAAATGGGGAGCAACTGCAATTGACAAATGGAAAAGGAGGTTTATTTACAACAGCGATAACAGATAATAACAGAAAAAAATGTGCTGTTAAAGTTATAGCAGCGGGCACCGGGCACCGGGCAACGACTAACATTACCATTGCCATCTCCTTAATTAAAAACTCCACCCGCTTTGAATGGTTTTTAGAAAAAGCAACCGAGATCGGGGTAACTGAAATTATTCCGCTTGTTTGTGAAAGAACTGAAAAGACTGCTTTTAAGTTTGAACGGATGAAAAGTATTCTGGTAAGTGCCATGCTGCAAAGCCAGCAATGCTGGTTGCCTGTTTTGCATGAGCCTGTTCAATATGTAAAACTTTGGCAAAGTTCCAAAACTTTGCCAAAGTTGGATGAATACCGGCAAAAATTTATTGCACATTGTGTAGATGATGCTAAACGGAGTTTAGCAGATCTGAATAATGAATCTATGGCTTCTAAAATTATTTTAATTGGCCCCGAAGGCGATTTTTCGCCTGAAGAAATTGACCTGGCTATGCAAAATCATTTTAGTGCTGTAAGCCTTGGTGAAACGAGGTTGCGGACAGAAACAGCGGGGATGGTTGCTGCAACCTTACTTTGTATTTCCAGCTAATTAAATCAATTTTTTATCCCTTGCCAATTTTAATAATTGGGACAAAGAATTTGTATTTAATTTTTGCATTAAATTTTTTCTATGAGTCTCTACGGTGTAGTTGCTGAGAAAAAGTTTTTCAGCTATCTGTGGTCCGTTAAGCCCTTCTTCCAGCAATTGCAGAATTTCTTTTTCACGTCTTGTTAATGAAGGTGTATTGTTTAAAGCCGTGGAGATGGATGAAAACTGCTCCAGCACTTTTTCATTAGCAGCCTTGCTTAAAAATATTTTGCCATCCATTACTTTGTCTATTGCTTCCAATAATTCACTGCGTTCCATATTTTTTAATAAATAACCATTGGCGCCCCGGTGCAGCAATTGGGTAATTATGGAGGCATCATTGGTAGAAGTAAGCCCCAGTATTTTACTGTATTTATTTTTTATTCTTATTTTATCACATAATTGTAAACCATCAATATCGGGCAGGCTGATATCGAGTAAAATAATTTCGGGTTCATCGTTTTCTAAAAATTGCATGGCCTCTGCTCCGTTTTTTGCAGCAGCTGCTATTGATAAATAATCAACATCTTTCAGCATCATTTTAATGCCATCTGTTACCAGCGGATGATCGTCTATAATAAGTATGTTTATTATTTTAATGAACAAATGCTTTTTAATTTATTTTAAAAAATAATACCTATTCCCCTTTTTCACTCTCTTCATTTATTACAAACTCCATCATAACCGTAGTGCCCACTTGTTCCTTAGAGTCTATTGAAATATTGCCATGTAAATAATTCACCCTGCTTTTTATTATTTCCAGGCCACTATGTTGTTTATCATCTATATCCTTCAGGTTAAATCCCATACCATTATCTTCTATAGTTACCATCAGCTTGCTATCATCCCGGTTAAACTGTACAATGGCTTCTGTGGCCTGTGAATGCTTTATAATGTTGCTCAGCAATTCCTGCACAATCCGGTACAGCATAATTTCGGTATTTGTATTCAAGCGTTGCTCCATGCCATACGATTGTAATTTTACCTGCATCAGTTTGCCGGCGCTTATATTGCTGCACATGTCCTGTATGGCTGGTATCAATCCTAATTTTGCCAAAACTTCCGGCATCATATTATGAGCAATGCGCCGCACTTCATCATTGGCGGTATCAATCAGTTGGTAACTTTTTTCAAACAACGTATTTCCTTTTAATGTTTCCTGCTCATGCTGCAATGTGCTGAAGTACATTTTGATAGTGCTGAACAAACCACCCAATCCATCATGCAGGTCTTTGGCTATACGGGTACGTTCTGTTTCCTGCCCGTTAACCATGCTTTGCAGCGATATAACCTGTTGCTGTTCTTCTAAAACATTGATTTTTTCCCTTTGGAGTTTTTGTTCTTTTTCTGCCAGTATTTTTTTGTTGTTGCTGTTTCGGTACAGTAAGCCAAGTAAAATCATAATAGCCGCTGCACTGATGCCACCAATTAAGAAAAGACGGTTGCGTTTTACAGCGGTTAATTCTTTTTCAGCATTGGCAATTTTTAATTCGGCAATTTCTTTTTCTTTTTTTTGAGATTGATATTTGCTTTCTAAAGACAGTGTTGTTTTTTGAGTAGCCTCATTAGTGGCGCTGTCGGCATAAATTTTATATTGCCCGGCATATTGTAATGCTGTTTTATATTCCCCTTTCGCTTCTGCAATATTTTTTAAAGTATTGAATGTACTTGCAGCTACTTTTATATGGTTAACCGACAAAGCAATTTTATTTGCTTCAGTTGCATAAAGGGTGGCTTCGGCATAAATTTTTTGTTTATAATAAATGGCTGCAAGATTATCGGCTGCTTCAGCTTTTAAATAAGCATTGTTATTACTGTCGGCATATTGGTAAGCAAGATGATAAGCAGCGAGAGCTTTTTTATAGTCTCCTGCCTGATCATAATAATGTCCTTCGGCACTGGCCGTAAGCATTTTGAGAATACCGTTATTAAATTTTCCGGTAAGTAAAACGGCTGTATCCAGGTATGGCTTAGCAGCTGCCAGTTGTTTCAGGTTAACATAAGCATCTGCAATGGACTGGTGCAGCAGGATCCGGTAACGTTGCTCATCGGGGTAGTTGGTAAATAGTAAAGCCTTTTTTGAATAGGCTAATGATTTTTCAAATTGATTTTCACCAACAAGCGCCCCACTTATATTGGAATATATTTTCGGCAGCATTTTTATAAGTGATGAGTCAGTTGACTGTTCCGCTATGGCAGCACTTTTTAATGCATAGGATACTGAGCTGTTGTAATCAGCCTGGTACCGCTGCATCATGGAAAGCGTGTTATAACAATTGGCCAGTAAAAAACTATCTTTTAATTGAAGGGCAGCATTTTCTGCGGCGGCAATATAATACCGGGCACTATCATACAAAGTTAGATTGGTGCAAATAAGACCCAATGCATACTGGGCTTTAGCTATAGCTTTTTTATCATTAAGTTTTTTTGTGAGCGCAAAATTATCCTGTGCGTATTTAAAGGCAGAATCATACAAACCGGTATTAAAAAAATTACGCTGAATAGTTTGGAAAGCTTTTACCGAACTGGTATCGGGGTTTTGTTTATAGGCAATAGCTAAAAGACTGTCCTGCGTTTTTTTATCCTGCCCGAATAATTCAGACTGGTATAACAGGCATACCGTAAACAATATGTACCACACAGTTTTTCTCAATGCATAAATTTTTATAAAATTAAGCCTATAATACCCATTTTACTCCTACCTGCTTTCAGGTATTTTTCTTTGCTATAAATACTGCCATTCAGGTATTGTAAACAATCTTTCATATTTGAAACTTTGCTGAGTAATAATAATTACATGAAAAAACTAGTACTAACATTAGCAATCTTATCTTTTAATATAGTGATCATGGCACAAGGCCCTGGGTTAACCTTTTCCCAATCAGCCGGTACATACACAGCTATTTCTGGTGGAACTGTTTTGGCCAGTGGAGTTTTTGATAATACTAATTATCCGGTAATACTTCCAACTGCATTTACTTTTAAAGGCATAAGCTATAACCAGGTGACTATGAATTCCAATGGATGGATTTCTTTAGGAAGTACAGCTCCTTCTAATACAATCACAGCTCCTGTTAGTTCTACTGCCAGTGTTCCGGGCTTTATTGCTCCCTTTGGAATGGATCTGGAAAATGCAGATTCCGGTACTCCTGAAATCAGGTGGGAGCAATCAGGAAATGAAATTATTTTTCAATGGAAGGATGTTAAAAGAACTACCGGAGCCATCAATTCAGAAATATTCAGTTTCCAGCTTCGCTTGAATACAACCAACGGTGCCATGCAATTTGTTTATGGTTCCTTCCAAAATGTTACAACCAGTACCTCCTCGCCACAGGTTGGTATCAGGACAGGGACTAATTTGTATCCCAACAATATTTATAATCGCCTTGTAAATACAACCGTTCCATCCAATACCTGGGCTTCTTCGGTTGAAGGAGCCAATAATAGTAGTACCTGTCGTTTTACATCAACTGGGACTGCAGTTTTTCCTGCTAACGGACAAACTTATACATGGACACCCATTGATTGTTCTTCTTTTTCCTGTACTACCAATCTTTTGCCAATTAATGCAAGTACAATAAACAGCACAACTGCTAATCTTAGCTGGAATCCTGTTGCCGGAGCAATATCTTATAATTTGTATTTTGGCAATAGTCTTCCATTAACATTACAGGGAAACTATACAAGTACAACAGCAACTATTTCTGACCTTGTTACAAATACTGCCTATTCATGGTACTTAGCGCCGGTTGGTTTCAATTGTATATTATCCGGTTGTGAGACTGCTATTACTACTTTCAATTCGGGTTGCCAGGTTTTAAGTTGTGTTTCAAATATTGCACCTGTAAATGGGGCAACGGTTTCCACTTCGGCTGTTACGCTTAATTGGAGTAACGCAGGGGTTTCCACTCCGTATGACATTTACCTGGGTACAACCAATCCTCCAACCACTTTATATGGTACTTTTACAGGAACTAGTAAAACATTAACTTTTTTAAATAATACTTATTATTGGTATGCATTTCCCCGTATAAGTTGCTCCAGTCCTTCTTCCTGCAACATTAATACAACACAGTTTACTATATCGAATCCGAATACGGTGCCAAATGATATTTGTGCAGGCGCAATTGACTTGTTGAGTCAAACAGCCCTGGGGTCAATATTTTTTGATGGGCACTTTGAGTTTTTTAATCCGGCTTTCTGTGGCAATGGTTCCAATCGTGACGTTTGGTATAAATTTAAAGCAATTGCTACTACTGCTTCTGTAACTGTTGTGGGCGTAGGTTCACCTTGTAGTAATCTTGACCCTGGGATTTCAGTATATGCAGGTAACTGCAATGCCCTCACCTGCCTTGGCCAGGATGATGCCGGTAACTGTTCCACTACGAACATAGTATCGTTAAGCAATCTTATTATAGGGGATTTTTATTTTGTACGAATTTTTACTGTCAGCAGTACAAGTGGAAATTTTATGATGTCAGGTACAAATATTGGTAGCACAGTTTTACCATTAAACCTTATCTCTTTCACCGGCAGTAAACAAAACAATGATGCACTACTGAAATGGAAAACAGCCAACGAAATAAATGTAAGCCACTTTGATGTGCAACGAAGTGAGAATGGGCAAATTTTTGAAAATATTGGAACAGTAACAGCAGGGGGTTCATTTTATTCATTTGCTGATGCCAATACTTTCAGCAGCCGAAAAATAGCATTCTACCGGATAAAGTCAATAGATGTGGATGGCAGGGTTACTTATTCATCCATTATAAATCTGAGTAAGCAGGCCGGTGGATTAATTACGGTATTTCCTAATCCTGTAAAAGAAGTATTAACCATCAGCGGCAGCAAAAAACAGGCAGCTGTTATTACCAGCATAACGGGCCAGGTAATAACTACAATACAATTGATTAATGGCAGCCAAACTGTAAATGTTAGTGTATTACCCCCGGGGGTATATTTTATTAAAACAGCAGCGCAGGTATTAAAAATTATAAAACAATAAATAATTACTTTTTACTTTAAAATTACCGGTATATGTATAAGTATCTGATTCTTTTTATTTTTATCACAAATTTTTTTACTGCATGGGCCCAACCTGCCAATGATGATTGTGTTAATGCTATCTCTATTGTTCCAGGTGCCAGTTGTGTAAATACTAGTGGTACTACCGTAGGAGTGGTAAGTACCAATTTCGATAACTGTGTAGAATTTGAAAAACGTAATGTATGGTACAAGTTCACAGCTACAAACTCAAACCATATTGTACAGGTAACATTTGGTTCGCTGCAGCAGGGGATCATTAATGCTTTTGCCAATGGGTGCGGAACATTAACAGCGCTTAATTGCGGCGGTTCGGGGCAAACCGGCCCTGTTATTCAGCAAATATTAAATGGACTTATTGTGGGCCAGGAGTATCTTATTACAGTATCTACAAGAGAGCAAACGCAAGAAGGCACTTTTGATATTTGTATCATTACGCCGCCACCACCGGCAAATGATGAATGTGCCGCTGCCATATCTTTAACAGTAAATTCATCCAACGTTCCGGCAATAAAAACAAGTGGCACCAGTTTGTTCGCTACGCAAAGCCAGGCTGCGTGTACAGGTGTAGCTGATGATGATGTTTGGTTTAGATTTGTTGCCACACAAGCCAGTCACCGGGTTCATCTTTTTTACAGCAGCAGTACATTTTCTGTGCAGGCATTTAGTGGTACCTGTGCTTCGTTGATTTCCATATCATGTACTACGCCATCCGGCATTTATAAAACAAGTTTGTTGAGCGGATTGATAAGCGGGCAGACATATTTTTTAAGAATATATTCCACCGGAGCTGCTGCAACTGATCAGGGTAATTTTCAGGTTGCTGTTACATCTGCCCCTCAAAATGATAACTGTAGCGGAGCGGTAAATATTGTTCCCTCTATTGCAGGTAATACTCAATGCAGCAATATAACTGAAGGAAACAGTAACGATGCAACTCAAAGCGCTTTAAATTGTTTGGGGGGTGCTGTAACAAATGATACCTGGTTTAGTTTTACTGCAAACCAGGCCGTGCATACCATCAAAACTTTTGGTTTAGGTATTACAGCCCGCAGGATAGAAGTTTTTAGTGGCAGTTGCGGAAGCCTGGTTTCCTTAAGTTGTAATCTCGAAATACTTCCTTTAGATAGTTCCATCATAACTGTAGGCAATTTAACCGGCGGACAAACATATTTCATCAGGGTATATGCAGGCTCGTTAAATGGTCCATTTAATATTTGCATCACATCTCCGGCTTTTCCGGCAAACGATGAATGTTTAAATGCAATTAACCTGTTACCTGCTGCAGATAGCAGCATCAATAATACTTTTGGCTCTACTATTGGTGCCACAAAAATTAATGTAACGGGAGGTTGTAATCCAACTTTTGGTTTTGATGTGTGGTATAAATTTACAGCAGCCGCTGCACAACATGTTGCCAAGATAAAAAAGCTTACCAGCAATGGAGCGCTTACAATTGAGTGGTGGAGTGGTTCCTGTGCATCTATGGTCAGCCAGACCTGCTTAGATACTAATATCGATTCACTTTTTGGAATGGGTAACCTTACTATTGGCACTACTTATTTTTTAAGGATTTATTCATCTTCACAATCATTAAGAGATAATTTTAGTATTGCTTTGTTTACGCCAAATAGTTTGGTAAATGATGAATGCAATAGTGCAACGGTTATAATACCAACCCCGGATGCATCATGTATAGAAACAGCCGGTACTAATATTGGAGCTACTCAATCTACTAATATTGGTTGCGATGCTGCTACATCGGCAAAAGATGTATGGTTTCAGTTTACGGCCACTTCTTCTTCGCATCGAATTCGACTCAACAGGGGAACTGCTGAATTTTTATATTTTCAATTTTACAGTGGTACCTGCAGTAGTTTAACCAGCATTGGCTGCTCAGCTCAAAATACTTCTGGTATTATAGGTTTTGGGGTAGAGCAACGTTTTGATGGTTTGACTGTGGGCAATACCTATTTTATTCGTGTTTATAATACCAGCGATAAAAAGTCAGGTACATTCGACTTGTGTGTAAAAACCGTAGTGGTTCCTGCAAATAATGAATGTGTAAATGCTGCCAATTTAATTATACAACCCAACATTCTTACCGGCACTTTCACTTTTGGAAATACGGTAGATGCTACTACATCTGCACAGGCAACCAGTTGTAGTACCGGGCAGGATGATGACGTTTGGTATCAATTTACCGCCACTCAAGCCAATATGCAAGTGATCATACAAAACGGTACATTGGGTCAAAGCAGGGCGGTAGTTTATAGTGGCAATTGTGGTAGTTTGGTTTTAGTAAAATGCCAGACGGACCTGGATGCAAGAGACAATTGGGTAAAACTAACAAACCTGTTAACAGGCAATACCTATTTTATAAGGGTATATAGTGTTTCCACTACAAGTAATCAGGGTAGTTTCAGTATAATGGTTACTACACAGTTTAATCCACCCTCAAATGATGAATGCACAGGAGCTATTACATTAGTTCCATCTGCTTCATACACACCCATACAAGGTACGTTGGTAGATGCTTCTCAAAGCAGCAATGCTGTATGTGGCTTTGGCATAGATGTATGGTATAAATTTACAGCTACTGCTGCTACACATACTATAATATCGGATGGTTTTGCCAGTGGCGTTTTGGTTTCCTTATTTACAGGCAACTGCACTGGTTTGGTTGCCGTTAACAATTCCTGTGGTGGCCAGGTAAAAGAAGTAACAGGGCTTTCGATTGGCACCCTTTATTTCATTAAAGTAACCACCAATAGTATTTCAAACTTTCCGTTGAGTATATTTAATATTGCAGTAACAACTCCGGCAGTACCAACAAACAATGAATGTTCAGGGGCAGTACCATTAACAGTACAGAATGATGCAACGCAGGCACCGGCAGAAATGTTTTCCAGTTTCCTGTCAACATTTACAGGCAGTGTTTTTTGCAGTAATATCGCACAGCCCGATGTTTGGTTTTCATTTACTGCTCAACCTGAGCCGGTAAGTATTGAAACAACAGGGCTAGGCAATACTGAAAGCATTCAGCTTTTCAGCGGAAACTGTGGTTCTTTAACCAATGTTGTTTGTAACCAGGATGGGACAGGTATTAATATTTCCAATGTTTTAAATGCACCATCACTTATCAGCGGGCAAACTTATTTTATCCGTGTTTCTTCAATAAACAGTACTCCACTTACTTTTAAAATAAAAGTGTATAAAAACGTATCCATTAAAATTAATACAAGCATCGACAGCAGCTGCTTTAATAATAACCTCGTTTTGAACCCCGGCCTGGAAGCACCGTTTTCTTTCTTTCAAACCTCTTTTGTAAGCGGAGCCAATCCCGGCCAATCGTTTATACCTAGCTGGACGATCCCTACCCGTGGAACCAGCGATTTTTTTAGCGCCGTTAATACTACAGGCAGTGCGGTAGATATTCCTCAAAATTTATGTTTTGGAAATCAGTCTGCACGTAATGGAAAAGGGTATGCAGGTTTGTTTGCCTATTCATCAGGATCCTCTTCTTACCGGGAATATTTGCAAACACAATTATCTGAACCCATGCAGCCCGGTAAAAGGTATGTGGTAAGTATGTATGTTAGCCTGGCTGATTTTTCTGCCATTGCTATTGATAATATTGGTATGGCATTGCGTACCGGTTCTACAAGCCTGTTACAAAGTACGCCGCTTAATTTTACGCCACAGGTAACATCTGCAAATAATGTTTTTTTAAGTAATAAAAAAGATTGGATCAATGTATCTGCTGTTGTTCTTGCAGATCAGCCATACACCCACCTTATCATTGGAAATTTTAAAAACAATACCCTTACAGATACCATAATGGTAAGTGATACCAGCCAGTTATTAAGCGGAGGAACTTTTGCAGGTTGTTCGGGTACATCTTTATCGGCATACTATTATATTGATGATGTAATGGTGTCGGAAATAACCGGCAACAGCGGTTTATGTGGAGGAGGGTTGCCCTTAAACCTACTTTCATTTACAGGTACTGAACGAAATAATAAACATGTATTGCTATGGAAAACAGCCAATGAAATAAATGTTAAGCATTTTGAAATAGAATTAAGTTTTGATGGACAATTTTTTGAAAAGATCGGAATAATAGATGCAACGGGTACCGGCAATAATGATTACAGATTCAATAATTCATTGAACTCTAACTCAGCAATTTATTTCTACCGCTTAAAAATGGTTGATAATGACGGGAGGTTCAAATACTCCAACACTATAAAATTATCCAGCCAGCCAATCAATACATTGAATATTTTTCCTAACCCGGTTAAAGATGTTTTAACTGTTAGCGGTCTCAGACAAAAGGGAGTAATTAGAATTATTAATGCAGAAGGTAAACTGTTACTGCAGCAAACCGTGTCGGCACAAACAATAACGATCAGCATGAGCAATTTTGCAAAAGGAGTATATATTTTACAATATCTTACAGCAGATGCTGCAGTGAATCATAAAATAAATAAAAATTAAAAAAATTGAAAATTTTTGACCAGGGTATAACCGGGTGTTTTATGGAAAAGCAACCGGTTATATTATTTCGCCATATCTGAATAACGGTCTTTTTCATTGTTTTCCAAAAAAGGCTCATTCAATTCAACCACCCTGTTTTTCTTCATTCTGTTCCGCATTACCATATTCAGCATTTCTACACCAAATGAAAATGCCATACCAAAATAAATATAATTTTTCAGGTGCAGCTGGTGAGCAGCATCGCTGTCCCAGCCTTCAATTACCAGGCCAAGGCCAATCATCACCAGGAAAGAAAGGGCCAGCATTTTTAACGTAGGGTGCTTGTGTATAAAACCGGAAATAGCCGGGCTGAATAAGAACATAACGATCATAGCAATTACTACAGCCGCTATCATTATTTCAATATGTTTGGCGGTGCCTCCTGCGGTTATAACACTATCAAAAGAGAAAACTGCATCAATCAGCATGATCTGTGCAATAGCTTTTCCGAAAGATATCCCCTTTTGTTTCTTCAACTCCACATTGGGATCTTCGCCTTCCAGTTTGTGGTGTATCTCTATAACGGATTTATAAATAAGGAACAATCCGCCTGCAAGCATAATGATGCTGGCTAGGTCAAATCCTTTTCCCCAAAGGGTGAATACTGGTTTACCTTTTTGTGATAATAACCAGGTAAGACCAATTAATAATAAACTGCGGGAAAGCATACCCGTTATCATCCAGGTACGGCGGGCTCTGCGTTTTTCTTTGTCATCGCTAAGTCTGTTTAGTGATAAAGAAACAAAAATCACATTATCAATTCCCAATACTACCTCCAGTACAACTAGAATGATAAAACTGATAATGCTTTCCGACGTAAAAAGATGTTCCATCCTGCAAATATATAATACAAACTAAAAAGTCTGCTTATAAAAAAATCAGCTAATAAAAAGCTGATTTTTTTATCTGATTTCTCTTACTTTTTTTCTTCAAACGGTGCCGTTTCATCGCCATCAAATTTATCAGCAATTTTTTCTTTTAATTCTGCTGCTTTTTCTTTGGTGGCATCCCAGGCATCTTCTGCTTTATCCTCTACTTTTTCCCAAATGGCTTCGGCTTTGTCTTCCACTTTTTCCCAGGCATCTTCTGCTTTGTCTTTTAAATCTTCCAACTTGTCTTTCATTTTATCAATAAAGCCTTTTTCCTGTGGTATTTCTTCTGTTATGTTTTTTATTTCTTCGCTCATATTAGGTATATTTTATGTTAATAAATATGGTTACAGGCGCAAGTTGAGCTTTTATTTAACACCGGTACATATTTTTTTTATAATTGCCGGACCTTCATAAATAAAACCCGTCCACACCTGAACTAAAGAGGCCCCGGCATGTAGTTTTTCTTTAGCATCGGCAGCGGTAAAAATTCCACCGCTTGCTATAACAGGTAATTTGCCGTTGGTTTTTTGGTTAATGTATTTTACAATTTCTGTGCTTCTGTGTTTCAGCGGCAACCCGCTTAACCCACCGGCACCAATTTGGGTGAGTCGTGAGTCGTGAGTCGTTAGTTGATCCCTGCTGATGGTGGTGTTTGCTGCAACCAATCCGTCTAATTTTATTTCAAGGGCCAGGTCAATTACGTCATCCAGTTGTTCGTGAGTTAAGTCGGGGGCTATTTTTAAAAGAATTGGTTTAGGGTCTGGACGTTTAGCGTTTAAGTCTTGCAGAGTAGTAAGAATCTTTTTAAGTGAATCTTTTTCCTGCAATTCTCTAAGGCCGGGTGTATTTGGACTGCTGACATTTACTACAAAATAATCTACATGATCGTGCAATGTTGTAAAGCAAATTTCATAATCTTTCCAGGCATCTTCGTTGGGGGTTATTTTATTTTTGCCGATGTTGCCACCGATAATTAGCCGTTTCTCGTTTTTCGTTTTCCATGCCTCTAATCTTTTTGATACAATTTGAACACCATCATTATTAAAACCCATACGGTTGATGAGGGCCTTATCTTTTGGCAAACGAAATAATCTTGGTTTATCATTGCCTGTCTGTGGTAAAGGAGTTACAGTGCCAATTTCAACAAAACCAAAGCCAAGCGCTTCCAATTCGTTCAGGTATTTAGCGTTTTTATCAAAGCCTGCCCCTAAACCAACTTTGTTTGGGAATTGAAGATTTAAGAATTCATAAGGTTTGCCACCTTGAGGCTTGAAGCTTGATGAAAGTAACTTATTAAAAATTCCAATCTTACAAATTATCCTCAATCCATTCATCGAAAAATAATGCACCCATTCGGGATCAAATAAAAACAAAACAGAACGTAGCAGTTTATACATCGCCGCAAAATTAGGTTACTGCATTCAGTTTTTTGGTTTCATACAGAAATAATAACTTTGGTATCGAAAGTTGCATAAACAACTACCTAAATTTCAAATACTAAATTGTAAATAAAATGCAGGAAGCATATATTGTAGCAGGATACAGAACAGCCATTACAAAAAGTAAAAAAGGCGGATTTAGATTTACAAGGCCGGATGATCTGGCGGTAGATGTAATTAAGGGTTTGCTGGCAACAGTACCTCAACTGGATACCCAAAGAGTAGATGATGTAATTGTGGGTAACGCTGTACCAGAGGCAGAACAAGGGTTACAGGTGGGCAGGATGATTTCTGCAAGGGCCGTGGGTATACATGCACCGGGGATTACCATTAACCGGTATTGCGCCAGCGGACTGGAAAGTATTGCCATGGCCACTGCAAAAATAAGAAGTGGCATGGCTGAATGTATCATCGCCGGAGGAACAGAAAGTATGAGCCTGGTGCCAACTGCAGGCTGGAAAACTGTACCATCATATGCTATTGCTGAAACAGAACCCGATTATTATTTAGGCATGGGCCTTACTGCCGAAGCCGTTGCCAATGAATATAAAGTAAGCCGTGAGGATCAGGATGCATTTAGTTACAACAGCCATTTAAAAGCAGGGAATGCCATTAAAGAAGGGTATTTTAAATCAGGTATTTTACCAATTACTGTAAATGAAATTTATTTAGATGCCAAAGGCAAAAAGCAAAAACGTGATTTTGTAGTTGATACAGATGAAGGGGTACGGGCAGATACCACACCCGAAGGGCTGTCAAAATTAAAACCGGCTTTTGCCATGGGTGGATCGGTAACGGCTGGTAATTCCTCTCAAACCAGTGATGGCGCTGCTTTTGTTATTGTAATGAGTGAAAAGATGATAAACGAACTGGGCTTAAAACCCATTGCCCGTTTGGTAAATTGTGCCAGTGCCGGTGTTCATCCCCGCATTATGGGTATTGGCCCGGTTGAAGCCGTGCCTAAAGTATTAAAGCAGGCAGGTATGAACCTTTCTCAAATTGATCTGTTTGAACTGAATGAAGCCTTTGCTTCACAATCATTGGCAGTGATCAGAACTTTAGACCTGAACCCGGAAATCGTAAATATAAATGGAGGTGCCATTGCCCTTGGCCATCCTTTAGGTTGTACCGGCAGCAAACTTACCATTCAAATAAGCCATGATATGAAAAGGCTGAATAAGAAATATGGCATAGTTACTGCTTGTGTTGGTGGTGGCCAGGGTATTGCAGGAATAATAGAAAACATGCAATAATATCGGTATCTTAAGCAAGGCAAAATAAAGGATACAAAGGCAGCGTTATACTCAGGCAAGGAATCCAATAAAAATATATCCCGCCCTTAATTAAACTTTAATAAACAGATTTAGTCGAAAAAATAGATTTATAACCCAGTTATACAAAAATCACTGCTATGGATAGAAGAGACTTTCTTACAGCGGGCAAATTAAAAAAAACAGCTCCTGTTATTCCGGCTCCCACCGGATTTACTTCCACAGCCAGAACTTTTAGTGGTATAAACCCCTATAATGGCCCGTGGTCGACCAATGAAGTTATTCATCTTTTAAAAAGAACCATGTTCGGGGCTAAAAAAGCAGATGTGGATTATTTTGCTGCCTTAACCATAAATCAGACTGTTGATGAATTGCTCAATCCTGTTGCTGCCAACCCTGCACCTCCGGTTAAAGAATATACCACCTCAACCCAACCCGGCACACCCGATGCAAATATTGCACAGGGAACTACCTGGATAAATGATATTAATAATGATGGTACTGTTCAAAGTCAACGCAGGGGATCCTATAAAAAATGGTGGACGGGGGTATTACTAAACCAGGACAGAAGTATTAAAGAAAAAATGATTTTTTTGTGGACTGATAATTTTGGAAATGAAGCAAATGAAGTAGGAAACGCCAATTGGATCTATAAACAGCACACAACCATCAGGCAAAATTGCCTGGGTAATTATAAACAGATGGTTAGGGATCTTACGGTAGATATTGCCATGCTGCGTTATTTAAATGGGTACTTAAATACCGCCTCTGCACCGGATGAAAACTATGCCAGGGAATTGCAGGAGCTGTTTACAGCAGGCAAAGGACCTGATAGTAAATACACTGAACAGGATGTAAAAGAAGCCGCTAAAGTATTAACCGGCTGGCAGATTAATGGCAATACCTATCAAACTGTGTTTAATGCTGCCCGGCACAGTTCTGCAAATAAACAGTTTTCATCTTTTTATAACAATACGGTGATTACCGGCAGAACCGGAGCAACAGCAGGTGATCTTGAATTAAATGATTTACTGAATATGATCTTTGCACAGAATGAAGTGGCAAAATATATTGTTCGTAAATTTTACCGTTGGTTTGTTTATTATGATATTGATGCTGCAACCGAAGCCAATGTAATCACCCCGCTGGCTGATATTTTCCGAAATAATAATTATGAAATTAAACCTGTTTTAAATACATTATTTAAAAGCGAACATTTTTATGATGTATTAAATCAAAGCTGTATTATTAAAACCCCGGTAGATATTGTTATAGGATCAATGAGAGAATATAATGTAAGCATGCCTGTTGCAACCGACTGGAATACCAGTTATGGACATTGGAATACCTTGTACTATTTTATGATTTTGATGGGTATTGACTTACACGATCCACCAAATGTTGCCGGTATGCCTGCTTATTATCAGGAACCTTTATTTCATGAAATCTGGATAACTACAGATTCATTACCCAAAAGAAACCAGTTTACAGATATTATGACCAACACGGGTTATTCAAGAAATGGATTTAGAATGCAGTTTGATTTTGTGGCGTATGCAAGAACACTTACAAATCCCGGAAATCCCAATGATCTGGTTGATGAGGCATTAAAGTATTTATACCGTATGAATTTATCGCCTCAGGTAAAACAACAGATGAAAACACAGATGTTGTTAAGCGGTCAGCAATATGATTACTACTGGACGAATGCATGGAATGCTTATTTGGCAAGTCCTACAACAGCCAATTTTAACATTGTAAATATCCGTATCAGAGATTTGTTCAGGTATTTGATGAACTTAAGTGAATATCAATTGAGTTAATTATAAAACTAATTTGGTTAAAAAACTTTCTATATGAAACGTAGGGAATTTTTAGGAAAATCAGCCGCAATTACTTTACCTGCTTTAATAAGCGGGTATGCTGTAAAAGCATTACATGAAAACTCACCCCTGGTACAGGCATTAATGGGTGGCGAAACAGATACTGACCATGTACTTGTAATTATTCAGTTATCAGGCGGTAATGATGGCTTAAACATGGTGATACCTGTGAGTACTTATAGTTTATATAATGCCGCACGTACAAATATTGCTATTCCTGCAAATAGGATTTTAACATTAAACGGATATGCCAACACCGGGCTTCATCCCAGTATGACCGGTTTACAAAGTCTGTATAATGATACTAAATTAAAAATTATTCAGGCAGTGGGTTATCCTCAACCCAATTTTTCTCACTTCAGGGCTACTGATATCTGGATGACGGCAAGTAACAGTAATCAGGAAGTATATACAGGATGGGGTGGAAGATATCTTAATTATGAATATCCTAATTTCCCAAGTGGGTATCCAAATACGAACAACCCCGATCCATTAGCCATACAAATCGGGTCAACTGCTTCTTTAACAACGCAGGGGCCCAGTGTAAATATGGCCATGAGTATTACCAGTGCCACCTCTTTTTACCAGTTGATAAACGGAACCAACGATCCTGTTCCACCAACTTATGCAGGGAAAGAATTGAGTTATATCCGCACCATCGCAAAACAAACCCAGCAATATAGCACTACAATTAGTAATGCAGCAAACAGGGTAACCACTCAAAATCCTTATCCGGCCAATAACAGCCTGGCAGATCAGTTAAAAATAGTAGCCCGGTTAATTAAAGGCGGATTACAGACCAGGGTTTATATGGTTAGCTTTGGTGGATTTGATACCCATAGCCTTCAAACAACAACTACCGATCCTACAGTTGGTTCACATGCTACTTTGCTGGGAAGGGTTAGTGATGCTATTAAAGCTTTTCAGGATGACCTGGTTTATTTAGGCATTGAAGATCGTGTAGTAGGAATGACATTCAGTGAATTTGGAAGAAGAATAAAAAGTAACAGCAGTGTAGGAACTGACCATGGTGCTGCTGCCCCGATGTTCGTTTTTGGTAAACCGGTTCAAGGCGGTGTACTTGGAGATAACCCGGCAATACCAACAGTTGCTAATGTAAATGATAATGTGCCCATGCAATATGATTTCAGAAGTATCTATTCCACTTTACTGGAAAAATGGTTCTGTCTTCCAACTGCAACTGTGCAGGGATTGTTTCCGCCAAATGTAAACGGGCAATTGCAGGACCTGCCTTTAATTAAAGGTAATACCTGTAAAGTAACAGTACCAAGTACTTCGGGCAGCTCTTTAATTACAAACGCTCCAAATCCATTCACCAACAGTACAACCATTACATTTAATACAGAAGGCGGGCATACATTGATACAGATTATGGATACTGCCGGCAGACTGCTTTTAAATTTATTAGAGAGAGATTATCCGGCTGCTGCTTCAGGACAAACCATTACATTTAATGCCTCTCATTTACCAAACGGAGTATATTATGCACGTTTACAAAATGGAACAATACAGCAGGTAAGGCCAATGCTAAAAGTCAGATAAAAATATTTCCATAAACAAAAAACCGGCGATTCTATCGTCGGTTTTTTATATAATGAGCTGTTTTTGATTAATCGGTAATCCGGTGACCTGCATTTACCCAATCAACAATTTTTTGTTTATCAATAGCTGTTAACTGTCCACCCTGGGGCATAAAGCTGGGGTTGCCATCAACAGCCCGTATTTTAATCCGGTCCCAGGAGTTTACCACATCATTATCTGTATCGAAATTTTTACCGCCATTTACGGTGCCATTCAGGTGGCAGGGCCCGCAATAACCATTAATGATGGTTCTTACTGCAAAAAATTTTGCACCATATCCGTTAATAGTTAATGCGGTAGTGCCACTGCAGTTATTTGCATTTTTTACAGTCAATGTATAATTACCTGCAGCCAGGTTAAAGAAATTTGGAGATACCTGGGCAGTACCACCAATACTATATGTATATCCTGATCCAATGGGGGAAGTTACGGTTATCGTTCCCAGGGACTGGCCTGTTATGGTATGTGTAATACCGGCTACCGGAGTAATGGTTATGCCTGCACAGGGATCAACAGGTACCGGCGGTGGTGCTGTATCAGACTTTGAACATCCGGCAAATAAAAAGGTAATGATGAATGCGGTATAAATATTGGTTTTTTTCATCGATATAAATTGTCCCATAAATTTAGATTAATTAAATAAACTATCATGATTTTAAAGGCAAATATTTATGCCTGTTGCGAGATTGTATATAGTAAGGATTCAATAAGTAAGACAATCGCAGCCTGAAAAATTAATGTGGTGATCAACATGTTATAGCTCCTGAAATACGTAATCAGGTATTCGTAAAATACTATCCGTTATAATTTAAAATGCCGGCTAAGCAAGTAACAGAGCTTCACTATATTTGCAGCATTATAATCACTCATGAAAATTATACCTGTTACCGATAAAAATACAGCCCGGCTCTTTTTACAAACTGCTGTAGGTATCCATAAAAAAGAACCCAACTGGATCCAACCACTGAACAAGGATATTAACGAGGTTTTTGATCCCCAAAAAAATAAGACCTTTCGTTTTGGAGAAGTTATACGCTGGATCTTAAAAGATAAAGAAGGGAAACTGATTGGCCGGATAGCCGCTTTTACCAATAAAAAGTATAAGAACAAGGGTGATGATATGCCAGTTGGCGGTATTGGCTTTTTCGAATGTATAAATGACCAGGAAGCTGCATATCTGTTATTCGACAATGCCAGGCACTGGCTGATACAACAGGGCATGGAAGCCATGGACGGCCCTATCAACTTTGGGGAACGTGACCGCTGGTGGGGCCTGATCACCGAAGGTTTTACACCACCCCTGTATTGTATGAATTATAATCCGCCTTACTACATTACACTATTTGAAAATTATGGTTTTAAATTGTTTTATAACCAGATCTGTTTTGGATTGGAAGCACAAAAACAAATAGCACAAAAAACACTGGACCGTCATAAAATTCATGAAGCAGATCCGGATATCAGTTTTGAAACGATCAAAAAAAATAACCTGGAAAAATATGCTGCAGATTTTACTGAAGTATATAATAAGGCCTGGGCCGGGCATGGCGGTTTAAAACAAATGAATAAAGAACAGGTGCTGATCATGTTTAAAAAAATGAAACCGGTAATGGACGAAAGCCTGGTTTATTTTGCCTATCACAAAGGAACAGCCATTGCCATGTTTATTAACCTTCCGGATATCAACCAGTATTTTAAACACCTGAAGGGTAAATTCGGACTGTTACAAAAACTGGAGTTCGTATGGCGGCAAAAATTCAGGCGTTCGAAGAAATTTGTCGGGCTGGTTTTTGGCGTTGTACCAGAATGGCAGGGAACCGGCATCGATTCTTATATCATTGGCGAATGCCGTAAAATTATTCAGGTGCCTCCTTTTTTATACACTGAATATGAAATGCAGTGGATTGGAGATTTTAACCCTAAAATGATCAATGTTGCCGAGCATTTCGGTGATACTTACCGTAGCAGAAACCTGGCAACTTACCGTTATTTATTTGACCATGCTAAAGAATTTAAAAGACACCCTATGTTAACTTAACCGGTGTAAAAACAAATTCTATTTTCCAGTTTAGAATACCGAAATTAGCAGCTCATGGATAAATTTATTGTATCGGCAAGAAAATACAGGCCACAGAATTTTTCAACAGTGGTTGGGCAGTCGCATATTACCACTACTTTAAAAAATGCCATTAAGAATAACCAACTTGCGCACGCATTTTTATTCTGCGGTCCCAGGGGTGTAGGTAAAACAACCTGTGCAAGAATATTAGCTAAAACGATCAACTGCGAAAATAAAACTGCTGACGGGGAAGCCTGCAATACCTGTAACAGCTGCATTTCGTTCGATGCCGGTACTTCTTTAAACATACATGAACTTGATGCTGCCAGTAACAACTCTGTTGATGATATCCGCAGCCTGGTGGAGCAGGTACGCTTTGCTCCACAGGCGGGTAAATACAAAGTATATATTGTGGATGAGGTACACATGTTAAGCTCCTCAGCCTTCAATGCATTTTTAAAAACGCTTGAAGAGCCGCCACCCTATGCCATTTTTATTCTGGCAACAACTGAGAAGCATAAAATTCTTCCCACCATTCTAAGCCGCTGCCAGATCTTCGATTTTAAAAGAATTACCAACTTTGATACCATTGAGCATTTACAAGAGATATGCAAAAAGGAAAATATAAAAGCAGAGAAAGCCGCACTTCATATTATCGCCCAAAAAAGTGAAGGCTGCCTGAGGGATGCTTTAAGTATCCTGGATAAAATTGTAAGCTTTACCAATGGCGAACTAAACTACGGTAATACTTTAGAGCACCTGAATATTTTAGATGAGGATTATTATTTTAAAATGCTGGATTGTATGCAACAACAGCATTTAAGCGATGCCATGCTGTTATATGATGAAATAAACCGCAAAGGTTTTGAAGGAGATACCTTGCTGGAAGGATACAGTGAATTTATAAGAAACCTTTTGGTAAGTAAAGATGCCAGGGCTGCCATTTTATTAGAAGTAGCTGAAGATTTTAAACAAAAATATTTACAGGCTGCACAGCAAATTTCAACAGGCTGGCTTATTGCTGCTTTGAATTTGCTGAATGAAGCTGAAATAAATTATAAACAGGCCCGCAACAAGCGCCTCCATGTGGAATTGGCCATCATCAAGCTTTGTTACCTCTTACAGGCTGTTGAACTGCTTAATACCGAAGGCTCACTTTCTAAAAAAAAAGTAATTGAAACAGCCCTTCCTGTGGCGTTTAAATCAATTCAGATCATTAAAATTAAAGAGGTACCGGTTACTGCAAAACCAGCCGCCAAAAAAAATACCGAAGCCCGCCTGCCTGCTCTTCATACTATTACGGAAGACGGGCCGGAGGGGCAGGCAAAACTAATTATTGAAGAGCCGGAACCCCGGGTTAATAAAAAAATAGCAGCGCAGACTGTTTCTGAAAATGAAGAACCCAAAAAATCTTTGGGATCGCTGGATGCAATCCGCAAAAAAGTAACCGCTAAAAATAAAGCAAATGGTAACGGGGTTAAAGAATTAACAGATGAGGATCTCAGGTTATGCTGGGGTAAGTTTATTGAAAAACTAAATACAAAAAAAAATTACTCAGCAGTTACCAATTTTAAAATGGCTGAGTTGAAAATTATAGATAACAGTTCAATTGAAATAATTACTGATAACAATATTCAGCAAAAATTTATTGAGCAGGAGCGTGCCGAACTGGTTGATGATCTGCAACAATATTTTTGTAACCGGCAACTGACTTATAATGTGATCATCATAGAAAAAGAAGGAACAGGGGAGGTTGCTGAAAAGCCCTTAAGCACCAGGGAACAATACCTGAAAATTATTGAGGAGTACCCTTTGGTTAAAGAATTAAAAGACAGGCTTCGGTTAGAACTCGATTATTAAGCCAAACTGCCCTTCATTTCCTCATTTTGCCTTAATTTCGAACCTCTTCCGATAGCTATCGGAACTAAAATTATATTAATATTATGGCAGAAGTGATACGCATGCCGCTTTTAAGCGATACGATGACGGAGGGGAAAATAATATCCTGGAACAAGAAAGTAGGGGATAAGGTAAAAGCTGATGATGTACTTGCCGATGTAGAAACCGATAAAGCTACTATGGAAGTAAATGGATATGTTGACGGAACCTTATTATACATTGGCGTACCGGCAGGTGAAGCTGCAAAGATCAACCAGATAATTGCTATTGTTGGAAAAGATGGAGAAGATTATAAAAGCTTGCTGGATAATGAAGCAGGCGCAACTAAAACAGCCACAGTTGCAAATCCACAGGGTCCTGCGGACGAACAGCCAACAACGGCTAATGAGAAACCAGTAACTGTTCCCCTCCCTGCTGGTGCAAAAGAGATCCGCATGCCTTTATTGAGCGATACAATGACCGAAGGGAAGATCGTATCCTGGAATAAAAAAGTAGGCGATTTTGTAAAAGCTGATGATGTTTTGGCTGATGTGGAAACGGATAAAGCAACCATGGAAGTGGTAGGCTATGAAGAAGGTACCTTATTATATGTGGGTGTGGAAGCAGGCAAAGCAGCAAAAATAAATGAGATCATTGCTATTGTTGGTAAGGCCGGAACAGATGTGAGTGCTTATGTAGCTGCTGAAAAAGCAGGGATAAACGGTTTGCAGTCTGCAATTGGTGTTGAGTTACAACAAACGCCAAACGAGAAACAAGAAACACCAAACGAGATACAAGAAACGATTAATAAAGTTGGCCGCATAGTAGCTTCACCACTTGCAAAAAAACTGGCAGCCGATAAAGGGATAGACATTCGTAAAGTAAACGGCAGCGGTGATGGAGGCAGGGTTACTAAAAAAGATATTGATAGTTATTTGCCAACTGCTGTCAAAACCCAAACAGCAGTTTCAAACCCTGTCGGCGGTTCTGTAAAACCATTTACGGCATCAACAGATGAAGGCCATACCGATGTACCGTTAACCCAAATGCGTAAAACCATTGCCCGCCGTCTTGGTGAAAGCAAATTCAGTGCACCGCATTTTTATTTAACCATGGAAATCAACATGGATAATGCCATCAATGTACGTTCGCAGTTAAATGAATTGAGCCCGGTTAAAATTTCTTTCAACGATTTTATAATAAAGGCAGTGGCTTTATCACTTCGCCAGCATCCAAATGTAAACAGCAGTTGGATGACAGATTTTATCCGCCTGAATCACCACATACATATTGGGAGTGCCATGGCAACACCCGATGGATTAATTGTGCCGGTAATACGTTTTGCCGATCAGAAAACCTTATCTCAAATAGCCACAGAAGCAAAAGAATTATACGGTAAGGCAAAAGATAAAAAAATACAGCCAAACGAATTCAGCGGCAATACATTTACCATTTCCAACCTGGGTATGATGGATATTGAAGAATTTACCGCCATCATCAATCCGCCGGACAGTGCCATTTTAGCTGTGGGAACAATCAAAGAAGTAGTAGTTAAAAAAGCGGAAGGCTTTGGCATAAGCAATATTATGAAACTGACCATGAGCTGCGATCACCGTACCGTAGATGGAGCTGTGGGTGCGGCTTTTCTGCAAACACTTAAAAAGTATTTAGAGAATCCGGTTACCATGTTGTTATAGTTTAGTTAGGGTGAGTCACCCCCAAAAGGGTGGCTCACCCAGTGTAAAAAGGTTAAAATAAATTATAAGCGTTAGTTTTAAAAGCTGACGCCAGCCCGAACGGTTCAATCCGGACAGGCTTTTTTATTTTTATTGATCCGGCATTTTTTCTTTTATCATCTTCAGTGGCGTCGCACAATTGTACTTTATCTCTTTGCTCAGCTTTTCAATAACGATTCAAAAAAATATATTTTCAATAAGTTTTGAAAATTCAATAACTGTACTATCTTTGTGGTATAAATGATCAATCATGAAACTTACCGAAGCAAAAGCACAGTTTATCAGCAGTTGGGGAGCCTTTGGTACGCATTGGGGTATAAACCGCACCATGGCTCAAATACATGCTTTGTTGCTTATCAGTCCCGATCCCATTACACAGGACGATATTATGGAGCAGTTAAGCATCAGCCGGGGAAATGTAAATATGAACACCCGGGATTTGATTGACTGGGGATTGGTGGACAGGGTGCTGATACCCGGAGAACGCAAAGAATTTTTCAGTGCCGAAAAAGATATCTGGAAAGTAGCCACTCAAATTATTAAGGAACGGAAAAAAAGGGAACTGGACCCCATGCTAAAATTATTAAACCAGCTGGAACAGATT
This sequence comes from Chitinophagaceae bacterium, assembly GCA_031413755.1. GTDB lineage: Bacteria > Bacteroidota > Bacteroidia > Chitinophagales > Chitinophagaceae > Ferruginibacter. The sequence continues at coordinate 53,424 of JANOFR010000029.1, forward strand.
GACGGCGATAAAAAAGACAAAGAGGTAAAGCAATTTGTTGATACCATCGGAGGCATCAGAAAGTTTGGCGGCCAGGCCGATAAAGTGCTGGATGTAATGATCAAGGCTGATGAAAGCTGGTTTTTAGGCAGCCTGTTGAAGTTCTTTAAATAGACCTCACACATCCTGATGGAAATCGGGGCTCCAAAAGGAGCGGGCGTTGAGCTGGAATTTTCCGGCTTTTATTTAGAAAAGATGTTTCAAAGTTTTCTGAAAATATAAAATAAACTATCATGAAAAAGTTTAAAAAGATCGATACCTGGATCAGTATCATTTTAATTACTGCCTTTGCCATCGAAAGCATCATATACCGCGATTATACATTTATTACAGGATATTTAGTTGTAGGCGGCTGGCAGGTAATCAGTATGTTGGTACATATATACTACCAGAGTTTTACAGAAAAGCGGGAAAGAAGATCAATTTACCACTGGATAACTTTTATATCCTTAATAACAATGCCTGTAGGCTCTTTTTGGATATTACTTTTTACCGCACCATTCATGGCCGTGTTTTATACCTGGTTATGTTATGATGAAGTACAAAAAATGAACCGGCGGCCATTAGCCATTTTAAAATAATTTATAAATGTTAAACTAAATTTTATGAACTACATTATCATCACTTACTGTTTTTATTTGGCCATAACCATTTCACTAACCATTTGGGTTGCCCGTACCCTGTTTAAAAACGGAAAGGTTTTTCTGATTGACATTTTTCATGGTAATAAAGAACTGGCCGACAGTGTAAACAACTTACTGTTGGTTGGCTTTTACCTGATAAATATTGGCTATGCTGTTTATACGTTACAGGTAACCAATAATATTGCAAACGTTCAGCAGGTAATCGAAAGACTAAGCTTAAAAATTGGGTTGATCATTTTGATTCTGGGTGCCATGCATTTTTTTAACCTGTATATATTTTTTACACTCCGTAAAAAAGCAACGCAGGAAGCCAGGTATAAAGCACCGGTTGTTAACAATCAATAATTAATTGATTTAACCTAATGAAAAATAATAAGATCATATATGCACAGGGGCTTAAAATAATAATAATCGTCATTTGCATGGCTGTGATTGCAATAACATTAAACCAATATGCACAGCTTATACAACACCTTATTAAAGTCAAATACAACTGGCAATTTGAATTATGTATGGTAACAGGGATGCTGATATTTCAGTATCCCTTTATTTACAAAAAAAAGGGTTGCCTTAAGTTGGATTATTACTTCAATATGCTCCTTGTTTCATTAATTGGTTCTTTACTGCTTTTCCCATTACTGCTTTTGAATTTTTATTCAAACTATAGTGATACATTTAATTTATCATATTTTTTTGCAATTGTACTGCTTATGTTTTTCATTCATAAAAGAAGAGTAGCAGTTCTCAAATTGCCTGAACTGATTTCTTACACCTGGGTTTTATATAGGTTTATTATTTTGATTATAATACTTACATAAATGGAAAAGAAGATTATTATAGCGGGAGGTACAGGCTTTGTAGGTCAATATCTCAATAAAAAATTTACTTCTTTGGGATATCAGGTAATCATAATTTCGAGGAAAAAAAATCATGTTAACTGGCTTAACACATCTGCAATTACCGGGGTATTTGAAAATTCTGAAATGCTCATTAACCTGGCCGGTAAATCAGTTGACTGCAGGTACAATGAAAAAAATAAAAAAGAGATTTACAACTCCAGAATTGATACTACTAAAATATTGGGAGATGCAATATTGAAGTGTAAAAACCCACCACCGCTTTGGATTAATTCCAGTACAGCAACCATTTATCGCCATGCCCAAGACAGGCCTATGACTGAATTTGCTGGTGAAATTGGAGCTGGCTTTTCAGTAAATGTTGCAATTAATTGGGAGAAAAACTTCTTCGAATTTAAATTACCTGATACACGCCAGGTTGCTTTAAGAATGGCAATAGTATTAGGTAAAGAGGGAGGCGTAATAAAACCACTAAAAAACCTGGTTCATTTTGGGTTAGGTGGCAAACAGGGTAATGGCAATCAGATGTTTAGCTGGATACATATCGACGATGTATTTAATTGTATACAATTTATTCAACGGCATAAAGAGCTAACAGGTGTATTAAATACATCAGCACCGAACCCGGTTAGTAATAAAACCTTATTGAAATTACTAAAGAAGCAAATGGGAGTAAAAATTGCATTGCCATTACCTGCCTGGTTATTGGAAATCGGAGCAATATTCATTAAAACTGAAACTGAACTTATTTTAAAAAGCCGTTGGGTTATTCCGGAACGATTACAGGAAGCGGGTTTTTTGTTTAAATATTCCACGATTGAAGAAGCGCTTAAAAATATTTTAAATGATATTTCACTTGATGTGAATCAGTAACTTTGTATGATAATGAATGATCAGCCTATTATACTTTTCGACGGCGTTTGCAATTTCTGTAACAGTTCGGTAAATTTTACCATCAAAAGAAATTCTAAATCAAATATTCAGTTTGCCCCCATGCAATCAGAAGCCGGACAAAGATTATTAAAACAATACAGCCTGCCATTGACAGATATGCAGTCCTTTATTTTTATAGAGCAGGGGAAAGCTTATAAACAGTCAACAGGCGCTTTAAGGGTTTGCAGACATTTAAGAGGCCTTTGGCCCTTGTGTTATTATTTTATCATTGTTCCCCGTTTTATCCGTGATGGTATTTATAACTGGATTGCCAAAAACCGGTACAAATGGTTTGGGGTAAGGCAGCAGTGTATGATACCCGCTCCCGGAGTAAAAGCAAGATTTTTACAATAGTATGGAAAAGAATAAAACATTGGTACTGGGTGCTTCTGAAAATCCGGCCCGTTACAGCAATATGGCTATTAAAAAACTGATTGCACGGCAACAACCTGTTGTTGCAATTGGAAAAAAGAAAGGCCTGGTTTCAGGCATACAGATAGAAACAACGCAAAAACCATTTACCGGTATTGATACGGTTACCATCTATTTGAATCCATTGCACCAAAAAGAATATTACCAGTATATTATTTCTCTGCAACCTAAAAGAATAATATTTAATCCGGGTGCCGAAAATGATGAACTGTTTGATCTTGCTGTTCAACATCATATTAAACCGCTGGAAGCCTGTACGCTGGTTTTGCTGAATACCGGCCAATACTGATTTTCCTTCTAATCAGTATTATTACGAAAAATGTAATAGTAGTTCTACTATGCTTCACTAACAGTATCTTTTTTATATTTTAAGCATACTAAAAATTACTGAATCCCGTTTATTTAGATAGAATAGTTAGTATCCAATTATCTAAGAAACCAAATTCAGTACTATGAAACTCCTTGCCCCCTATGCAATGTTGTTGTTATTGTTTTCTGTAATAAGCCTGACTGGTCTTTCACAAAACGGTAATACTGCCAAACCTAAACAATTCAATAATTTTCCGGATGTAATTAACTGCTCAGAAACAGAGCTTAGCCATATTTTCAGTTCTGCTGCCGGACAGAATATCAGCCTTTCCTTTTCTGATAATTTTTCATTTTCCGGCAATGTTACCAGCAATGTGGTCAAATACAGTAACCTGCAAACAGCAGTAGTTAAATCTCCTTTTTTTAATAATACCATTTTCAGTGTGTCGAAAATCATTAATAAGGATAACAGTATTTCATACCTGGGCCGCATCATAAATAAAAATTATTTTGATGGATATGAACTGAAAAAAAATGAAGCAGGAAATTATCAACTAATTAAAATACAAACTGATCGTGTGATACCGGACTGTAATAATCTCTGAAAATATAAATAAAAGATATCCAATATTTACCCATATTCATGAATCCCCTAAATCCCTGAACTATGAAAAAACTTTTTACACTTTTAATATTTATCAGCCCATTGCTGTTTTCATTTAAGGCATACAGTGTTCCTAAATTAAACAGCTTCCCGGGCGCAGTGGCCACCATATTCCTTGATTTTGACGGACATTATGTACAGAGTACGGTTTGGAATGGCGGTGCTTCTTTTGCCTGTGCTGCATCTGGTATGACGGAACTTCAGATCACTGAAGCCTTTAATCGTGTAGCAGAAGATTTCCGGCCATTTGTTATAAACATTACAACTGACTCAACAGTATTTTTAGCAGCACCATTGAATAAGCGCATGCGGGTAATTATTACAACCACAAGTGGCTGGTATCCGGGCGTTGGTGGTGTTGCCTATATTGGTTCTTTTGGCTGGGGCGATGATACGCCTTCTTTTGTTTTCAGTGACCGTTTAGGGCCATTCAGTCCTAAAATGGTTGGAGAATGTTGCTCACATGAAAGCGGCCATACAGTAGGTTTATCACATCAGTCAAAATATGGTTCTGATTGTACAACACCAATTGAACAATACAACAGTGGTTCAACTACCGGGGGCGAAATCGGATGGGCACCTATAATGGGCAACAGCTATTATAGAAATATAAGTAACTGGAATAATGGCCCTACGCCTTATGGATGTACAAGTGTTCAGGATAACCTTACGATCATTGCTACCCAGAATGGTTTTTCTTACCGTACGGATGATTATGCAGAAACACTTAACAGCAATACATATAGTTTAGCTTCATCTAATTTTAATGTAAGCGGGATTATAAGCACCAATTCAGATAAAGATGCTTTTAAATTTACATTAGCACAAAATTCAAATTTCCATGTAACAGCAATACCCTTTAATGTAGGTTCAAACTTTATTGGTTCAAATCTGGATATCAGGCTTGAACTTTACAACACTGCAACCAATATAATATCCATTTATGATCCACAAAATACCATAAGCATTATAATAGATACAATATTAAATGCAGGAACTTATTATTTCAAAATTCATGGTACCGGCAATGCAAATACAGGTGCATATGGAAGTTTGGGAGCCTATACAGTAAATGGCAGTTCGGGAGCTTTACCAATACATGATGTAAGCCTTAGTGGTACTGCCGGTAATTATAAGCATAGCCTGAACTGGCGAATCATTGCTGACGAGGCCATTAAATCTGTGGTTGTTGAAAAATCAGAAAACGGCAGCATTTTTAACCCGTTAACAACTGTAATACCGGCAAAGAATAATTTCTCTTACCAGCCCTATAGCAACAGTACAGTTTATTACCGTTTAAAAGTTACTTCAGAACTTAATCAAACAGTTTATTCTAATACCATTGCCTTAAAAGGAACAGGTATTTCTGATAAATTATTCCATGTTTCAACTTTGGTACAAAATGAAATAGCCATAAATGCCGCGGAAAATTATAAATACCGGTTACATGATATTAACGGTAGAAATATTTTAACCGGTACGGGGCTAAAAGGTATTAATAAAATTGATGTTTCTAAACTGCAGGGTGGCATGTATATTATCCAATTATTCAACAATGATCAGCGACAAACAGAACGAATTATAAAACAGTAAGGTAGATTCATGTGTAAGTTAGGGGGTAGCGTTAGGGGCTATCCCCTTTTTTGTACCCATCATCCAAAGAAAATGTTTCAGTTTTTCAGATGCCGGGTTTATTATTTAATGGTCAGGTGCTTTGCCTATTGAATTTATCAGTAACTTTAAAAAACCCATTTTTATGTTATGGAGAAAATTTAACGGAGATCCCATTCAAATACACATCAAAGATGCTGTAGAACAGGCCATAACCAGGGAAACCCAGGCCGGCTATCACTTAAAAGTTTGTATTGGTACCGACAGTCAGGTAAAAGGAAAGGAAACAGAATTTGCAACAGTTATTGTTTTTTTGAGAGAGGGCCATGGAGGCTTTATGTTTATTCACAACGATAAAACAATACACAAATACAGCATTAAGGAACGGATGCTGGTAGAAGTAGCAAAAAGTATTGAGATTGCTTATGAATTATGTGACCTGTTTACTTTGTATGATGTGGATATGGAAGTTCACGCGGATATTAATACCAATCCCCAGTTTAAAAGTAATGAAGCCTTACGGGAAGCAATGGGCTATATCCTGGGAATGGGTTTTGCCTTTAAAGCCAAACCCGAAGCCTTTGCAAGCAGCAGTTGTGCCAATAAGGTTGTAAATTAATTTTTTGAATGATCTTTTACGGTTAGTTTGTGTTTGAAGAATTGCAGGTTGGGATACCTGCTCACCGTTATTTTATAAACTGTTATTGGTCTCCTCTATAAACGATAGAATTTTTTCTTTCCCCGTTTTTTTTATGGCACTGCTTATAAAATGTTGTGGTAAAAACTGCCAGGTCTTTTTCATCGCTTCTAAAAAATCTTTCACATTTTTATTTACGGTGCGCTGGTTTACTTTATCAGCTTTTGTAAAAACCAGGCAAAAAGGTACCTGCCATGATCTTAATTGATCCAGAAATTCAAGGTCAATTTTTTGAGGATTGTGTCTTGCATCAATTAAAACAAAAACCGTGGTCAGGTTTTCTCTTTTGCGTAAATAATTTTCTATCATCTGTTCCCAGCGTCTCCTGCTTCTTATACTTACTTTGGCAAATCCGTAGCCGGGGAGATCAACCAGATACCATTTCTTCCGCTTCGCTTCAGCCTTCTCCCCATCTGTATGGACTGGCCGGGAGGTCTTTTGGGGAAGTGATGGGGATGAGGTTATTTCAAAATGATTTAATAATTGTGTTTTCCCGGGAGCGCCGGATGTTTTTGCCAGTTTTTCATTATCACAAAGCATATTGATCAGTGATGATTTACCTACATTGCTGCGTCCTATAAATGCATATTCCGGCCTGTCGGGTGTTGGGCACTTTTCATAACCGGGGCTGCTGATTACGTATCTGGCTGATTTGATTTGCATGGCACAAATATAGCAGTTAGATTTTTCTTAACTATTCCGGTTATAAACCTTTAACCAATTACCAGTATCTTTGCCGCCAATGTCAGATTACGCACACGATAATGTAGTACCGTATAAAGATTCGGCCCTCAGTAAAAAGAAGCAGGTTGCCGGTATGTTTAATGATATTGCATTTAAATATGATTTTTTAAATCGGTTCCTCAGCGCCGGTATTGATGTAAAATGGAGGAAAAAAGCAATCAGGCAATTACTGGATATAAGACCTAAAAAAATACTGGATGTGGCAACAGGTACAGCAGATGTGGCCATAATGGCATCTGGTATTTTAAGCCCCGATAAAATTATTGGTATTGATATCAGTGATGGTATGTTGGAAATAGGCAGAAAAAAGATTCAAAAGCTTGACCTGCAAAATACCATTGAACTGTTTAATGGAGATTGTGAAACAATAAATTTTAACGACAATTCGTTTGATGCGGTAACCGTTGCATTTGGGGTACGTAATTTCGAAAACCTGGAGAAAGGATTAAGTGAAATAAAGCGGGTGCTGAAACCCGGCGGAAAATTGGTGGTTCTCGAATTCAGTAAGCCTAAAATGTGGGGTATAAAAAACATGTATAATTTGTACATGAAGGTTATCTGCCCTAATGTGGGTAAATTTTTTTCAAAAAACCGCTACGCATACGAATATCTCGACGAATCAATTAAGAACTTTCCCGAAGGGAAAAATTTTACATATATCTTAGATAACCTGGGATATAAAAATACTTATTGTAAACCACTGAGCTTAGGAATATGCAGCATCTATTGCGGAGAAAAATAACTTGTATAGGGGTAACTTTTTTTATTTGTCCCCTCATCGGGTTTTCACAATTGAGGGAACAGGTAAATCAGCCTGACCATGATGAAAAAAGAATTCATTTTGGTATTAACCTGGGGATGAACCGTTCACATTTTAGTTTTACCCATCACCCGGTTTTTTTACAAAGGGATAGTGTAATGGTTGTTGAAAGTATCAACAGTACCGGTATAAACCTGGCCTGGCTGGTTAACTTTAACCTGAGCGACCATTTTGATGTAAGAACTTACCCGGTTAACCTCACTTTTACTGAAAAAGCATTTGAGTATAATCTAAAATATCCTGACCGCCCTGCAGGCGAAGATTCTGTAACTCAAAAAAAAGTACAATCTATTTCACTTACGTTGCCCATTCAATTAAAATTCAGCAGCGACCGCATCAATAATTTCAGGGTGTATATGATGGCCGGCTTTAAAGCCGAGTACGACCTGGCTTCCAATAAAGGCTCAAAAAACGCCGGTGATATCATTAAATTAAACAAGCTTGATTATGGAGTAGAAGCCGGACTTGGGTTTCATTTCTATTTTCCCATGTTTGTAATGACACCTGAAGTAAAGATTGGCTGGGGCCTTGGTAACCTGCACAGCAGGGATAAGGACCTTAAATATTCCAATGTAATTGATAAGATCAATTCACGTATCATTTCATTCTCAATAACAGTTGAATAAGCAATATTTAATTTATCAGAAATCGTATTTCCGGCTAAACATATTTAAGCGTATGCCGGCGGTAATTAAAGTAGAGGTAATTACTGCAGGATTAATTAAGGTTTTATAATGACGGTATTGTCCTGATACCTCTAAAAATAAATTTTCCCTTAATTCATACGACACCTGTAAATACCCGTTAAAACAGGTTGCTTTATCACCACTCCCGATCTTAAAACCGGTATTCGATGTCCGGGTTGTATAATCCCTGAAAGGGTTACTTCCGAAATTTTTTCCTGTACTGTCTAACCCCTGGTAATAATAAATGGCTTGTACATTCACATACCATTTTGGAGCCGGTTGATAACGTATGATCCCGATGAACTCCTGGAAATTTGCACCCAGCGTATGCGCTAATGGCTGATTGTAATGGGTATAGTTGGCTACAGTATCTTTATGTGAATAGGTAAAGGGCCGTACCCTGTTTGCTTCCAGTTGTACATCAAGGTTATCAACACCAAAAGCATCCACATATTTTAAACCAAGCTGAATACCCCATTTATTAACCCAGCTTGAAGGATTGTTTTTTATTTCTGATAATATAAATTCATCCAGTATTAACTGGCCATATATTTGTGCACGGTGCGCAATATTTGCTTTAACATCAATACCTGCAATGGCATTATCGGGGCTTCCAACAGTACCTTCAATATGCCTGTAAAAAATAATGGGATTCAGGTATTGAAAATCAAAATGGTTTTTCCGGCCAAAGATCACCCCCTCAAACAATCCTATATTCAGCCATTTGGTAACATTCATACTCAGGTGATGCATGGCAGCATATTTGCGGTCCAATAAAGTATCGCCCGCTTTTTTAAACTGCGGCATCAGCTCCATAAATATATTCTGGTAATTGATCTTCCATACCCTGGTGTTAAGTTTTAAAAACAAATTGCTGTTACCCCAGTCACTTAAAAATAAACTGCGGTAACCATTGCCGATAAAATTTTTATCATAACCAAACTGAACATTGATATAATTTTTTACTGCAGCAAATGTAATATAGCCCCTGGCATCAAAATAATCATATCCACTTGTTTTAAAAGGTTTGTAAAATCCTACGCCGGGTACTGCTTTGAATTGGTTTACCCGTTGCTGAAAAAATTGAGGCCCCCTTTCCTGGTTATCAGTTATAAAAGCTGAAAATCCGATTTTCCGGCCAATCATTCCACGTACAGCCGCACCTTTGCTGTTTAAATAGATAGATTTTCCGTTTCCGGTCTCTACACCCTGTACATATTGAAAAACAGGGTTTAGGGCCAGGAAAAAACCTTTTGTATTAACTTCTAAAAAATTAGGTTTTGTTTTGTAAAAAGTTTTTAGCACAGGCTTCTTACTTTTAAAATCTTGTCCTGACCCGCTAACCCATTCGCTGTTATTCATTAAAAAACTATTCAGGTTATATTCATCAATGGAGGTAAGTCCCTGGTTATCCCATTCTTTATAAAGATCCACAGCAGTAAGCGGGTCAGTATATCCCAGCCTTGCACTGTCAATAAATTCTGTTTGCTCAACAATATACTTTCTGTTAAAGGGCCTGACAGCCGAAAAATTAAGATGGGTGTTTTTTTGTTGCTTGATTTCCATCCGGTCAACAAAATGATAGTCTTTTGATCCCTGTGTTAAAAAAGTAGATTGTGCCGTTGCAAAAGCAGGACAAATAAAAATCAGCAGTTTGGATAAGCTTTTAATAATTTGCATTGAATAATATTAGTTTTACAGGTATCTAAATTCAAGATATGCAAAAATACCTTTTTAAGAACATACAGGTGGTTAATGAAGGAAATATTCAGTCATTGGATGTTTTAACTAACGGTGAACGGATAGAAAAAATTGCAGGGAACATTGAAACCAGGTATCAGGTTAGCGAAATAAATGGTGAGGGAAAACATCTTTTTCCGGGCGTAATAGACGATCAGGTTCACTTTCGGGAACCCGGGTTAACCCATAAGGCAAGTATTTACACTGAGAGTAAAGCAGCAGTAGCAGGTGGCGTTACCTGTTTTATGGAAATGCCCAATACGGTTCCCAATGCACTCACGCCACAATTACTGGAAGATAAATACACCATAGCTGCACATACTTCGCTGGCCAATTATTCATTTTTTATGGGCACCAGTAACAACAATGCTGATGAGGTATTAAAAATGAATGACCATAAAAAAGATGTTTGTGGTGTAAAAATATTTATGGGCGCCAGTACAGGTAACATGTTAGTTGACAGCCATTCTGCTTTGGATAAGGTTTTCAGGGAATCTGAAATGCTGATTGCCACACATTGTGAAGATGAGCGTATCATTAAAGCAAATTACGAACGCTTAAAAAAAGAGAAAGGAGAATTATTTCCTGAAGATCATCCTGTAATTAGAAATGAAGAAGCCTGTTTTGAATCTTCCCTGATCGCCATAAAATTTGCACAGAAATACAACAGCCGGTTACATATACTGCATATCAGTACCGAAAAAGAATTACAGCTTTTCGGCAATATGATGCCGCTGAAGGAAAAAAGGATAACTGCTGAAGTGTGCGTACATCATCTGCATTTTACGGCAGATGATTATAAGCAACTGGGCTACAAAATAAAATGCAACCCGGCCATAAAAGCGCCAAACAATAAAGAAGCTTTATGGAAAGCCCTGCTGGATGACCGGCTGGATATCATCGCCACAGATCATGCCCCACATACCTGGGAAGAGAAGCAGGGAGTTTATGAAAAAGTGCATGCAGGATTACCGTTGGTGCAGCATCCTTTGTTATTAATGCTGCATTATCATAAAATAGGAAGGATAAGTTTGGAAAAAATTGCTGAGAAAATGAGCCATGCCGTAGCGGATTGTTTTCAGATCAGCAACCGGGGTTATATCCGGGAAGGCTATTTTGCCGACCTGGTTGTGGTTGATAATAACTTACCATCAACAGTTACAAAAGAAAATATTTTATATAAATGCGGCTGGAGCCCTTTAGAGAATTTCACATTTCCTGCATCAATAGTAAACACATTTGTCAGCGGCAATATGGTTTTTAATAAGGGAAGCTTTGATGAAAGCATAAAAGGCCAGCGGTTATTATTTAACAGGTAAAACATAAAATCTCCGCCGCGGCGGATTTGGGGTATGGATATAGACAAAACAACACTTGCCGATCTTTTTATGTTTAACAGCGGGGAAGATATCTCTGTATTTGACAAGCTGGACCTGTGCAGCACAACGCATGGCAGCGAACAGTTAAGAATTAATTTCAGCACCCCTTTAAAAACACCCGGTGAAATTGTTGCCGTGCAACAGACATTGCAGCTCTTTGTAAAAAAGCAGGAGCAATGGCAAACAAAAATAAGTAATGGAACAGTGATGGTAGTGGAGAAATTTTTTGATTCACAGATAAGTCTTATACCGCCTCATCCTTCTTCATTAGAAGCATACAGTTATAAATTACTGCATGGCCCCGATTTTGCTTTGGTAACTTATTCTGCAAGGCATTGTTTCGATTTTATAAAAGGGTTTCAACATTTGCTGCAACTTTTTTCCGGAGATAATTTACCGGAACCGTTAAAGAAAGTTTTAACGGCCATTGAAAAGAGTGTTAATAAAGATCAGTTCAGTGTTGTTGAAAAATATAAAAACCCCGATGAACTCAGCAATGCTCAATTAATGGAACTGGCTCATTTTATCCGTTATGGCTATAAACACAATATGCTTGATCTTGTGGTGCTGTATGCACAAATTGATGCCTGGTATGGTATGGCAAGGGCTGTGCAGAAATTTGGTTTGGTGTTTCCGGAATTTGTAAAAAACAACGAACCGGTCATTGAAGCAAAAGGTTTATACCACCTGTTGGTACAGGAACCTGTAGCATATGATGTAATACTGAATCAAAAGACAAATTTTTTGTTTTTAACAGGTGCCAACATGGCGGGTAAAAGTACCTTTATTAAATCAGTGGGAGCTGCTGTTTTTCTGGCTCATATCGGTATGGGGGTACCGGCGCAGCAAATGAAACTTACTTTGTTTGATGGCATGCTCAGCAACATAAACGTGGTAGATAATATAGCCAGGGGTGAAAGTTATTTTTATAATGAAGTGCAACGCATTAAAGCCACCATCAACAAAATAAGTGATGGTAAAAAATGGCTGATACTGATTGATGAATTATTTAAGGGTACCAATGTACAGGATGCCATGAAGTGCAGCAGTACAGTTATAGAGGGCTTATTAAAAATGAAGAATTCGCTTTTTATTCTCTCCACACATTTGTATGAGATAGGGGAGGAATTGAAAAAATATCCCAATATTGATTTTAAATATTTTGAAACATCGGTTATTAATGACCAGCTTCATTTCTCTTATTATTTAAAAGACGGCATCAGCAACGACCGGCTGGGGTATTTGATCTTGAAGAGAGAAGGAGTGGTGGAGATGCTGGAGAAACTATAAGATAAAAGTTGAACTTTAGATCAACAGTTCAATATGGCTGTCATCCCGAGGCACGAGGGATCTGCAGGGAAAACAAAACATAAATAATGAAAATCTCCGGTGGACATAATTACTACGTCTACATTGTTACCAACAAAAGCAAAACGGTTTTATATAAGGGTGTAACAAATGATTTAAACCGAAGGATTGAACAGCATAAAGAAAACTCAATCCCGTTTGGACATCCTTCATTTGCCGGAAAGTTCAATGCGTATTTTTTATTGTATTATGAACACTTTCAACATATAGATGCTGCCATAGCCAGGGAAAAAGAAATAAAGGGATGGAGAAGAAGTAAAAAAGAGGCTCTGATTTATTCAGTTAATCCTGATTGGAAATTTTTAAATGATGAATTATAGTTGTCATTCCGAAGGCAGTGAGGAATCTGCCTGGTAGTAGTACCAAAGCCCAACGGTTTCCTCGTGCCTCGGGATGACAGCTACTCCCGGCATCTAAAAAGGTATTTCATCTTTTTCCATTGTTGACCAAAACAACTGGTGGAATTATAAAAGAGATTATTTTTTGTAAATTACTGCTGTAAACAGAAACAATGAAAAGAACACTGCTGCTTATTACTGGTTTATTAATCCTGCTAGCTGCAGAAATTCTCCGGGTGTATTTCATCATGCCCTTTCCAGGCAGCCAGACAGCAGACAGCATACAAATTGCTTATTTTCTCAACAATTATATCTGGTGGTTCAGGGTTGTTGGATTGATCTTATTTGTTCCTGCAATGCTTTATGTTTACCGTAACAGCCGTATGTGGAAAAAAATACTTCTCTCGGTCTTTGTCTTATTGTATGCAACCGTTTTTTATTTTTTCAATTTTAAATTTCTGGCTGACACAATGTTTTATCAGCCCAAAAATAAAATACTGGCCACCGTAGCAGATAATAAAATCGGCAGTACAAAATTGATCATAGGGGTTGCATTAAACGGCCAGGCAAAAGCATACCCTGTTGAATTAATCGGTTATCATCACCAGGTACGGGACACTGTTGGAGCTGAACCGGTAATGGTTACATATTGTTCGGTTTGCAGAACAGGACGTGTATTCAGCCCTTTTGTAAAGGGTAAGTTTCAGCAGTTCCGTTTGGTAGGTATGGATCATTTTAATGCCATGTTTGAAGATGCCGGTACAAAGAGCTGGTGGCGGCAGGCAACAGGTATTGCTGTAGTGGGACCATTGAAGGGAACAGCTTTAAAAGAAATTGTATCAGAACAAATGAGCCTTGGCGCCTGGATACGTAAATACCCAAACACAACCATCATGCAAGCGGATACTTTATTTGCAAAGCAATACAAAGATTTAAAAGGCTTTGATGAAGGTACCATTAAAAGCAGCCTTGAAAAAAGAGACAGTGCTTCCTGGAAATTTAAATCATGGGTAGTAGGCCTCCAAAAAAATGGCCATTCCAAAGCTTACGACTGGAATGAGTTGGTAAAGCAACGGGTAATTAATGATAGTTTTCAAAATACAGCTTTAGTGTTGATATTGGAAAATGACAATCGTTCATTTCATGTATGGAACAGGCAGGTGACTGATAAGCTTTTGCAATTTAGCTGGGATGCAACTTCACAAACTTTAAGTGACACAACAACCAACTCCATTTGGAATATGGATGGAGAATGTGTGCAAGGTGTATTAAAAGGGAGTCACCTTTCTGCAATACAGGCCTACCAGGAGTTTTGGCATAGCTGGCGGACCTTTCATCCGGGGACAATAACTTATAAAAATTGATTTGTAGGGATAACCATTTCTTTTTACTATTTTACCATTCTTAATTTCGTACCCATGCTTGTTAAAACTTTTGGCAGTGCCGTATATGGAGTGGAAGCGATCAGCATAACAGTAGAAGTGAGTGTAAATAACCAGGGACAAAACTATTATATTGTTGGCCTGCCCGATAATGCCGTTAAAGAAAGTTTACAACGGGTAGAGAGCGCTATCAAGAGTAATCATTATTACATGCCTCGTACCAAACTGGTGGTAAACCTGGCACCTGCCGATATAAAAAAAACAGGCACCGCTTTTGATTTGCCCATCGCCATTGGAACATTAGGTGCCACCGAACAAATTGAAAATCCGGAAAGATTAAGTGAGTATGTGATTATGGGTGAGCTAAGCCTTGATGGAGAAATACGCCCTATAAAAGGGGCACTGCCCATTGCCATTCAGGCACGTAAGGAAGGATTTAAAGGGCTCATTGTACCCAAACAAAATGCCAGAGAAGCGGCAATGGTAAATAACTTAAATGTTTATGCAGTTGAGCACATTAAAGAGGTGATTGAATTTTTTAAAGATGAAAATTCGATCCAACCAACAACAGTTAATACAAGAGAAGAATTTGCAAATGCCCAAAGTGATTTTGAAATTGACTTTTGTGATGTTAAGGGGCAGGAGAATATTAAACGGGCTTTGGAGATTGCAGCTGCAGGCGGGCACAATGCTATCCTGATAGGCCCGCCGGGCGCCGGTAAAACCATGCTGGCAAAACGGTTACCAACCATACTGCCGCCATTAAGTTTGCAGGAAGCATTGGAAACCACAAAGATCCATTCTGTTGCGGGCAAGCTTCCGGAGAATTCAACATTGATATCCAGGCGGCCATTTCGAAGTCCGCATCATACCATTTCTGATGTGGCCCTGGTTGGCGGTGGCGGCATTCCGCAGCCCGGTGAAATTTCTTTGGCACATAATGGTGTTTTGTTTTTGGATGAGTTGCCCGAGTTTAAACGGCAGGTGTTGGAAGTAATGCGTCAGCCGATGGAAGAAAGAAAAGTTACTATCTCCAGGGCAAAAGTGGCATTGGATTTTCCGGCATCATTTATGTTGATAGCCAGTATGAATCCGTGCCCCTGTGGTTTCTTCAATCACCCCGAGAAGGAATGTACCTGTCCCCCCGGCGCTGTTCAAAAATATCTAAATAAAATTTCGGGCCCTTTATTAGACCGTATTGACCTGCATGTGGAAGTAACGCCTGTTGCTTTTAATGAATTATCATCTGCCCGCCAATATGAAAAAAGCAGCAGCATCAGAGAACGGGTAATTAAAGCAAGGGAAATACAGGAAGAGCGGTATAAAAACAGCGAAGGAGTTTATGCCAATGCGCAAATGAGCAGTAAACAACTGAAAGAAATTTGTGTGATAACAACCGCCGGGCAAAATTTATTAAAAGTGGCTATGGAAAAATTAAATCTTTCGGCGCGTGCTTATGACCGCATTTTAAAAGTGAGTCGTACCATTGCAGATCTGTCGGCCTGCGATGATATAAAACCGGAGCACCTGGCAGAAGCCATACAGTACAGGAGTTTGGACAGGGAAGGGTGGGGAGCGTAGCAATTGACAATATGCAAAAAGCAATCGGCAAATAGAAAAACATTCAGAAGTTGAGTCTCTTTGCCAATTGTCAATTGCCTGTTGTTTTCTGCCTTTCCGTCATTTTTTACGAACTTGTACGATATTTGATGCATTGAAGCTTTTCAATGTATAATCAGAAACAAACTATCTGAATGAAAATATTACTCCGCTATCTTAAGCCATATAAATGGCTGGTAGCACTTACCTTAACTTTAGCTGCCATCAATATTGGTTTTTCTTTGGTTGATCCTATTTTGTTGGGAAAACTGATCAACCTGGCCAATGACCACCAGAGCAGTACAGAACCGTTTAATTACAACCGTTTTTTTAATGCTTTTTCCTGGGAGCATCCCGGCGTATGGTTCATATTGATATGCTCTATTTCTGTGGCTATGATCAGCCGTATTGCAAAGGCTTTTCAGGATTATTTTTTAAATGTTGTAATTCAAAAATTTGGGGCCAAGGTTTTTACGGATGGTTTACAACATGCCATGAAACTGCCTTATCAGCAGTTTGAAGATCAACGTAGCGGTGAAACACTTTCCATACTTACCAAGGTAAGGTCGGATGTAGAAAAATTTATGATCAACTTTATCAATATCTTATTTGGTGTGATCATAGGTGTTGTTTTTGTTTTTGTGTATGCTGCGGTATACATTCACTGGAGTATCCCGGTGGCCTACCTGGTGGGGATTTTCTTCCTTACGCTCATCACCAATTATCTGAGTAAAAAAATAAAGATCATACAGAAAAATATTGTTGGCGAAACCACGGCACTGGCCGGTTCTACCACTGAATCGCTTCGCAATATTGAACTGGTAAAAAGCCTGGGCCTTACCGAACAGGAAGTGGTGAGGTTAAATAAAAACACGTATAAAATACTGGGACTCGAATTAAAGAAAGTAAAAAGAATACGGAGTATCAGTTTTGTACAGGGTACATTGGTAAACACATTGCGCCAGGTAATATTATTCATTTTAATGTACCTTATTTTTAAGGATGAAATGAATGCGGGCCAATTGGTTACCATGCAGATATTTTCATTCTTTGTATTTGGGCCACTGCAGGAAATCGGAAATATACTCCTCTCTTACCGGGAGGCAGAAGCATCGCTCAATAATTTTCATAACCTGATGGAGAAAAAACCGGAGCAGGAACCGGTAAGTCCCAAACCATTAAATAATATCGAAACACTTTCCTTCAAAACGGTTTCCTTTAAACATCAGACAGCAACACATAAAGCCATAAATAACATCAGCTTTGATGTAAAGACCGGAGAGACCATTGCATTTGTAGGACCATCAGGTTCTGGTAAATCTACCTTGATGAAATTACTGGTGGGTTTGTATCGTCCGCTGGAAGGTAAAATTTTATATAATAATTTAGATGAAACCGAAATACGCTTTGATGATCTGCGTAAGCAGATAGGATTTGTAACACAGGATACCAATTTATTCAGCGGTACCATCAGGGAAAACCTGATGTTTGTAAATCCTGCTGCTACAGAATCAGAATTGAATGATGTACTGGTTAAGGCAAGTTGTACCGGTTTACTTGAAAGGGCAGAAAATGGTTTGGATACGATGATCGGAGAAGGTGGTTTAAAATTATCCGGTGGAGAAAAGCAACGTATTTCCATTGCCCGTGCCTTATTGCGTAAACCGCACTTATTAATTTTTGATGAAGCTACTTCGGCATTGGATTCTTTAACTGAAGAAGAGATCACCAATACCATCAGGGATCTGTCATCACAAAAAGAACAGATCACTATTTTAATTGCACACCGGTTAAGTACCATCATGCATGCCGACCGGATTTATGTGCTGGAAAAAGGCGATGTGGTGGAAACCGGTTCACACGAACTTTTATTGCAGGAAAAGGGATTGTACTTTGCCATGTGGCGCCAGCAGATCGGGGAAAGAAAAAGACAAACATTATCTACAACCGCTTTAAACTGATTTACATGAATGGGATACAAATTTTAGGAATGCTGGCCGGTACAATAACTTCCATTACTTTTTTACCGCAGGTAATAAAGATCTGGAAAACAAAATCGGCAAAGGATCTTTCATTATTGATGTTATTGTTTCTTATGCTGGGTGTTATTTTATGGTTGTCTTATGGATTGCTGATCAGGGATGCAGCCATAATATACACCAACAGCATGGTGCTGGCCATGAGTTTTATCATGCTGGCTTTTAAACTGAAGTTTAAATAGCGTGTATCATTTATTACAGCTAACTGTACCTGCTTTATTAACTTTGTATTTATGAGTAACAAAATCCCCAGGCCAAATAGTTTTTGGAGTATTTTAACCATGAAATGCCCGAGATGCAGGCGCGGGCCAATGTTTAAGAACAGCAATCCATTCAAAAGCCTGAAGCTTTCCCATATTTTTAATATGCATCACAACTGCACGGTTTGCAGTCAGAAATTCGATCTGGAAGAAGGGTTTTGGTTTGGAACGGGCTATGTAAGTTATGCATTGGCTGTTGCAGTATCTGTAGCCACATTTGTGGCCTGGCTGGTTTTAATTGGTGTTTCTACAGATGATAACCGAATATTCTGGTGGTTAGGTACAAATACAATAATATTGATCATTACACAACCCTGGCTCATGCGTTTGAGCCGCGTACTCTATATCCGCTTTTTTGTTAAGTATGATGAAAACTATGAACAAACAAAACCGGTAGAGTTACATTAGTCATCTGCCTTTTTAAAAATATCGGTAAAAATATTTTCCTTATCCAGTTCTTCAATATCACTCAGTACCAGCTCAATGGCTTTTGTACTTTTGTTAATTTCCAAAAGTGATAAAATAATGGACAAGAGTAAAAAGATCAGGCTGGCTGCAAATATTCCGTTTGCAATTAATATCCAGCTGCGGTAAATAGCATACATACATAATACACAGCATAAGAAACTAAGCACGCCCAGGGCCTGCATATAACGGATCAGGTTTAACCGGGTGCGGATGTTTTTAATCTGCATTAAAATATTTCTTTCTTTTTCGCCCCGGTTATATTCTTCATGCAGTTTGCGTACCAGCGATGCCAGCGATAAAAAACGGTTGGTATAGGCCAACATTAAAAGTGTGATGGCCGGAAACAATAAAGCCGGGGTGTTAATATTAATATCGATCATGTTACAATGTAAGTTTCTTTTTTTGTTCTTTTTTACCGGCAATCCATTTTTGTGCTTTGTAACCCAGCCAGGCGCTTACTGCACCTGTAAGTGCTCCGGCGAGTACATCACTGGGATAGTGAACTCCCTGGTACATCCTGGCCCAGGCCACGCTTGTTGCATAAACATAAGCAGGTGCAATTACATACCATTTTCGATATCGTAAAACTAACGAGGTGGCTGTACAAAAAGCAGCAGAAGTATGTCCGGATGGAAAAGACAGCCATACTTCGGTATCATCTCTCTGTACAATAAATGGATATGATGCAAAAGGACGTTTCCGGTTTACAATATGTTTGGTGGATTGGGTTACCAAACCTGATGCCAGTATTGCTGCGCCCATAAACAGGGCATCCTTTTTCAGCTCATTATCATGTATAATAAAACCTGTAAGTGCAATACCAACAGGTATTCCAATACTCACGGCATTTACAGAAGAAGCATTCAGTTCAAGATATCCCTTTTTGAAAGCTGTTTCATTTTTATTGATTGGCTTCAGAATATCAATATCTAAATTTTGAGAAGAAACATGAAGCGGTATACCGAAAAGTAAAATGAACAGGTAAAGATCCGGTTTGATGTTCATTTGATGATTTGAATTATTAATATTGCAAGATAATTGATTGAACAGATAATTTAATGTAAATGAAGAAGAACTTTATTTTTTACGTACACGCTATAGCCGGACTGGCCTCAGGACTTTTTATTTTGCTGATGTCTTTGTCGGGTGCAGCTTTGGTTTTTTATGATAAACTGGATACTGTACAAATGCCGGTGGTCATTTTAAATCAGAATAAAACAGCAACAGTTGACAGTTGTTTCAGTGCTGTTCAAAAACAATATCCTCATGCTCAGATCAGCAATTGTGTTTTACCGGAAAGCAGCAGCAGGCCATTTTCTTTTTTCATTTATGATCCTTCTTTTAAAAACGGGAAGGAGGTGATGGAGGTTTTCTTACATCCCCAAACAACAGAAATCTTAAGAACAAGAGGCGGCAGTAATGATTTCACGCATCATTTTATGAGCTGGTTATCAAAATTTCATAATTCGTTACATTTAGGTAAAACCGGGGAATGGCTGCTTGGGTTTTTTGCACTCGTTTTTTTATTGAGTATCATCACCGGATCAATACTCTTCAGAAAAAACATACCCGATGTTTTATTTTTTAAAAGACCAGTTTATAAATGGAACAACCTGCATCAGTTGATAGGAGTTTATGCTCTGCTGTTTAACCTGATGATCGCCATTACCGGGTTCTGGATGCAGCGTTACGTTTTAAAAAAAGAATTTTATGTTGTAGATAATTATTCACCGGTATTAAAAACATCACCTGCTTTACCTTTTAAATTTGATTCGGCTTATGCAGCAGTAAAAAGACAATATCCCGATTTTACCGCACACGTAATTTATTTTGCCCAGGGCAATAAGGGCAAGACTGCCATGTATGGCAGCCGCAGTTCGAATGCATACATACACTCCAAAAAAATGGCTGATGTTATTTTTTTAGACAGTGCAGGCAGCATTTCTAAAACAAGATTTATTAATGAGATCAGTCAGGCAGACAGGTATGATATCATCAACTCCCAACTACATATGGGTAAGTTTGGAGGAGCCGGAATAAAAATAATTTATTTTATTTTTGGATTAACCGGCGCTTTGTTGAGTATTACAGGGTTTTTGTTATGGTATAGAAGACGTAATGAAAAAAAATTGCCGGTAAGCCGGTAAAGCGATGTTCAACAAAGTTAAACGGCTTACCGACTTACCGGCAAAAAAAATTCCGGTAAAACTATTTCGATAAATTCAAACTCAAAGGCACATTCAGTTTAATGCTGAAATTTCTTCCCATATTAAAAACGCCGGTTCTTCCTGTAGCTACATTTTCTTCTGCATACTTTAAACGGCTTAAATGATTTTGATAAGCCACATCAGCCATGTTAAGGGCGCTAAAACCCAGGCTGAATAAAGTTTTATTTTTCTTATTTACGAAATCTGCACCAACGCCTGCATTTAATAATGTATACCCCGCCGTTTTTGTTTCGGTATTGTAAGCTGTAAATACATCTTTTTTATTAAAAGTGTTATCCACTTCAAACTTTACATAAAAATTACGGATGATATTGGTTAATTTATTAAAACTTCCTTTAAACTCTGTTGCCAATTTGGTGGCCGGAATGAAAGGAAGAAATTTATTGCCTTCAATGGGTTTTCTAAATTGCCCGCTCACTACCGAAAATGTATTTAAAATATGCAACCAATCAAGCGGATGCGGATGAATATCCAAAGTAGCTTCCAGGCCGGTTAAGAAGGCTTTGGTTTGGTCAAATTTAAAAGCAGTTAATAAATCGCCGTTAACATTAACTAAACTATCACCGCCTCCTGTTGCTTCTAATTTTCTGTAAAAAATAAAATTATCAAAGCTGTTGTAGAAAGCAGAAATGCCGGTTGAAATATGTTCAGCACTGTATTCAACACCACCATCAAACTGTAAACTGGTTTCGCTTTTTAAATTACTGTTTCCATATTCATAGCGTATGGTTCCTTCATGTGCGCCATTACTTGCCAGCTCAGGAATGCTGGGTGCACGGAAACCCCTGGCAATATTGAACTTTAAATTTATAGCCTGGCTAACCTGGGCAGCCAGGCCTATACTGCCTGATACATTTGAAAACGTTTTTTTAAACGCATTCCCTTTAACTGATATACCATCTAATAAATTTGAAGCATTGATGTTTCTGTTATCAAAACGTATACCGCCGCTGAGTGTGAGCTTATTTATTGTTTTTTGTGAGAAAGCATAGATGCCAAGATCAAACAGATTGTAATCGGGAATCAATTGCTCCATACCCCTGTTCTTATTGTTTTGCTGCATACCGTTACTACCAAAAGATGTTTTCCATCCCTTCATTTCCGCCAGGCGGTATTGTGCGGTATAAGTAATGGTTTTCAGATCAAAATACAGAGAACGTTCATCTTTGTCATCCGGGTTACCAAATTCTTCCCGTTGGTTTTGCTGGTACCCGATATTAAAAGTAAGTTGATTTTTACCCAATTTAATATTGTTATCGGTTGCAATTTTAAAATGCCGGATATGCTGGTAAGGTATCAGTGGAGTAGCGCTTTTAAAATCGGGGTTATTGGCTCTCTCTGTTATTCCGCCTGCAAGATTTTTTATAAAATACCCGGCACTGTCTCTTTCACCTTCAATTAATCCGGCTTTTAAATTAAAGCTGCTTAGCAGCAAATGACTGAAACCCCACTTGCCGTTAAAGCCGGCATAGCCGCCAATATTATTCTCGGTAAACTTTGAATTAAACACCCGTCCATCGTATTTATTTTTATAATCGCCTGCAGCTTTGTTGGAAGTATACAGGTTCCAGTTAAAACCGTTTTTATTGCAGCCGATATTGAGATTGATGGTGCTTAAGTTATTATTGGTTTGATAGTTACTGGAAAGATTTGCTTTTATCGTATTTACCGGCACCGGAACATTGGTAATAATATTTACAACACCGGCCATGGCATCGCTGCCGTAAATAATGGAAGCGGGGCCTTTTAGTAATTCAATCTTATTTACACTGGCTTCATCTATTTCAATACCATGCTCATCTCCCCATTGCTGCCCTTCCTGCCTTACGCCGTCATTGATGGTTAATACCCGGTTATAACTCAATCCACGAATTACCGGTTTTGAAATTGCAGGCCCGGTTGCTAAAGTAGATACGCCTCCTATTTTAGTAAGCGATTCAATAATATTGGAAGAAGTATTTCTGAAAAAATCTTCCTTACGCATAACACTTACCGAAAAAGGTATTTTTTTTAGTTGGGTAGCTCCGGTTACGCCGGTAATCACAACTGCATTATTTTCTATAATAGATTCGGTGAGTGCAAAATCTTTACTGATGTCATTGTTCATGTCGATACTTTCAATAATACTGGTATAACCAATATGCGATATCTCCACCAGGTGTTTTCCGGGCGGAATATTTTTAATGATAAAATTGCCAGAAGCATCAGCGGTAGTTCCGGATCTGATATCCGAAATGTAAATGGTTGCCCCTTCAATAGCGGCGCCGGTTTTAGCATCAGTAATTTTACCGGAGAATGTGCCGTTGATAGTTTTGATCTTTATTACAGGCTCTGCAATTAAATATTCCAGGGCTATAGCACTTGTGCAGTTTAATAATATGATCAGTAAAGCTGGAAATACAATTTTTATTATATGCATGGTATCTGTTTTAAAACCTGTTTAATATTCAGTGTGAAATGTTTTTCATTTTTAAAAAAGAAAAACTACTTACTGAGTTTAAGAATAAATATTAAACAACAGGTGGGCCACGAAGCGAATAAAAAATGTGAAGTGAAGTTTTAAAATAAACGGGGTTATCAACCTTAACCAGCACAAAAAATTGTTTGGGAATGGTACAGATCTCATTTGCAAGCCTGGTAAAAGGTGATTCGGCAACTATATTATCACAATTACAATTAAATGTTTTTTTACCAAGCTGCCCGCCATTTGTATGGATAGGTTTTTTTACCGTATCGGTATGATCAGCCAGCCAGTTATGAAAAACAATAACAGGCGTAATGCTGAAAGCAAATAAGAACAACATGGCTGCTGCTGCAATTTTTTTAATAAGAAGGTTATTAAACAAAGTCTGTATTTTTGCTACTATGTTGCAAATATAGACTTTCTTATTTAGTCAGAATGGTTTTTTATGGCTTTTAATAGTGCCCATTATTTTTTCGGAAAATTAAAGTCGGCGATAATGGGGTAATGATCTGAAAAAGGCACTTTAATCTTAGTAAATTGTTTTACATCAAAGTTTTTATCAGCTAGTATATAATCAATCCTTAAAGTAGGTGATATAAAGCGGAAGGTTCGGCCAAAACCTGTACCCTTTTTTAAAAAGGCATCCTGTAAATCGTCTTTTATGGTAAAATAGGTATAGGAATTCGGAACATCATTGAAGTCACCACATACTATTGCAGGAAACGGGCTTTCTTTTATCTTTTGTTTAATTTTATGAGCTTCAGTGGCCCTCACTTTATAAGCATTCCTTAGCTTATAAGCTATGGCCCTGGTTTGAAAAAAACTTTCTTTACCGGGCTCTTTTAACTTACGCAATGCAGTATAATCCCTGTTCTCAAAGCGTACCGATTCCAGGCGGGTACTAAAGATCCTTACTGTATTGCTATTGGTTTTTATATCTGCATAAATAAACGGTTCAGAATAATCTTCTTCCGTAAAATAAAAATGTGCAGTATCAACAATGGGATATTTGGATATAATAACCATTGCTGTTAAAATTGAAGTGTGATAGATCCGCTTATTATTATAAGTTTTTACAAAATAACTATATCGGTAACCGCTTTCTTTTAACGATGGAACAATAGAATCCCTGTATTTTGATTCTTTGTAATACAGGTATTCCTGAAAACACAAAACATCGGCATTCGTTTTTTTTATTACATCAATCATATCATCCTGGTAATCAAATTTGCCATTATGAGCAGTATTGGATTCGCCCCACATAGACAGATTCCACGTCAGCACCCTTAATGTTTCGGGAGCTTTACTATCATTAAATTTTTTGTTGAAATGAAAACCAAATACAACCAAAAGCTGCTGCAGGCTTAATAATAAAGCAGCAAAACAAACAAATGCCCATTTTGATTTTCGTATAAGCCAATAGATCAGAAAACCCAGGATTACAAAAAACATCAGCGGAAAAACAAGTCCCAGCATAGCAATAAACCAGGATTTTCCGGAATTAATAAAGGGCACCAAACAGGCCAGCATGTATAAAATAAGGGCAACAATATTTGTACTGATAATTGAAAATCTTAAAACTTTTTTAATCTTTGGCAACATAGCTAAATTTTAAAAGAAAATAATGATTTCCCTTTTAACGTGAAATACCCGATATATTGTGTTTAGTTTATATTTCATTGTAATTAAAGCTGTTAATTTAGTTCATAATTAACTTCTAAAAAGGCCGGATTCGATTTCAAATTTCAAACTCCATCCCTTACCTTTGCCGCTCAATTTCAGACTTTAGTAAAAAAAAATATCATTTATGGCCAATACAGGTAAAATAAAATCTATCATCGGTGCTGTGGTTGACATTCAGTTTGACAGCGATAGCAAACTTCCTGAAATATTAAATGCACTGGAGTTGAAACGTGAAAACGGTGATACACTGGTATTAGAAGTGCAACAACACCTTGGGGAAGACAGTGTTCGTACCATTGCTATGGACGGAACCGAAGGTTTGGTACGCGGTACTGTGGTAATTGATACCGGTAAACCCATTGCCATGCCTGTTGGAGATGCCATTAAAGGCCGCTTATTTAATGTTACCGGCGATGCTATTGATGGTTTACCACAGGTTAGCAAAGTTGGAGGCCGCCCTATTCATGCCAAGCCGCCATTATTTGAAAACCTGAGTACAGCCAATGAAATTCTGTACACGGGTATTAAAGTAATTGACCTGATTGAACCTTATGCAAAAGGGGGTAAAATTGGTTTATTTGGTGGAGCGGGTGTGGGTAAAACCGTATTGATCCAGGAGTTAATTAACAATATTGCAAAATCATACAGCGGTGTTTCGGTATTTGCAGGTGTGGGCGAAAGAACAAGAGAAGGAAATGATTTGATGAGAGAGATGATTGAAGCAGGTATCATGAACTACGGCGAAAAGTTTAAGCATAGCATGGAAGAAGGTGGTTGGGATCTGAGTGCAGTGAATATGGAAGAACTGAAAGAATCAAAAGCAACATTTGTTTTTGGACAGATGAACGAACCGCCGGGAGCAAGGGCCCGTGTGGCTTTAAGCGGATTAACCATTGCTGAGTATTTTCGTGATGGAGATGGTACCGGACAGGGAAAAGATATCTTGTTCTTTGTTGATAATATCTTCCGTTTTACACAGGCAGGTTCTGAGGTATCGGCTTTATTAGGCCGTATGCCATCTGCGGTAGGTTATCAGCCAACATTGGCCACAGAGATGGGATTGATGCAGGAAAGAATTACTTCAACCAAGAACGGATCAATCACTTCTGTGCAGGCGGTGTATGTACCTGCGGATGATCTGACCGATCCGGCCCCTGCAACAACATTTGCCCACCTGGATGCTACTACAGTATTGAGCCGTAAGATTGCCGATTTAGGAATCTATCCTGCGGTTGATCCATTGGATAGTACTTCACGTATCCTTACGCCATTGATTGTTGGTGACGAACATTACAACACAGCTAACCGTGTAAAATTAATTTTACAGCGCTATAAAGAATTACAGGATATCATTGCCATCCTTGGTTTGGATGAATTGAGTGATGAAGATAAACTGGTGGTATCACGTGCACGTAAAGTACAGCGTTTCTTAAGTCAGCCGTTTTTTGTGGCTGAGCAGTTCACCGGTTTAAAAGGGGTGTTGGTGCCTATTGAAGATACCATCCGTGGATTCAATTCCATTATGGATGGAGAAGTGGATGAGTATCCCGAAGCGGCATTTAACCTGGTAGGAACTTTGGAAGATGCGATTGAAAAAGGTAAGAAGTTGATGGAAGCGGCGAAGGCGTAGGATAGTAGCAGGTAGAAAGTAGCAGGTAGCAAGAACTAAGTAGTAAAACATTGGTTACTCTTATCCTGATACTTTACTAAACTTTAAACATGAAAATTCACAACTTTAAAGAACTGCAGGTTTGGCAGAAAGCTATGGATCTTGCTGTATTTGCTTATCAGCTCACAGGCCATTTCCCTAAAGAAGAAAAGTATGGATTAATCTCTCAGATACAAAGATGTGCAGTTTCTATACCATCTAATATATCTGAAGGAAGTGGAAGGGTTTCTGATAAAGAATTTCAGCATTTTATCAGCATTGCAATGGGTTCTTCTTTTGAGTTAGAAACACAGGTTATTCTGGCATGTAGGTTTAAATATATTAATGAAGAACAATTGACAACTTTTGAAGAAATGGTAAGGCCAGTTCAAAAAATGTCTTTTGGATTATATAATAGTTTACAAAAATAAAAGCTGGTAACGTCTTGCTACCTGCTACTTAAAATCTTGATACATGGTTCTTGAAATATTAACACCCGAACAAAAAATTTTCAGCGGCGATGTGTATGGTGTACAGCTACCGGGCATTGCAGGTTTATTTGAAGTATTAGACAGGCATGCGCCCATGGTAAGTGCGTTAAAAGAAGGCAGGCTGAAAATTTTAAAAGATAAAACACAAACTGCCGGCTACAATATTAAAAGTGGTTTTGTAGAAGTGTTGAATAATAAAACCACGGTGCTGGTTGAAGGAGCAGAAGAAGTTTAAAACAAAAAATTAAGATAGTTAAGGCCCATACAATTTGTGTGGGCTTTTTAGTATAAAACAACAATAATATTTAATTATAAACTACTCCTGTACCTGGCCGCAAGTTCCGACCGGGAGTGAAC
The DNA here is from genome assembly GCA_031413755.1 of Chitinophagaceae bacterium. GTDB lineage: Bacteria > Bacteroidota > Bacteroidia > Chitinophagales > Chitinophagaceae > Ferruginibacter. The sequence continues at coordinate 81,304 of JANOFR010000029.1, forward strand.
ATTGAGTTTCCGGTAAATATTTTTTATGTGTGAGTTAAGTGTTTCCACAGAGATGAATAGTGTGCCTGCAATTTCTTTATAGCTATTGCCTTGTATCAGCAGTTGCAAAATTTCTTTTTCTCTTTCGGTAAGGTGTGACTCATCCAGTTCTTTATCTTTTTGTTGTTGATGTTGAAAATAATCCAGCACTTTGGCGGCGATCATTCCATTCATAGGCGACTCCCCTTTATACACAGCTTCCACTGCGTCTAATATTTTTTGTGGACTGTCTTTTTTCAACAGGTATCCGTTGGCTCCTGCTTTTATGGCACCAAAAATTTTCTCATCGTCTTCAAACACCGTCAGCATCAATATTTTTATTTCGGGCCAGTGCTTTTTCAGTTTCCAAACTGCTTCAATCCCATTCATACCAGGCATATCAATATCCATCAAAACAACATCCGGTTTATCTGTGTCAAAACGTTCAATCATTTCGTCACAGTTCTCTAATTTATGAATAAGGCGCATGTTTTCGTTCAACTGCATAATAATGGAAATGGCAGTACGGTATTGAGGATTATCTTCTATAATAGCTATGTTTAGCATTGTCTTTTTTTATTTAAGTATGATAGGTACAGCCATTATTTGCCATACAAATTACTTTTTATCAGTGTTTATTCCTATCCCAAGAATTTGGTATTTTGAAAGGATAAGGCAGGCTCATGGTAATAACCGTCCCTTTTGCAGAATCAGTGTCAATCTCTAATTTCCCACTCAGTTCTTCGGCTCTTTTTTGCATGTTCTTCCATCCACTGCCTGTTCCTTTGGTGATCCCGTCAAACCCTTTCCCGTTATCAGCTATTTGTAAAACGAACAGGTTGCTGCGAATGAATATCCTTGTAACGCATTCTGTTGCTTCGGCATATTTTATCATATTGTTTATCGCTTCTTTAAACACCAAAAAGATATTCTGCCTTATTTCTCCTGACATCAGCATTTCTTCATTAACCCCCTTGCTTTCGATATGGCATTGAATATTTTTAGAATGACAAAGAGGGGTAGCTAATTTTATCATGAGGTTTTTTAAACTTTTAAAATGATCATGCTGTGGATTGGTTGCCCAGGAAATTACTTCCAGCCTTTCAAGCATTTCTGTTGAATTGTCTTTTATAAGTTCTGCAATCACTTGGTTGTTTGGGTTGTCTCTCAAAATTTCTGAATAAGCTTTCACACTGCTGAGGGTAGCGCCTATGTCATCATGCAGGTCACGGTGCAGGCGGTTTCGGATTTGCAATACCCTGAGTTTTTGATGAAGACGGTATTTAAATAAAGCATAAATAATACCAGCAATGCTCAGGATACAAAAAGTGAAGAACCACCAGGTTTGATACCAGGCAGGCAAAATATTAAACCGGTATTCGGCTGGTTCATCATTCCATACACCGTCACTGTTCGCTGCTTTTACTAAGAAACGGTAATTGCCGGGTTTCAAATAAGAATAAGTGGTGAAATTTCTGTTCTCTAGCAACACCCAATCTTTATCTACACCTTCAAGTTTGTAAGAAAATATATTTCCGGAGGGACTGTTGAAATCCATTGCTGCAAATTCAAATGTGATAAAATTTTCATTATGATTTAATGACAGATTTTTTCCCGGCGCAATGTTTTTGTTAAATACTTTAAAATCTGTTACCAGTACCTGTGGTATATTTTTTTTATTTAATAAACTATCAGGGTGAAAATAATCTATCCCATTCATGCCACCCATAAAGATGGTGCCATCAGGTAGTTTGCAGGCCGATTGACGGTTATATTCAGAATTAACCAATCCATTTGCACGGAAATAGTTTTTAAATTTTTTACTTTCGGGGTCAAAGCAGGACAAGCCATTGGAAGTACCCAACCAGATTTTTCCATTGTTATCTTTTACCATGCTGTAAATACTATTATTGCATAGCCCATCTTCTTCGGTAAAATATTGAAAAGTTTTTGTCTTCCGGTTGAAATAATTTAATCCGCCACCTTTTGTGCCTGCCCATACATTTCCATTTTCTTCAATGATAATGCTGGTAACATCATTGGAGTTGATCCTGTTTTTACCTGCTGAATTATAGTTTGTGATTTTCTGTGTCCCTGTATTAAAACAAATCAAACCCTCTCCTCCGGTAGCCATCCATATCTCTTCATTCTTCATTGCTGCATCAATAATGGAGAATTTAGTTTCCAAATGTTTTCCTGAGTTTAGATGAAGCAAGTATCTCCCATATATATACCAGATGTTTTTTCTATTATCAATGAACATCTTTCCGGTGGGTTTACCAACAGTATGGGCATGTTTTTTCATAGAATCTGCCGCAATGTTTAAAAGAGAATCGGTAAGTAATTCTAGGTTTTGAACGACCGTTTCCCTTATCCATTTTTTATAGTCATATTTTTCCAAAGAAAAATGAACAATGGAATTTTGGCGGACATTGAAACGGGAAATATGATTTTTCCAGAAATTGTAACTAATGCGAATAGTATTAGAATCTTCAGCATATACACCTAAAATAAAATTGTTGAATAAAGGTGTTGACGAACCGGGTGAAGCTCTATGATGCCTGAACTTGTTATGATTCGGATTCAACTTATTCAGGCCGTTAGCAGTACCTATCCAGATAATACCTGTTCTATCCTGACAGATCGCATTAATAATATCTGAACTGATAGAACCGGGTTTATCCTTGTTTTGTAATATTAATGGCGGATCATTTTTGTTGTTGTAGAAATATAATCCTGCAACTGTAGCTAACCAAATACTACCTTCATCATCTTCAAAAATCGCATTCATTAATGATGAGTTATATTTTAGCTTATTGAAATGCTCCTCATTAATTTTTTCAAGATGATTAAACCGGCTGAGTTCAAAACCTAAGGGGCCAAACCAAACATTATTTCTATTATCAGAATAATACCAAGCCAACGTGAGGCTTTTATTCTTCCAATGAAACGAAATATGTGTTTTTTCAATAAATATTTTTTTCTTCTTATCAAACTGCCAGACATAATAACCATCACGCAACACAAGCGCTGAATATATTTCTCCTTTTTTGTTTTTTGTAAGCCTGTAATTAAAGATGGTCAGGTAGCTATTTTGGCTTCCGTTATATTGAATACTAACGATGGTTTCTTTTAAGTTCACTGTATTAAAATAGCTAATGCCTCCGTTATACTTTACCAGCAATTCAGTTTCAGTAACTGTCATCACCTGTTGTACTTCTAATATCTTACTTAGCAGGTTTATTTTGATGAAATTGTTTTTGTCCGGGTTGAACCGGCACAGTCCGCCATTGGTAGCCAGCCAAATATTCCCCTGGCCATCTTCACATATACTACTGATAGTATTATTTGGCAAAGAATTACTGTCTGCAGGATTATGCCTGAACTTTTTAAAACGATAGCCGTCATAGCGGTTGAGTCCATCATGAGTACCAATCCATAAATAACCTTTGCTGTCCTGGATAATGGAGTAAATAAAATTTTCAGATAGACCCTGTTCGGTGGTGAAATGTTCGAAGCGGAAAGTATTTTGTGCAGAATCCGGTTTGTTTATACTCTGTTGAGCATATAGCTTTGTTCCAATGAATAAGAAGGAGGCAAAAAGAAAGAATGAAACTTTCATAATAGGAAGTTACCAACCATTTTTTATACTTCAAACCACTTATGATTTATTTTCTGGTCTTTGAATTATATTTTATACTTTATCAAGTCAAACGACTTGCTTACAATCACCCAATTGCCTTCTAATTTCAGCAGTTGAAAATAATTGATATAGTTGGTACCCTGGTAAGATTGCTGTAATATTTCTACCGAAGCGGCATTGCCTACACAAGCAATTTTTGTAATTAAACATTTATGTGGCTCGCCAGATTTAGCCGGTGCAGGGCTTGCAATTACATAATCAAATAATCCCTGAATGGGCACAATCATGCCGGTCCCATACATCATTGCCTGCGGATGAAATGCTTTTTTTAATATTTCAATATCGCCGCTTTGTAAACCATCGGCGTATTGGTTTGCTGCTTTGCGGACTGCTTCCAGTTCCTCAAAAGTAGTCATGATAATTTTTTAATTTGATAAATTATTTTAAAGAAGCCATATCAATTACAAACCTGTATTTCACATCACTCTTCAGCATCCGGGCAAAAGCTTCATTTATTTTTTGTACAGGAATCACTTCTACATCGCTTGTAATATTATTTGCTGCGCAGTAGTCAAGCATCTCCTGTGTTTCGGGTAAACCACCAATGAGCGAACCTGCTACACATTTTCTTGTAAATACAATATTGAAAGATGGAACCTGTATTGGCTCAGCAGGTAAACCAAGACAAATAAGCGTTCCGTTCGTTTTTAAAAGCGTTACATATTTATTGTAATCATGATTGGCAGAAAGTGTATCAATAATAAAATCGAGCTTGTTTGCAGCATTTTTCATTTGTTCTTCATCAGTGCTTAATACGAAATTGTGTGCACCTAATTTTAATGCATCTTCTTTTTTGCCGGGACTTGTACTTAAAACTGTTACCTCTGCACCAAAAGAAACGGCAAATTTTACTGCCATATGTCCTAGCCCACCTAATCCTATCACACCAACTTTATGTCCTTTACCAACTTTCCAATGGCGAAGCGGAGAATAGGTAGTGATGCCAGCACAAAGAAGCGGTGCAGTTTTTTCTAATGGCATTTTATCCGAAACTTTTAATACATAGTTTTCATCCACCACAATGTTATTTGAATAGCCACCCTGTGTAACGGTCTTGCCATCTTTTTCGTAGCTGCTATAAGTAAGCACAAAGCCGCCCTGGCAATACTGTTGCAACCCCTCTTTACAATTATCACATTCGCGGCAACTGTCAACCAGGCATCCAACACCGGCATAATCACCGGCTTTAAATTTTTTTACATGATTGCCTACCGATATTACACGACCAACAATTTCATGACCCGGCACCATTGGATATAACGACATGCCCCAGTCATTATTAATAAAATGAATATCGGTATGACAGATACCGCTATAAAGTATTTCAATCAATACATCATGCGGGCCGGGTTCTCTTCTTTCAAAATTGTAGGGTGCAACAACTGCGCCTGGTGATAGAGCGGCATAAGCCTTGGTTGGTATCATAATTTTTGTTTTATTTTTTGAGAAAAGATGATGATTGTTTAAATCAAAATCATCATTTCTTATTTTTATATTTTATTATTATTTTCAGAAATTATTGATGTTGTTAATATTAAAAGAAGAATTTTTTTATGCCACTGCTTCAGAAGCCTTTTTGGCAAATCCTGAAACATAGCTACAATTTATCAGGGTAACATTGTTCTCTCTTGCAATCGCCTTTACTGTTTCCAGCACTGGAGCCGATAAATTTCCATAAATCTCCCATTCTGTAATCGGGGCTATGGCCAGAAGATCTGGTAAAACGGGAGCAATATCCTGCAAATGCTGAAGCATAGATTCATCGGATAGCATAGTTTCCACTAAATAACATCTCATCTTGCTTTCGTCTATATACCATTTGTATAGTGTTGTTTCAGGTTCGCCGGCCTTAACATGAGCATTGATATTTGGTATCATTGCTTTTAATTCATTCAGTTTGCCGGAAAGTATGTTCATTTTTACAATGATGTGAAGGTTCTTTTCCATGAGTATTGTTTTAATGGTGAATAATTAATTTTTGGGTAATAGGTTTTCTACCCTTAACCTACTGCAGCTAATATATTCCGGTTGCTATATCAATTATAAATCCGTATTTCTCAAATTATAATTAAGCAAGAAATCAGATCAATAACTAATCCATCCATTCACTTCAAAACCTGCATCCTGCGGATTTTGTGGATTAAAGAAACCGCTGAGTGTGCATTGCCCTGTTGCTCCATAAAATCTTCCGGTGCCGCCAATAATATTTAAGGTGCTTGTAAATTCTACCCTTGAAGGGCTCACCGGATTAGTACTGCCAATGCCAACTCCCTGGCACCGGACTGATTGTCCGTGTCCGGTATAAAAAATAGTAGTTACAGTATTGGGCACTGTATAACCTGCAGCAGCAAGTGCTCCCGCAAAAAACATATTAACAGGTGCACCAACTGATTGAAGACCGCCTGGACCGAAGGTTACATACTGATTAAAGTAAGTTTGGCAGGTACCAACATGGGTAAGGTTGCCGCTGCCACCTCCGGGATACCAGGCTGGTGCAGGATTTGGTGGTGTCCATCCGCCGGCAATATCCGGAACGAAATTAAAGTAGGTACTGAAAGTGCCTTTAAAAGGAAGCTGCTTGTTTTCTTTTTCAGTTACAATTATTGATTCTGCCAAGTTCTTGGTATCAGGCAAAGTTTCTTTCTGGCAACTCCATAAAAGGGTTGTAACAGTAACAAGAAAAAATAATTTGAAGATGTAATATGTTTTCATTGTTTTAATTTTAAAATGAAAATGATTTTTACAATTACAAAAGTAGATTGGGTTATAAAACCTGTCAATACCATAAACTTGGCATATTTATCTTAATAAGAAGGCAAAATGCAGCAAAGAGGGTAACTAATTTGGTATGAGATAAAAGGCTTTCTAATAAAACGCTCCTAATTGTTTTAGGATGTTTAATCCAATTGTTTTTTTAACTGTACAAAGCTCCACGCAGTAAAAGGCAGGATCAATACAAGTAAACAGGATAACCAACTGGCCGTAACAGCAAAACATACTGCAAAAAGTAACAAAAGAAATAATGGGTAAAAGACAAACAAAAATCCAATTATTTTAGAATCATCATGCCCCTCTTCTTTTACAAATTGATTACTTAACCATTTTGAAAAATAATACAAAGGGGCATGTATTATTCCGCCAATAACTGCAGGAATAAACAATAGTAATTTTTTAATGAAAGAATGGTTTATATAAAAGGCTTTGTGTAAAGCTGCTTTATCATTACTGTCAATTTCGAAAACATATTTATTTAACTGAGTTTTTAAAGTTTCATTAAACTGGCGAATGGCATTTCCATGACTGTCTGTATAATCAATGTCTGCTTTGCTAATGATATCACCAAAAAACAATTTAATGTTTTTTCCGAATTTTTTAAAAGAACTGTAATTAATAGCAATGGGTAATACTTTTACATCAATTCCTTCTTCCCAACTGCTGATGGCCAGGCGGGCGGTACCTTTCTTCAATGGCCGTAAATGCCATTCGTTAATACACCTTCCTTCGCTAAAGATTAAGACGATCCCGTTTTGTTTAAAAACATTTTTACAAAGGGTAAAGGTTTTATAATTTTCATCCATATTTTCTACACCCTCGCTGACCCGGTAAACCGGAAACATTTTAAACAGGTATAAGAATTTAGCAGCTGATTTTTTTTTAAATGCATCACCCCGGGCCAGTGCATATAAAGGTTTATCAAATAAAGTACAAAGTATTATCGCATCTAAAAATGAATTGGGATGATTTACTGCAAGCAATAAGGGCCCCTTATGTTTTAAGAGTTCTTTTCGGTTAATTGCAAGGTTTCTGCAATAAATAGGTAGGGCAAGCCTGGCAATAATTTTTACAAAAGAATAAAGCAATTAGTAAGTAATTTTAAACAGGAAGTTAATGATAATTCGAAGAACAAAATAATTGTGAAGTTAAAAATTAATTTAGCTGCGGATCAATCGGGTAGTTTATCATCATTTCATATTCGCCACCCAACGTTTGCAGGCTGCCTTTCCATATTTCATCATGCCCGGTATTAAAAACCAGTTTACGGTTTGCAGAAACGGTAAGCCAGCTTTTTTCCTTAAGTTCACCGGTTAACTGGCCATCACCCCAGCCACTATAGCCAATGAAAAATTTTATTTTATTAAGGTCAATACTTTTAGTTTTTATCAGGGCAGTTACCGTTTCAAAATTACCTCCCCAGTAAATATCATTGCTTACTTTAACAGATTCCGGAATTAAATCGGGGTATTGATGCAGGAAATGGATGGTATTCATTTGTACAGGTCCGCCATAATATACCGGTAAACTACAGCCCTCCAAATCAGTTACCAGTTCATCCAGAGTCTGTTCAATCTGTTTATTTAATACAAATCCAAAACTGCCCTGATCCTGGTGTTCGCACAACAGAATAACAGTACGTAAAAAATTCGGGTCCTTTAAAAAAGGGTCTGCAATCAGTAATATGCCCGGTGCCGGTTCAATCATATTTCTAAAGTAATATTTACAACGCAGAAAAAAGAATATCAGCTGGTTATTTTTATACTTAAAATTCTAAACCTTAGTTAAATTTACTGTTTGGCAGTTTTAAAGTATTTTACAGGCATATACTGATTTATCTTTACAGGCATGAAGAGAATTTTTCCAATCATTACTATTTTGATTTTACTTTCCCTGTTGGGCCTTATCTTTTTTCAGTTTTTATGGATTGATAGCGCCAGGGCAGCAAAGGATAAACAGGTAAAGGAAAATATTTACCGGGCAGTTGATTATTCGGCAACCATACTCACCCAGGAAAAAAAATCTTTAATACCAATGCTGAAAAAAAATGACCTGCTTTTTCCCGGCGATAAATTACAACTTCAGTATTTTAAACCTTCAGTTATAAAACGTTTTTCAAAAGATGAAATTTCTGATATTATCCGGATGGGGTTTGTCAAATTTAACCTGCAAAGTTATCCTTTTGAATTTAATGTAATGGCTCATTCAATAAATGGCGACCAGGTATACAGTAATAATTTTTTCAAATACTACATTGATACGGTCAATAGTTTTAAAATTGTTTATGCATTGGAGCCGGCCAGTGCTACGACTTTTGAAAATATGGTAGATGAAGAACTGCTTTATGTGGTTGTACCCAATCAGCAAAGCCTGATATGGAAAGAAATGATCTGGTTTATTTTGGGCTCAATCATCTTTACTTTTATTATAACCGCTGCATTTTTTATAACCATACGCACTTTGCTAAAACAGAAAAAACTGAGTGAGATAAAATCAGATTTTATCAATAACATGACGCATGAGTTTAAAACACCTTTGGCTACAATTTCTCTTGCAGTTGATGCGCTCAAGAATGAAAAAGTGGTGGCCAGTAAAGAGAAAACAAATTATTTTACTGCTATAATTAAAGAAGAAAATAAACGAATGAACAAGCAGGTGGAAACCATACTGCAGGCAGCTTTACTGGATAAACAGGAGGTACAGCTTAACCTTAAAAAAATACCGGCACATGACCTGATTGTAAGCGCATTAAATAATATTAATTTACAGGTCGATGAAAAACAAGGCACATTAGAAGTAAACATGGATGCCGAAAATGACCTGATCATGGCAGATGAAGTACACTTCACGAATCTGATAAATAACCTGTTGGATAATGCTGTAAAATACTCAAAAGAAAACCTTCACTTAAAATTAAGTACAAAAAACACGGGTAACTATTTGAAAATAATAATTGAAGATAATGGCATTGGTATGACTAAAGAAACCCTGAACAGGATATTTGAAAAATTTTACAGGGCCCATACCGGAAATGTTCACAATGTAAAAGGTTTTGGCCTGGGCTTGAGTTATGTTAAAACAATGGTTCATGCACATCATGGAACAATAAAAGCCGAAAGTGTTTTAGGCAAGGGCAGCAGTTTTAGTATTATAATTCCTCTGGTAAGATAATGGTTATCTTTTTGATACCGGTACCACTGATTTCAATTCACTCAATACATCATTAACCACACAAACATTTATAACCACTAAATTATGCTGCAAGGCAAAATTTCTTATTAGATACTCAGTTAAGTCAAAAGTAATCCCAGGACTTTTTTTATACATGGATAACCGGATAACTATAGAAGTATTCTTTTTTTACAAAAGAGAAATATTTTTTTCATTTCAGTTTTATACACCTCAATGTTTACAGCAAAAGATGAATCAGGTCAGGGGTTTCATTTGAATTAGAAAGTTGTTTTAATATATTAAATTCCAAAAATTGTAAAATAATCTTTTGGTGTTTAGGGTAATAGAATTTTCACTTCATCTTTAATACCCGGTTTTATAAGTTAAGGGTTTACGAAATATCCTGCAATAGACCTTTAGTAAATTTTGGTTTCCTAAAGTTCAGTAATTAACAGCTATCCACAGCTGTCCACATGTAATGCACATCAATATTCATGATTTTCTGAAACATAAACCCTGCAGGTAAGCATGACAGCGTTGTGGATAAAAATCTTTCTTTTAAATTTGTTCAGAAAGTGGGAAAAAGTGTTATTTTGTGGAAATATAAGGTAAACAGTAGGCTAAATACTTGAAAATGATAGGTTTCCTCGGTGAATATGAGGCCACTTTAGATGCAAAGGGGCGCTTTCTTTTACCGGCTGGCTTTAAAAAGCAGCTGCCGGAAGAGGGTGCCACACATTTTATCATCAACAGGGGTTTTGAAAAATGCCTTACACTATACCCGCAACAAAGCTGGGACCCTATTTTTTCTGAAATCAGCAAACTAAATGATTTTGACCCTAAAGTAAGAGAATTCAGGCGTTACTTTTTAAATGGAGCCACACAATTGGACCTCGATTCTGCGGGCCGCTTATTACTGCCCAAAAATCTTACCGAGCATGCCGGATTGGAAAAAGATATTGTATTGGTTTCGGCGGTTAACAAAATTGAGATATGGATAAAAATAAGTATATGCAGTTCTTTGAAACTTTTACACCACAATCATTCAGTGATCTGGCAAATGAAGTGATGAATAAAATCAGTAATTAGGTATTGGTAATTTGTAAAAATGGGATGCGTAAAAAAACAAGTAACATACTAATTCCCGATTCCCGATTTCCTGAATATCACAAACCGGTATTACTGAACGAATGTATTGAGGGATTAAACATTAAACCAGAAGGTATTTACGTGGATTGCACTTTTGGAGGTGGCGGGCACAGCCTTGCCATATTAAAAAAGTTAAATGATAAAGGGAAATTGTTTGTTTTTGATCAGGATGAAGACGCTGTTAAAAATTTACCTCAGGATAAACGTGTTGTCTTTATACCTCAGAATTTCCGACACCTGCAACGTTTTTTGCGGTTACACAAAATTACAGGGGCAGATGGGATCCTTGCTGACCTGGGCGTTTCCAGTCACCAGTTTGATGAAGCAGATCGTGGCTTTTCTATAAGATTTGATGCAGCACTGGATATGCGTATGGATCAGCGGCAGGCTTTAACAGCAGCAGCGGTACTAAAAAATTTTACCGAACTGCAGTTACATAAAATGTTTGAAAAATATGGCGAAGTGACGAATTCAAAAACGCTGGCTAAAAAAATAGTATTGCAAAGATCCCTTGCACCCATCAGAACAATAAATGAATTTAAAACAGCAGTTCATGAAATAGTGAAAGGTAATCCACAAAAATATTTGGCCCAGGTGTTTCAGGCGTTGCGTATTGAAGTAAATGCAGAACTGGATGCATTAAAAGAATTGTTGCAGCAAACTGTTGCTGTATTGAAACCGGGCGGACGTGTTGCCATAATCACTTTTCATTCATTGGAAGACAGGATTGTAAAGAATTTTTTCCGTGACGGTACATTTGAGAATACAGCCATTGATGATGTTTATGGTCATCGGTTTGAAAATCCATTTAAAGTAATCACTAAAAAACCGGTGACAGCAACAGATAAAGAATTAAATGAAAATACAAGATCGCGAAGTGCAAAATTACGTATCGCAGAAAAAAAGTAAAAGTTTTTAATTAATAATTATTGTATCAGTTATAGAATGCCGGAAGAAATTAAAATAGCGGAATCAATAGTATCCGGCCAGAAAACGGACTGGAAAAAATTTGTCAGCCATAAATGGGTTGTTAAAAATATTCCTTTCTTTTTATTTGTAGCCTTGTTAGCGGTTCTCTATATATATAATGGGCACTATGCTGATAAATTAACCCGAAAAATAAGTTCAACAGAAAAACATATTAAAGAGTTAGAGTACGAATACAAAACAATAAAAAGTGAAGTGATTTTCAGAAGTAAGGCAAGTGAATTGATTAAAGCAGTAGAACCACTTGGATTAAAAGAATTAACTGCTCCACCGGTTTTGTTAGGAGAGAAAAAGAAATAAATAAGGATTTAATAAATAACCAGCTTGTTAAAAAGAATGCTATTATAATCTATTCATTTTGGAAATAAAAAAAGACATACTCTGGCGGGTATACCTCTGCTTCCTGATTATGGTATTGTTGGGTGCTGTAGTAGTGGGCAGGGCTTTTTATATTCAACAGGCAGAAGGTGAATTCTGGACAAATATGGATAACAATTTGCATTTAAAGTATTTGCCTATAGATGCTGAACGTGGTACCATTTATAGCGAAGATGGTAATATGCTCAGTACTTCTGTTCCGATTTTTGATGTGTTTATAGACTTTGCTGCAGAGGGATTAAGACAAAAGGGAGGTGAAAGATTTACCGGTAACCTCGATTCACTTAGCTTTTCTTTAGCTGCCCTTTTTAATGATAAACCTGCAGCAGCTTACAAGAAGGAATTACTGCAGGGATATAAAAGTAAAAACAGGTACTATCCTTTAAAAAAGAAAATATCTTTTACAGAATATAAAGCGTTGAGAGATTTTCCTTTGGTAAAACTGGGTAAATATAAAAGTGGTTTTATTATAGAATCAAGGGATAAACGTATTAATCCTTATGTTTTATTAGCTAACAGAACGATTGGCTTGTCGAGAGATGATGCTAAAAATAATGTTGGGCTTGAACAACGGTATGACAGTTTACTGAGGGGTAAATCAGGGCAACAGTTGGTACGATATATTGCCGGTGCATATATGCCGGTTGATGGAGGTAATCTTGAACCTGAAAACGGCAAAGATATCATATCAACGCTGGACACCTATATGCAGGATGTAACTGAAAGTGCATTAATGAGAATGCTGGATACCAACAACTCTTTGCATGGCACTGCAATTGTAATGGAAACGGCAACCGGTAAAATAAAAGCAATTGCTAACCTGGGAAAACAACCAGATGGTACCTATGCTGAAGACCTGAATTACGGTATTGGTAAAGCAACAGAGCCGGGTTCTGTTTTTAAACTGGCAACACTGATGAGTTTACTGGAAGATAAATATGTAACAATCAATTCAAAGGTTAACTGTGAAAATGGATCAAAAAACTTTTATGGGTTAACGATCAGGGATGCTCATTCGGGTACCGGAATAGTTACCGTAAAAGAAGCATTTGAAATGAGCAGTAATGTTGCTTTTGCATCTTTGGCAAATCAATATTATTATAATGAACCCTCAAAATTTATTGATCATTTACATAAGTTCAGGCTGGATAGAATTACCGGTATTGATATCACTGCATCTTCCGGTAAGCCATATATAAAAAACCCAAAAAATAAAAAAAGCTGGACCAAAACCACCATCCCTTATATGGCACATGGCTATGAAGAATTGGTTACTCCATTGCACATGCTGATGTTGTATAATGCGGTTGCCAATAATGGTAAAATGATGAAACCTTACCTGGTTAGTTCTGTCAGGGAGTATGGTGTAGAAATAAGATCTATTGAGCCAGAAGTATTGGTAGAAAAAATTTGCAGCGATGAAACGCTGAGCCAGGTTAAAGAATGTCTGCTGGCAGTTGTGCAGGGAACGCATGGTACTGCAAGGAAAATTAAAGATACAGCCTACCTGATAGCAGGTAAAACAGGAACAGCAGTTACGGCATTGGATAATAAGGGTTACAACAAAGGCAATAAAATATACCAGGCCTCATTTATTGGTTATTTTCCGGCAAACGAACCAAAATACACCATGGCAGTTGTAATACAAAACAGCAGCGAATCACGAATGGTATATGGTGCGGATGTTTCAGGTACCGTATTTAAAGAGATCAGTGACAGGATTTACGGAAGTTACCTGAGTACAAAAAAATATACGGCAGCAGGCAGGCCCGACAGTTCACTGTATAATTATTTTGGAATGAAAAATGAATTCAATTCAATTTTCACCACACTAAACCTGCCCTTTGTTGATGTAGCAGTTACAGGTAACTGGAGATCGGTACAATTTAAAAATAATTCAGGCACTTTAAATACACCGCTAATTTCAACCTCAACATCCGGTTCTGTAACCCCTAACGTTGTCGGAATGGGCTTGAAAGATGCGGTGTATTTATTAGAAAATATGGGTCTGAAAGTAACCGCAACCGGAAGGGGAAGGGTAGTTGATCAATCAATAACAGCAGGAACAAATTTTAATAAAACACAAACCATTTCTTTATTTCTGAATTGACACTACAGGATATACTATATAAAGTTTCTATCCGCTCAGTAAAGGGTAACACTAATATTGATGTAAAGGATTTAATAATTGATTCACGTGCTGTAAAATCAGGTTCCTGCTTTATCGCTTTAAAAGGAACAAAATCCGATGGACAGATTTTTATAAATAGCGCAGTTGAAAAAGGTGCTGTTGCAGTTATTTGTGAAGCCATTCCTGAAAATGTGAGTGAGAATATTACCTATGTTCAGGTCGAAAATACGGCCGAAGCTGCAGGATATATGAGCCATAATTTTTATGGAGAACCTTCTTTGAAATTAAAATTGATTGGCGTAACGGGCACCAATGGTAAAACTACCATTGCTACATTATTATGGAAACTGTTCAATGCACTGGGTTATAAAGCCGGTTTGATAAGTACAGTTCAAAATCAAATTGGCGACCGGGTTATTAATGCTACCCACACAACACCTGATGCAGTAAATATAAATGCATTGCTGCATCAAATGGCAGCTGCCAATTGTTCCTATGTGTTTATGGAATGCAGCAGCCATGCCATTCACCAGGACAGAATTACCGGATTGCAATTTTGCGGCGCTTTATTTAGTAACATTTCTCATGATCATCTTGATTATCACAAAACCTTTGAGGAATATATCCGTGTAAAAAAATCATGGTTTGATAAACTTCCCGCATCTGCTTTTGCATTAAGTAATGCTGATGATAAAAGAGGAGCTGTGATGTTGCAGAATACAAATGCTAAAAAATATTTCTACAGCCTTAAAACGATGGCTGATTTTAAAGGAAAGATTTTAGATAACAGCCTCGAAGGGTTACACATGACAGTTAATGATAAAGAAGTATACTTCCGGTTAATCGGTGAGTTTAATGCCTATAATTTGTTGGCGGTTTATGGCGCGGCTGTTTGTTTGGGTGAGGAAAAAGATACCGTGCTGCAGGTTTTAAGCAGCCTGGAGGGTGCTGAAGGAAGATTTGATTATATGATCAGTACCAAAGAAAAAATTACCGGTATTGTTGATTATGCCCATACCCCCGATGCGTTGTTAAATGTACTGGCAACTATAAAAAATTTAAGGCAGGGTAACGGGCAAATTATTACCGTGGTTGGTTGTGGTGGCGACAGAGATAAAACAAAACGGCCGGTTATGGCCGAAGTAGCCTGTGAATACAGTGACAAAGTGATTTTTACTTCTGATAATCCACGAAGCGAAGACCCATTGGAAATATTGAAAGACATGCAGGCAGGTGTGAATGCAGGTACAAAAAAAAAAGTCATTTCCATTGCCGACAGAAAAGAAGCTATTAAAACAGCAGTGAGCCTGGCAAACTATGAAGACATTGTTTTAGTTGCTGGTAAAGGGCATGAGAAGTACCAGGATATTGATGGTGTGAAATATGACTTTGATGATAAAAAGGTATTAAGAGAAATGTTTGAATTATTGGAAAAATAAAATGATGAAACCTGAGTGGTGAATCGTATGTACTGACTCATGTCTTACAATACACTACTCACGAATTAAAAAAAATATGTTATATCACATTTTTGATTGGCTGGCAAAAGAAGGTTTCCTGTTTCCGGGGATCAATCTTTTTAAATTCATCACTTTCAGGGTGATGCTGGCTATGATATTGAGCCTGGTGATAACTACAGTGTATGGGAAAAAATTAATTAAATATTTACAGAAAAGGCAACTGGGTGAATCTGTACGCGATCTTGGATTGGCTGGCGAAAAGGAAAAAAAGGGAACGCCAACTATGGGAGGTATCATTATCATCCTTGCCATATTAATACCAACACTGTTATTGGCCAATCTTGATAAAGTATACATACGGCTGATGTTATTGTGTACGGTTTGGCTGGCTGCTATAGGTTTTATTGATGATTATTTAAAGATCAGGGCGAAAAGAATTGCACAGGCAAAAGGAGTTACCTATAAAAAAAGTGACAGTGATGGTTTGGCAGGGCGCTTTAAAATTTTTGGACAGGTTATGCTTGGGATCATTGTTGGAGCCTCGCTTTATTTTACTCCAAGTGTGGTGGTAAAAAGAGAAGTTATAAAAACAGGCAATACTATTTCACAACAGGATAACAGCAAATCCCCTGTAAAGTATGATACGGTAATAATAGATGGTAAGCCCAGGATTTTCACTGATGCCAAGTCAATGATAACGACCATACCTTTTGTAAAAAATCATGAATTTAATTATACAAAACTTTTACCCGCAGCGTGGGAAAAGTATGCCTATATTCTTTACATCATCATCGTAATAATAATTGTAACTGCTGTTAGTAATGGCGCTAATATTACCGACGGGCTGGATGGACTGGCAACAGGAGTGAGCGCCATTATTGGAATATGCCTTGGCATTTTTGCTTATGTAAGCGGCAATATAAAATTTGCCGAGTACCTCAATATCATGTACATACCTAACCTGGGGGAGCTATCCATTTTTATTGCTGCATTTGTTGGAGCCTGTATTGGTTTCCTTTGGTATAATGCTTACCCGGCACAGGTTTTTATGGGAGATACCGGGAGCCTTGCATTGGGGGGCATCATTGCAGCACTGGCCATAATTATCCGTAAAGAATTACTGATACCGATCTTTTGTTTTGTGTTTTTAGTTGAAAATTTAAGTGTAATGATACAGGTAGGTTATTTCAAATATACCAAACGAAAGTATGGTGAAGGGCGACGGGTATTTTTAATGAGTCCGCTGCACCATCATTACCAGAAGCTGGGGTATCACGAAAGTAAAATAGCCGTGCGGTTTTGGATCATAACCATATTAAGTGTGGTTTTGGCAATTGTAACGCTCAAGCTGCGGTAAAGAAGTTTTGAAAGACCAGACCGGAAATCAGCAATTGTGCATTTCCAAGTTTTTCAATTTTCGAAAGCCACCTGAATGGTGTAGGTGGATTGCCCTGTTGAAAATGTGACTTGTTAAATTCTATGCTGTTGAAAAACCATTTTTTAAATCCTTCAAAAGAAGGACTGTGTATTGTATAAATTAAATGAATAAAAAATTAGTCATATTGGGTGCAGGCGAAAGCGGTGTTGGTACAGCATTGTTGGCAAAACAAAAGGGGTATGATGTATTTGTAAGTGATTCCGGAAATATAAAGGAGAATTATAGAATGGAATTGCAAAACAACAAAATAGATTTTGAAGAAAACATGCATTCTGCTGACAGAATCCTGAAAGCAGATGAAATAATGAAGAGCCCGGGCATACCGGAGAAGAATGAAATAGTTTTGCAAATAAGAAAAATGGGTATAAGCATTATCAGTGAAATAGAATTTGCTTACCGCTACAAAGGGAACAGTAAAATTATTGCAATAACCGGGAGTAATGGAAAAACAACAACTACGGCATTAACCTATCATATCTGTAAAACAGGTGGTGCGGATTGTGCCATGGTTGGTAATGTGGGTTATTCTTTTGCAAAGCAGGTTGCAATAAGTCCGAGAGCTTTATATGTTGCAGAGATCAGTTCATTTCAACTGGATGATATTAAAACATTTCGTCCGGATGTAGCGGTACTTACCAATATTACGGAGGACCATCTTGACAGGTATGAATACAAATTTGAAAATTATATAAATAGTAAATACAGGGTTGTGATGAATCAACAGGAGGAAGATGTTTTTATTTATGATCTCGATGACGCAGTAACTGTGAAAACAATTAACAATTATCCAATTAAATCAACACTAGCCCCAATTACCATGAGTAAACAACTGCCACAGGGAGCTTACCTGCTTAATGCTAAAATGCATCTTAAATGGAAAAGCGAAGAAATGCAGATGAGTATTGAAGACTTTGCTGTAAAAGGGAAACATAATCTTTATAACAGTATGGCTGCGAGTCTGGCTGCTACCGCTGTTGATATCCGGAAGGAAAAAATAAGAGAAGCGCTTCAGACTTTTGAGAGCCTGGAACATAGAATGGAAACGGTGGCCACCATAAAAAATGTACAGTTCATAAACGACAGCAAAGCCACCAATATCAACAGCACCTGGTTTGCTTTGGAAAGTATGGAAAAACCGGTCATACTTATTTTGGGCGGTGTTGATAAAGGCAATGATTATTCACTGCTTAAGGAATTGGTGAAAGAAAAAGTAAAAGCTATTGTATGTATGGGAACCGAGAACAGAAAAATTCATGAAGCCTTTGGAGATATTGTATCGTTGATCGTAAATACAGAAAATGCAAAAGATGCAGTTCAATCAGCATTTCATTTTGCCAACAAAGGAGATGTGGTTTTACTAAGTCCTGCCTGTGCAAGTTTTGATTTGTTTAAAAATTATGAAGACAGGGGAAACCAGTTTAAGAAAGCGGTGAAGGAATTGTGAAGCCCTTCCTAACCTCCCCCGAGGGGAGGGACATGGAGGAGATAGTTGCGAAATCATGCGGTGGATGAGATTGAAATGTTGATTAGAAAATAAAAGTTGAAATGCTTAAATACAAAAGTTCATAAAATAACCAAATGCCCGGCCTCCCTCTCTGAAGGAGAGGGATCGAGGGTGAGGTAACATGTCAGAACCAATAAATATAAAATCATTTTTTACGCCCAACATCAGTAACATGGGTGGTAATTTGGTAAGTAAAACCAGGGGCGATCGTGTTATTTGGGGAATTGTGATCATTCTTACCCTGGTAAGTTTGCTGGTAGTTTACAGCAGTACCGGATCGCTTGCTTACAAATACAGCAAGAGTACTGAAAGCTATCTATTTAAACAGTTCGGTTTTATAATACTGGGCGTTCTCATTATTTATTTTGCACACCGGGTCAACTATACCCTTTACTCAAGGGTGGCTTCCATATTATTTATTGCTTCTATAGGGTTATTAATATACACATATTTTTTTGGCGTAAGGTTGAATGAAGGAACCCGTTGGATAAAACTCCCGGTCATTAATATGACATTCCAGACATCTGATATGGCAAAACTAGCACTGTTCATGTATATGAGCCGTCAGCTGAGCCGTAAACAAAATGTGATCAAAGATTTTAAAAAAGGTTTTTTACCTATTATAATACCTGTTGCCATTATTTGCTTATTGATTGCCCCCTCAAATCTTTCAACATCCTTATTAATAGGTGG
Source organism: Chitinophagaceae bacterium (assembly GCA_031413755.1). Lineage (GTDB taxonomy): Bacteria > Bacteroidota > Bacteroidia > Chitinophagales > Chitinophagaceae > Ferruginibacter. The sequence goes on from JANOFR010000029.1 coordinate 100,708, forward strand.
TACAAGTATTTTGATCATGTTTATTGGCAGGGTAAATACAAAACATATTTTGTTAACGGTTGGCATTCTGTTGATACCTGTGTTACTATTATTTACGGTTGCAGTAAGTACTTATGATAAAAAAGAACATAAAGCAAAAGACCTGCCTGCCATTTTTTCTGCAGGAAGGGTTCCTACATGGGTTGGCCGTATTCAAACTTTTATGTACAGTAAGAAAGAAGATGTAAATGAAAAGCAATACCAGGTAAACCAGGCAAAAATTGCTATTGCAACAGGTGGCTGGAGTGGGTTAGGGCCGGGTAACAGCAGGGCCAGGAATTTTTTACCGCATTCTTACAGCGATTTTATATTCGCAATTATACTGGAAGAGTATGGCTTAATAGGAGGCGCATTTATAGTATTTATTTATTTACTTTTTTTATACCGGTGTATAAGGCTGTATCGGAAATGCCCCTATGCATTTGGCGCTTTCCTGGCGCTGGCGCTTAGTTTTATGCTGGTGATACAGGCTATTGCAAATATGGGTGTTAATGTAAATATTTTTCCAAATACCGGGGTTACTTTACCGCTGGTTAGTATGGGCGGAAGCAGTTTTTTATTTACCTGTTTATCAATCGGTATTATTTTAAGTGTAGCAAGAAATGTGGAGCAGCTTGAAGGAGCAAAGACGGTAGTTGTTGAAACAGAATAGATCCAAAGTCATTAGGCAATTGGTCATTTAGGCCCTGGCTTTTTTAAGAAAAATTCAAGTTTAAATAACCCAATGACTAATAACCAATGACCAAAAAAATAATTATAGCAGGGGGAGGAACAGGCGGACATATTTTTCCGGCAATTGCAATAGCAAATGCCATTTTAAAAAAAGAACCGCAAACAGTCATTTTATTTGTAGGCGCTATTGGAAAAATGGAAATGGAAAAAATACCACAGGCAGGATTTAAAATTGAGGGATTGGATATAGCAGGATTTAACAGAAGTTCTTTGATAAAAAATATTGGTTTACCCTTTAAGCTGATAAAAAGTTTTTTTCAGGTAAGGGGAATTTTTAAATCTTTTAGGCCTACGGCAGTAATTGGTGTTGGGGGTTATTCCAGTTTCCCTGTGTTGAGGCTGGCTCAGGCTAAAGGAATTCCTTCTTTCATACATGAAAGTAATTCTTTTGCCGGCAGGTCGAATATCATGTTAGGGAAAAAAGCAACGAAGATCTTTGTTGCAGGCGAGGGTATGGAAAAATTCTTTCCGGAAAATAAAATACTGGTAAGCGGAAATCCGGTTAGGGCAGTTATTTCAAAAAGCATGATAAGCAGGGAAGAAGGGATAAAATTCTTTGGATTGAATCCGGAAAAAAAAACAGTGTTGTCTGTGGGTGGCAGTCTTGGTGCAAAAAGTATTAATGAAGCATTGGATAAAGACCTGGAATACTTTGAAAAGAACAACCAGCAACTGATCTGGCAAACAGGTAAGCCTTATGCCACAAAAGGAAAAGAAAGAGCCAAAGGCAAAACCAATATTTGGGTAGATGATTTTATCAGCCGGATGGAATATGCATATGCAGCTGCAGATCTGGTGATAAGCAGAAGCGGGGCCATGGCAATTGCTGAATTATGTGTAATGAAAAAAGCGGTGATTTTTGTCCCGTTTCCATTTGCAGCCGAAGATCATCAAACGGTAAATGCACAAAATTTAGTTAATAAAAATGCAGGCATAATGATAAAAGATAATGAGGCGTTAGATCAATTGGTTCCCGGTATCATAGCATTGTCAGGAGATGATCATAAACAACAGGAATTAAAAAGCAATATCAGCAAACTGGCCATTACAAATGCTGATGAAATTATTGCAACAGAAATTTTGAAAAGTATTTAATGACTGAGATCAAGGACATAAAAAGAATATATTTTTTGGGTATTGGGGGTATTGGTATGAGTGCTTTGGCCAGGTACTTCAAATCAAATGGAGTTGTTGTAAGCGGGTATGATAAAACAGAAACGGCTTTAACAAGAAAACTGGCAGAAGAAGGAATGGCAATTCACTACGAAGATAATATTGAGTTCATTGACAAAGAAGCGGAGTTGGTTGTTTTTACACCTGCTGTTCCAAAAGATCACCGGGAACTGAATTATTATTTGCAAAATAAGTATAACCTGGTAAAGCGCAGTGAAGTACTGGGTGCAATAACAAACAGTTCTTATAATATATGTATTGCCGGCACACACGGTAAAACTACTACCAGTACCATGGTTGCACACATCCTGAGGCACAGTGAATATGGTTGTAATGCATTTTTAGGTGGAATTGCAGTTAACTACAATTCTAATTTTTGGGGTAATAAAAATAATGTTTCGGTAGTGGAAGCTGATGAGTACGACAGAAGTTTTTTGAAATTGAGCCCGGATGTGGCCATCATCAGTTCAATGGACCCTGATCATCTGGATATTTACGGTACTGCCAAAAATATGCAGCAGGCATTCATCGATTTTTCTTTGAGGATAAAGCCAGGTGGTATGCTGTTGAGCAAATACGGACTTCAAAGAGCGGATGATCTGAAAGCAACAGTACATCATACATATCATGTGAGTAATGAAAAAGCTGATGTATATGCTGCCAATATAAAAATGATCAATGGCAGTTACCAATTTGATGTGGTTATGCAAAATTGGCAATTAAAGAATGTGGTTTTGAATATGGGAGGCTTGCACAATATAGAAAATATTATTGCAGCCATTTCAGTATCGCATTACCTGGAAATTGAAAATGATAAAATAAAAAAAGCAGTTGCAGATTTCAGGGGAGTAAAAAGAAGATTTGAATATATAGTTAAGAATGAAGCGTTCGTGATGGTAGATGATTACGCACATCATCCTGAAGAATTAAAGGCATTGATTTCAGGAGCAAAATCTTTATTTCCCGGCAGGAAGTGTACAGTTGTTTTTCAACCCCACCTGTACAGCAGAACCAGGGACCTGGCAGCAGGATTTGCAGAAAGCCTTGATCTGGCTGATGAAGTGATCTTAATGCCGGTTTATCCGGCAAGAGAATTACCTATAGAAGGAGTAAACAGTGAAATGATTTTAAATAAAATGAAGAATAAAAATAAAAACGTATTGTCAAAAGAAGATTTATTAAAGTATGTAGAGTCTTACCGGGTCTCCCACAAAGGTGGGGGTGTAACGGGGGCTTTATTAATTACAGCAGGAGCAGGTGATATAGACACATTGGTTGAACCCATTAAAAAAATGTTGAACAATTAAAATCATAAAAAATGATCTTCTCCTTTTCCTTCCGCCGCGGCGGAAGGAAAGCGGGGTAGAAAAATGAAAAAGCAGTATACCATAAAAAGAATTCTATTCGCAACACCATGGATTATCATGGGTACAGGGGCTGTTATTTTATTGGCCGCCTCAATACGTAGTAAAGATGCTCAACTGTGCAGGGGGATAGTCATACATATAAAAGGAGTAAATAATAATTTTTTTGTAGATAAAAATGATATTCTTAATTCCATCAATGCCAGTGAAAAGATAAATCCACTTGGAAAAGCTACGGGTACTTTTAATCTGAAGAAGATGGAAACAGAATTAGAAAAAAATACCTGGATAAAATCAGCTGAATTGTTCTTTGATAATAATGAAATACTGCAGGTAATTGTTCATGAGCGGGAGCCGGTAGCCAGGGTTTTTACAGCATCAGGCACAACTTTTTATATAGATAATGAATTAACGATGTTGCCATTGAGTGAAAAATTTTCGGCAAGGTTACCGGTATTCACCAATTTTCCTTCTGATAACAAAGTGCTTTCAAAAGCAGACAGCAGTTTATTGATGGATGTTAAGGTTGTCAGCCTTGCCATACAAAAGGATTCATTCCGGATGGCTATGATTGAGCAGATTGATATAACAGCACAAAGGATCTTTGTTATGATTCCGAAAATCGGTAACCAACTGATCGTATTTGGAAATGCTGACGATGTTGAGGGAAAGTTTAATAAGCTGCAATTATTTTATAAAGAAATAATGGTTAAGGCAGGGTTGGGTAATTACAGCGAAATTAATGTGCAATATAAAAACCAGGTTGTTGCTAAAAGAAAAGGAGCAGAAGATATAAAATCCGATTCATTAAGGGCCTGGCAGATCATGAAACTGATTGTTGAAAGGGCACAACGGGAGGCAAATGATTCTTTACAAATAATGCAGCAGGACAACGATCGTAATACGGTTGACAGCAATTTGATACAACAATCAATTCAGCGCGACGATAATACTGAACAAACCAATACCATTGAAAAACCGAAACCACAAGATGATCAAAACAATCAACCTGTTTTAAATACGCCTAAAACTGCAGTAGTTAATACAGGAATAAAACAAAATAGCAATACAGTGCAAACCCCTGTCCCTTTAAAAAAAGGGACAGCACAGCCAAAGGCAATTATGCCCAAAAAAAATGATTATGGCCCTATACCCTAATCAGAAAATATGTCAAGGTAAATATATAACAATGAAAAAATAAATATTTAAAATACAATTACAAACAAATATTCCTGTTGCCCTTTGAGGGAACGGGGTACACAAACACAAAACACACAATTATGAATCAGGAACAACCCATCATCGTAGGTCTGGATATCGGCACCACCAAAATTGCTGCTATTGCCGGACGTAAAAATGAATACGGCAAGCTGGAGATACTTGGCTTTGGTCGTGCTAACAGTAATGGTGTTCAACACGGCATGGTGTTGAATATTGATCAAACTATAAAAGCTATTGAAATGGCTTTAAAAAACTGTTACGATTCCGATCCCAACCTGGAGATCGGAGAAGTATACGTAGGTATTGCCGGTCATCATATAAAAAGTTTACAAACACGGGGCGATATTGTTCGCCAGTCAATTGAAGAAGAAATAAGACAGGAAGAGATTGATCGCCTGGTTGCAGACCAGTACAGGACATATATTCCTGCAGGTGATCAGATAATTGATGTGATACCACAGGAATTTACAGTGGATAATTTTCAAAATATTCCGAACCCTATCGGCTACAGCGGTGTAAAAGTGGGTGCAAATTTTCACATTATTACCGGCGATAAAAATGCCATACGAAATATTAACCGAAGTGTTGAAAAAGCGGGCCTGCAAACAAAAGACCTGGTGTTGCAACCACTTGCTTCGGCAGCAGCAGTAATGTGCGACCAGGATCTGGAAGCGGGTGTTGCCATTGTTGATATCGGTGGCGGAACTACTGACCTTGCGGTTTTTTATGAAGGCATATTAAAACATACTGCTGTAATTCCATTTGGTGGAGAAAATATTACCAATGATATTAAAACCGGGCTCGGTGTATTAAAAACACAGGCAGAGCAAATGAAAATACAATTTGGAAGTGCCCTGAGCGATGAGGCAAAAGCAAATGCATTTATAACCATACCCGGTTTACGTGGCATGGCACCAAAAGAAATTTCTGTTAAGAACCTGGCGGGTATTATCCAGGCCCGTATGAGTGAGATTATGGATTTTGTTACCTATCATTTAAAACAGGTTGGGCTGGATAGCCGTATGCTTAATGGCGGTGTGATATTAACCGGTGGCGGATCTCAGCTAAAACATTTAATTCAGTTAACAGAATATGTAACCGGCTTGAACGCAAGAATAGGTTATCCTAATGAACATTTGGCAGGTGGCCATATTGAAGAACTGGCCAAACCAATGTACAGTACCTGTATAGGTTTAATATTGAAAGGATATAATGATTATGAAAACAATAACAGGCACTTTGAAGAACAGTTCAGGAAGATTAATGTACCCGGTTCATTACAGCAACAGGTAGTTGATGAAACCCTGGATGTAGTTGACGAAAATGCACCGGTAAAAGTAAAGCAACGTAAATCGTTGAAAATTTTTATGGATGGATTTAAGAACGGATTGATCGATTTGTTTAAGGAAGAGGAGGACGCAAAATTGTAATGCCCCCTCTATCTCCGCCGCGGCGGAAGGAAATGTAGAAGATAAAAGCGAAGATCGGAATGAATATGAAAAATATTCTGAATTAATAAACCGCCAAATTCCAGTTCCTTCTCTTTGGGAGAGGGGTTGGGGTGAGGCCATAATAACCCATTAATTAATGAACGCAGCGTTGTAAAATGCCGGCGTTGTCAAAAAAAAAAACTATGATACATTTTGATTTGCCTAAGGAACAATCCTCCATCATTAAAGTAATTGGTGTTGGTGGTGGCGGGAGCAATGCAGTAAACCACATGTTTTCTCAAAAAATTGAGGGTGTAAACTTTATCATCTGTAATACAGATGCACAGGCCATTGCACAAAGTAATGTACCCAACAAAATTCAACTGGGGCCACATTTAACTCAAGGATTGGGTGCCGGTGCTAATCCAGTCATTGGCCGGCAGGCAACGGAAGAAAGCCTGGAAGAAATAAAACGGATACTTGAAGTGAATACCAAAATGGCATTTATTACCGCTGGTATGGGCGGAGGTACCGGAACGGGTGGCGCACCTATACTGGCAAAGATCTGCAAAGACTTAGGCATACTTACTGTAGGTATTGTAACTACGCCATTTGCCTATGAGGGTAAAAAAAGAATTGCTCAGGCCGAAGAAGGGGTACTGTTATTGAAAAATCATGTTGACACTTTACTGGTAATCAGCAATGATAAACTGCGTCATCAGTTTGGTAATTTAAAAATGAAAGAAGCATTTGCAAAAGCTGATAATGTGTTGGCAACTGCAGCAAAATGTATAACTGACGTAATAAACAGTACCGGTCAGATCAATGTGGATTTTGCGGATGTATGTACCGTAATGAGTAATGGTGGTGTTGCAATTTTAGGCAGTGCTGCCGAAGAAGGCGAAGACAGGGCACAGGCAGCAATTGAGAATGCTATAAATTCTCCATTGTTGAATGATAATGATATCCGTGGCGCAAAATGGATATTAATAAATATTAATTCAGCTGAAGGCGAACATGAATTTACCATGGATGAAGTGGAAATAATTCAGAATTATTTATTAAGCCAGGCAGGCGATGATACAGATGTGATTTTAGGTTTAGGATATGATAACAGTTTAGGCGCACAAATCGGCATCACTTTAATTGCAACAGGTTTTGAGCATAAAGATCCTTTTGTAAAAAAACCGGAACCAACAGAAGAAAAAAAGGATGAAAAAATTGTGATGACTCTGGAGATGCCTGTTAAGGAAAATAAAAAAGTTGTACAGCAACCTGTTTTAGAATTTGATGATAAGGAAGAGAATGAAGCAATTGCTGAAATAACCGAGCATCCTGCTGTTCAGGTTGTTGAGGATGATATGATGCCAATATTGAAAGAATTTACTGATGAAGAGATTGTGGTAAAATTACCAAGTAAATATACTGTGGAAAAATTAGACAGCAAGCCGGAGTTTTTTGAAATATCTTCGGCATCAGATCAAATACCTGTAATAGAATTTGATATACCCCAAGGTCCACCTCCTCCTGAAAAACCAACCGCTGTACCCAAAGAAAAAAAAGAAATTACTGTAGTAAATAAAAATGCTGATAATCCTCCTTCGTCAGGAGGATACCTGGCAAAACCTTCGCAAATTTATGTGGAGGAAAAACCTAAACCAGAATCCAATTCGAATGAGGAGCTGCCCCCGTTGCAGACAAAAGTACAGGAAGACGAACCTGTAATTGAAATGCAATTGGTGGTTAAATCCCATCAAGCGGCGGAGGATGAGCAACATGTACAACAAACTCAGCCCATCATGATTTCCAATGTTGAGGAACCTGCCATGCAGGACGAAGCAGAGGATCTTAGGCGCCGGGCCGTGGAGCGAATTGCAAAACTGCGTAATTTGTCATTCAATATTAACGCAGCCGATCCTAATAATGAGTTTGAAACGGTGCCTGCTTACCTTCGCCGCAATATGGAAATGCACAATTCTATTGCCGATGTTGAAAGTTTTTATAGCAACTACACTGTAAAAATGGATGATAACAACCAGGCTGAAATAAGTACGATCAATAGTTTTTTAGAAGGTAAGAAACCTGATTAAAATAAATATGCCAATCCGCCACGGGCGGATTGGCATTTAATTTTGTTTGTGTTTGGTATTTTGATTTTTAAGCCCCACTTTTTAAAGTGGGGTTTGTTTTATCCATACCTGAAACAGGTAATGAAGAAATTTATTCCTGAACCATAATTTATTTACTCAGTTTAGTACTTCAGCACCACGTTCAGCCAGCCAGCGGTTCACTGTTTCCGGAATTTCTATAGAACGCCCGTTAACTGGTTTTTGTGGTTTATTACGTTCTTCCAATTCTGTAAAAAGTTTTTCCCTGCATACAGGATCATGAATTCCGGCAATGTTACAGGCTTTATTAAAATCAGTATGCATTCCATAGCCAACTACTATATTGGCAAGGCCGGGGAATTCAGAAAGCGTTAAAATTTTCTTTACAAAATAATAAGTTTTAAGCTGTATTATTTTTGTCTCTACTGTGTATAAATGTTTCATTTCCTGTGTTTTTAAAAGTGGTACAATTATATTTCAGATGCTTTTCAGTTCTTTTCAAAAAATCTTTAATGTATTAATTATGTTTAAGCCATATTAGCTTAGACTCCGTGGAATAATTAAGGTTTACAGTAAAGACGGTTTTATTCAGTAGAATAAAAGGAAAAGGATCGTTCATTATAACATTGCATTAACATACAGGCAAATCAATGTAATGAACTGAAAAGATGTTCAATGGATAAATTGGAAAAGCAATAGATTAGTGAAATACCAGGAAAATAAAGTGGATGTTCGAAGGATACGTAATTGTGGTAGAGTTGTAGTAGTAAGTTGCTGTAAAACTAAAGTTTACTTTCGAAACTGGCAAAGAAAAGGCCCCTGAGTTATTCACATTATACTTTTTAACAGGTAATTGTATAACTACTAATAACTTAGTTATTAGTAACTTAATAGGTATTTAATCTTTTAGCTTAAACTGTATTATTTACAATTATTATATGATGCAACTAATTTAATTTTTTAAACTGTCTTTTTTTACGGGTGTCAGATTTACAGGAGCTGTAACCGTTTGTGTTGGATTTGCATTTTGTGCCGGGGGGCTGTTGAGCGGCGCACCTACACTGATATCACAACGATGGCCCGGTTGCCCGTGTGGAGGATTCATGCCTGCTGCAACTTTTTGTGCTACAGGTTGAGGACTAATAGTTGCCGGATTCTGGTTTGAATTTATAACTGTAGGTGGTTGTGTTGTTTTTTGAACCGGAGCACTGTTTAATGGAGCACCTACAGAAATATCACAACGGTGACCCGACTCTCCATGAGCAGGGTTTAATTTACCTGTTGAAGCAACCGGATTGGTTGGCACAGTAGTGCTTTGCTGTGTAATATTTACTGCATTGGTTTTGGGCGTTATATTTACCGGATTGTTTGCCGGAGTAGTAATAGTTGTTGGATTAACTGCAGGTGCACCAGGTTGTATATTAATAGCTTGATTTGATACTGTATTAGATACCGGTGGTTGTACTGTTTTGTTTTCAGTTGCAGGTGTTACTAAAGACTTATCTACATAATCTTTAGTATCGTTTCCTGCACATCCGCTAAGCGTGCCGGCAAAAATTAATACAGCAGCATAATATTTTCTAAGTAACATCATATCTATTTTTAAGTAGCTGCAATTTACAAATGTTTGATGAAAAAGCAATAGGAAACGAATAGCGGATAAAGGGAAGCATATTTTAGTAGTAAAGTGCCAACGTACACAGAATTAGTTTTCCATTACATATCTTATGCTTTTTTTCAGCCATACCAGCGCTTTTTTTAATTTTTTCTTCGTTTAATAAATTGTCAAATAAAATTTACTTTACAATTTTTGTAATTACAAAATTTTCAGTACAGCAGGGTTCTCCGGGATTATAGATGGTTGTTTTAACATCACCACTAATTGTTACCTGCAAATTGTCAACCTTAAACTCCTCTGGCAGGTTACAGGGATTAAGCCTGGTATCAATGGTACCCTGTTCTATAATGTAAAATTGATTATTTATTAGTTTTATAGTTGCCGGTTTATTAACTATTTGACCTGATGTAGTTTCGTTTTCAAAACAAACATTTGATTGGTTGACTTTTTTACAACTTACTGCTATTGTCAATAATAGCAGGAACCCAGGTATTTTAATAAACTGTCGCATAAATGTTTTTTGTATAGACACTTTAAAATATACATACGTTGCATGATTATTCTATCAATCCGGTTTTTGCAAATATATTCGTTATGCGCCGGCATTTTTATTTGCCAGTTGGTCAACAGTTTTTTTAACAGCCATTGCATTTGTTGTTGGGGTATAGTTAAAATAGGTATTAAATTTTGAACTATCAAAAAAGTAGTCGCGGTCATATTGATATAGCATCTCGTACGATTCTCTCAAAATTGGAATGAATAGCCCCAATACTTTAAGGCTCCAGGCTGGCAGAACCTGGTATTTATTACTTGCATTCATTTCCTTTGCAAATAAATTTATCCATTGTTCGCCGGTTATTTTTTGTGGGTCGGTTGGTAAATTCCAGATCTGGTTATAAGCCTCTTTTGTATTTCCAAGTAAAGCTGTTCCCGAAGCCAGGTCAGGCGTGTAACTGCAACTGTGTATTACTTTTGCATTACAAAACCATTGCGCTTTCTTTCCCTTTGCAAGGTTGTTATAAACCAGGTTCATTAAAAGACTTTTGTCTTTAGCGGCACTAAAAAAGTCAGCGGAACGGGCAATAATTGCATTTAAGTTTTTTCTTTCAATGCTTTCTAATATAAGTGTATCAACCGCTGCCCTAACCTCACCTTTTTTGCTTGTTGGGCTAATGGGCGAAGATTCAGTTATGTGCATTACATGATCACCGCCAATTGCATAAATATTATCAAAAAAAACGAGCCGGGCATTATAGTGTAAACAGGCATCAATTACGTTTTTAATTAGAGGCAGCCACATTTGCTGCCAAATTTTTGTAGTATAATCAAAGCCCACTGTCAAATAAACAACCTCACTGTCCTCAATGGCTTTAAATACCTGATCACGATTTAAAAGGTCTGCTTTAAATAAATTATCTGTTGGATTTACTTTTTTTGGATTTCGGCTTACCAATCTGATGTCGTTGCTATATGTTGGTAATGCTTTTGCAAGTTCAATACCTATTGCTCCCCCTGCACCTAAAATTGTCTGTTTCATTTCCTGATATTTTTTAATTATTACTTTTTGTCAAAATAATGTAGTTAGGCCCACTTGACTTGTCACATAAATGTAGGATACAGCTACTTACTTAAGAAAAATAAAGACTTTCACTTTTCAATATTACCCTTTTGTTTTGAACGGATCATTATTATCCAGGATTATGTTTGTGAATAAATACTTGTATAAATAAAATCCCGGCAAATTTATAGCCGGGATTTTATCGTTAATTTTAAATCACAAAATCAACCCATCTCCGTAAAATACTTATGAAAATAAGGAATGGTTTCAATGCCTTTATAAAAATTAGCTACATCGAATTTTTCGTTTGGACTGTGCAGGTTATCACTGTCTAAACCAAAACCCATCAGCACAACTTTGCAATCCAATTCTTTTTCAAACAAAGAGCAAATGGGTATGCTGCCACCACCACGCACAGGTATTGGTGTTTTGCCAAATGTGGTTTCCATAGCTTTGGCAGCGGCTTTATAAGCATTACTATCTATTGGCGTAATATATGGTTCGCCGCCGTGATGCAACGTAGCTTTTATGGTAACATAAGGTGGCGCAATTTTTTTTAAATGGTTAATTAATTTCTCTGCTATTTTACCGGATGATTGGTTAGGTACAAGTCTTGCAGAAATTTTCGCAAATGCTTTGGAGGGTAAAACAGTTTTGGCACCTTCACCTGTATAACCGCCCCAGATACCATTCAGCTCAAGAGTTGGCCTTATACCCGTTCTTTCATTGGTAGAGAATCCTTTTTCGCCCCATAATTCCTTAACACCCAGGTCAGCTTTGTATTCCTGTTCATCAAATGGAGCCATCGCCATTAATTTTCTTTCTGCTGTTGATGATTCTAACACATCATCATAAAATCCGGGTATGGTTATATGGTTGTTTTCATCATGCAGCGATGCGATCATTTTAGCCAGAATGGTTATGGGGTTGGCAACTGCGCCGCCATAAACTCCACTGTGCAGATCACGGTTTGGGCCGGTAACTTCTACTTCAATATAACTGAGGCCACGTAAACCTATATCAAGACTTGGATTTTCCAGGCTGATCATGGCGCTGTCACTTATCAACACACAATCGGCTTTTAACAGATCGGTATGGGAAGAAACAAATTTTGCAAGGTTAGGAGAGCCAACTTCCTCTTCGCCTTCAATACAAAACTTAATATTGTTTTGGAGTGTATTGGTTTGTATTAATGTTTCCAGTGCTTTTACGTGCATGTACATTTGGCCTTTATCATCACAACTGCCTCTTGCAAAGATTTTACCGTCAATGATAACCGGCTCAAAAGGACCGCTGTTCCAAAGCTCCAAAGGTTCTGCAGGCTGCACATCATAGTGTCCATAAACCAACACGGTTGGTTTGGTGGAATCTATAATTTTTTCAGCAAATACAACAGGGTGGCCGGTAGTAACATGAATTTCTGCTTTGTCTACTCCGGCTTCAAGTAGCCTTTGTTTTACTGCTTCGGCGCAGGAGATCATGTCTGGTTTATGTTCTGCTTTTGCACTCACACTCGGAATGCGAAGCAATTCGAGTAATTCATTTAAAAAACGTTCTTTATTTTTTTCCTGGTATTCTTTCCAAACTTGCATAGTGTATGTTGTTTGAGTATTAATATTTGTACTGTGGCTAAATTAAGATTTTTTAGCTTCAATTAAGGGTATGTTAAAAAAGATAAAAAATGACAAAAATCAGCATATTTGATTTTGTTGTTTGAGGCCCATGCTTATATATTTGCGCCAGATTGTTTGTCAATTTATCAGCCTTTGTTTAAGCCGGATCGCACTTGGTCCTGTCTAATACAAAGGCTGAGTCCATTTTAGGAGGTGCTAAGCAACTTTTATTGAACCACAAAGACACGAAGGCACTAAGTGTATGAACTTCAGTTTTCTTTGTGACTTAGTGTCTTTGTGGTTCAATACTTTATTTTACGGTTAGCCAATGCCAGCAGGCCTGTAAGCAGGTACAGCACGGCAATAATAACCAGCCCCCATTTTATTACTGAAAAAAATGTTGTACAAAAAGCAACGGTTGAAGAAGTATTACCATGGAGTGTGATGAGTATGCCTGTATTTTCAATTACATCTAAAAAGGCGGCTAGTAATGCGGCTTTGGCAATGAGGTTGCCGGCTTTTGCCACCGGGCTTTTTAAAGTTGCGGCTATTTTTTTACAGGCAAGAAATAAAAAGCCTGCATAAAAAAACATGAATAAAAAATCCCAGTAAGTATTGATTATTGCGGCGGCAATATTATCTGTTTTTTCGGTGGGCGCCCAGGCATTAAGAATGGGCGTTATTTTTGCGGTGTTGTATGCAAACTCCAGGTCAATGATGCCCAACGGAGTTGCGTCTGTTTTTAAACTGGCGCCGGTTTTTGCCATTACTACCATCATAACCATAGTGCCGATAAAGAAAAAGGGGAGCAGTAGTTTTCTCATGAAATTTTTGCCGCTTACATTTTTAAACTGTCCATTCTTTGTTGTACATAATCCCAGTTAACCACGTTCCACCAGTTATCAATATAGTCGGCTCTTTTGTTTTGATATTTTAAATAATAGGCGTGTTCCCAAACATCCAATGCCAGTAAAGGGTAACCTTTTATTTCGCTGATACCTGCCTGTCCGGCAGGCTGGTCCATCAAAGGATTATCCTGGTTTGGCGTAGAGCCGATTTTAAGGTTTTTATCTTTATCAACATACAGCCATGCCCAGCCGCTGCCAAAACGGTTTTTGCCGGCATCAGAAAATTGTTTTTTAAATTCTGCAAAAGAGGTAAATGTTTTATCGATTGCTTCTGCTAATTTACCTGATGGTTTATTATCTGCTGTTTTAGTCCGCATGCATTGCCAAAACATTTCGTGGTTATAATGGCCGCCACCATTGTTACGCATTTTAGCAGAGTAACTGGAGATTTTTGCCAATACATCTTCCAGTGGTTTTGTTATATCAACCGCTTCTGCACCTGCAGCTTCTTTTACATTTTTAGCATAGACAGCAGCATGTTTGCTGTAATGTATTTCCATGGTCAATGCATCAATTACATTTTCCAGTCCATCATATTTATAGGGAAGTGGTTGTTGATCAAATCCTGTTTTAAAATGGCTTACTCTCCTGTTATTTACAGCAGAAAAGGATTGAAGCAATGGAGCTGCAGCACTTACGCCAACACTGATGGCCAGACCTCCTTTTACAGAATTTGAAATGAATTCCCTGCGATTTGTTGTTTTTTGCTTATTCATAAAAATATTTTTAAACAGGTTCCTGCCTTTTAAATTTACTGAAAAAATTTTTTAATTTTTGAAATGAGCGGTAATAATATTCTTTATTGAAAAGTTGTGAGTCGTGCATAGCCTTATAAGTCAGGAAGATACCTACTGGTGTAAGTACTAAAACGGCCAGCCACATACCGTAAAAAGGGGAGAGAATACTTTCCTTTACAAATTTTTCACCAAACATATTCAACAGGTGAAATAATAAAAAGAATATGATGGCAACAACCAGCGGCATACCTAATCCACCTTTACGTATGATTGAGCCCAGCGGAGCTCCGATAAAGAATAAAACAAAACATGCCATGGATAAAGAATATTTACGGTGCCATTCAATTTTATGATACCTGATCTCCGATTTCCGGTTTTCCATTTCATTGACAGTACTTTCCAAACTGCTTTTTAAATTATTGGCCAGTGATAAAGCCGCATCATTTACGATCACACGTGCAGAATCAGGAATAATAGAGTCAAATCTGTTTACTGTTGTTTTGGAGGTATAATTTTTTTTCCAGGCACTGTCATGAATATCTGTGTATAACAAATAAGAGCTAACCATTCTATCCACCCTGCCGGATAAACTGTCATTCAGTTTACGTAATGAATCCAAAGAATAACTTATTTGTTGGGCACTCAGCATTTTAAAATTATTCCTGTATACACTGTCGTTGGTATTTTGTTTTTGTAAAGAACTCAGGTCAAATAATTTTTTAAAAGAAGTAAAACCAAGCCTGATAAATTCTGTAGCAGAGTCAGAGGGGTTTCCGTTTTCCTGGTAACGAAACCCGTTTTTCAGGTTGAATTCTAAAAATTTTTTATCAGCAGAAATGGTCATTACACCTGTTTCTGCAATAATGCTGTTGTTTTGAAGCGGGTTGGTCTGTTCATAGATCAACACATTGTGTATTGTTTTTCCGTCAGCATCTTTTTTCCCGGCTTTAATGGCATAATTGGGTATATGGGTAAAGAAAACGCCTTCTTTTAGGTCAAAGGCAGGTTTCTTAAAATAGATATCATTATACAGCGTTACAAATTTTAAATTGGCATAGGGTATTACGTAATTGGCAAAAATAAAAGTAACCCCGCAGAAAAATAAAGCCACCCAAATTAACGGGCGCATAAACCTCAGCAAAGAGATCCCCGATGATTTAATGGCAACCAGTTCAAAACTTTCGCCAAGGTTACCAAAGGTCATGATAGAAGAAATAAGTATGGCTATGGGCATAGCCAGTGTAAGCATAGAAGCACTTACATACCACAAAAATTTCCCGATGGTTACAAAGTCAAGCCCTTTGCCTACAAGGTCGTCCAGGTATTTCCAAAGGCCCTGCATCATAAGTACAAAAAAGGCAATGAAGAACGTTATTATAAACGGCCCTATAAAAGATTTAAGAATAAGCTTATCTAATTTCTTGAACATACTCACCGGGCGATGTAATAAAAATTAATTGTAGTAATTTGATGCTTCTATGAATAAGATATCAAAATTAACTCTTTCTGATGAGGAACAGCAACTGGTAAATAACCGCAACTGGATTTTAACGAAACGTATTATCATCGATAAGGTATCCGGGTTCTTTGGAAATTTATCAGAAAGGCAAAAAATAATTATTGAAAATGAGACGTCCCTGCTGCCGGCAGAAATTATGCAGTCGGTGGCTAAAATTTCAAAAGGGGAGAATTACCTGCAACTGCCTTATGTGATTTTAGATTACCCCCGGTGTTTTGATGTGAATAATACATTTGCTGTACGAACCATGTTTTGGTGGGGTAATTTTTTCAGTGTTACACTGCTGTTATCGGGTATCTACAAAGAAAAGTACCAGGAAAAATTAAGCATTGGTAATACGCTGTTTCTTCAGGATGATCTATTTATCTGTGTCCATGAAAGCTGTTGGCATCATCATTTTAATGAAGATAATTATAAAGCAATAAAACAACTGGACCTTAAAGAGCTGGAAGAAATTATCCGCCAAAAACAATTTATAAAACTGGCTGTCAAGTTTCCTTTGCAACAATGGGAAGATATGCATTTGTTACTGGAAAGATCATTTGATGAAATGATTGAATTTTTAAAACATTAGCTCCCGAGGCGGTGAAATAATTCCTTCACCTGGTATTCCCATAACTGGCTTTGATCTTTGATTTCTTTTTTTTCAGCAAAGTCACTTATAACTAAAATTGTCTGATTGGTAACTTCAGATTTATCAATACGCCATTCAAAGTATTCATCTTTGGTCATATAGTCCCAACGGAATCGTACAAATTTATCGGCTTCACTTTCCAGCAGTTCTGCTTTATCTTCTGTACCATTCCAGGAAAAACTAAACATGCCATCACGCTCATCAACTTTATCGGCAAACCACTCCTGCAGTCCAGCAGGGGTTCTTAAAAATTCATACAAAATTCCCGGCGAACATCTAACAGGGTATTCTAATGTATATAAAACTTTCTTACTCATCCTTGTTGTTTAAATATCATTCTGATGTTGCAATAATAACAAAATAAACCACAGTACAAATTATTTATTTATATTTTTTTGTTTTATTTATTAACATAAAAAATTAAACAAAACGAATTTCAAGCTACTGAAATCCAATGTTTTACATTTTTATTTTTGGAAACGTATTATAAATAGTATAAATTACGTTAATAACTGCAATAGTTTTTAACATATTGTTAACCCATAAATTGTTTCTGAACTTAACCTTTAAACAATCAGGCTCATGAGTATGCGTCAGCTAAAGATCACTAAGTCAATCACAAACCGTGAGAGTCAGAGTTTAGAGAAATATTTGCAGGAGATTGGTAAAGTAGAATTAATAACGCCGGAAGAGGAAGTAAAATTAGCTATCAGAATAAAACAGGGTGACCAGTTTGCATTGGAAAAACTTACCAAAGCCAATCTTAGGTTTGTGGTATCAGTGGCAAAACAATATCAAAGCCAGGGATTAACCTTACCCGACCTTATTAATGAAGGTAACCTGGGCCTTATAAAAGCAGCACAACGTTTTGATGAAACACGGGGATTTAAATTTATATCCTATGCGGTGTGGTGGATACGCCAGAGTATTTTACAGGCATTGGCAGAACAATCAAGAATTGTACGTTTACCCTTAAATAAAGTTGGATTAACAAACCGCATCAGCAAAGCTTATTCTCAACTTGAACAGGAATTTGAAAGAGAACCGACTCCGGAAGAGTTGGCTTTTTTATTAGATATGGATGCTGACGAAATCGCTGCAACACTTGGTGTTGCTGCAAGACATGTAAGTATGGATCAGCCATTGTCGGATGGAGAAGACAGTACTTTAATGGATGTGCTGGTTAACCACAACGCAGCCAATACAGATGATGAACTGGCCTTTAAAGCATCTCTTAAAACAGAAATAGAACGTTCTTTAAGTACTTTAACCGATAGACAAAAAGAGGTTATCCGCTTTTTCTTTGGTATAGGTATTGACCATGCCCTCAGCCTGGAAGATATAGGAGAACACTTTAACCTTACCCGTGAAAGAGTAAGACAAATTAAAGATAAGGCCATAACCAAACTCCGTACTGCATCACGATGCAAACTATTAAAAGCATACCTGGGTGTATAGAATCTGTTTTTCATTTTAACCTCCCTTTTAATTAATACCTTTTAGCCAGGACTGATTTACATTTTTACTTATGTAACAGGGACAATCTCTTATTTATTAGTTTATGCTGTAAGGAAATCTATTTTTAATAATCCTTTAATTTCCCCGAAATTTGTACAACTTTAAATTACAAAGATGTCAATTGAAATAAAAGTTCCGGCTGTTGGTGAAAGTATTAATGAAGTAACCCTGGTTAAATGGCACAAGAAAGATGGGGAATGGGCAAACAGGGATGAGGTAATTGCTGAATTGGAAAGTGAAAAAGCTACTTTTGAATTAAATGCCGAGCAGGCCGGAGCTGTAAAGATTATAGCCAAAGAAGGCGATACGCTGAATATTGGCGATGTGGTTTGTTCAATTGATACCGACGCTGTTAAGCCGGAAGGAGTACCTGCAGAAATAGCTGTTGCGGCAGAAACAAAGAAAGAAACCGCAAAAGAAATTGCTGCCCAGCCACAAATCCCAGACAACAAAACACAAACTGATATTAAAGCAACTCCTGTAGCAGCTGCCATTATAGCCGATAAAAAAATTGATGTGAAAGTTGTAACCGCATCGGGCAGCAATGGAAAAATTGTTAAGCAGGATGTAATGGATGCTTTGAATAATCCGGGCAGAAAACCAGGCACCGTTTTATTTGAGCGTAATCAACGTGAACAGAAAATGAGTAACCTGCGTAAAACGATCAGCAGGCGGTTGGTGGAAGCAAAAAATACTACAGCCATGCTCACTACTTTTAATGAAGTGGATATGAGTGCCATCATGGATATCAGGAAAAAGTATAAGGATAAATTTAAGGAGTTACACAGCGTTAACCTGGGCTTTATGAGTTTTTTTACCAAGGCCTGTACTTATGCTTTACTGGAATGGCCTACTGTAAATGCATATATTGATGGTGACAATATTTTGTACCATGATTTCTGTGATATTTCAATTGCAGTTAGTGCACCCAAAGGGTTAGTGGTACCGGTTATCCGAAATGCAGAAAGTTTAAGTATGGCTGGCATTGAAACAAAAGTGGTGGAATTAGCTACAAAAGCCAAAGAGAATAAATTAACTATTGAGGAAATGACGGGAGGAACTTTTACCATCACCAACGGTGGTATTTTTGGTTCAATGATGAGTACTCCGATCATTAATATTCCGCAATCTGCAATTTTGGGAATGCACAATATCCTGGAAAGGCCAATGGCAATAAATGGGCAGGTGGTGATCAGGCCTATGATGTACCTGGCTTTAAGTTACGATCACAGAATCATTGATGGCAGGGAGTCAGTTGGTTTTTTAGTAAGGGTAAAAGAATTGCTGGAGAATCCTGACCTCCTCTTAATTGGAAAAGACCCTGTACAGCGGTTACTGGAACTATAAAGGATTAGTTGAAATATTAATGCCTGCATTTAAAATTGCAGGCCCGCCCGGATGACCTGGTGGGACGGGCTTTATTTTTTCTTTTATGCGATACCATGCTTATTTAAATTCAGCAAAAAAAATTATTGATTCAAACAGGGGTAACGTGCCGTTTTCAGTTTTCCTGAAGAAATATTTTGCAGCCAATAAAAAATACGGGTCTACAGACAGGAAGCAGATCACCATGCTCTGTTACAATTTTTATCGTCTTGGCAAAGCAATGCCAGATGCTTCAGTTGAAGAAAAATGTATTACCGGAACATTTTTATGCGAGCACAGGTACAGCGATTTTTTACATTTTCATAAACCGGAATGGAATGAACTGATTACAAAAGGGTTGGAAGAAAAGATTTCTTTTCTTGGGTTTAATGTTGAACATGTTTTTCCTTTGGGCTATGCATTAACTGATGGCATTGATCTTCAGCTATTCTGCAAATCATTTTTTTACCAGCCTGATCTGTTTCTTCGGATAAGAAGGGGTAAAAAAGATATTGTTACAAAAAAATTGAATGATGCCGGAATCCAATTTGAAATGCCTGATATAGATTGCATTGCTTTGGCAAATGCTGCCAAACTGGATGCTGTACTTGAGCTGGATAAAGAAGCTGTGGTGCAGGATCTTAATTCACAAAAAGTTTTAAATTTCCTTAAATATCCTGTGTCCGGTCAAAGGGATATTTTATCAGTTTGGGATTGCTGTGCAGCAAGCGGAGGCAAATCAATTTTAGCTTATGATATTGTAGAGGGCAAAATACAATTAACGGTTTCCGATATCAGGGAAAGTATATTAACCAGCCTTAAAAAAAGATTTGTATCAGCCGGCATCAAAAACTTTAACGCTTTACTTGCAGATCTGTCTGCCGATGATTGTAATTTACCAACACTGTTCTTCCAGCTGATCATCTGCGATGCACCCTGTACCGGCAGCGGCACCTGGAGCCGTACACCTGAACAGTTATATTTTTTCAAAGAAAAAACGATCAATAACTATGCAGATAAACAACAGCAGATAGTTTCTGCTGTGATTCCGCATTTAAAGACCGGTGGTATATTTATTTACATTACCTGTTCTGTTTTTAAAAAGGAAAACGAAGCGATAGTAAACTTTATTAAAGATAAATTCCACCTGCATTTGGTGCAGATGGAATTATTAAAAGGTTATGATAAAAAGGCTGACTCTATGTTTGCTGCTGTTTTTATAAAAAAATAATTATATTTATTGTCTCACTATTTTCTTCACCACTTCTTTTTTATCATTGAGTATAACCGTTACAAAATAAATACCAGCAGCCATTTTTTTCATGGGAATAGTATAGGTTTGTCCACCTGCTGATTGCTGGCTGATCGTACTGTATACAATTTGTCCCGAAGTATTATGAATACGGATCTCAACTTTAACAGCTACCGTTCTTACAACAAGAACAGCAAGATTTTCTGTAACCGGGTTAGGGCTGATCAAAATTTGATCCAGTAACGTAATTATACAAAGTTGCTGATCGTTTATAAGGGTTACAAAAGCAGTATCTGAACAACCCGAATTATTATTTGCGATCAACCTGTAAACGCCATTAAGGGTTACTGATGCCGGGGTTGCAACGGGTAATCCTCCAATTGACCAGGTGGCCGTTAAACCGGAAGTTATATATAAAGTGGTTAGATTCACTATACTGTCAGTACATTTTGTTATAAACTTATCAGCCCCAAGATCAAGTTTTTGTAAAAAATTCAGATTTACCAATGCAGTATCTGAACAACCGGAATTGTTTGTTGCAATTAATTGATAGGCGCCTGAAATAGTTACTACGGTTGGGTTTGCAACGAGTGTACCACCCAGCGTCCAGTTTGATGTAAGGCCTGTGGTATTGTATTGAGTGGTTAAATTAACACTGCCGCTGCCGCATATGCTGATATCTTTATCAGCACCCAAATTTGGTCTTGGTGTAAAATTTACAGTTACAGAATCCAGGTAAAAACTACTGTCAGCAGCGATCGTCATTTTAAAACGGTATTTAACGCCACTTGAAGAAAAATTTCTAAGGTCATCACTGTATGTAAAATTTCTTGCAGCAAATGCACCTGTGGAATTATGCGTACTTATTGTTGTATAATTATTTTCAGCAGCTAATTTCCGTTCTACAATAATACTGATAACAGAATCTGTTTTAGCTGTCCATTGTAAACTAACGTTACAGTTGGCAACAGTAACTTGTTGTGAATACAACTGTTTAATCAGCATTACAAAAGCCTTTTTCATATCCGGTATGCCATATCCTGTTCTGTCATCGGGGTTGTTTGCCCGGGTGGCCGATTGTTGCATGGCATTCATGATGCCCATATTATTTATTTCGGGAAATGCCTGCCATAAACAGGTTGTAAGGCCTGCCATATTCGGGCATGCAAAAGAAGTTCCGCTTCCAAAAGTTGGTTGTCCGTTTGATGGATTGGCAATAACAGCGCCAACACCCACTGCGGCAACATTTGGTTTAATCTGCCCATCGCTGCTGGGCCCAAAACTGCTAAAACCGCCAACCACTCCGCTTGTAGAAACGGCACCCACCGCCATCACACTGTCTGCATCGGAGGGCGTAATAATATAATGCCAGGCCGAACCACCTTCATTGCCTGCCGCTAAAACAACCATTATCCCTTTCTTTGCCGCAAGGTCTGCTCCCTTTGCACTTATGGTTGTATTACCATCCATACTGGCATACGTATAATTGAAGATTGCATTATCAAAAGTAAAATAGCCTAATGAAGTTGAGGAAATATCAACCCCCAGGCTGTCGGCCCTTTCCATGCCGGCAACCCAATTTTGTTCTTCAATCGGGTATTCAGAGTTTACATCTTCGGTACGGTATAAATAAAATGAAGTTTTAGGAGCCGTACCCATAAAAACGCCCGGCATATTTGCGGCAATGATACTCAGGCAGTTCATTCCGTGTGTATGGTCTTCATCAACACTTGCATTGCCGGTAACAAAATCCCAGGTGCCTAAAACCTGGTTATTATTTCTTATACTGTCAAAAGTTGGAAGGCTTAAATAATGAAAAAAGCCTGCATCTAAAACAGCCATTTGCATGCCCTGGCCCCTGAAACCACGGTTATGTAAAAACTCACCGTTATTCAAATGAACCTGTCCGAAGGATAATCCGTAATTATAAAAATCAGTAATACCCTGTGGTGTTGAAGGCGGAATGGGAAAAGTATTATCCGGGGCATCTAATTTTTTATTAACGGGTTTATCATTTTGTTGATTCCGGCTTGCAACTGGCCCCGTGCTTATTACAAATGGGAAGCTGTTGATTTTTACCAATGCCGCTGCATCATTGGTTTGGATGGCAACCTGGTTTAACCATTTGGATACATTGAGAATAGTTACAGTACCAGCCATGCGGATACTGTCTATATATCTTGGTGTAACCGGAAGGTCAGTTGAATCAATAACAATACTGTATCTTGATCTGCGGTCTATGGCACGCTGTGTAAGGTATAGTGAAGGGTTACTGATGGAAAATGGATTTGTGCCTTTATCTTTTAGCTTTACGATATACCGGGAGAATTGTGCATAGCAATCATTATCGCCAATAATTAAAGTGATAAAAAAGAAAAGTATAATTTTTTTCATAAAAAACTTTTATTAGATCTTATAACGAAACCAATTAAAATAAGTTCATTCCTTTAGCTGTTATATGCCCACTTCAGCCAGGTGGCACCCCAGGTAAAACCGCCCCCAAATGCAGCAAGAATTAAATTATCACCTTTTTTTAATTGTTTTTCCCATTCCCATAAACATAACGGTAAAGTACCTGCAGTAGTATTGCCATATTTTTCAATGTTGATCATCACTTTTTCTTTTGGCAGGCCCATACGGTCAGCAGTAGCATCTATAATACGCAGATTTGCCTGGTGGGGCACCAGCCAGGCAATATCATCGGCCGTTAAATTATTTCGCTGCATTAATTCGAAGCTGACATCAGCCATCCCTTTTACAGCAAATTTAAAAACAGCTTTTCCTTCCTGGTATACAAAATGCTCTTTTGCCAAAACGGTTTCAACGGTTGATGGTTTTACCGAACCTCCTGCTTTCATATGCAGGTATTGTTTACCACTGCCATCACTTCTTAATATGCTGTCCAGTACACCAATATTTTCATCAACAGCTTCCAGTAAAACCGCACCGGCACCATCTCCAAAAATGATGCAGGTTGCCCTGTCGCTGTAATCAATAATACTGCTCATCTTATCAACGCCAACAACAACCACTTTTTTATACCTGCCACTTTCAATAAATGCTGTTCCGGTTGTTAAGGCATATAAAAAACCTGAACAGGCAGCGCCAATATCAAAGCTGAATGAATTTTTTGCACCTATTTTATCACATATAATATTTCCTGTTGCCGGAAAAACCATATCGGGGGTAACGGTTGCACAAATCAGGCAATCAATTTCTTCAGGGCTGATTCCACGCTTATTGCATAATTCTAAAACAGCAGGAACAGCAAGATCGCTGCTTCCCAACCCCTCTTCTTTTAAAATTCTACGTTCCGAAATACCTGTACGGGTTTTAATCCATTCATCATTTGTATCAACCATCTTTTCCAGTTCAGCATTCGTAAGCCTGTAGTCAGGTACATATCCACCAACGGCTGTAATGGCAGCATTAATTTTTTGCATGAAACTCTTTATTTAGCGAAATATTTTTTTAAGGTAGTAATGAAAAGTAAAAATACTGAAAAAAGCTTATCCTTAATTTAACGGTTTTAGCTGGTAAAATATCCTTATTTTCGCTACTGACCGGATATTAATTATGTACGCATATTTGCAAGGAAAATTTACTTATAAAAGCCCGGCACAGGTTTATGTAGATGTAAATGGAGTAGGGTATGAAGTTAATATAAGCCTCAATACCTATTCACATATTCAAAACCTGGAGCAGGGTAAATTATTTACACATCTTCAGGTTAAGGAAGACGGACATACCCTGTTCGGATTTTTTGACAGGCAGGAAAAAGAGATGTTTGTGCTATTAATTGCAATTTCGGGTATTGGGGCAGCAACAGCACGAATGATGTTGTCTTCTTTAAAGCCGGAAGAAGTAAGCAGAGCGATTATACAAAGCAACATAAAACTGCTTGAAAGTGTCAAGGGAATAGGAAAAAAAACAGCTGAACGGCTGGTTTTGGAGCTTAAGGATAAAATGGGTAAACAATCCTTTGATGCCAATCATTCCCTCAAAATGGGCAATAGTTTGGAACAGGATGCGTTAAATGCTTTAACTGCCCTGGGGATTTCGAGATCACAGGCAGAACAATCAATCCAAAAAATTATCCAGGCTGAACCATCTGTACTACAATTAGAAGATTTAATTAAAAAAGCCCTAAAAGCCATTTGAAAGAACTCTACGTTAATTGATTTACCGGATGTTGCTTATTAGAACAAAAAATTCAGGTCTGATTGGCTGTATTGTATGGGCTGTTGCTTTGTTAATACTCCCTGTTAAATCTACATTGGCCAAATCTGATCATTATAATCTTATATATAATGCTGTTGATACTATTGTACCTAATTATGCAGATAGTTTACATTATCCTATAAAGGACAGAAGAGGTGATTTTGTTTCAAATTATGGAAAAAGCACTTTTGATTTTAAGAAACCCTCCAACCTCAGGGATTCGGTGGTTTATGATCCAAAAACACGACGGTACATTGTTTATGAAAAAATTGGGAATAAATATTTTCGCACCACCACTTCATATGATTTTGATGAATACTGGAAAATCCGCGGCAGGCAAACAGAAATAGAATATTTTCAAAAAAGGGCGAATTTATTAAGCTTACTTAACAGGGCTTCTGTTAAGCCAAAATTATCTTTATACGATAATTTATTTAACCGCCTGTTCGGTAATGGTAAAATAAATATCAGCCCCCAGGGAAATGTGGATCTTACGGCGGGTTACCAGGGACAAAATATAAAAAATCCAACTTTACCGGAAAGGGCCAGGAAAAATGGAGGATTTGATTTTGATATGAATGCCCAGGTTAATGTAAATGCAGATATAGGCGGTAAGTTAAAATTTCCGATAAACTATAACACCTTGGCCAATTTTGGACAGGATAACCAGTTAAAACTGGATTACACGGGTTTGGATGATGAGATCATCAAGCGGCTGGAACTCGGTAATGTTTCTTTCCCTTCCCGCAGTACATTAATACCGGGGGCTCAACAATTGTTTGGAATAAAAACCCAGGTTCAATTTGGAAAATTATTTCTTACAGGAGTTGTAGCGAATCAAAAGTCACAACGCCAGTCTGCAAACCTGCAGGGTGGCTCCGCATCTCAGTTATTTGAATTGAAAGCAGATGAATATGAGGAGAACAGGCATTTCTTACTGGCACAATATTTTAGAGAGAACTACAATAAGGTGATGAGTAAGTTACCCGCCATCATTGCACCGGTACAAATTCTGAGAATGGAAGTTTGGGTTACCAATAGAAATGGTACCACAACCCAAACCAGGGATGTAGTGGGGTTGGCAGATCTTGGAGAAAGTGGCGGACCTGTTTCACAGATCCCGGCAAACGGGTCAAACCTGTTGTATGGAAATATTATTTCGAATCCCAGCAACCGGAATCCCTCTGCTGTTTTTAATAACCTGATCGCAGCCGGTTTAACACCTGTTCAGGATTTTGAGAAAACATTTGCCCGGAAGTTAGATTCAAGCCAATATTTTTTTAACAGGCAGGCAGGGTTCATTTCTTTAAGTCAACCATTACAAACCGATGAAGTATTGGCAGTAGCTTATCAATATTCATTTAACGGAAAAATATTCCAGGTAGGAGAATTTTCTCAGGACCTTCCTCCTGACAGTACAACTGCCAACCAAAAAATATTATTCTTAAAATTATTAAAAGCTACATCTCAACGGCCAAACCTGCCTATCTGGAACCTGATGCTGAAAAATGTTTATCCTATCGGATATGGTACCTTAACCCCCACAGATTTTAAATTAGACGTTTTATACCAGGAGCCGGGATTGGGATGGAAGCGGTATGTACCTTTTGGAGATAAAAACCAGGGTAGTCCTATCATTGCACTCATCAACCTCGACCGTTTGAATAACCAGCTTGATCCCCAGCCAGATGGTGTATTTGATTATGTTGAAGGATTTACGGTTTATTCCCAATACAGCAGGGTCATGTTCCCGGTATTGGAACCCTTTGGCAGGGATTTAGCAAAAGGAATTTATACCAATCCTTTGTTACCGGATATTAAAGACAGTTTGTATTATGCTTTATACGATTCCATAAAAGCCGTTGCTCAGCAATATCCCAACCTCAACCGGTTTGTTTTAAAAGGCTCTGCAAAGATCTCAGGATCTTCTGATATCAGTATTGGCTATAATATTCCACCAGGTTCGGTAACTGTTTCTGCCGGAGGCAGGGTTTTAATTGAAGGTATCGATTACGATATCAATTATGATTTAGGAACGATCAAAATAACCAACTCCGCCATTATCAATTCGGGAATACCTGTTCAGGTAAATTATGAAAACAATGCATCATTTGGATTACAAACGAGAAGCTATATGGCTCTTCGCTGGGATTATATGGCTAAGAATACGGCCAAAGAACAATTGTCAATTGGAGGTACGATAGTTCGTTTAAGCGAAAGGCCTTTTTTTAGTAAAGTGAGTTACGATAACAGCAACACCGGGGGCACCAATGAACCTATCCGTAATTCAATGTATGGCCTGGATGTGAATTATAAAAAAGAAATACCAAGGCTTACAAAAATTTTAGATAAACTGCCTTTTTATAAAACAACTGCACCTTCTACATTAAATTTCTTTGCTGAAGGAGCTTTTTTAAAGCCGGGCCATGCACCGCAAATAGGTAAGGGTTCAAAGGGTATCATTAATATTGATGATTTTGACGGAACACAGTCCGGTTATGACCTGCGCTTTCCACCGATCAGTTGGGCATTGGCATCAGCCCCATTTAAAGCAACTGACAGGTTAGGGAATTTAATTTTCCCGGAAGCTGAATTGAACGATGATATTAATTACGGAAAAAACAGGGCAAAATTTGCCTGGTATAATATTGAACCTACATTACAACAATATAAGGGGTCCAATAATCCTTTATCAAACGACCGTGAAGAATTAAGTGATCCGCGGGTAAGGCAGGTTTATCAAACTGAAATTTTTCCTCAAAGAACGACCGGCTATGGCGAGAGTTTACTTACCACATTTGATCTGGCTTATTATCCAACAGATAAAGGGCATTATAATTATGATGGTGCTTTAGGAAGTGTAGCCGCAAGCGGAAAATTATTAAGCCCCAAAAAACGCTGGGGTGGTTTAATGCGCAGTATTGATCAGCCCGATTTTGAAACAGCCAATATTGAGTTTATTGAATTTTGGTTGCAGGATCCATTTATTAATTTTGCGCCAAGAATTCCAAATGCCAGCAGCTCTACGGGAGGTAAATTGTATTTTAATCTAGGTAATATTTCTGAAGATCTTTTGAAAGATGGTAAACGATTTTACGAAAATGGTTTACCAACACCCAATGCACCAGCACCGGTTGATAATTCAAATTGGGGTAAGGTGCCTACCAATCCGGTTCAGGTTACCAATGCATTCAGCAACGATCCCAACGACAGAAAATATCAGGATGTAGGTTTTGATGGATTGGATGATACTGCTGAAGTAACTAAACGTACGGCCTACTTAAGTCAGTTAGCCGCCAATTTCGGTGTAGGTTCTCCGGCGTATCAACAGGCTTTGTCGGATCCATCAAATGATAATTTTCATTATTACCGTGGGGATGATCTGGATCAGCAGGGACTGGGTATTTTAGGCAGGTACAAAAAATTCAACAATCCCCAGGGTAATTCTCCGGTTGCAAGCAATTCTACCTATTCTGAAGCGGCTACTCTTTATCCCGATGCAGAAGATATGAACCGGGATAATACTTTAAATCAGACAGAAGAATATTTTCAATACATCGTTGATATAAAACCACCTAATCAACCTGAAATGGCCATTGGTACTAACTTTATTGTTGATAAAAAAGTAGTAACTGTAAACCTGGTAAATAGTACTTCACGTAATGAAACCTGGTACCAGTTCCGTATTCCTATTGGTGCATACGATCGTAAAATCGGAAATATCCCCGATTTTAAGTCAATCCGTTTTATTAGGATGTTTATGACAGATTTTGAGGACAGCGTTGTAATGCGTTTTGGAGAACTTCAGTTTACCAGGAATGTATGGCGTAAATTCAATTATAAAATTGATACCCTCGGCACTTATTCGCCACTACCTGCTGGTATAACTAAATTTAACCAGGGTGCAGTAAATATTGAAGAAAATGATAAGCGTACTCCATTGCCATATCGTACGCCTACAGAAATTGAAAGGGTACAAACCTTAAGCAACAATGGAATAAACTTATTACAAAATGAGCAGAGTTTAAGTTTACAGTTTTGTGATCTGGCTAAAAATGATGCAAGGGCTGTGCAGCAAACATTTGCCAACCGAGACTTTAATCAATTCCGTAAGATGCAGATGTATATTCATGCAGAGCAAAAGCAAAGCGGGCCTCCACTTGCCGATAAAGACCTGACAGCTGTATTTCGAATGGGTACCGATTTTGTAAATAATTATTATGAGGTACGGATCCCTTTGAATTTAACACCATTAAATGCGGGGGCAACATTTGACCCTAATTCAACAGCTTATAATGATACTTTATGGATACCTGGCAATTCATTGGATATTGATCTGCAAAGACTGGTTAAAATTAAACAGCTCAGAAATCTTGATCCCGCAGCATCACCAGTTACCATATTCCGGAGAGTTCAAAGTAATGGTCATGTATTTTCGGTTTTAGGTAATCCTAACCTGGCAGAAATAAGAGGTATATTAATAGGTGTTGAAAATACCAATGCCCCTGGTACTGCCTGCGGTGAGATATGGGTAAATGAATTGCGCCTTTCTTCCATTGATGAAAAAGGTGGCTGGGCAGCCTTAGGCAGAATTGATTTAAACCTGGCCGATTTAGGTACAATTACAACGTCGGCTAATTTGCACTCGTCTGGTTTTGGTAATTTAGAACAAAGGGTGAATGACCGTTACCGGGATAATTTTTACCAGTTTGATATATCTGCCAATCTTGAGTTAGGTAAATTGTTGCCGTCAAAAGCTGGTTTATCTATTCCTGTTTTTGCAGGCTACCAACAAACTGTAAGTACACCCGAGTACGATCCATTTGATAAGGACATCAAATTAACTGATAAATTAAAAGGGGCTTCAAATGCTGCAGATAAAGATTCAATTAGAAATAATGCGATAGATTTTACATCAACCACCACGGTAAACTTTACCAACGTGCGTAAAAACAAAACAAATACCAAGCCTCCAAAAATCTATGATATTTCCAATTTTGATTTTAGTTATTCGTATCTCAAAATTAAAAGCCATACACCTTTAATTGAAAACAACGAAATAACCAGGAACCGGTACGGATTGGGTTATAATTTTGCACCACAGCCAAAATATATTGAGCCCTTTAAGAAAATAAAATTCTTTACAAAAAGAAAAACACATTGGTTCGACCTGGTAAAAGATTTTAATTTTAATTTAATACCATCGCAGTTAAGCTTCAGGGCTGATGTTAACCGCCAGTTTGGTGCCATCAGGCCCCGAAGTATTGGTACATCAAAATACAAGATCCCTGAAACGTATGACAAGTATTATACTTTTCAGCGGAATTATATTTTCCGCTGGAATATAACACGCAGTATTAACTTTGATTTTACGGCGATTAATAACAGCAGGATAGATGAACCCGAAGGACGATTGGATACAGAAGCAAAAAAAGATACTGTCTGGAAAAATTTATTCAAAGGAGGCCGTAATACAACTTATACACACTCAGCCAACTTTACCTATACTTTGCCAACAGCTAAATTACCATTGCTTGACTGGACAACGGTAAACTTCCGTTACCAGGCTTCTTACAGCTGGATCGGTGCATCAAGGTTGGCCGTGGAGTTAGGTAATATCATTGAAAACGGCCAGCAAAAAGAAGGTACTGTTCAGTTAGACTTTACCAGGTTATATCAAAAATCAAAATGGTTGCGCCAGTTAGAACAGCCATCAAATATTGAAGACAGGGAAAAATGGCGTGCCAGGATAACCAAGGTTAAAGACACCATAATAAAAAAGAATGGAAAGAAAGTGGTTAAGACCAGACGTATACTTGATAAAGCTGCTATGCCTTATGTAAGCAGCGGAGAAAAAGTATTTGGTAAATTATTAACCAGTATTAAACAGGTAAATGTTTCCTTATCGGAAAATGCAAATACCCGACTTCCGGGTTATAGCGATAGCACAAAATATTTAGGACAAAACTGGAAGAGCATGGCGCCCGGTTTTGATTTTCTTTTTGGGCGGCAACCGGATACTGCCTGGCTGAATCGTGCTGCCACAAAAGGGCTGATCACAAAAGATACCACTTTCAACTCAATATTAACACAGTCCTTTGATCAGCGTTTAACAGTTTCGGCACAATTAGAACCGTTTAGAGATTTAAATATTACCATTAACCTGAGTAAAACATTCAGTAAAAACTATTCCGAAACTTACCGGTTTATAGATACCAGCGGCGGTATTAACAGATCTTTCAAACACCTTAACCCATATGCAGGTGGTGGATTTGATATTACGTATATTGCTTTTAAAACGCTGTTTGGAAAATTTGATCCTAACCGGGTTTCCGAAACCTTTAAAAAATTCGAGAATTACCGGTCAATATTATCTGAACGGTTAGGCAAGGCAAACCAATACAATATTGCAAATGGGCAAACCACCCCCGATGCTGAAGGCTATTATTACGGATATGGTAAATATGCTGTCGATGTTTTGATCCCGTCATTTATTGCTGCTTACACAGGAAAAGATCCCAATTCAGTTTCGTTGATCAAACAAAACAATCCTAATATAAAGTCAAACCCTTTCCGGGCATTTATACCTAAACCAAACTGGAAAATTGACTATAATGGGTTGAGCCGGATAAAAGGACTGGATAAAATATTTACAAACTTTACCTTATCGCATGGATATAACGGCAGCCTCAGTATGAATGGATTTAATTCTGCTTTATTATACCAGGATGTTTCAAAGTATGGGTACCCTTCTTTTTATGATACGGTTTCAAAGAATTATATTCCATACTACCTGGTACCTAATGTAAACATTGGTGAACAGTTTTCTCCGTTGATTGGATTTGATATGATGTTTACCAACCAGTTACAGGCTAAATTCGAATATTCAAAAAGCAGGCAGCTGAGTTTGAGCCTTGTAGATTTTCAATTGAGTGAAGTACGCAGTACAGAGTTCATCATTGGTGCCGGTTACCGTAAACGTGGATTAAAATTACTGGGCGGACTAAAACTTCCTAAATTTTTAAGTAAGGATGGCGGAAAAAAATTGGATAATGAGATCAGCTTCCGTTTAGACTTTACCATCAGGGATAATGTAACAGCCAACAGCCGGTTAGATCAGGATAATAATTTTGCAACCGGCGGAAGCAGGGATATTACTATTTCACCTTCTATTGATTATTTCTTAAATAACCGGATCAATGTAAAATTATATTTCGATCAGCGCAGGGTAAATCCATACATTTCATCAAGCGCACCCATTGTAAATACCAGGGCAGGTGTACAGGTGCGGATATCATTAACACAATAATGATTTATATACGGCAAAATTGGATTGCCACAGAGGCACAGAAAAAACATAGTTTGATTCTCTGCTTTTGGTTTATAAATATATCAGCGAAAAGCTAAGTTTAAGTAATACCCAAATTCACATATAAGCCAAAGATACATTCATCCAAATCATCGGTCTTGTTAGTTAAAGCTACTGCTCCTATTTTGGCTGAAGGATTAAGTGTAACATAACTGGTAAAACCCCCGGTCATACCATTATGCCAGATATACTTATTAAATCTCAAGATTGTGGCTAAAAAACCATACTTATGCCATCCGAGAGCTACCCTATTTTTATTTTCGAAGACCTGTGTTAAGGTTAAAAATGGAAATAACGGACTGGAAGAATCGAAATGAGCCCGTAAAAATTTTATCATATCAGTAGTATTAGAAAGCAAAAAACCTGCGCCTTGAAATACATTCATTTCCCAGTATGGCTTTATAGTATTTGAAGTATTATATCCTTGAAGTAGAGTTTCAGATTCTGCAAATGGCAAGATAGTAGTTTTACTCATATCGAGCGGATCAAGGATAACATTTTTAATTATAGCAAACAATTCTTTTTCGAATTTAACAGTTAAAATAAATCCTAAAATGCCATACCCTAAATTCGAATATTGATATTTTTTATTATTGATTGGATCTTCACTTAATTTTAAATAATCGATAATAATACTATCATCAAAATCCTTATAGGGGTTATCCATATCATCGATTAATGCAAAAAATTCTTCAGGTAATCTTGGCAACCCCGAAGTGTGAGTAAGTAGAGACTTGATGGTAATATTTCGAAATTGTGGTGCAATTTCGAAATGCTCATTTAACAACGAATGTAAAGTCTCATGCAATTGTATTTGTTGTTTATTTATCAGGGATGCATAAACAGAAGCAACAAAAAGTTTAGTGACAGATCCTATTTCATAGAGTGCAGATTCTCCTCGTAATGGAAAGTTATTTTCAAAACCATAGTTAAAAAAAAACTGTTCTCCCTTTAATATTATTCCAACACTTAAATTTTCTAGTTTACGTTTTCGAAAATACTTATAAAGATAATTTTCTGTTTTAGTTTTGTCGAATTTCATTTTTCTTTTGGAAATTTAATTTTTGACCTAAGGTAGCATACCAATACAACCAGGTTTTATTTGGTATGAAAAACCCCTGGACTACTATAAAAACGATTTGAAAATCATAAATCATCATAAAAATATAAATTCCTATATGCAAAATCAATGCGGAAATAATCATAATTGCTCTCGTTTTCTTTATCCATACTAAAATTGGATAAAACAATTCCACTGCAATAGTGAAATAAGTGGTTATTGTCACAAATATTCCATTCTTAGCAAGTTCGGAATTTATTGAAGTTCCCCTGAATCGTTCAGATGATAAAATATAATAATTAGCAACTCCATTGAACCAAACATCTGCATGTATCTTATGAATTGCTGAAATAAAATATACGAGGCATAAATGGATGCAAATTGAATAAGTTGCCAGGTTAGAGATTAAATTATATATATTGGGATTTGCTTTTTTTCTCTTTATTAATACAAAAAATTCATAGCTATTAATAAAAATCATATATAGAACTACGAATTTAAATAGGTTATCACCGCCATTTAGAATTGTGTAACAAAGTCTTTGCTGAATTTCAAGACAAATAAATACTCCTAATGCCGTAAAATTTCTGCCAATTCCAAATAAAAATAAAATAATAAGGGTAAGATATATAAAAAGGTAAATATCAAAATGTTGTCGAATGAAATCTCCATTGATCCCTAAAGATTCTAATTGAGAATTATCAGGAACAAAAAATGAATTTCCTTTGTAAAGGGTATCAAAAAAATCCCACTGTAAAAAGATCTTTTTTAAGATATGGAAACATATAAAAATTCTGAAAACTGCAGAATAAAAACTAAAAATATTTTCAGATTCAAAGAAGAATAAAAGTTTTCTAATTTTTGTTAGCATATTCCTTTGGTATATTTAGTTTTTTGCTTTTAAAAACTACTACATCATTATTGCTTTTAAAGACAGAATCTCTATAAGAAAATTGAGGAATATTCTTTCGTAAAATCAAAATTTCAACGGAATCGACTACACCTAATAAAGGGTTTGCTTTTGCAATTACAGCCGAATAATTTAGAAGAGAATTAAAGGGTTCACTAGATTTTATATAGTTCCAAAAAAAAAGATTAAATAAGCTATCAGAATTTAGTACTGATACTAAACTATTTTGATTTTGTTTTGAATATGCTTTTAGGTTTCTAAATCTAACAGCTTCATCACCAATCGTTATTAGTGAATTGCTGATAATATAATCAAATATATCCTCTTCATTGTTAAAAGGTGCTTTTCTGCTTTTTTCTTTAAAAAGATTTTTGCAAATTTCTATTGGTTGTATTTTGCGAAAAGCGGTATCTGTTTTTTTGTGAAACACATAATATAAACGATCATCAAATGTAGGTGGAGGAGCAAAGAAACCCCATCGTTGGAACAAAAAAGTTTGAAAAGTTGTATTTTGTTTACTAAATTTAATAGTTAAATAGTTTTCTGGCAAATTGAAAAATATTGTTACTACCCAATAGAAGGTAAACAAAAAAACAATAAAGAATTTGATTATGCGGCTCATTAAAAAATTATTTTGAAAGTTTCAATAAACTCAAAATCTTAATAATTTTACCCCAAGCAATAGATTTTGTACTCTTCTAAATTTTTCTCAAGGGCTCTTTCTTCTATACCATTGGTAGCATAATTAAAAAATAAAAGATTAGCTAATACATTTCCTACAACAGCAGCAAGACCCTGTGCTAATTGTCGCATGACTGGAGTGTTACGAGTAAGAGCTCTGGTTGCAACAACTACTGCCCTTACTGTATAGGCCACAACTGGG
Source organism: Chitinophagaceae bacterium (assembly GCA_031413755.1). Lineage (GTDB taxonomy): Bacteria > Bacteroidota > Bacteroidia > Chitinophagales > Chitinophagaceae > Ferruginibacter. The sequence goes on from JANOFR010000029.1 coordinate 135,940, forward strand.
TAATAATTATCTACAAATTCATCGGACAAATCATAATTTGCATCTAAGTATTCATACAGGAGTATAAACTCAGCCGCATCTATAGCGTCTTGAGCATCAGTAGAATCATCGATATTGGCAACCTTCAATACTACTGGAGGCATTTTTACTTTTTGAGACTTGGATGTAGATAATAAAGAAGATGAGGAAAATGAAACAATTCCGGCGAATAAAACTAACATTGGAATTAGTAGTTTTAAATAATTTTTAATTTTCATTGTAATAGTTTTTGGTTTATAGTATAAAAGTCTAAATATTTTTTTGTATTTCATAATTATATATATATCTTTAATTTAAAGTATTGGTTTAAATTATTTAATTATGAAAATTATAAAATTCTTAACACAAAATATAAATGTAGGTGGAAACATTCAGCTGGTAAGGAAAAGCAAAGAAATGAAACAGAGTATTTTAGCCAAAAAGTTAGGAATTTCTTCAGTAGCTGTAAGCAATATCGAAAATAATAAATCTGATATTACTATTACAAGATTAGTACAAATTGCTGTTATACTTGATGTAAAAGCGGAATTATTGCTTTGTGAAAATCTTATTATTAATTTTAGAAGTAGTTAAATAAATTTATTACTATACGATTGTTGTTTTACACAGGTTGTATATATCCTCGCCAATAAGCATACAGTTTTGTTTGAATATACCTGTCATGAGCTTACTTATTATAAGACAGATTCTTGTTTGTCAAGAAGAGTAGCCCTAAAAAAAGTCCCTCAATTTATCGGGGGACTTTGTATTAAAACCAAGCACTGGTATTATTCTGTTTTTTTAAGCAGCATCACATAACCACAAATATTCTTTTTCTTTTTATTAACCTGCACCGGTTTAATCATATGATATTCCGAAAACTGGGGTATATAAGAATAACTGATAACATTACCATCTACATCCCCCCAATATTTTTTCTGGTAAACAACCTGTTTTTCGTTCCAGTCAAACATTCTTACTTCGTATAATTTTGAACTCATATCCCCAATAAATACAAACTGGTACCAACTGCCCTGGGTTAAGGGAACAATTACGGGCATTTCATATTCGCTTTCCATTTCCATAGAAGCTTCTTTTATTACCTGAAATCCCTGTTTAGCTAAAAGTATTTTAATACTGTCGGCTTGCTGAAGAATTGATGCTGATGAACATGGATTTTGCCGAATTACATTTTGTGCTGTTGTATTTAACCCAAGCAGGGTTAATGCTAAAATACCGGTTATAAGGATGGGATTTTTCATTTTGATAGTCTCTTTGAGTATGGATTGTACTACAATTTTACAACAATTTGCCGGTATATACAAGCTACAATTTATGTAATGCCTGTATTTTAACAATTATAACGTAAAGGGAACTGTTTAAATTGTATTAAATCATCATAAAAAGCCTACCCACTTCTTAATGTAGAATAGTTTATAACTCATTGATCCTTATTGAAATAATAAGTACCAGCCTGCTGGGTACAGGTAATTACCAGGTCATTTATACAAACATGGGCAGGAAGGGATGTGCAATAGAACACCGTATCTGCAATATCGTTGGCAGTAAGTGGTTTTAAACCGGTATAAGCAGATCTGGCTATTGCTTCTTCTCCCTTAAACCGTACCAGGGAAAACTCGGTTTCTACAGCTCCCGGATGAATGCCGGTGACTTTGATATTGTTTTTCAACAGGTCAATGCGCATGGACCTGGTAATTGCATCTACAGCAAATTTGCTTGCACAATACACATTTCCTTTTTCATAAACTTCCTTTCCGGCCACAGAACCCATATTAATGATATGCCCTTTTTTTTGTGCTATCATCAATGGAATTACGGCTTTGCTTACATACAATAAACCATGTACATTGGTATTCAGCATAGTTTCCCAATCATTCATATCCGCATCCTCAAAACTATCCCTGCCCAGAGCGAGACCGGCATTATTAATCAGGATTTCAATATTTCTCCAAGCCTGGGGAAGATTATTAAAAGCAACTGATACTGCATCCCTGTCCTGCACATCAAAACATAAAGGCAAAACCTGAATACCATATTGATTTTCGAGACTTGTTTTTATTTCAGTTAACCGGTCGTTTCTACGGCCTGTAATAATAATGTCGTTACCAGCTTCAGCAAATTTTTCTGCACAGGCTTTGCCTATACCTGATGTAGCGCCGGTTATTAAAACAATCTTTTTCATAGATGCAAAATACGGTATGCAAAGAAATAAATAAAACAGGATGCGGTTTTTTTACTGGCAGGCGGGAAAACGGAAAATAATATTGTAATTCTTCTAATCGCCTTAGTTTTTTTTCCGGCTATTTATTATTTTATTAAAACCACGTATCCTTTTTTCTGCCTGGTTTCACCGGTATAAGTTACGCCCTCAGCCATCCATACATAGGTGGCCTGGCTTTGCAGCTTACCGCCATGCCTGCCATCCCACCCTTTATCTTTTTCGGTGGTTGAAAACATTAGTTCACCCCAGCGGTTATATACCCTGAAATAATTAAGATCCTTCATGCCCAGTAATATTGGCCTGATCATATCATTGTTTCCATCGCCATTTGGCGTAAAGGCACTGGGTACATACATGTCGGGATCAACCTTAAATACTTTTACAAAAATTTTGTCGGTACCAACACAACCCTCAGCAGTTGTTGCAGTAACCGTATATTCAATATCATCCTGTGGTAAGGCAACAGGGTTTCTGATATAGGGGTTATTAAGCCATGTTGTTGGGTTCCAAACATAAGTATCGGCACCAGAAGCATTTAAAAACAGGGGCTGGCCAATAACAATGCTGGTATCTCCCGGCCCTGCATTGGCTGCAACAGTTGGATATACATTTACCCATACGGTATCCTTAACAGGCTTGGGGCAACCAAGATTATCTCTAATGGTAACAATATACCTGATACTGGCAGCGGGCCTTACAGAAACCGGGTTTGGTATTAGGGTATTACTCAGGAATGTAGCCGGGCTCCAGGCATAGCTGCTGCCGCCTGTTGCATGTAACTGTGCATCAAAGCCCGTGCATATAAACCTGTCGGGCCCAGCATTTGCAGCCGGATAGGGAACTACCGTAATGGTAACATCATCCTGGCTCTGGCATTTACCAATACTGGCTGTTACTCTATAGGTAATCGTATTTAGTGGGGTGGCAAATGGCCGTTTTACATTATCAAAATCCAGGTAAGCAGGCGGTGTCCATTGGTAATACAGTCCATCGCTGGTTGTATTTAAAAAGAAACCGTCCGTCTGGCAGATGGTGGTATCAGGTCCTGCATTCAGGGTAACAAATGATTTAACATCTACATAAACTGAGTCTTTAGACTGGCACCCTGCTGCATCTGTAAGCGTTACATAATACCAGGTAGCTATATCCGGACTAACCAGCGGACTTGCAACTGTGGTATTGCTGATCATATAGTTTGGGGTCCAGTTATAATTACCGGTACCATTGGTTGTAAGCCGAAGGGTATCGATCGTACAGATCAGGGTATCATTGATCGTATTGAAAACAGGTAAAGCGCTGACATCAACAAAAACAGTATCGGTTCTTACTTTAGGGCAGCCGGTAACGCCTACCGCAACAACATAATAAGTTGGTACGGTTGGTATTGCTATAGGGTTGGCTATATTGGGATTGCTTAAGCCTGTTACCGGTGTCCATTGATAACTGTTACCACCACTGGCATTAAGTTGTGTTGTTTGGCCGCCGCCACATATAAAAGCATCGGGCCCGGCATTGGGTATAGCTAATGGGGTCACAGTAATGGTATGCGTTTTTGTGGCAACACAATTGTTTCCCCACCTTGTATTTAATGTATAGGTTGTAGTGGTAATGGGATATACCCTTGTGGTATCATTTGTTGGTGACTCAATGGTAGCCGCAGGAGACCATTGCCAGGTTATACCATTTGTGTAATTGCTGGAACCCGTAAGTGTTACCGTGTCTTCTTCGCAAATACTTAAAGGTCCGGCAATGGCATTAACCAGGTCGAATTTTGGAATAACTGTCAATGAATCATAAGTGATACAACCATTAACGTCGGTTAACCTGGCTTTATAGGTAGTTGTTACCGGTGGAAATACCAGGGGTGTTGCTGTGGTAGCTCCAATTATATTTAGTGGAGGGGTCCAGTTAAAGATGCCTGTTCCAATCCCATTCAATTGCAGGGTATCGAGTCCGCAATAAATAGAATCTGCAGGAAAAACAGCTAATGCCGGATTGCCGTTTATGGTAATGTCTTTGGTATAGGTCTTATCACAACCTTTATCATTGGTTACCTGTAAGGTTATTGTATAATTACCGGGAGCTGTATAGGTATAAACCGGGTTTCGTAAATGACTGGTATCTGCAAGCGTAGCAGGGTCGCCAAAATCCCATCTCCACGAATTAACTATACCATAACGGCTGTAAGTGGTATCTGTAAATTGAATGGGTGCATTTACACACAGCGCAGGGCTGGTTAAGAAGCCGGGTAAAAAACCGGGATAAACCCTGATGGGTTTGGTTATCGAATCGGTACATTGGCCAGCAATGGAAACAACTAATTTTACATTGAACACGCCGGTATCTGTGAATGTATGAATTGGATTTGGTACGTTGGACGTGTTTGCAGCACCACTTGCCGGATCACCAAAATCCCATAAAAAAGTATCAGGGGCACCTGTACTGCTTTGAGAAAAGGTTACCGTAAAGCCATCACAGGTAATTGGAACAAAATCAGGGTTTGCAGTAAGTGGGGTACATGGTGCCGTTTTTAAATGTATTTCTTTCCTGTTTTCACCTATATAAATGCCATTTCGATATTCCTTTACAAGTACACAAACAACATATTCACCAGTGGGCGGGGCAATACCACTAATGACACCTGTTACAGGATCAATAGTAACTGAAGGCCCTAATGGCTGGCTCCCCGAGTATGGTAATGCATAAATTACAGGGCTGTACGGAGGGGTACTTGCTGTTGGAGGATTAGGGGAACCGGGTGTTGGCGGGCCACCTCCGTCATAAGCATCCGTAAAAGAATATGACAAAGAATCTCCATTTGCATCTGTTGCTTTAAAATCCATTGAAAATTGATTACTTCCACAAACAATAGCTGTATCATTAAAAACAAATACAGGGCTTGCATTCATGTGCGCTGTTGGCCCTTCATTAAATCCGGGTATTTTTATTGTAAAGGTTGCTCCAAAACTTGTTGAAGGTGCCTGGATATTAGAGATCCCTGTAACACGGCAGCATCTTTGTTTTGCAACAATGTATCCATCGGGCGACTGGTCCAGTTCAACTATTGTTTCATAATTTATTATTTTATAACAGCGGGGTGGAATGTTAGTGATACAGGGATAACAGCTGGGTAAAACGCAACCATCAATAATATAGTCCGGAGCTGCAGAAACTGCAACATCCTGAATAAAATTGTAAGGAAACCTTCCATTGAAAAAGGAAAAATTCCAGGAAGCTTCTATTAGTGTTGAGGCACAATCAATATAAAGATTAAGGCCAATTCTATACCTGAGTTTTGAAGGGTCAGCAATTCCGGGTCCAAGGTATTCATAATACATCCAACCACCCTTTGTATGGTTAGCATAAATATCCTGTAGGCATACAATTGATAAAACAATAAGCAGAAAGTATTTCTTCATTGGCAGATTAAGAGTTTGGAGGGCTTAAAGCTAACAAAAAACGCCGTCTTCACAAAGAAGATGGCGTTTTAACTTATCTACATTATTTATTTTAATAATTATCGTATCAGTACAACAGAACCCTTTCTTTTAATTTTCTTATTTAAATAATCAACTCCTTCTGCATACCAGATATACGTTGCTGCTTCCTGTGGCCTGCCGCCAAAACTTCCATTCCAGCCTGCGCCATTGCCGGTGCCGGAATACAGCATCTGCCCCCATCGGTTAAATACC
>JANOFR010000030.1:0-11726 GCA_031413755.1 Chitinophagaceae bacterium
ATTGGGTTTATGAAGAAGAACTGGACTGCCTGGATGGTTTTCGCTGGAGCCCCGACGGGAAAAATATTGCTTACTGGCAATCGGATACAAAGGGAGTTGGTACTTTCTATATGATCAACAATGTGGATTCTAATTATTCAACCCCCATTCCATTACCATACCCAAAAGTGGGCACCGCAAATTCAGCCGTTAAAGCAGGCGTGGTATCTGCCGCAGGCGGAACAACAAAATGGTTTGATGTACCCGGCGATCCCCGTAATAATTATTTAGCCAGGATGGAATATATACCCGGCTCTGATGAAGTGATGATACAGCAACTGAACCGATTACAAAACACAAATACGGTTTGGGTGGGCAATACAAAAACCATGGCGCTTAAAAATATACTTACTGATAAAGACGAAGCATTTTTAGATGTTCATGACAATATAGTGTGGCTGGATAATACAAAATCATTTACCTGGACCAGCGAAAAAGATGGCTGGATGCATTTGTATAAAGTATCCCGTGATGGAAAAGAAATGAAACTCATAACCAAAGGAAATTTTGATGTGGTTAATATAAATTGTATCGATCCGGTTGGTGGCTTTGTGTATTATATCGCTTCGCCTGAAAATTTTACACAACGTTATTTATACCGCAGCAGGTTGGATGGAAACGGAGATGCGGAAAGAGTTTCGCCTATAGATATGGCCGGTCAACACAGTTACCAGATATCTGCCGATGCAAAATATGCCATACATAGCTTTGAAAATGCTACAACACCAAGGCGTATCTCATTGATTAATCTTAATACACACAAAGAAATAAAATTGCTGGAAGACAATGCCGTCTTAAAAGCAAAAATGAATGAGCTGGGTTTACGTAACAAAGAATTTTTTAAAGTTGATATTGGTGATGTAATACTTGATGCATGGATGATAAAGCCCATCAATTTTGATCCGCAAAAAAAATACCCGCTTTTAGTTCATGTGTATGGAGAGCCTGCCGGTTCTACTGTTCAGGATAACTGGGGCACCGGCGATAACCTTTGGCACCAATACCTAAGTAATCAATTGGGTTATATTGTTGTAAGTATTGATAACCGGGGTACCCGGGTACCCCGTGGCCGTGATTTTAGAAAATCTATTTACCGACAGATCGGTTTAATGGCTGCGGATGACCAGGCAAAGGCTGCCAAAAAAATTGTTGCAACTTATTCTTTTGTAGATGAAAAACGAATCGGTATCTGGGGCTGGAGCGGTGGCGGACAAATGTCACTGCATTGCATGTTCCGTCATGCTGATATTTATAAAACCAGTATTGCGGTATCCTTTGTTTCCTTACAAACCCTGTATGATAATATTTACCAGGAACGATACATGGGTTTACCAAACGATAATGTTGCAGGCTACCGCGATGGTTCACCTTTAACACATGCCGGTAAACTGGAAGGCAACCTGATGATCATTCATGGCACGGGTGATGATAATGTGCATTACCAGAATTTTGAAATGCTGGCAAATGAGTTGATCAAAAACAACAAGCTGTTTACCATGTTGTCTTACCCTATGCGGGACCATGGCATCAGCCAGGGAAAAAATACTACCCTGCATATGCGGAGGAGCATGGAAAAGTTTTGGAAAGATAATTTGTGATTAATCACAAAGACCACTAAGTTTTTTCACAGAGAACACAAAGGTTCTTTGAGCTCTTTGTGCATTCTTAGTGTTTCTTTGTGTTAAAAATATTTTGTAACTTAACAAAAAATATGAGCACCTTCCCAAGCATATTCAACGATGTCATTGGTCCGGTAATGAGGGGCCCATCCAGTTCGCACTGCGCCGCCTCCTTACGCATTGCCAGCCTGTGCCGCGACCTGATGGATGAAAACATCAAAGACATACTGATAGAATTTGATCCCAACGGATCGTTGGCAACCACACACAAAAGCCAGGGATCGGATATGGGATTGTTTGGCGGATTTTTAGGATGGGAAGCTCATGATGAACGATTGCCACAATCTGATAAACACATTGTAACTGCCGGAATAAATGTAAAAATTGATATTGTTGATATTGGCAATGGCCATCCCAACCTGTATAAAATAACACTGCATAATAATAAGGAAACCAGGAAGCTTACTGCCATCTCCACAGGCGGTGGCATGATAGAAGTGATTGTCATTGATGATATACCAGTTTCCATGGCAGGGGATTATTTTGAAACTTTAATTTATTGCAGGGAACCCAAAAGCATCATGCAGTATTTAAAAGCCTCTGTTTCCTGTGATGATATAGAATTTCACAAAGGCGAAAAAGCTTTTATAGAAATTAAGTCGCAGGCTTTTTTGGATGAAGGCATTTGTAAAGAGCTGCAGGCGATGGAAGGCGTAACCAGCATCAAACAACTGCAACCCGTTTTACCCGTTATGGCCCGGAAAAATTTACAGGTACCTTTTATTACCTGCAATGAAATGCTGGAATACAATGCCGGTAAAAACAAAGCTTTGTGGGAGCTGGCTGTTGATTACGAAATGGCAAGAGGAAATATTTCCGGACCCGAAGTTATTGAAAAGATGCTGGGCATCATTCATATCATGGGTAATGCCATTGAGCTGGGTTTAAAAGGCACACAGTATGAGGACCGCATTTTAGGAAGCCAGTCGCTGCAGTTTAAAGAAAATTGGGAAGCCAATAAATTAATTGGCGGCGATACCAACAACCGCATCATCATGTATGTGAGCGCCATGATGGAAGTAAAAAGTTCGATGGGTGTTATTGTAGCCGCACCTACAGCCGGAAGCTGCGGTGCTTTACCGGGCGCTTTGTTTGGTACGGCACACAGCATGCAACTGCACGAAGATGAATTGGTGAAGGCGATGTTATCTGCCGGGTTGATTGGTGTGTTCATTGCGGCGCATGCAACATTTGCTGCCGAGGTTGGTGGTTGTATGGCCGAAACCGGATCGGGCGGCGGCATGGCAGCAGCAGCCATTGTAGAAATGAAAGGCGGCAGCTTACAACAATGCATTACAGCGGCTTCACTGGCTTTACAAAATTCACTGGGTATTATTTGCGATCCCATTGGCAACCGGGTAGAAGCGCCTTGCCTTGGAAGAAATGTAATGGCAGCAACCAATGCGGTGTCCTGTGCCAATATGGCCTTATCCAATTACCAACAACTGATCCCTTTAGATGAAGTAATAGAAACCATGAAAGCCGTTGGCGATCAGATACACCATACGCTGCGCTGCACCAATCTCGGCGGACTTTCCATTACCAATGCCGCCAAAAAAATTGAAGCCATGCTTGAAGAAGTACCGGGCAAATTTTTTAAGAGTTGTTGATTAAATACTGCCTGGCCATTTTCCTGCAACTTCTTCAACTAAACCAAATGTTATAAGAGAGATATTGCTAAAAAGAATTTAAAGCATGAGCGAAATAAATGAAATAATAGAGGCATTAATAAAATTCAGGAATGAAAGGGATTGGGAACAGTTTCATAATCCTAAAGACCTTGCTTTAGCAATAAATGTTGAGGCTGGAGAATTGCTTGAATTATTTCTTTGGAAAAATGCAGATGAAGCTAATTCAGAAAAAGTAAAAGAAGAATTAGCTGATATTTTTGCTTTTGCATTTTTATTAGCTGATAAATATGGCTTTGATGTAAAAACGATCATAAAGGAAAAAATAAAAGTTAATGCAGAAAAGTATCCGGTAGACAAGGCTAAGGGAACAGCAAAAAAATACAATGAACTATGATTGTTTACAGCGCTAATAAAACTCAGTTTTTAGATGATGTTTTAACCAATGATATTGAAAATATTGTACTAAAAAATGTTAAGAGAAAACTGAACAGGGGCGTTGGAATTGCAGAAATAAAATCCTGGGCTTCATCACTGGTATATATGGATCGTATCATGCAGGATAGTGCAATACCTGATGATTGTGGCGTTGCTATAGAATACCAAATACCTCAAACGGGGAAACGAATAGATTTTATTATCTCCGGACAAAATGAAAATTGCGCAGATGCCGTTATTCTTATTGAATTAAAACAATGGTCTGAAGCAAAACTTACTGCTAAAGACTCAATAGTTGAAACCTATGTAGGGGGCAGAATTGGTGAACATACACATCCGTCTTATCAGGCCTGGTCATATTCTACTTTATTACAAGGATTTAATGAAGTTGTATACACAGAAAATATAAGTCTGCACCCTTGTGCTTATCTGCATAATTATGTTGAGGACAATGTTATAAAAAATAATTTCTACGCTGAATATATCAAAAAGGCGCCTGTGTTTTTGAAGAACGATGCGCTTAAACTGCGTGAGTTTATCAAAAAGCATGTTAAGTATGGGGACAGAACCAATATTTTATATCGAATAGAAAACGGGAAAATACGTCCTTCAAAATTGCTTGCTGACAGTATTGGTAAAATGATAAAAGGAAATCAGGAGTTTGTGATGATCGACGACCAGAAGGTTGTTTATGAATATGCACTGGCATTGGCAAAAAAAGCAAGCGAAAAAAATAAACAGGTTTTGATTGTGCAAGGTGGACCAGGAACAGGTAAATCTGTTGTAGCAATTAATCTTCTTGTTTCTTTAACGAAACTGGGACTGGTAACTCAATATGTATCAAAAAATGCAGCTCCAAGAGCTGTTTATGAGGCGAAACTTACCGGCATTTTAAGGGCTACAGAAATGCGGAATTTATTCAGAGGTTCTGGAGCATTTGTAGAATCATTATCAAATGAGTACGATGCTCTTGTCGTTGATGAAGCACATCGTTTAAATAAATTCAGTGGCTTATTCGGTAATCTTGGTGAAAATCAAATAAAAGAAATTATCAATGCTTCTAAATTTAGTGTGTTTTTTATTGATGAGGACCAACGTATAACTTTAAAAGATATTGGGCGGAAAGAAGAAATAGCACTTTGGGCACACAAGGCAGGGGCTTCTTTAACTGAAATGGATTTAAGTTCTCAATTCAGGTGTAATGGCTCCGATGGTTACCTAGCATGGCTAGATGATATTTTACAGATCAGAGAAACAGCAAACGAAGATCTTACTGATATTGATTATGAATTTAAAGTGGTTAATAGCCCTTCCGAACTTAGAGATATTATTTTTGATAAAAATAAAATAAGTAACCGTGCAAGAATCGTTGCCGGATATTGCTGGAAATGGCCCAGTAAAAAAAATAAATACGCTTATGACATTGAGTTACCCGGTTTTAATTTTAAAATGAAATGGAATTTAACAGAAGATAGCAGCCTTTGGATCATTAAACCGGATTCTGTCAATGAAATTGGATGTATACATACTTGCCAGGGTTTAGAGGTCGATTATATTGGCGTCATAGTAGGTGAAGATTTAATAATAAGAAATGGACTGGTAATTACAGATGCATCAAAAAGGGCAACATCTGATAATTCAGTAAAGGGGTATAAAAGATTAATAAAAGAGAATCCAGATAAGGCTAAAATAATACTAGACTTAATTATAAAAAATACTTACCGCACTTTAATGACCAGGGGTTTGAAGGGTTGCTATGTTTATTTTATTGATAAAGAATCTGAAAATTATTTTAAAGAAGGTTTAGCTGGATTAAAAAAAGTACAGTCCTAATTCTCTGTCCAGATTTCACTGAAAAAATAACCTTGACTTATGTTAAAAAAATTTCTCTTTTCCGAAGAGCCTGCCTGTCGGCAGACAGGGATGCATTGGTTAAGAAACTTTGTCACTTCGCCCTGAATTTCTAAAACAAAGTAACAGTTACACCTATGTTTACAAGGTTCCTATAGAGCCGCCTTAATATAATTTTAAACTTTGTAATGCTTAACAAGAAAAATAGGTGGCTCCTGCAGAGCCAACAAATTCATAATTATATACTAAGGAATGCTTAACAGGAAAAATAGGAGGCTCCTGTGGAGCCCGGAATATTATTATGATTGAAATGTTATAAACAGGATGCTCCTGCAGAGCCAACAAATTCATAATTATATACTAAGGAATGCTTAACAGGAAAAATAGGAGGCTCCACAGGAGCCCGGTATATTATTATGATTAAAATGTTATAAACAGGGTGCTCCTGCGGAGCTAAAAATTTATAATTTTATACTGTACACAATTTTTAAATTTATTTTAACAACAGCTCCGAAGGAGCACCCTGTTTATAGCAACAGGTGTAATCGTGTTTACAAGGCTCCTCAGGAGCCACCTAAAATATAATCTTATGCCCAATACATTTTCACAGATCTACCTGCATTTTGTTTTTTCGGTAAAATACCGGCAAGCACTCATCCCTAAAGCGCATAAGGAAGAACTGCATAAATATATTACCGGGCTGGTGCAAAACCGCAAAGCAAAAATGCTTGCTGTAAATTGCATGCCCGACCATACACACCTGTTTGTAGGGTATAAACCGGCTTTCCATATTCCGGATTTTGTAAAAGAAATAAAAGTAGAAAGCAATGAGTTTATCACAAATAAAAAATGGATAAAGGGAAAGTTCAGCTGGCAGGAAAGCTATGGGGTATTTTCCTATTCGCATTCACATATAGATAATGTAATAAAATATATAAATAACCAGGAAGTACATCATAAAAAAGCAACTTTCAGGGAGGAATATACAGCAATGCTTCAAAAATTTGAGATACCTTTTGAAGATAAATACCTGTTTGAATTTTTTGATTAACTGAAGTTCAGGAGGCTCCTGCGGAGCCAGGGGTATACTAATGATTTAGTTGCTACAAACAGGATGCTCTTACGGAGCCAGGGAAACAAGGCATATACTATCAGACAACTGTATATAAATGAACCGAAAAGAATTGCTATTTGTTTGATTTATAAGATTGATAAACATGTGGGTTGTTTGCGAAGAAAAAAGGAAAATGAAATCAGATGTCTAAAGACCTCTTTAGTTTTTATGAGTTTGAAAAAATAGCTGTATTTACAATGCCTGAAGATGCGTGGCTTGATATTGCTTTTGTTTACGATCAAGCCAGGAGTATTATATTCATAAGGCTGAAAGTAAATAGGAAAACCGATATAGTATATGAACTGTATTATAACTATGATTACATAACCCCCTTACTGGAAGCAGCAACAGATATTTTACCGGTTGTAGGCGATTATGATAAATATTTTCATACCCTCAGAACCTATAGCCGTTGTATTCATGATGAAAAAGAAGGTTCTGATACTTATTGCTGGGATTTTAAATATTCCCGAATATCAAAAATTGAAATCATAATACGCAGCAACGTGGATTTTGAATATGAAGACCAATTAAATTACAGTCAGTTTGAACATGATTCTGATTATAATGAACCTGATACAGATAAACTTACAAAAGCCCTAATGATGGCTTTTAATCTGCCTTCGAATCATTTTGCATACAAACTAAAGGCTGCCTGTGACGGCTTATTAAAACAAGTGCCCCTCACGAAATTTGAAAAAGAATTCGGCTATCCATTTCCTGAAAAATTTTACAACCGGTTGAAGGAATATTGTAGTGATCATCCTTTTGGGTTTCCATAATAGTTTTCTTTCTCGTCCCCGTCTCTAACTCCCCTGCCTGTCTACTGACAGGAATGCATTGGTTTAGAGACTTTTGCCGGCCAAAAAAAAATCCCCGCCACATCAGCAGCAGGGATCAAATTTTTTCATCAAATTTATTTTTTCCTGGTGGCCCTATCAAACTGCAGCAGCATATCTGCTTTGCCGTCTTTATTTATCCGCCAGGTTTCCATAAGGTTTACCGTATCTTTTTTGCCATCCGGCTTTGTGCCGATCTCTGCGGCCCAAACCAGCACCCAGTTTTCTTTTTTATCGGTACTGTACACGGCCATTGCCCCATGTATGGTATCCGCTACTGAACTGTATTCGGCCCGGCCCCTTTTCCACCTGGCCATCATACTGTCAAGCCCCCTCACCATTTTATTATCGCTGTGAAAGGCCACAATGGTATCGGCCATCCAGTTTTTCATATTGTCCAGTTTGTTTTCTTCCCAGTCTTTCCAGCTGCCCTGTATTATGGTAGCGGTGTACTCAGGGTTTCCCATTTCAAAAGAAGAAGAATACGTTGGCGTGTAAGCCAGGGTCACTGCTTTTTTAACAACCGCTTCTTCACCGCCTGCTGTTTCTTTTTTTTCATTGTTACAGGCTGCCACCAGTAAAGTGCCGGCCGTAAATACTAACATCCATTTTTTCATAATTATAGTTGTTTTGAAGTTAAAAATACATTTTTGACCAGGGGCGGGAAGCGATATAATTAGATATCGTTGCGGAATTAAAAAGGATAAAAAATATAAAGCAGCAGTAAAGTAAGCAAAAGATCGGGAAATAGGTAATGGTTTGAAAAATAAAAGAGATTTAATCTTTTTTACTTTATAAATTTAAACGTTAGTTTTAAAAAATGGAACAAGCTTATATTATTGCCCGGCTTAAAGAAATTACCATGCCCGAGTTACTGGATGCCATTGCAGAAGCGCATGCCGGCGAACCTGTAGATATTTATGAGCACCTGCAGCCCGGGCTGATTGACAGAACAACCGATACGATATGGGAATTTATAACGGCGGTTAAGCAAATAAAAAAATAAATTACAGCCCCGCGATTCAAGTTTTTCACAAGCCACTTCTTCTCAAATTAATGGCGCAGATATACGGCAAAGGGAAAGCTGTCTGGCGTATCTGTGCCTCACATACCCTAAATAATTAAAGACTCCAACAAATATAACATCTCATTCCCAGAAACGTCTCCTCCCAATCAATTAGCGTAGCCAGGGATGTTGCATAATAGTATTTAAATGCAAAAACAGATCCTCAGCCTGCACACAAAAACTAACAAATATATTTAGGGGAAGTAAAATTGTACCGGCAATAAAAATCAGATAAACCGGTTGCTTGTAGTATTCCCCTGAAAGAAAAAAGGAAAATAGTTATCCGGTTTTTTTACAATTTGGAATAGCCACTTTATTTTTCATTCAGTAATCCATCCACCAGTGTATAAAATTCTTTTTTATACTGTTCAAAATATATTCCGGTGCCCGGCCCGTAAAAGCTACCTGTTATTTTTCTTACCCTTCCTTTTTTATCAATAAAAATAGTGGTGGGAAAAGAACGGATCGGTGTAAGCTGCGGTAATGTTTTTTCGGTTTTATAGTCATCAGAAGCTGTGGCCCCTGTAATTAACATAGGGTATTGAACATTAAAAAGCAGTTGAAATTTTTGAAGGCTTTTTGTTGATCGTTCCAGGTTGCCGGAATACTCATAGGCAAGCCCGATTACTTCTACTCCCCTGCTGCTGTTTTTGTTGTAGTAGTCATTCAAAAATTTTGTTTCATCCAGGCAATTGGGGCACCAGCTTCCCAAAATCTGAATGATCACAACTTTATTCCGGTATCGGTCATCATTAATAGAAACTGGTTTTCCATCAAGATCATTAAAGGAAAAATTCAGTTTGCTTTCGCCTTCCCGCAAACGGGTGGGCTCATCCTGCGAAGGCAGTGGTATGTTTTCATTCTTTACAGCTATCCATGTTTCCTTTCCGTTAATACCGGAATAAAAAACGCCACCCGAAATCTTTTTGGCATCATCAATTTTTGCATAAAAAGTATACGCATGTGCGCCGTCAAAGGTTGATAACTTTAATGAATCGCCTGTAACAATGCCGTCAAGATAACGGTAATCACCGGATGGTGTTAAGAAAGTACCGGTGAGTTTATCATTTTGCTGGTTAAAAATGGCTACTGCTTTTCGCAAGCTTCCATTAGCCCTGGTAATAGTAACATCCCATTTACCGGAAATATTAGTTTTTGCTTTACCCAGGGTTTTTATAAACCGGTAGGGTTGTTGTGGAAAAGCAAAGAATGACCAATATTGAAAAGCACCTCCAGTTCCTTTTATCCAAACTCCCTGCAAACTGCCATCAGGGTTTCTTTTTGATTTAAAGGTAGATTCAAAAACAGGCATTGAGAAATTAACCGAGTCTTTTGTAACAGAAACAGCAGTTATTTTAATTTTTTCTGCTGCATTAAGCACATATAATATTGCCTTCCCGTTTTCGGTTCCGGTTTTCAGGTTAAATACAACCAGATTGCTGTCTTGCCGTACAAGATAAGCTCTCCAGCCTGCAGGTAATGCTGTTTGTGAAAAAGAAATAAAACAGCCTGACAAAAGCCCTGATAGAAAAATTAATTTTTTCATGTGTGCCGTTTAGAATTATGTAAGTTCGGGAAAAATACAATAAAGACTGTCAACTGAATGACAGGCTTTATTTTCCTGCGCCTTGGTTCTTGTCTCCACCATCAGTGTTCGGAAGTTTTTTTACATATTGATAATTTTACTTTTAAGCCTTTGGGATTATGAAAGCAATCTTAAATCTTACGAACAAATATGGTGTCGAAATGAACTTCTGCCAGCAAAAATTTAAAATTATAATTTGTGGAGATGTATACCATTGCTATACACATTCCTTAATCCCCCCGAAAAAAGATACTGAAGGAAATGAATTAGTGTTCAAATAATATTATATTTCCAAACTAAATTCTTTCCGGTATGCAAAAACAAACGCTCCTGTTTATCATTCTGTTTTCAGTTGTTTTCAATGCTGTGGCACAAACAAAAAAAGATACTGCCGCTAATAACCTGAGTAGTTATTTCAAGCCGGTAAAATGGAGGTGCATCGGGCCTTTTCGTGGTGGCCGTTCCAATTGTGCCACAGGTGTATTGGGTAACCCTGCTGTTTATTACCAGGGTACCACGGGTGGTGGCCTTTGGAAAACAGATGATATGGGTTTAACATGGAACAATGTATCTGACGGATTTTTTAAAACAGGATCGGTGGGTGCAGTAGCGGTTGCAGAAAGTGATGCTAATGTAGTTTATGTTGGTATGGGTGAACATGCCGTACGTGGTGTAATGACACATCATGGTGATGGTGTATATAAATCAACGGATGCCGGAAAGACATGGAAGAATACAGGCCTTGGACTTACGCAGCATATTTCCAGGATTATAATTCATCCCAAAGATCCAAACATAGTATATGTGGCGGCACAGGGAGCATTATACAGTAATTCAAAAGAACGGGGAATTTTTAAATCAACAGATGGAGGTGTTACCTGGAAAAATGTTTTATATGTAAATGATAAAACCGGTTCTTCAGAAATATCTATGGACATGAACAACCCGATGATACTCTATGCCGCTATGTGGGAGTATGGACGTATGCCCTGGAAAGTGATCAGTGGCGGACCGGGCAGTGGCTTATATAAATCAACAGATGCAGGAGAGCATTGGGAAAAAATGAGTGCGGGGTTGCCAAAAGAAATGGGTAAAATGTCCATTGCTGTTTGCCGGTCCAATTCAGAAAAAGTATATGCACTCATTGAAAGCGATTCTGAAAAAGAAGAAGGTGGTTTATACATGTCAGCTGATGCCGGTAAAAGCTGGAGCCAGGTTTCAAACGATAATCATTTAATACAAAGGGCATGGTATTATATCGAACTGTTTCCCGATCCAATGAATGAAAATACGTTGTATGTGTTGAGTGCTCCTGCACTTCGTTCTATCGATGGCGGTAAAACATGGGATATTATTTCAGCCACCCATGGCGATTATCATAACCTCTGGATCAATCCCGCCAATTCCAACAACATGATCATATCTGATGATGGTGGTTCGGCTATCACATTTAACCAGGGTAAAACATGGAGCAGCCAGAACAATCA
>JANOFR010000031.1:0-58366 GCA_031413755.1 Chitinophagaceae bacterium
AGCAAATTCACTCATCAGCAAAAAAATACTTGAAGGCAAAATTGAGTTTAAAGATCTGATGGGGAGCATGCTCAACATCAGCACCCAGCATTTTAGTGAGGAAGATTTAAATGAAGAGGATTTTAATTAAGTACGCAAAAATATTTCGCAAAATTTGCCAATCAATTCAACTTTGCCAAAGTTCAAAACTTTGGCAAAGTTTTTTATATAATATTAACCTCCCGCTCCAACCACACCCCAAATTTTTCCTTAACACTCTGCATTATCTCTTCACTTAAGTCATATATCTCACTGCCCTTTGCATTACTATAATTCACCAATACCAACGCCTGCTTTTCATGGCAGCCTGCATCGCCTTTGCGGTAGCCCTTCCACCCTGTTTGTTCAATCAGCCAGCCGGCAGCAAGTTTTGTATTGCCATTAGGTAAAGGATAACCAACAATGCCGGGAAATTGAGAACTGAGCACTGCGAACTGCGAACTGCTTACTTCTGGATTTTTAAAAAAGCTCCCTGCGTTACCAATTTTTACAGGGTCAGGAAGTTTCGAAGACCTGATATTTATCACTGCCTGTGATACGGCCTGAAGACTTAATTCCTTCACTCCCATTTTCTCCAATTCCTGTCCAAGGGCACCATAAGAAATATTAAAATCAGGAATTCGGTTGAGGCGGAAAGTAACATCGGTAATTACAAACTGATCCTTATACTTTCTTTTAAAAACACTATCCCGGTAACCAAATTCACAATCATTCAATGTAAAGTTCAGCATCTTTTTATCATGTATATGATAGGCTTCCAGCGAATAGAACACATCTTTGATCTCTGCCCCATACGCTCCTATATTCTGCATGGGAGATGCACCTATATTTCCGGGAATCAGTGAAAGATTCTCCACTCCTGCCCAATCATTTTTTATACAATACAAAACAAATGCATGCCAGTTCTCCCCTGCCCCTACCTGCACATATATATGATGCTCATCTTCCTTGATCTCTTTTATGCCTCTGATCCCGTTTTTTAAAACCAATCCGTCAAAATCTTTGGTAAAAAGTATATTGCTGCCGCCGCCCAGTATCAGGGTTGACCGTTGCTTGTTTCCTGTTGATTGTTCATTAAATTCAAGCAGTTCACTTAATTCATCAACCGAATTAAATTTAGCAAATAGCTTTGCGTATGCACTGATTCCAAAGCTGTTGTACTCTTTGATTAATATATTTTCCTGTACCTGCATGTTAAATAGATAATGTGGGTAAAGCTAAATAGAAATTCTTAGTTGATCCGCCAACTGGCCTATGCCACTGAAGCCCTATAAAAAAATTCCCAGAACTTAGTCCACAAAAACAATTCGCAAACTTCGCTTCATTCTTCCAGTTCCCTCTCCTTTGGAGAGGGGTTGGGGTGAGGCCTTACATTTTATCTACATCGGCAACTACCACAACACTTTTATAATTCTTCTCGCCGGTTACAAAATTAATATGATTTCTGATCACTGCTTTATACCGTAAGCTCATACCGGGTTCTTTTGGCAGTTTAATCAGGATCTCCATTAAATACCGGTTGCGTATCCGGTTTACAACCGGTGCTGCAGGACCAACAATAAAATCTTTCAGATCCTGTTTTAACAATGCGGCTAATTTTTCTGAAGCGGATGCTACAATATTTTTATCCTTGTGTTTTAAAGTTAATAAAATTATCCGGCTAAATGGAGGATAGAAAAATTGTTTTCGGTTTTCAATCTCCATACTATAAAACTGTTTGTAATCATGCTGCTGTACCAGTTGCAAAACAGGATGCTTAACATGGGTAGCCTGGATGATCACTTTACCCTGTTCTTTTTTTCTTCCAGCCCGGCCACTAACCTGTTCCATCAGCTGAAAGGCACGTTCATTAACCCTGAAATCGGCAAACGCCAGTAACCCGTCAGCATCTAAAATACCTACCAGGCTTACTTTATCAAAATCCAAACCCTTTACCACCATTTGTGTACCTACTAAAATATCGAGGCGGTGCTGTTCAAATAACTGAATTAAATGATCATGTGCTGTTTTGCCACGTACACTGTCTACATCCATCCGGGCAATTTTATATTTTGGAAAATCATTTTCCAGCTGTTCTTCGATTTTTTCGGTACCAAAATTTTTCTCCAGCCAGTTGTTACTACCGCATGCCGGGCAGGTAATTAATTTTGGATACGTGCTGCCACAATAATGGCAATGCAGTTTATTACTGAACTTGTGCAGGGTCAATGAAACATCACAATGGGAACATTGCGGAATATAACCACAGGCGCCACAGATCAAATATGGATTATAACCTCTACGGTTTTGAAATAAAATAACCTGCCGGCCGGCATCCAATGCTTTTTGCATGGCTTCCTTTAACTGAGGACTGATCATTACTTTTCCCCGTCCGACCGGGTTATCCACGTGCGATCCGGTACGGGCGGTCGGGCGTGCCTTTTGTGCAACCTGCCGGGTATCAACAATTTCAATCTCCGGTAATTTAATACCCCCAAACCGTTCATTCAATTCAACCAAAGCATATTTATCATTTACCGCATTAAAATAACTTTCAACAGATGGGGTGGCACTGCCCAATAAAACTTTGGCGCTGAAAAGCGATGCATAATAAATAGATGCATCCCTTGCATTGTACCTGGGAGCCGGATCCTGTTGTTTGAATGAGGAATCGTGCTCTTCATCCACAATGATCAGTCCGAGGTCTTTAAAGGGCAGGAAAAGGGCACTCCTTACACCTAATACGATCTTTACTTCACCTGTTCTTATCTTATTCCACAATTCAATGCGCTCGTTATTATTAAAACGTGAATGATAAATGGTGATATTACCGCCAAAATGTTTTTGCAACCTCCGTATGATCTGTGTGGTTAAAGCTATTTCCGGCAACAGGTATAAAACCTGTTTACCTTCCTTGAAATATTTTTCTATCAGTTTAACATATACCTGGGTTTTGCCACTGCTGGTTACACCATGAAGAAGGCAAACATTTTTTGTTTCAAAAGCTTTTGTCACTTTATCTGAAGTTTCCTGTTGAGCAGCACTGAACTCAAAATCAATATCAACATTTTTAGGAAGTGACCTTATCCTGTCCACAGCCCTTTTTTCTATGAATAAAATATGTTTATCGGCAAGTCCTTTCAATTGGGCAGCAGATGCTCCGGATTTTTTCAATAATTCAGTTTGTGTTACATCGCCTGAAGTTTTCAAAAGATGCAGGTAAGCCAGTAACAATTCCATTTGCTTTGGCGCCCTGCTCCAGCCTGACTGTCCGGTAGGCAGGTTATTCAAAAGTTCACTCAGCTTTTCTTCATTGCTGTATTCCGGATTTAAAATAATATAGCTTTCTTTTTTCACTTTATACTGTTCATCCATGGCTTCCCAGACAAAACATACCTTTTTGTCTATCAGTTTTTTTATCAGGGGATAAACCTGTGTTGCATCCAGTATCTGCTGCACTTCTGTCAGCCTTAATTCCTTTTTTAACAACAGGGCTTCTGCCACTAAAAACTCTTCATTATTTAAATGCGTAAAATCTTCACCGGACTCCTCATTATAAATTAAAATGGTTTCACTGCTCAGTTTAAAATGTGTGGGTAATGCCGCTGACATCACTTCACCTTCGCTGCACATATAATATTCGCTCAGCCAATGCCAGAGTTTTAACTGTTGTGGAAATAAGATGGGTTCATCATCCAGTACATTTAAAATTTCTTTTGTCGGATAAGGAGGTTTTTTATCAAGCACCGATTTAATGATACCGGCATATTTTTTATGATTGCCAAAAACCACTTCAACCCGGCAACCGGGAATTGCTTTTACGGATAATGATGCCGGGATAGAATATGTATATGTTGTAGGCAGTGCAAGCGGAAGAATGATCTCTGCCCAAAAACCCGAAGATTCGCCGGTAAATATTATTTCGTTTCCATTGTTCATCTTACGCTTCTAAAGTTAAGCCAGGTTTCTTTTAGTTTATTTTTTCTTCAACAGTATCTATCCAGCTTGCTTTATATTTTATCAAAGCGTCTTCCATGATCAGGTACACTTTATCTTTTAAGAAAGCAACATCATTTGTGGTAAGGCCATCCACTTCAACCTCTGCCAGGTAAACAGCCCTTGATCTTCCGGGATTAAGTGAAAAAACAGAATGGTAATGCATCCGGTCATAGGTATCCAGAAATAAAATCGGTTTGATGGGGGTTTGTGTTTCAATGGCAATTTTAAACGCCCCGTCATAAAATTCCTTTAACGGTTTATGGGTCATATTAAATGTCCCTTCGGGGGCTATTACGATGGAGATGCCCTTTTTAATAACCGATTTAAGTTGTACCACACTCTGAGTTCTTTTTTCGGGGTTATCCCTCTCTACCAGAACCGCCGCATTCCTGTATAGAAAACCAAAGATGGGGATCCTGGCCATTTCAGCTTTCCCCAAAACCCTTATATGTTGCCTCCGGATCGTTTTCAGCAATACAGGTATATCCAGGAAAGAAATATGATTGAATACAAAAACGTATTGTTTAGTGGTATCATGAGGAGCTTCAAAAATGGTCCGGTGAAAAACACCCAGCATCAGTAAAACAAACTCCGACCACAGGCGGCAAAGTTTGTAAATAAAATTACCGCCCCTGATTTTACCAAATAAAGAGGCCACTACCACAACCGGGAATATCAGCAGCATAAAGGCGGTAAAGGGAATAAAGGCGTAAAAAGTAAAAAGTACCTGTATGAATCGAAGTAAATAGCGCATATTAATTTAGCGAATATAAACAGATTCCCGCTTGCCGCTAAGGAGGGTAACCCCTATTTTCAGTTGACGGGCTGATGTTTCCCCACATTAAATGGCATTTAGTGTGTAATTTTTTCAAAAACACGGCCATTTTTAAAGGTAAACCCTTACCTTTGCCGTCCTAAATTTGGGATATTTATGTTAGCAGTAGTAAAAATAGCAGGTCAGCAATTTAAAGTTAAAGCAGGCGACAGCTTATATGTACCTCATATCGAGGGCAAGGCAGGTGACTCCGTTGAGTTTGCCGAAGTATTGATGACCGAGAACAAAGGAAAGGTTGTTTTGGGAACAGATGTAAAAGCCATTGTAAAAGCTGAAATTATCAGTGACCTGGTAAAAGGAGAAAAAGTCATCGCTTTTAAAATGAAAAGAAGAAAAGGCTTCCGTAAAAAGCACGGGCATCGTACACAGTATACACACATTAAAGTAACAGCGATCGCGTAACGGTTAATTTTTTGTTTTATTGTTAATCCATTGCAATTTAATTTTTGAATTATTAATTTATAATAACATGGCACACAAAAAAGGTGAAGGCTCGGTAAAAAATGGCCGTGATTCACAAAGCAAAAGATTGGGTGTAAAAATTTATGGTGGTCAGCCGGCACTGGCTGGTAATATTATCATTCGTCAACGTGGAACTACTTACCATCCCGGAAAAAATGTTGGTGTGGGAAGAGATTTTACCATCTTCGCATTGACTGATGGATTGGTTGAATTTAAAAAAACCAAAGGAGATAAGACCGTTGTTTCTATTTCCGCAGTAGAAGTCTCAGCCTGATTTTTTTTAATTTTATTTTGGTAGTTTAAAAAATATTTTTATTTTTAAGTATTATTTACTAACCAATTAAATTTTAAAAAATGGCAACAAAGAAAAAAGCCGCTAAAAAAGCTGCTCCAAAAAAGAAAGCTGCTCCTAAGAAGAAAGCTGCTCCTAAGAAGAAAGCTGCAAAGAAGAAATAATCTTCGCTTTTTAAAAAAGCAAAATAACATTAAAGTCCCGGTAAATTACCGGGACTTTTTTAATACATCCCTTTACCACATTGATTTAAAGACTATTATTTAAAAATCTGGTTTATCCAAATACTTCTTTTTTTTTAAATTATTACTAATAAATTCCTGCATGTAAACCTGGTATTTTTTCACAAATAACCTTCTCTTTTTTTAAATAAGCAGGGTGAATTAATTTTCTTTTATTTAATCATAAATGAGCGCTTGCCAGGCCTGAAAAAATTCAGAATTATTAATTTTTGGGTCAATTTTTCATTACTTCATACTTTTGCATTTATTACTGTTAAACATGGATAATTACCAAATTGCCGATATTTTCACCCTGTTGAGCAAATTAATGGACATCCACGGAGAAAATAATTTTAAGGCAAAATCGTATGCTTCCGCTGCATTTAACATAGAAAAATTACCATTACAATTAAGTAAAACCACTCATGAAAAAATTTTTGAAATAAAAGGAATTGGAGAATCATCAGGTAAAAAAATTATTGAAATTTTAGAAACAGGATCTTTACAGGTTTTGCAGGAAATGATTGATAAAACACCCCAAGGTGTTATTGAAATGTTGAACATTAAAGGTATCGGGCCTAAAAAAATATCCACCATCTGGAAAGAGATGGAAATAGAAAGTATTGGTGAACTTTTATATGCCTGTAAAGAAAACCGGCTGAAACTTTATAAAGGATTTGGTGAAAAAACACAACAAAATGTTTTTGAAACCATTGAATTTTATTTAAGTAACAGTGGCAGTTATTTATACCCACAGGTGGAAGCCGTTGAACCGCAGATCACGGCGTATCTGCAAAAATTATTTTTACCTGAAAATGTATGTATCACCGGCAGTTTCAAACGTAATATGGAGATCATTGATGAACTTGAATATGTGATCAAAAGCACAAACGAATTAATAAAACCCAGGTTCCAATCTGCTAACCCTCCCGAATTACTGATGGAAGCCCCCGGTAATCTCTTATACAAACTGCATAACGGCCTTAAACTAAGGTTATATACCGGGGAAAAATCATTCGAAAAACAGTTATTTATCACTAGCGGAAGCCCTGAATTTAGTGAGTCTTTCCAGATCCAGTTTCCGGAACTTGACTTTACAGGTAATTTTGAAAGCGGAGATAAGGAAATTTTTGCCCGTGCTAATATCAATTATATACCTCCCTGCCTCAGGGAAACCAAAGCAATTATTGACCTGGCCAGAAAATCCCCATTGCCTGAATTAATACAAAAAGGAGATTTAAAAGGAATTATTCACAGCCATAGTAACTGGAGTGATGGAAGTAATACGCTCGAAGATATGGCACATGGAGCAAAAGAACAGGGGTTTGAATACCTTGTCATCAGCGACCACAGTAAAAGTGCCTTCTATGCACAGGGCCTCAGTGAAGAAAAAATTAAGGCACAGCATCAGTTGATTGATGAATTAAATTCAAAACTGAACGGCTTTAAAATTTTTAAAAGTATTGAAAGTGATATACTTTACGATGGAAG
The DNA here is from genome assembly GCA_031413755.1 of Chitinophagaceae bacterium. Lineage (GTDB taxonomy): Bacteria > Bacteroidota > Bacteroidia > Chitinophagales > Chitinophagaceae > Ferruginibacter. The sequence continues at coordinate 7,319 of JANOFR010000031.1, forward strand.
CCTTGATTACAACAATAATATACTCTCTACCTTTGACCTCGTGATCGCATCTGTACACAGTATACTAAAAATGACCGAAGAAAAAGCTATGCAGCGGCTCATTACTGCCATAGAAAATCCTTACACTACCATTTTAGGACATATGACCGGCAGGTTATTGTTAAGCCGCAAGGGATATCCGGTTGACCATAAAAAGATAATTGATGCCTGTGCAGCAAACCAGGTTATCATAGAATTGAATGCACATCCCAGCCGGTTAGACATTGACTGGAGGCACATTGATTATGCTTTGCAAAAAAATGTTATGATATCTATAGACCCTGATGCCCATAGCATTGATGGTTTTAATGATACCAGGTATGGCGTTTTATCAGCACAAAAAGCAATGGTTACCAAAGAACAAAATCTAAGCAGTTTTGACCTTGCCCAATTTGAAAGATTTGTTCAAAACAGGAAAGCAGCAAAGGGAATATAAACAGTGATTGCTATTTAGACGGTAATCATTTATTTTTAGTGAAAGTTTAAGATATGATCAGCAACTTACCCATATATGTAAATATTGTTTTTATACTTACCACACTGTTAACCATATTCCTTTTTTATAAAGCAACGAATCAATCTACAATTACTATTGTTATACTCTTTAGCTGGTTATTATTGCAGGCCATTTTAAGTTTATCCGGTTTTTATACTATAACTGATACTTTTCCGCCAAGGTTTGCATTATTGGCATTGCCGGCAGTTTTATTGATCATCGGATTGTTTGTTTCAGCAAAAGGCAGGGCTTTTATTGAAAGCCTTGATGCAAAAACATTAACGCTTTTACACATGGTAAGGATACCTGTAGAGATATGCCTTTACTGGCTTTATCTTAACAAAACTCTACCACAGCTGATGACTTTTGAAGGACGCAATTTTGATATTATTGCCGGGCTTACCGCACCGTTTATTTTTTATTTTGGTTATATAAAACCACAAATTCATAAAACGGTGCTTTTGCTCTGGAACTTTTTTTGCCTCGGGCTGTTATTCAATATAATTGTTAATGCAATTCTTTCTGCCCCTTCTGCATTTCAGCAATTTGCTTTCGATCAGCCGAATACAGCTATCTTGTATTTCCCGTTTGTTTGGTTGCCCAGTTGCATTGTGCCACTGGTTTTACTGGCTCACCTTGCCAGTATCCGAAATTTATTACAAAAGAAATGAAATATGAATTAAGGAAGTGTAGGTAATTCAACAAAGAAAGTTGACCCTCCACCTGCTTTGGTTTCAAACCAGATTCTGCCTTTGGCCTGCTCTACTATTCCTTTACTCATGGCAAGCCCCAGCCCTGTACCTGAAGTTTTGGTAGTAAAATTGGGTGTAAATATCTTGGATATCAGTTCATCTTCTATGCCGGTACCATTATCCTGTACTTTAATTAATACTTTATTGCTGTATACTTCTTCATCAATATTAATCTTAACAGTTCCGTCTTCAGGCACTGACTGCATTGCATTTAAAATGAGATTGGTAAACAGCCGGTTCAGGTGTGTCCGGTCGGCATTAACCATAACCGGCTTAGCTACCGGGTTCCAGCTTATCTGCATCCTGTCGTTAATTGAATGTAATTGTGTAACTAATTTGATCACTTCATTCAAATCAAATATTTCGTTATAAGGATTACCAATATTGGCAAACTGGCTAAACTCCCCTGCAATATGATTCAGGTGATCTATTTGTTCCACTAATGTTTGAGCCACATTTGCCGTTAATTCCTTAACATTTCCTGAATTATTTATGATAGATTTTTGCAGGTACTGCAAACTCAGTTTCATGGGTGTTAACGGATTTTTTATTTCATGTGCAACCTGCCTTGCCATCTCACGCCAGGCACCTTCTCTTTCACTTTTGGCAAGTGCCACAGCACTGTCATCAAGCTTACCAACCATTTTATTATATTCCTTAACCAGCTCACCAATTTCATCATCACGTTTCCAGTCAATAGCCTCATTCATTTGCCCCAGGTTTACCGCTTTCATTTTTTCGCTGATAAAAGAAAAGGAACGGGTAATACGGTTGGTTATAAAAAGTGCCACAATTCCTGCAATTAAAAAAATGAAGGCATTAAGGTTGATAATTGTTACAAGGAAATTGGCGATCTCTTCCTGCAATTTACTTTCTGAAGTAAAGTACGGGATATTCAGGTAAGCATATTCCCTGCCTGTACCATCAATTACCGGAACATAGTTACTTATAAAATTCAGTTTTCCGATTTTTTCTTCTTTAAAAAACTGAACCTCTTTCTTCTTACTAAGATGATAGAATGCCATAGGATCCATCTTCATACTGATAACGCCTTTGGCATAAGGAAGCGGAAGCGATGAAACCTTTAAATTACCATCCAGGTCATACAGGTTAACATCAACAGCATGTATCTCCGAAATCTTATCAATTGTTTTTTCTAATTTTTCGCGGTACACCTCATCATAAACTTTTATAACATCATCAAATATCTCCAATTCGGATAATGAAATACGGACTTCATTTTCCATCACATTGATTACCCTGCTGAGTTTTTCCCGGTTATTGTTCTCGTACCTGCTGATAAAAAACAGGATCGTTGCCACGCCAATTACCAAAAATGAAAGTACACTGATAAAAATAACGGTACCATGTATCTGGTTGCGGATGCTAAGTTGCCAATAGTATGTAAACCGTTCTTTATTAAATCTTGCCCTGATGCTTACATTCAGCAACCAGAAAATACCCGTTACCAGTAAAAAAGCACAAAACAAATAGGAAAATAAAGTTATCGATTCTATTAAAAAATTATTCTCTTTTACAATGATGACAACTTTTTGCGGACCCGCTTTGTACCAAAGCTCGTCATAATCAGCTTTTTTTAACGTTATAAATTCTTCTTTTGGTACCTGTGCCGGGGTTAACCTTGTTGCAAAAGCATAATCATTGTGGCTGTTAACCAGCTGCAAATTATTATAAACAGCAAATGCATATACCGACGAATTTTCAATAGCATTGTCATTTACTTTAGAAAAGAGTTCCAGATTTAAAGCATCTGTTTTATATTTTTTAGGGTTAGCTAAAACAAATACATATCCCAAAGTATCTTTTTCTCTGTCAATGACTGTTTTCCGGCTTATATAACTAAACCGGTCATATGATTCATCATAATAAAAAAGTTCGGGAATATTTGTTGGCTTGGCCTGTGTATTTAATACCGTATTGAGTTCATTAAAACCGGTCTCATCTCCGTTATATAATGGTTTTTCATTGGCATCATACGTATAAATCTTTGTTTCATATTTATTGGTATAACCCGAAAAATTTCCGTTAACCAGGCTGTCTTTAAAGAACCGGTTGGAGGAATCGGATGTTAGCCGGTAAAAATTAGCCGCTAAAAAATCATTTCTAAAATCAGTAAGTAAGGTATTTAATAATGTTTCACTTGCAGGATCAGCCTTTGTGGAAAGCGTTTCAGCATAAAATTTCCGGTTACGCAGTTCTTTTTTGCCATTTTCAAGCACGATCACACCGGCAATAGTCACCGAAAAAAAGAAAAGCCAGAAAATTAAACGGGAGGTGGCAATTTTAGTGGCATATAAAGTAAGGTTTTCATGGTTCAACAACCGTACATAAAGTAAAAGCCAGGCTAAAATAAATAATTCGAAACCGGGATTTGAAATACTGAGTTTAAAAGTTAAATAAGCCAACCCCACGATAGAAATAACAAGATACAAACCCCAGTAATTTTTGGGGAATACAGCCTGGAAAAAATACATTATTATCTGGCTCAATAAAAAATAACCAATGGCAATACAGCATAATACGATAAAACCGGTTATACTGTAAATATTCAATGTAAAGAAATTAATTACATCGAAAGAAATCTTAGAATCGGCTACCATACTGCGTATTACCTGGCCCGATACAAAAGTTACAGCCAGCAGGGCCATACAAACTATTACTAAAACCAACCACTTAAATATGGATTTCTTATGTACAAAAACAATCTTCTTTTCCTGAATATGATAATGAATAAATAATACGACCCAGGTAAATAAAACCGAATTAATTAACAGATCGCCAAGAGAGCGAAGCACGATGTTTGACCCATAAATAGATGGATCAAACAATTCAAACTGCCTGAAATTTAACGGTACCGGCAAATAATAACTCAACACCCGCAACACGGTAACTGCAGGTACAAGAAATAAAATCGCTTTTGACAGGCTGAACCGGGTGACTATATAGGTGGCCAGCAAATGGATAAAGAGTAAAATAAAAATGGCACCCAGAATTCTAAAACAAATAGCTGCAATATTATTTTTGGCAATGACCGCATTTGAACGCTCAACCAGGTAAAATAATGTATTACCGTGAATGGATTTTACGGCAGCCTTATTTGGCTGAACAGAAATATCATAATTGTTTTCCAATCCTTTACCGGTAACAAAAGAATTCCTCAGATACAGATTGTTTACAAAATATTCCCACTTAACCGGAATTAAAGCGATAGAAATACTGGAAGCTGTATTTATTTTTCGCCATACATAATAACCATTAACCAGTTTTACAAATCCGGTACTGTCAATTGAAACCAATAGATCGGGTGAAGGCACTACTGTCTGTGTGTTCCAGAAAATTAACCGGTTAATACCAATATCGTTTACAAAATAACGAAAGATGAAGTACTGTTTATCAGTAATATTTTTTAGAAGAACATCATCATATGTATTATCGTTTATTCCTGCTACTATTGAAGAGTCAGCCATCAACCGTTCAAAATCCTTTTCCTGTTTTTTAATATAGCCTTCAATATTTTCCTGTACGGCTTCAACCGAAGAATTGCCCGACCAGTAATTATCTATAATAAATGACAGCGTAATGAACCAGGCTGCAATTATCAGCAGATAACTGTTTTTATACAAAAATCGGGTAAAAGGAATGTTCTTTTGCAATTAGTCAATTAATAAGTTTAGTTTTTCTTTACCTGGTCCCATATACGATCCATTTCATCCAGAGTTAGATCATGCAAATGTTTGCCCGTTTTCAAAGCCGCTGTCTCCATTTTTGTAAAACGGTCAATAAACTTTTTATTTGTCCGTTCCAGGGCATTTTCAGCATCTACCTGCAAAAACCTTGCAAAGTTTACCAAAGAGAAAAAAACATCGCCTAATTCATCTTCCATTTTGTTAACATCTCCTGATTCGATGGCTTCAAAAAGCTCTTTCTTTTCCTCTTCTACTTTTTCCCAAACCTGTTCTTTGGTATCCCATTCAAAACCTACCTGTTTGGCTTTTTCCTGCAGGCGCATGGCTTTTACCATGGAGGGTAAAGCCCTTGGTACACCGCTGAGGACCGAAGTTTTGCCTTCTTTAAGTTTCAGTTTTTCCCAGTTTTTTTTAACCTCTTCATCATCATTAACATGCGTATCACTATATATATGCGGATGCCGGTGAATCAATTTTTCACAAATACTGTTTATTACCGCTTCTAAGGTAAATTGATTTTGTTCCGCTCCTATTTTTGCATAAAATACAATATGAAGTAAAATATCGCCCAGTTCTTCCTTTATCCCTTTCCAGTCGTTATCTGTTATCGCATCAGCAAGCTCATAGGTTTCTTCAATGGTTAACTGGCGAAGGGTTTGAATCGTTTGTTTTTTATCCCAGGGGCATTTTTCCCGTAGTTCATCCATAATGTTTACCAACCTGTCAAATGCAATACTATTAACTGAAGTCATAAATTATTAAAGTTTGAAGAAGGAGAAAAATACAAATACGAAAAATAAAAAGCCAAGCATGAATAAAAGGGACAGGCAAAGTATCAGAAACTTAATAATTGTTTTTGCCCTTCTTTGCTGATAGAAATAACGCATTGCTTTATAGAGGTAAAAGAACATACCAAAACCTGATATTACCTGAACAAACGTAATAAAATCCCAGTTGAGCTCTGTATTCAGTTTACCAAGCCCAAAAAGAATTAACATGGCAAGAAAAATAAAAATATAAAAATGAATGCTGAATATGCCATGGTTTACATAGTAATACGCTTTCCGGCGTACATAAAGCAGTTTCAGCAGCAAGGCAAAAAGCGGCAATGAAATAAAGAACATTTGCGGCAGGCTGTGTATCAGGATATTTGCAAAGGCACTAAAGGTTTCACGGGGATTATCTTTAAACTTTTCATTTACGGCAATCTCTTTATAAATGAGCTGCCTTTGCCACCAGTTGTGATCTTTTTTACCGGATTTAAGTACCGAATCATATTGCGCCTTAGAATGGTACCGGCTGGAGGTAATATGAATACCTGCTTTTTCTTTAGAACTGTCAAAATAGCTTTTAAATGATGCCCTGCTCATTGGCAAAGCCGGTTTTGCATCTTCCTTATTTACATTTTTTGTAAAGGCATCGAAAGCAAGTGAATCCATCATTGCAATTTGTGCATATGTTTTCCCATTCATAGTAGTGTCTGTGGAAAGTGTATTTTCATCTATCTTTTTTAAAAATGAAAAAAATATTAAAAAGAAAAAAGCTGAGGTAAAAATATACAACCGTATGGGATTAACATAACTTGCCCTGCGGCCGATCATATATTCCCTTGATAAAAAACCAGGCCGGGCAACCAGGTATTTTACCGTGCTGAAAAATTTACCGTCGAAATGGGTGATATCCTTAAAAAAATGCGAAATAAGATCCCAGACAGATTCCTTTGGCTCAATATTTTCCTGTCCGCAGTTGTGGCAATACCTTCCCTGTATTTCTGCATTACAATTCAGGCAGTTCTTTTCCTTCCTTTCTTTGAGATGGCTCATGAGCATTAATTTTGTTAAAAATAATAAAGTTTGGGGGCATACCCATTAATGGCATAATTTACGTTAATAAAAAGATAGTTTAATTTTGTACCAGAAAAACAAAAAATGAAAAAAAAAATAGTAGTGACTGGTTTGGCACTCATTATGGGTTTTGCATCTAATGCCCAGTATTATTATAAAGATATTGTAAGTAATAATCAGTTGCTGGCCGAAATGGCTCAACTTAAAGGTCAAAAAGTAAGATCGGTTAAAATAACCAGTTTTGAAGATGACGGAAGGCCAAGTGAAGGGTTTGAAATTGAAAAACAGATTAACCGGAATTATACGGCCGTAGAAACTTTTACCAGGTCAAATGTAACTGGCCCTTCATTATTTACGTCCACCTTTACCAAAGATGGTTTATTGATACAAACCGTCGACAGTTCAGATCTGGCTGTTAATACTTCGAAATATGAATATTACGATAAAAAGAGGATCAAAAGCATTCTCTCGCAGGTACACTCCAGTGATGATGATTTTACCAATGAGATAACAGAAGATCATTATTATTTTTATGATGAAACCGGTTTACTGTTAAGGATGTACCTGGTAAAAAATGAAAGCGATACTACGATCATACTTTTCTCTGCAGATGAGAATAAAAATATTTCGATAGAAAAAGATACTAAAAGCGGAAAAAGCTATTATTATTATTACGATACCAATAACAGGTTAACCGATATCGTTCATTTAAATACATTCAATCAAAAAATGCTGCCCGATTATATTTTTGAGTATAATACTGCCGGGCTAATAACCCAAATGACAACTACTGAAGAAGGAGGGAGTTATTATTATATCTGGAAATATACCTATGAAAACGGCCTGCGCATACGCGAAAAATGTTTTTCAAAAGAAAGAAGGCTGATGGGGACGATCGAGTACACGTACAAATAAACTCTTTATCAAATTAAAAAAGCGACAATTTCCTGTCGCTTTTTTTTGTACTCGGGATGGGAGTTGAACCCACACTTGCATTACTGCAAACAGGATTTTAAGTCCTGCGTGTCTACCAATTCCACCACCCGAGTGTGGTGGTGAAAAAAAATCCCGACAAGTCGGGATAAGTTTTAGAGCGGAAGACCGGGCTCGAACCGGCCACCCCGACCTTGGCAAGGTCGTGCTCTACCAAATGAGCTACTTCCGCTTGTTTATTTAAGAACTATTTTTTTTTACCACCCCGACCTTGGTCCCGCAAACGGCGGATTCTCTACCATCCCGATAGCTATCGGGAGAGCTACTTCCGCTTGTTTATTTAAGAACTATTTTTTTTACTACCCGACCTTGGTCCCGAAAAAGGTGGGATGCTCTAACAAAAGAGCTACTTCAGCATTAATGATATCAACTTACCGGCTTTTTGAGGTACCCATCCAAACGGATTCATACGGGCCGGCAAAAATAAGCGTTGTGTTATTACTATAAAAATTTTATTTGTAAGTTGGATTGTACATGGTATTTGTTGGTACATCCACTTTTGGTTTTCCCTTATACCGGTGCGTATATAAATTATAGCAACCTCCCAAAACAAAAGCCAACACTAAAAATACCTGGCAAAACCAGATAAAACGGGATGTAGATACCCAGTTATGGGTAAAATCCTTATGTTTATTGTCTATAACTTCCTGATTCATTTTATTATAGTTTGCGATGCAAAAATAAGGCCTATGCCCCAAAAAAAATTATTTGTTACCAACAATTTCTAAAAAGGTTTTTTTCTTTTGTACAAAATAAGCCCAAACAACGGATCCATTGTACCATCCGCTTAGCTTTCCGTCTTTTTTTATCGGGAAAACAGATTTTTTTCGATGCCATAACAACCAGCCTATAAAATCCCGGTGTGCTTTAAATATAGCAATAAAATACCCTCCGTCGCCACTCATTAAACCACGCCAGGCTGATAAGGCATCCAATATCATCCGGACAGGAATTTTCCAAAATGCTGTACCAACAGGGCTATTTTTTGAAAGCATGATGAGATTATTTCGAAAATTGAGGAAAGTTTTAAGGCTGTTTCCCTTAGGTAATGTTCCCCCACCCACATGATAAACAACCGATGCCGGATGTACAAAAATTTTATACCCTGCCAACTGCAAACGCCAGCTAAAATCTATCTCTTCCTGGTGTGCAAAAAAGAATTCGTCCAATCCTCCCATTTCATGATATACTTTAGCCCTTACAAACAAAGCAGCCCCGCTTGCCCAAAAGCATTGTTGAACCGTATCATATTGCCCTGTATCCGTTTCGCAAATATCAAATACCCTTCCCCGCATAAATGGATAACCAAATTTATCAAGCCAGCCACCGCTTGCACCCGCATATTCAAATTTACTTTTATTATCGAAAGACAGTATCTTAGGCTGACAGGCAGCAATCGTAATATCCCCTTCCATTAAATCAATTACAGGTGCAAGCCAGTTTTCGGTAACTTCCACATCACTGTTGAGTAAAACATAATAATCAGCCTCTACCTGTTTCAATGCCGTATTATAGCCTTTGGCAAAACCCTCATTACTGCTGTTTTGTATGATCCCGATCTGTGGGAAATGCTGCTGCAAAAAAAATATTGAATCATCTGTAGAAGCATTATCCGCAACAATAATTTTTTTATACTGAGCATCCTGTTGATTTGTATAAACAGAAGCCAATACAGAAGGCAGAAATTTTTCTAAAAACCCTCTGCCGTTCCAGTTTAATATAACTATGGCTACTGATGCTGTCATTTTTTAACTTCAATTACAAAGTTCACAAACTTACTTATAACTTATAACTTATACCTCTTAACTCATAACTTATTTCTTATTTTTACTGCATGTTTACTTCTTTATTTAACTGGCGTACTGTATTAGCAATTGTTGCAATAGCGATTGTAACGGGTACCATATTTTATTCCAATCACCTGGCTAAAAAAATAGCTGCTGAAGAAAAGATAAAAATTGAACAGTGGGTTGAAGCAACCAGGGATATTGCAAATTCCGGTGCCACTCAATCAAATCTGGTGAGCATGGTATTTACAGATAACAGCAAGGATATTCCCATGATACTGGTTACTGAAAAAGATAGTATTATGGATCATCGCAACCTGGATTCAGTAAAAATTGCAAAAGATGAATCTTATCTCACTGATAAGCTCAGCGAATTTAAAAAGCTGAATGAAGCAATTGTCTGGAAAAACCCTTTTGATTCGCTGCAGACGAACCGTGTTTTTTATGGCGAATCTACTTTATTGAAACAGGTACGTTACTACCCGATTATTCAGTTATTCATTGTTGCCTTATTTATCCTCATTACTTTAATAGCAATCTCTACCAGGAATAAATCAACTCAAAACCAGGTATGGGCGGGTATGGCAAAAGAAACTGCGCATCAATTGGGTACACCCCTTACTTCGTTACAGGGATGGGTGGAGATATTGAAGGAAACGCCTGGCATGGAAAAGATCGTACCTGAAATGAGTAAGGATGTAGACCGTTTAAAACTGGTAAGCGACCGCTTTGGAAAAATAGGCAGTACACCACAACTGGAAGAAAATAATATTATTGCCCAGGTAGAAAATATGGTCAGCTATATAAAACGAAGATCACCCGATACAGTGAGTTTCCTGATCAACAGTTATGGCGAAAACGAAATAAAGGCAATGACCAATGGCCCTTTATTTGACTGGGTGATCGAGAATTTATTAAAAAATGGTTTAGATGCCATGGAAGGAAAAGGGAATTTAACGATCAGTATAAAAAATGGACCTGCCCAGGTTATTGTTGACATTACAGATACCGGAAAAGGCATTAGTAAACAAAATATAGCCAAAGTCTTTAAACCGGGCTTTACTACTAAAAAACGTGGCTGGGGACTGGGTTTAACTTTATGCAAACGCATTATTGAGCAATACCATAAGGGAGAACTATTTGTAAAACATTCTGAACCGGGTAAAGGCACTACGTTTAGGATTGTGTTGAAGAAATAGCCGCAAGCCTTTAGCCACAACCTACAAGCAGGAGATTTTAAATATATGCAGCGTTTGTTTTTTTATGCCTTATTAAATTTTACATTTGCAATCCCAAATGTCCGGGTGGCAATCCTGCCTGCCGGCAGGCAGGATTGGTAGACGCACTACCTTTAGGTGGGTTATAAAAAACAAAATAATGTTTTACGCGGCGATGGCGAAATTGGTAGACGCACTACTTTGAGGTGGTAGCGCCCGAAAGGGTGTGGGAGTTCGAATCTCCTTTGCCGCACACAGCTTAGCGAAGTTTTTACTTCGCTTTTTTTTACTGATTTGTTGTAGTAGCGCCCGAAAGGGTGTGGGAGTTCGATCCTGCCTGACGGCAGGCAGGTCTCCTTTGCCGCACAAAAGCTTCTCAAATAGGAGAAGCTTTTTAATTTTAATTATCTTGTAAAAAAAATGATAATGGGAACTGAAATAAAATGCCCTAACTGTGGTCACCAGTTTGAACTTAATGAAAGCCTGAAAAATGAGGTGGAAAAAGAGCTTCGCGGCAAAATGCAGGACTGGCAAAAGAAAAAAGAAGAAGAGTTTGAAAAGCAAAAAAACTTACTGCTGAGCGATGCGGTTAAAAAAGCCGGTGAAGAAACAGCTGCTAAATTAAGGTCGCTGCAGGAAGAAGCTGCATTAAAAACACAGCAACTGCAAGATCTTCAAAAGAAAGAACTAGATTTAATGAGGGATAAAAATGCACTGGAAGAGAAACAAAAGAACCTCGAGATTGAAATTGAAAAAAGGTTTCTGGAAAAGAGAAAGGAAATAGAAGATTCTGCCATTAAGCGTGAGCAGGAATTATTTGACCTGAAGACCAAAGAATATAAACTGCAGATGGAACAGCAGCAAAAACTTATTGAAGAACTGAGACGTAAGAATGAACAGGGCAGTATGCAGTTACAGGGCGAAAGCCAGGAGATTTTACTGGAAGAAATATTAAAAGAAAATTTTCCGTTTGATATTATTGAAGAGGTAGGCAAAGGTGTGGAAGGTGCTGATTGCATGCAGCTGATAAGAAATAGTGCCGGCACCCTTTGTGGTAAAATTATTTACGAAAGTAAGCGCACCAAGGCCTGGAGTAATAACTGGCTTGATAAATTAAAAAATGATAAGCGTAACCAGGGGGCTGATGCTGCAATCCTGGTAACACAGGCATTTCCAAAAGATATGGACCGGTTTGGTGAGAAAGACGGTATCTGGCTTTGCAATTTTTCCGAAGTAAACAGTGTTGCCCATTTACTCCGCAATAGCATTATGAAAGTTTATGAGGCACAAAAAGCACAGGAAGGTAAGGGCGATAAAATGCAGATGCTCTACGATTATCTAACCGGCATTGAATTCCGGGGTCAGGTAGAAGCTATTATGGAAGGCTTTATGGCCATGAAACAGGGCATTACAAAAGAACGGATTCAAATGGAGAAGATCTGGAAAGAACGGGAGAAGCAACTTGAAAAAGTTTTAATAAGCACCAGTGGTATGTATGGCTCGGTAAAGGGGATCGCAGGCGCATCCATCGGCGATATTCCATTGCTTGATGGAACCGATGTTGAAGAATCCGATCACTGATGTGTTAATACCCAGGTTAGAAAATTACCATTGAAGAATAAATAATGAACCGAGAGTTCTGTTTTGTTTTTAAAAATACAATGTACGATCCCTTCATTAATATCCCCCGATATACTCTTTATGGCGATATGCTTTTTAAAATCTACTGCCATACTGCCCCCCCATTTATAAACAGATTCCTTCACACTCCAGTGCAGGGTTAAGCGTTGGGTAATGTTCATTGAGCCGGGTATTTTGAGCATATTAAATTCTTCTTCATTTGTAAATTTTTGTTGGATCTGCTCAATCTTCAGGTTTACCAGTTCCACATCTACTCCCACCCTGAAAGTTTTACTAACGATCACCGCTGCATAATCACCACAATGAGAAATAGAAAAATGATAAGGTTCATTCTTCAAAAAAGGTTTTTTAGTATCTGCTATCTGTATCAATGCAACCGGAAAATCCGGATACAGTTCTTTCAATAATATCCGCCCGGCAAGGTGTTGCAACCGTTTATGCCAGTGTTTTATCTCCCTTTGTACCGGCACAGATGCCAGAAAAAAATCTTCGTTCTCAGTAATATGCCAAACAGCGATCCTGGTGCTGGCGTTAATATTTTGTTGATAAACCAGTGGCATTAAAACAATTTTAGATTTTAGATTGCAGGGTATTGAAATTATGAATACAAATTAACGAATTAACCCAGTAATATGATCTTAAGCGACACCCGGATCTTAGAAGAAATTGGAAAAGGAACTATTAAAATTGAACCCTATGACAGGGAATGCCTGGGCAGTAACAGCTACGATGTACACTTGGGTAAATACCTTGCCCGTTATGTAAATAAGGAACTCGATTCAAAAAAACATAATACCATTGAACATTTTGAAATTCCCGAAGAAGGAATTGTTTTACAACCCCACGAATTTTATTTAGGCGTTACAGAAGAATATACAGAAACGCATGCCCATGTACCCTTTTTAGAAGGTAAATCAAGTACCGGCCGTTTGGGTATTGATATACATGCCACAGCCGGAAAAGGTGATGTGGGCTTTTGCGGTAACTGGACATTGGAGATATCGGTTAAACAACCCGTACGTGTTTATGCAGGTATGCCTATTGGCCAGCTGATCTATTTTCCGGTAGATGGGGAAATTGAAGTAAAATATAACCAGAAGAAAAATGCAAAATACAGCGGCCAGCATAATAAACCTGTTGAAAGCATGATGTGGAAGAATAACTTTTAACCTTCTTCAATAATGCAGCCTGATCTGTAATTTTAATTCAATTTCCAGATCGAATAATTTAAAACAGCCGCAAAACTTACCCAACAAATATAGGGTACCAGCAGCCAGGCTGCCGTTGATGAAATTTTACCAAACCATATAATAGTTAACAATATCATCACCCACATCAGTATGATCTCTGCAAAAGCCCAGCCCGGCAGTTGTAATTTAAAAAAAACAAAAGACCAGAAAAAATTTAATGTTAATTGAATTATAAATAAAGTGACCGCCGTTTGTTTCAGTATTTTATCTGTTTCTGATTTCCAGATGATAAACAATGAAATGCCCATCAGGATATAGAGCATAGTCCATACCGGGGCAAAAATCCAGTTGGGTGGATTAAACCAGGGTTTATTGGCAATGGCATACCAGCCAGTAACGCCAGAAGATGTAAACATTCCGGCAATGGCTCCAACCAAAAGCGGAAGTAATATTGAAATGAATAGTTTCATAAAAAAGTAATAATTATTGAAAAAAATTGTTTACCATTTAAGTTGATTTGTCCCCCCTTAGATCTTTCCATATTTTTTATACCAAGCAATAATAAATCCTGTTACTTCATCGTAGCTTAAAACGCCCTGTGGTTGCTGGTTACCTTCCAAATACTTGCCGTATATCCACCTGAATACCGGCTCAATTGGATTTTTGTATTTTTTATTAAATGCTTTCCATTCATTCAGATCGGCTTTCACAGCAGGTATAAGTTGTTTACCCAATGCTTTAGCCGCAACAGAGTCACTCATAAAAAGATTACGGTTGCTGTACATAAAAAGATCCAGGTATACCGAGTAACGCAATAAAGTATCCCGCGATGCTGAAGCAGCCAGGTAAGCCACAAAATTGGCTTCCATTTCTTTGGCATAACCCAACTGATGTGCAACTTCATGACAGGTTGTAAATGGTTGTAAAAATTTGGGTACCAGTGTATTTACCTGTGCCTCGCCGGTAAATGGGATATAATAACCGGTAAAGCTCATATAATTACCCAACCAACTCCAAACAGAAGGCTTTAAAGAAACAGGGTGGTAGTGTAAAAAAGGGTAAACCGATTCGGCTTTCAGATAAGCGTCCTGCACTTTTGAAAATAACTGACTGTTTGATGGATAATTAATATTCCCGTTTATAAGAGATTGTTTTGCAGCATTCGTTTTCTCAAGCAACAACTCATTTATCATTTTCAGATCTGCCAGTTCATATTTATCAATTTTCAACTGTAATTGGTCTGCAATGCCAATACGGTTATAATTAATGCCCCACAAAACATTAAAAAGTATATACGTGATCAATAAAATATGGAAAGTTTTCAGGGCACTTTTTAAAAAACCCTGCCTGTTCACCTGCTTTTTAATTAAAGCTTTTATACCTTTTACAATTTTCCATATCAGCCAAATACTGATCAACCCATATAAAACATCGCCAAAGCTGAAGGGAAGCCATCCGAATAAATTTCGCAAAAAGCGTCCGATTGCAGGGTAAATTACGGTAGCATACTGATTTTCCACACGTGAGGAATCATTTGAATAAATATGTATAAATAAAGCTGTTACTGCTAAAACAGGTGTAACCAACTGCGATTTTCTAAGTTTCATATCAACCCTAAAAGTAATCAATAGCAATAATGCAGATAAAATCTATTTTTCAACCTGAAAATTGCAAATATTACCATACCTTTGCCGTCCTTTAAACCATACATAATGGCGGGTAAACGGACATTTGAGATAGCATTTGTAGGGTTAAAGCAGGGCATTCATGAATTTAATTATGTTGTGGATGACAAGTTCTTTGTTGAAAAAGGCGATCCTGATTTTACCAACTGCCAGGCTAACATAAAGCTACTGTTTGATAAAAAAAGCAGTTTTATGCTGCTTAAGTTTGAGATCGGCGGTAAAGCAGATATCAACTGTGACCGTTGTGGAAACCTGCTGGCCATGGATATCTGGGATGAGTTTAACATGTTGGTTAAACTGGTAGAAAACCCTGATGAAATGAATGCGCAGGAAGAAGATCCGGATGTATATTATATTTCCAGAAATGAAAGTCATTTGGATGTTGGCAACTGGATCTATGAATTTGTGCTCCTGAGTTTTCCTTTGCAGAAAATGTGCAGTGATGAAGAGATGGGCGGCCCACAATGCAACAAAGAAGTGCTGGAGAAGCTGAAGACAATGGAGGTAAAGGAAGAACTAACCAATGCCAACCAGATCTGGAAAGGGCTTGAACAGTTTAAAAAGACAAAAAAGGAAAAAAGCAGGAAATAACCAATAATTAAAAATTAAAAACAAGCGATATGCCAAATCCAAAAAGGCGCCACTCACAACAACGCAGTGCAAAAAGAAGAACTCATTATAAGGCGAGTGAACCAACTTTGAGCATTGATAAAACAACCGGCGAAACTCATGTACGTCATCGTGCCCATGTAAGCGAAGGAAAATTATTCTACAAAGGAAAATTAGTAGCAGAGAAAGCTCCGCTGAAAGCATAATATTTTTCAAAGTATCAATTCTAAGTCCGAAATTCGATGAAAAGAGTTTTGGGTTTAGAATTTTTTATTTAAAGGAATGTCAGGTTGAGTTTGTCGAAAACAGTTTATTTACAAAGCAATTCATTAAATTTCTTTAAGTAAACTTCCAAAGGCATAAAAGGTAATTAAATGAATATAGCGCTGGACATGATGGGAGGCGATTTTGCACCGCTGGAAGCAGTGAAGGGCGCCGCCGAATTTTTATCCTCTGCAACAGACGGTGTTCAGCTTACTTTAATTGGTGATGAAGAAAAGATAAAAGCGCATCTTGCTGATCATCCAATCCCTGCAAATAAATATAGTATAGTTCATGCCGCAGAAGTTATAGAAATGCATGAACATCCTACCAAAGCACTTAAAGAAAAAAAGCAATCATCCATTGCCATTGGTTTTCAATTACTGGCAACCGGTAAAACCGATGCTTTTATCAGTGCCGGTAATACAGGTGCCATGATGGTAGGTGCCTTGTTTAGCATAAAAGCCATTGAGGGTGTTTTACGGCCAACCATTGGCGGTTATATGCCACGTGAAGACGGCTCACTTGGTTTACTGGTTGATGTTGGCCTCAATGCAGATTGCAAACCCGAAAACCTGAACCAGTTTGCGATATTAGGTTCGCTTTTTGCAAAGCACATTTTAAATGTTGATAACCCGAAAGTAGGACTTGTAAATTTAGGTGAAGAAGAAGGCAAAGGAAATATTTTAGTACAGGCCACCTATCCCCTCTTAAAAGAAAACAAACAGATCAATTTCATTGGCAATGTAGAAGGACGTGATATTTTATTAAACAAAGCTGATGTTTTTATTTGTGAAGGATTTACCGGAAATGTGGTTTTAAAATTAGCAGAAAGTATTTATGATATTGTTCAGCGCCGCAATATAGAAGATGAACATTTTTCACGTTTTAATTTTGAACAATACGGCGGCGTTCCTGTATTAGGCGTAGCCAAACCGGTTATCATCGGCCATGGCATTTCTCACGCTATGGCATTTAAGAACATGATACACATTGCCCACCGCATGCTGGAGACTGATCTGCTGGGAAAAATGAAAGATAGTTTTTTGGAACAGGTTTAACTATTTCTATAAAACTTAATTGGCATTGCAAGGTATCTCTACTATTATTTCACAACCCTTACCTAACGCCGAATTAAAAATAAATTTACCTGAAAATGATTCGGCCCTTTTTTTAATATTGCTGAGGCCGATCCCTTTTTTTACCGTCTTTACATTAAAGCCTTTTCCGTTATCAAAGATCCGCATCACTACAACATTCTGTACCAATGATACTGTTAATTCAATTTCGCCTGCTTCTGAATAGTTAACAATATTTTTTAATTGTTCCTGCAGTATCCTGTACAAATTAATCTGGATGTCGCCGTTAAGTCCATTGCACAACTCATCAAAATTGAACTTTACAGTAAACCGGTTATTTACATTAAAGGACTGCAACAGATTTTCGAAAGCATCTTTTAAGGTACTGTTATCAAAAGATGCAGGTGCAAGCTTATGTGATAATTTACGTACTTCTTCAATTGCATTTAAAACATGGTCTTTACCCATTTCTAAAAATTTAAAAGATTGTTCAGTTTTTGTTTGATTCTTTTTTACCATATTCAATGCAAGCAGCGAACTGGCTAAGATCTGATTTACGTTATCATGCAGTTCTCCCCCGATAAAGCTTCGTTCCTGTTCCTGGGCATCTATGATGGCTTTTGAAATGCGTATTTCCTCTTCAACCTGGTACGTAATATCCTGCATGGCACCAATCATCCGGCAAGGATTACCATTTTCATCAAATAGTACAAAAGCCCTGTCAAAAACATATTTATAAGAATCATCGGCACAGCGAAACCTGTACGTTAATTGAAATTTTTGCAACCTGTTTTTAAAAACTTCCTCGACTACTTCTGTCACTTTATTAAAATCATCAGGATAAATTTTTTCATTCCACCAGTCAACAACATTTGCCACTTCAGCTGCCCCATACCCAAACGTTTTACTGATACCATCATTATACAGCATCGTATTTTTTAAAATATCCCAATCCCAGATGGTGTCACTGGTCGCATTGGAAAGAATATCATACCGTTCAATGGCTGATTTTATCCTTAATTCGTCTTTTTTACGCTCACTGATATCCCGCAGGTTTGTAATAATACCGCCGATTGCAGGGTCGTGTATCATATTTTTAACCAGGCCCTCCAGCCAGATATAATGCCCTTTTTTATGTTTTATCCTTATTGAAACAGGAATCTCTTTGCCCGGATTTGCAACCGCTTCTTTCATTAACCCTTTTACATTTGCTACATCATCCGGATGTAAATATTCTGTAACAACCACTTTTCGATTTTCTTCAAACTGCCATCCGGTTATAAGCGCAGTAGAAGAGCCCCGGAACAGGACATTTAATTTTTCATCGATCAATAAAATGATCCCTTCATTATCTTCAACCAGTGCCCGGAATAATTTTTCTTTTTTATCCAATTCCTCTGTCCGTTCTATTACTCTTTGCTCCAGTTCATCATTTAATTTTTTTAAAGCAGTTGCAGCTTTTACCTTTTCAACATTATCAGCCCTGGTTTTACGGATGAACACAGCTAATAATAAAAGAATGCCTGCTACGATCAACAATAATATCCGTTGAAGGTTTCTTACACTTATTTCGTTAGCCTTTTTATGTTTTACCAGCATCAGGCTTTCAGCATCCTGTATTTTTTCAACCAGAATCCGGATACGGTCAGTATATAATTTACCTTCACTCGTTTCAACTATCTTCATAGCTGTATTTACTCCGTTTATTTCATAATTTGCTATAATACGGTTCGTAAAGTCAATTCTTGTATTGATAAAAAAAAGCAGGGAGTCAAAACTGATCTTTTGTTCAATATTATCTTTTCTAAGCACTTGCAGATATCCGAATGCATCATAAATTCCTTTTTGCGATTTTTCAAAGGGCTCCAAAAGCGTTTTACGGCCGGTAAGTACATAAGCCCTGAAACTGGATTCATTATCTAAAGCAAGTGCCAGTATTTTTTTTGAAAGCAGTAAACGTTCTTCGGTATTTGTTATCCTTTTTGCGGTTTTAATTACCTGTTGAGATTGGTAAACAGAAACAATTATAATGATAAGGATTGAAACCAGGAGCAGCTTAACGCCTGTATTGTAAAACTTATTTGTATTTAATTTAAATTTCATAGATAATTGAATGGAATGTAATAGCAATACCGGGTATTGCCGTATACATCAGGTAAAGTAACCAAAAAAAAATGATACTTTAAACAACGTATACCGGGAAAATGATATCTGGCTTAAGTATTCCCTGCCAGTCGGCAAGTGTAAGGGGTATTCACCTCTACAATCAATAAATATTAAATATAGTGCAATAGGGATGTCAATTCCCAAAAAGCTTTCCGTATAATCTTCAGTACTGTCAAAAAAGGAGCCGTATTCAACTACCTGAATTAAACAACATCATCTCAATCGGGAAATAAGGTCTTATCCATGTTTGGAATAATACGCAATGCATTTTTATAATAGATCTTTTTCAAAATAGCATCATTTAAACCCATGCCATATAAGGCCCAGAAAGCATGATATTTTTTGTGATAAGGAAAATATTCATCAGTAGTTTCCAACACCCTGAAATAAGTAGCATACTCTGATGGTACCCAACTGTCCTTTCCAAAAAGTATCCGGTCCTGGTATTTTGTAAAAAAATGATTAGCCATTCCGGGCTGCCTTCCCAGCTCTGCAATAACAGCACCAAACTCCACCAGTACATTTGGCATCGCATCCAATAATTGTCCCAGTTTGCCGAGATCATTCGGATACCAGCCAAAGTGTGCCGCAATAAAAGTTGTTGCCGGATTTTTTTGAAACATGCGATGCTGTTCAGCTAATAATGTATCAAAAGGAGCAGGATCATCATCTCCCCTTTTTCTGTTGGGGTGCGTGGCCAGTTCCAGCCATCTTTCATTATTAGCATCCAACGGTTGCCAGAAAGGTTTGGGATCAGCCGTATGGATCAATACCGGAATTTTCAATTCCCCTGCTTTCTTCCAGATGGCATCCAGTCGCGGATCATCAACCGGTACTCTTTTACCCGTTATGTCTTTAACAGAGAAACCAAGGCTTTTATAGATCTTTAATCCATTGGCCCCGTTTTTTACATCTTCATCTAGCTGGCTGGCCGCTTTTTCACTCCAGCCTGCTTCTCCAATTTTTTTAAAATCAATGTTTGCAAAAACAATAAACCGTTTTGGGTAATTTGTTTTAACATTTGCCACCGATTTTTTTAACGATTCCCCGCTCTGTCCGCTGAGGTTTACCATAACTTTCATATTCATTTTATCCATGTCTGTGATCAATGCACCAAGGTCCATATCGGGCATACTGAACTGGTGATTATGCACATCGATAAAAGGAAATTTTGCACTACTGACGGGTTTACCCGGAACCACCAGTGTAGATGGCGGATTATAACTCTCAAAATCCATTTTTGGCGTGGACTGTGAACTGGAACTTAAGGAATTAAGAACAGCAATTACTAAAAAATATTTTTTCATAAGATTGAAAATACGCTTTTCTCTGAAACAACTATTACCGCTAATCAATTTACTTATCCGGATCATACAATTACCTGTTTTGTATTTCACCATAAATTTAACCCCGTTTACTTTACATCGCCGGGGGAGTATCAGCGGCAACAAAAAACCGGCATATCCCATCTGCCGGATAATCTTTATTTTTATTATTATAGATTTGAGGAAACAACAGCTCATGAAACTAATATATTGCTTTGTTGCATTAATAACACTTGCTTTTATAGTACCGGCTACAGCACAGAATAAAACGGCAGATTCAACACAGACTGCTGCTGCATTAAAAGCGTTGGTTTTTGCCTGTAAAAATGTTGATTTTGCAGATGCCAAAGTAAAGGACTCCGGTATGTTTTATAAAGCAGCTCCGTATATTATTTACCGCGGAGATGATAAGAAAAGAAACTGGAAAGATTTTGCAGATTACAGCAATGCTGCTGAAAAGAAAGGAGTTGATGATGTTTGTTACCGCATTAACTCAACCATCAACCAGGACAGCAGTTACAAAATTGACAGTTACTTTACGGAAAAAGAATCAGAAGGTGTCTGGCATGTGTTGTTGATCACTTACAAAAGAAAAGGAGTTGATAAAAAATCGGCCTTTGCATTTCTTAAAGTTAATAACCGGTTTGGTTTGGGCGATATTGATTAAAATACCATCTGAATACTTACAGCTCATTAAATGAACAGGCCGTTTATCCTGCAACTATTTTCTTTATGGCAGGTGTTGGCCTGTTTACAGGATTCAATATGACCAGGAATTTAGATAAAGAATAAACAACTTTTTATGCATCCGTTTATGCAAAGTGCCATCTATGGCGATATTGCATAAACCGATCTTATGGCGGCTCAACATTCTTTCCTCCGCCCGGTTCTTATCTCCCGAACCGAAACTATACTAAAAAAAAGTGGCTCGTGAAGACAAGAACCATATCAGGTAAAAATTTTTTATCTTGTACCCCATGCTCTCCTTCACCACAACCATATTAAAATTCAGCAAGCAGGGCGAAAAAACCGGCTGGACCTATATTGTTGTACCAGACAGGATAGCAAAAAAACTAAACCCCGGTGTAAAAAAATCATATCGTATAAAAGGCAACCTTGATGATCTTAAAATTGAAAAAACAGCGCTGATACCCATGGGCAAAGGTGATTTTATCTTGCCGGTAAATGCAGCTATGAGAAAAGCCACAGGTAAACGCTTTGGAGCATCATTAAAAGTGCAATTGGAATTGGACCATTCTCCCATACTTCCCCCGGCAGAATTGCTGGAATGTTTACAGGACGAGCCCGAAGCTTTAAAACATTTTAATACACTGCCGCAGGGCCACCGTAATTATTTTACAAAATGGATTGAATCAGCCAAAACAGAACCAACCAAAACAAAAAGAATTGCACTGGTGATAAAAACCATGGTTCGTAAAATGGATTTTGGTGCAATGCTGCGTGAAGAAAGAGATGAAAGAAAAATGTTGGGGAGGTGAGAGATAATGGATACAGGATAATGGATACAAGATTCTGGATACCCGATTCCGGATAGACTCTATAAGGTTGGGAAGTTTTTCAATAATTGAAACCTATTCAGTATTCAGTATCAAGTATTAAGTATTAAGTAGCAAGTATCAAATCTGCATTACTTATTTTCTACCTGAGCAAAATTGTTGAACCTTTCAGCTGTACTTTATTTCCGGTATCACTATCTGTATAAATTAATATCCATACATAGGTGGCAGGATCGGCACCCTGGCCTTTAAAAGTTCCGTCCCACTTTTTTGTCCAGTTCCTGGTTTCAAAAACCAATTGACCCACCCGGTTGTAAACACGGAATAAAAGTTCGTTTGCCTTCCAGGCATTTACAGGATACAGATAATCATTTATTCCATCGTTATTGGGTGTAAAGGCATTAGGAACTGCAATATAACAGCTATTGGGTACTACAATTTTTTGAATGGCCGTATCAAAACAGCCTAAATTATTTTGTACAATCAACCGGGCATAAATATCTGTAGTAACCCTTGGGGGAATGTAAGATTGGGGTGCAGGTGTTTGAGCATTACTGGTAATACCATTACCAAATACCCAGTTCCAGGAATTAATGTTGCCGATACTGTTATCCTTAAATATGGCAAATTCACCCGGACAAACAATTGCTGTTGCTTCAAAAACAGCTTTCAATTCATTATCTAAAAAAATGGGAATAATATTACTTGTATCCCTGCACACACCATTCGACACGATCAATTGTGTTTGTTTTTGGCCAAAAACTGCATAAAAAATACCGGGGTTTTGCAGATTGCTGCTACGCAAATTATCAAAATTCCATTTCCAGTAATTCACTTCATTCCTGCCATCATGAAAATAATTTATAGTATCCCTTACACAACCATAAAGGATATTATAAGTAAAATCAGCATTCACGGTATCCATCGTATTAAAAGTCAAAGTTGCACCGGCTGGGGTCTCCTGTCCGCATTCATCAATGATCGAATTACCATCAGTACCGGTAACCAATTGTAACTGGTAAGTTCCTTTGGTTTGGATGGGAGCAGTTAATTGAACGGTAATAATAGTAGTTAATCCATTGGCATCACAATTACCAATGGCCGCAGCCACGGTAACCGGTGCAGTACCCGACAAAAGATTTACCCTGAAATCGCTTCTATTTGCGGCAATACTGCTGCAGCGGATATTCTTTCGGAAAACCAATTGAAGTTGAGCAGGTGCACAGCCAATTTTGGAAAGGCTATCCATAGGTGTTGGTATAATTGGATACACAATCAACGGAATACTTTCACTAACAGGAATATCTCTGTCGCAATTATCTTTTATCGTATTAATATCAGTTCCGTTGCGGATGTTGATGGTATAATTACCCGGAGGTAAAGGGGTATCCAGAGTAAGCATTAAAGAATCCATATCAAAACCATTACTGCAGCCTATACCGCTTGCCGAAATAACATTTGCCAGAGCTGGTGTGATGGTAAATTCAGAACCCGCTGCGGTCAGGCTGTTACATTTCATTCTTTTATTGAGCTTAATGGTGGCTTGTGTTCCATCGCAGGCTGCTCTGGCAGATTCCATATGAGGCTCTTTAGGGTCGGTTATATTTGCAGTACCGCCTGTAAATGTTAGATCATATCCCTGAGTACTTCCCGTAGTCCAGTTTGTAACCATTAACAGGTAATCATGTCCCACAATAATAACCGGCATCCGGTTAAATGGTGAATTGCCTGCTGCATCTCCGGCACAATGAACATCACCGGAACCAGCTGCTGTACAGCCTGTTGGTGAATTTGGAAAAGGGGCACCGGAACCGGTCCCGGATGTACCATATATATTTAACGATACCTGTAAAGAATTAGTTATAAAAACATCAGTAGGGTTGCGGCCGGTAATATCAAACAGCACCCAATCGTAGTCATCGGTATTAGACAGGCCGCTCATTAAAAAACCTAAAGTGCCCGTTTGGAAACAGGTAAACTTATACCAAAAAGATCTATTTGATGTTACTGCATCGGTGCAGCTGGTTTGAGAAACATTTGGCCCGGTACAGTTAGTTACCAATGGCTGGCGAAAAACGGATGTCCCACAAACAGGAATTGCTTTATCGGGGGTCATACCGGGTAGCGAACAGGTTTGTGCAAAGTCTTCTTCAACTAAGGCAGTAACAAAAAACAACAGAAACAGTATTTTTTTGGTCATATTTTGGCTAAATTATAATAAAGATGCATTTTGTTACAAAATTGCTGCAAGTGTTAGTAAGGTTTTAACAGGTAAGATGAAGAATCCCTAAGTATTACACATTTGAAAGCAATTTTTATGCCTTTACTTAACCTTTCCCTTAATTTCCTGCAATTTCAATAGGGCCTCTACCGGTGTTAGCCGGTTAATATCCACCGCGTTCAGCAAATTCCTGATCTCATCAAAAGTGGCAGAATGTGCATCAAAAATGCTGAGCTGTATTTTTGGACCGGACAATTTTTTTATGTTCGCATCCAGGTTAATACCTTCGGCCCCTTCCCTGCTTACTTCCAGTTGTTTTAAAATTTCATTGGCCCTGTCTATCAATTGAGGCGGCATGCCGGCCATACGTGCCACATGAATACCAAAACTATGTATGCTGCCGCCCGGTGCCAGTTTACGGAGAAAAATTATTTTATTGCCCACTTCTTTATTGGTAACATGAAAATTTTTTATGCCGGGTAATTTATTCTCCAGTTCATTCAACTCGTGGTAATGCGTGGCAAATAATGTTTTGGGTTTATGAACCGAGTTGTGTAAAAACTCGGCAATGCTCCAGGCTATGCTTATACCATCATAGGTTGAAGTTCCCCTGCCAATTTCATCAAGCAATATCAAACTTCTTTTGGTAAGGTTGTTGATGATACTGGCGGTTTCATTCATCTCCAACATAAAAGTACTTTCGCCGCCACTTAAATTATCACTGGCGCCTACCCTGGTAAATATTTTATCGGTTAATGGAATTTTTGCATCGCTTGCCGGAACAAAACTTCCCATATGTGCCATTAAAGTGATCAGGGCTGTTTGCCGGAGTATGGCACTTTTACCACTCATGTTTGGGCCGGTTAAAATGATGATCTGCTGCAATGACGGATCCAGGTAAATGTCATTGGCGATATAAGGTTCGCCAACCGGTAAATTTCTTTCGATCACCGGATGGCGGCTGTCTTTTATATCCAGTATAAAATCATCCTGCAACAGCGGTTTTTTATATTTGAATTGCAGGGCATTGCTGGCAAAACAACATAAACAATCGAGCACAGCCATTACATGCCCGTTTACCTGCATGGGGGCAATATAATCCTGCAGTTCATTTAATAATTCTTCGAAGAGCTGCATTTCAATGGTAATGATCTTATCCTCGGCTCCCACAATTTTTTCTTCATATTCTTTTAACTCCGGTGTAATATATCTTTCAGCATTAACCAGTGTTTGTTTGCGGATCCAGTTTCCGGGCACTTTGTTTTTATGTACATGTGTTACTTCCAGGTAATAGCCAAACACATTATTGAAACTTATTTTTAAAGAAGAAATACCTGTGGCCAATGCCTCCCGCTGCTGAATTTCCACCAGGTAATCTTTACCGCCGCTGGCAATTTTTCGAAGTGCATCCAGTTCTTCATGAATACCCGGAGCAATAACATTTCCTTTTGATGCTGCTACCGGCGGATTTTCATTCAGCTCTTTAATAATCTTATCAAAAATATATTTACAGGGATTCAGCGAGTCGCCCAGTCTTTTTAAATATTCATTTGCTGAAGCTTCGCAGCTATTTTTTATCAAATTGGTTTGTTGCAGTCCTTTAGCAATTTGTAAAACTTCTCTTGGGTTTACTTTTTTAAGCGGCACTTTACTTACTAATCTTTCTACATCACCTGCCTGCTTTATGTATTGCGATGTTTTGTTCCGCAGATCAACTTCCCTGATTAAAAATTCCACTGTATTCAGCCGCTCATTAATCTTTACAATATTATTCAAAGGAAGCACCATCCAGCGTTTTAATAACCGGGCCCCCATGGCAGATACTGTGTTATCCAAAATTTTTAATAAAGTGTGGCTGCCATCGGTACCCCCAAATAATTCGAGGTTACGGATAGTAAAACGATCCATCCATAAATGCTCTTCACGGTCAATTCTTTGTATAGAGGTGATGTGGCCCAGGTTGGGGTGTTCGGTATCTTTTAAATAATGTAAAATGGCACCTGCAGCAATAATGCCTGATTGCTGTCCTTCTATTCCAAAACCTTTTAAGCTGTGGGTACCGAAATGTTTTAACAGGCTTTCAGTTGCATAAGCTTCCGCAAAGATCCATTCTTCCAAAGTATAGGTAAAAAACTTTGTGCCAAAGGTCTCCTTAAAATATTTTTGCCGGCTTCGCTGAAAAATAACTTCTGCAGGTTTAAGGCTCTGCAATAATTTATCGGCATATTCCTTATCCCCTTCTGCCACAAAAAATTCGCCGGTACTGATATCTAAAAATGCAATACCTATCCGATAGCTATCGGATTTATCTTCCTGAAAATGCAAAGCGGCCAAAAAATTATTACTGTTATGTTCCAGTAATTTATCGCTGGTGGCAACACCCGGTGTAACCAATTCTGTTACGCCACGTTTAACAATGCCTTTTGCCTGCCTGGGATCTTCCAACTGGTCGCAAATGGCAACACGGTAACCCGCTTTAACCAATTTGTGTAAATACGTATCCAGCGCATGATGTGGAAAACCAGCTAATTCAGATGCATCCGGATTACCATTATTTCTTTTGGTAAGCGTAATGCCTAAAACGGCTGCAGTAGTTATGGCATCCTGCCCGAAAGTTTCATAAAAATCACCCACCCTGAAAAGCAATATCGCATCAGGGTATTTGGCCTTGATGGCATTGTGTTGTTGCATTAAGGGTGTTTGTGCAGATACCTTTGCCATGGGGGACAAAAGTAAATTGAAAATTTGAAGATTTGGTGATT
This sequence comes from Chitinophagaceae bacterium, assembly GCA_031413755.1. Taxonomy (GTDB): domain Bacteria; phylum Bacteroidota; class Bacteroidia; order Chitinophagales; family Chitinophagaceae; genus Ferruginibacter. Next base: position 34,610 of record JANOFR010000031.1, read on the forward strand.
TGATAATTAATGCCTGGATATCAAATTATCTGTTCATTTCCAAATTGTAAAGTCATTGAATTACCAAATCAGTTTTCCTGTTTGGTTAAAATCTCTTTCTTCATCTTTTCCCAGAGACCGTCAAAGGTCTGGTGATTTTCATCCTTCCATTTTTTGCTGAATGCTTTCATTTTTTCATTACGGTCATCTTTAGTTAATGAAAAGAAAGCAGTTATGGCTTCAGTGTCGTTTTCAAATGCCATTTGGTTGTAAAGCTCCTTCAGTTGCTGCTCTTTGCGCATATTGCTGTTGGCAATGTCTATTTCCATTTCTTCCCGCAGCATAACTTTTTCATCATAACTGCCAGATGGTAATATGGTTTTGGCGATAACCGGCATCAGTTCAATCAGCATTAAAATAAAGACAATGAGGTAATACCTGAACTGAAGGGCCGTATTATTCTTCAACAGATTATTCAAAGCTTCAACCCTGGTTAAAAACCCGTTATTCAGATATGTAATGAAATTAGCTTCTTCAGTTTTTATTTTTTTGTCTGCTTCTTTTAATGCCTGTTCTGCACTATCCAGTTTGGGCCTGCTTTCTGCAAGCATGGATTGATATTCTCCATCCAGTTTCTGGTATTCAATTCGTTTGGCGATCGCAATATCTTTTATCCCTATTTTTCCGGTGCCTCCGCTACCATCAGTTTCAGCCAGAAAATTTTCCCTGGCTTTTGAAACGGCATCGTATTTTAATTTCAGTTCATTTTTTATAGAAGCAGATTGGCTGATCAGGGATTCTTTCCGGTTTTTAAATAAAGCCTCCAGTTCCTGCTGCTTAAGCATCTTCTTTTTTTCATTATCCAGTGAGGTTTGTAGTTTTATTTCTTTATCAAACATATACAATACAGCAGGCTGTGCCATAAATGTTCCAATGGTAATTGCAAGTAAAGCCCTGAATAAAAGAGGCGCAAATTTCCGTTTATTAAATTTTGTAATCCCCTTGATCAAAGCCCTGTCGATGGTAAGAATGATAAACCCCATAAATATCCCCAAACCAATTGCAATAAAAACAGAATCTACAACAGTATTGAAAAAATAGGACCAGGTAAAGGTTGCAAAAGCCCAGGTAGCCAAAACAGTCATACCAATGATACGGTAACGGTTCCGGTCAACAACAGAATCTACTAAAATTTCTTTTTCGGCCGTTGCTAGCCACCATAAGAATTCTGTGAATTGCGTTGGCGTATACGTTTCCCTTTGGGAAACAGCAATATTTTTTTTCATAATCTGAAATAATTAAGTGATGCTTACTGCTATGTTCCTGTTATGAACTTAATAGCACACAGTAAAAAAGAATCAATAGTGGAGTTGAGCTGAAGACCTGCAAAATAGCAATTCTTTGGATGAATAACGTAGTATATGATTACTTATTTTCAAGATGGCAATACATTAACAGTTTGTTAGATGCAGCTGTTAAACCTGGCTTGTCAAAATGCGTCCATTAGTATATCTTTGCAGCCGTTTTACAAATGACTGATTTTTTTATTAAACAGGCAATATGAAGAAAATTTTAAGTGTGTCAGTATGTATACTATTACTGATTTTTACAAGTGCAGCACAGCCACCCAAAGGGATGGGCAATAATGATCCGGATGCAAAAAAAATATTAGATGCTGTAAGTACTAAATTCAAAAGTTTTAAATCAGTGCAGTCAAATTTCAGTTTAAAAATAGAAAATGCCAGCAATAAAGTAATGGGAAATAAAACCGGAACCGTTTATATGAAGGGAACCAGGTATCGCATCAAAGTACAGGATCAGGATATTTATTGTGACGGCAGTAATGTATGGACAGTAGATATAACCGCAAAAGAAATAACGATCAGCAAGCTTGACCCCTCTAACAATACCATTACTCCGCAAAAATTATTTACTAATTTTTACGATAAAGATTTTTTATACAAATTAAACAGTGACGCCAAAGGCATTCAGGAAATTGAATTAACACCAATTGACAAAACAAAACTTTTTCATAAAGTAATTGTTTATATCAATAAAGCCTCACAAACGATTTCTTCAACCAAAATTTTTGAAAAAGCAGGTAACCGCTATACTTATTCTGTAAGCGGAATGAATACCAAATCAGCAATACCAGATGCAACATTTACCTTTAATCAGAAAAACTATCCGGGTATGGAAATAGTTGATCTGAGGTAACATAAAAAATATTTGGACAAAAGAAACCGGATAAGGTTTTACTGTAATTATTTAAAATTTCGCATTATTCTGAGTTTTTTTTAAAATAAATAAATCCGGTCTCAAATCATATGCATTCAGATGAGCTGATTCCGGTTCAATACCTTATTTTGCCCGTTCAGCTAAATTCAATGTAAAATATTTAACCCGCTTTCTGATTTTAGAACTATGACAGCCCGGCTAAAAAAACTCGTTTTTGCTTCAATTTTTTATCCCCCATCATTGTTTACAACAATTTGATTTTACGAATACAACAAAGGGCCTTTAGAGGTTAAAAACAGTACAGGAATTGTGGTAACTGTCATTGATTTATACTTTGGTTGAAAGTTGATCAATTGAAGTTAAACTCATCCGCCCCATCTAAAAGAATTTGCCTGAAGACCGGCCAGATCAATAACCCGGTCAACAACAGTGGCCGCTACTTCTTCAATAGATGTTGGTTTACTGTAAAAAGACGGCGTTGCCGGACAAATAATACCCCCTGCAAGGGTAATGGTTTCCATATTACGGATATGAATGAGATTATACGGTGTATCCCGCAGCACACAAATTAACTTCCTTCTCTCTTTTAAAATTACATCGGCAGCACGGCTGATTAAATCGTTTGAGATACCTGAGGCAATTCTTCCTAATGTACCCATACTGCAGGGGATTATGATCATTGTGTCATATTGTCCGGAACCCGATGCAAATGGTGCATTGAAATCCTGCTGTGTATAAGTTTGCAGTTTATAATCATTGTAGCTTAAATTATTTAGTTCAATTTTCCATACCTCCCTGGCATTTTCAGTCATGATAAGACTTAACGCATCCCATTGATCATTAACAAGTTGCAGTTTTTTTAATAAAATATCGGCATATATAGAGCCACTGGCACCAGTAACTGCAATAACAATTTTTCGTTTCATTTTTCCGTTATTAACCAACTAAGCTACAAAACAAATACTTTATGCAAACTATTTTCCGCGTTATCCTGATAATTATCATGCTGATCATTATTGTTTCATTTAAACCGCCCAAAAAAGAAAAGATCAAATGGATAAGCATAAATGAAATGCAAACGGCTTATGCTAAGGAGCCAAGGCCCATAATCATTGATGTATATACCAGTTGGTGTGGCTGGTGTAAAGAGATGGATGAAAAGACCTATGGCAATGAAAAAGTTGTTGCCTATATCAATGAACATTTTTATGCAGTAAAATTCAATGCCGAATCTACAGATTCAGTTGTTTTAGGAACGATAAAATATGGTTATAATCCTGCTTATAATACCAATGGCCTCGCTGTATATTTATTATCAGGCCTTATGGGTTATCCAACTACTGTTTTGTTATCATCAATAGATGCCCGGCCGGCCCCCCTATCCGGTTATCTTAAACCATCCGAATTGGAACCACCGGTAAAATACTTTGGCGATGGGGCATATAAAAATCAGGACTTTACTGTTTATATGACGAAGTTTGCGGGGAAATGGTGATCCAAATTAAAAGAATACTGAAAGTTTCTATTCGCTTATAATTACACTCCGGACTGTTACTTCGGCGGAGTTTGTATTTATCCCCGTATATCCTCCCCTATAGAAAGGATCTTATAGTTTGCTTAAACAGTATTAAGATCTATCATAAAAAAAACTGATAAACCCCGGAAATAGAATAAATACGACCGCCTGTTAAAATGATGGCAGGGCATCTATTTCAATCATATTCTCATTTTCAAATGTGATAGCCATGCAGTACTTACCGTTTGTAATGACCACATAAGGCACCTGTAAAATGATATTGTACCTTAAAACCTGGTCCAATACATTTCTATCCAGGGCAACATTCATTTCTTTACATTCTATGATCATCCGGGGTTTTGAATAATTGTCATAGACCACAATATCAAAACGCTTTTTTAATTCGCCCAGTTTTATTTCTTTTTCTACAGCTATCAATGATGCCGGATATTTTTTTACCTGTATAAGATATTGTATAAAATTCTGACGCACCCATTCTTCCGGAGTCAATATTACCCAGCGTTTTCTAACGGCATCAAAAATAAATTCCCGGTCGTTGTCTTTTTTTATTTTAGGTTGATATAAAGGATATTCAATTTTTATCATGTGCCGCTATCCATTTAAGGAGTACAGTAATGGTTTTAGTTAATTAAATTTGTGTAATTTTAAAGTATTGTTTCAATACCGGATGCACAAAGGTATGTGGTAAAAGTGAGTGGTACACCCATGATGGCATGAAATTAAAATGCCGGTAACAAATTTTTTAAAATTAAAATCTTCCCCAACGGGTTATGAAATCAAAAGAAGAAATAATAAGGAACTGGTTACCGAGGTATACCGGAGAAAAGTTAGAAAATTTTGGAGAATATATTCTGTTAACCAATTTCGATAATTATGTGGAACAGTTTGCCAAATGGCATAAAGTAAAAATAGTTGGCAAGGGTAAAGCCATGCATTGTGCCACTGCTGATAAAATAACCATCATTAATTTTGGAATGGGTAGCCCGGGAGCCGCTACTATTATGGATCTACTGAGTGCCATTGAACCTAAAGCAGTTTTATTTTTGGGTAAGTGTGGTGGATTAAAAAAACGAAATAAACTGGGTGACCTGATCTTACCCATTGCTGCAATCAGGGGTGAGGGAACATCAAATGATTATTTCCCGCCGGAAGTTCCTGCATTACCTTCATTTGCATTACAAAAAGCAGTTTCTACCACTATTCGTGATTATGCAGTAGATTACTGGACCGGAACTGTATATACTACAAACAGGAGGGTTTGGGAGCATGATGAAAAATTTAAAACGTACCTGCAGGATGTAAGGGCCTATGCCGTGGATATGGAAACAGCAACCATTTTCACTGTTGGTTTTTATAATAAAATTCCAACCGGAGCTTTGTTACTGGTAAGCGACCAGCCTATGACACCCGACGGTGTAAAAACAGCTGCAAGTGATAAAAAAATTACAGATAAGTATGTAGATGTGCATTTAAAAATCGGTATAGATTCATTAAAACAGCTGATGAATAACGGATTAACGGTAAGGCATCTGAAATTCTTATAAAAATGAATGACCCCATTACTTTATATAAAAAATCTTTCTGTACAATTTAATAATGACGGCAGATTACATACTGCCGTTAAAAGCAATTCTTTTACTGTTAACCCGGGAGAACTGGTTGCTATTGTAGGTGAAAGCGGCTCGGGCAAATCTGTAACTGCTTTATCCATTTTACAATTATTACCAAAACAGGCTGTTGTTACCGGTGAGATATTATTTACACAGCAGGAAGAAGCAGATCTTATAAAATTATCCGGTAAAATAATTTCCAACATACGCGGTAACAAAATTGCAATGATCTTCCAGGAGCCAATGACTTCTTTGAACCCGGTATTTACCTGCGGGTACCAGGTAATGGAAGTAATACAATTGCATCAACATGTTTCGAAGGAAACAGCAAAACAAAAAACCATTGAACTTTTTGAAAAAGTTAAACTACCGGAGCCCGAAAGTTTGTTGATCCGTTACCCGCATGAACTGAGTGGCGGTCAAAAACAAAGGGTGATGATTGCCATGGCCATGAGCTGCAATCCTGCCCTGCTCATTGCTGATGAACCTACAACGGCTTTAGATGTAACAGTTCAAAAAACAATACTGGAACTCATTAAATCTTTACAGCACCAAAATAATATGGGGGTAATCTTTATTACCCATGACCTGGGTGTTGTTGCTGATATTGCTGATAAAATTCTGGTTATGTATAGGGGCGAGATTGTAGAGCAGGGAACTGCAAGAGATATTTTACTATCCCCACAACACCCGTACACAAAGGCTTTACTTGCCTGCCGGCCTGCCGGACAACCAAAAGGAAAAAGATTACAGGTAGTAAGTGATTTTATTGATAAGAAAGAAAAAGTAACGGTTAGCCTACACGCAGTTGACAAACCCCAATCACCGGATCCGGAGCTCAAAACTACCTTACTGCAGGTAGAAAATCTTACCGTTCAATTTCCAATAAAGAAAAATTTATTTGGAAAACCCACCCGGTTTTTTAAAGCAGTAGATTCTGTAAATTTCGCAGTACGGCAGGGTGATATTGTTGGCCTGGTTGGCGAAAGTGGCTGTGGTAAAACTACCCTCGGCCGCACTATTTTACAGTTAATAAAACCAAGCTCCGGAAAAATTTTATTTGATGGCAAAGACATTACTCAAATAAACCCTGCTGTGTTACGCAATATGCGCAAAGATCTTCAGATCGTTTTCCAGGACCCCTATGGATCATTAAATCCGCGTATTACTATTGGTGATGCCATATCAGAACCGCTGAAAGTGCATGCTGTTTTATCCAATAACAAACAACGTAAAGAAAAAGTAATGGAGCTTTTGGAAAAAGTAAGTTTGAATACCAGTCATTTTAACCTGTATCCGCACCAGTTCAGTGGTGGCCAGCGCCAGCGCATCTGTATTGCAAGGGCTTTGGCACTACATCCTTCTTTCCTGGTCTTTGATGAGAGTGTTTCTGCATTAGACGTAAGTGTACAGGCACAGGTACTTAATCTATTGAATGATCTTAAAAATGAATTTGGGTTTACGGCCATTTTTATTTCTCACGATCTATCTGTTGTTCATTATATCTGTAACCGAATATTGGTAATGCATAAAGGTAAAATTGTAGAAGAAGGAAATGCGGATCAAATTTACTATCACCCGGCAACAGAATATACACAGCAATTGGTTAATGCCATACCGGGAAAAAATATGTATCAATTTTCGTAGTCAGAAAATCTTTTCAATGATTCATTGGAATCACCATCTCCATAAAAATTTGTTGCACTGGGGTGAAAGCTGAACAGCATTCTTTTTAAATGCCGCTGCAGCTGATCATCCAGAGTTTCATCAGGTTTAATTTTTTTCTCAGTCATGGAAGTTAATCTTACATCGCTGCTGGCCTCATCCTCATTTACCGGCTGCAATCCGCTGATACCGATTTTCCAATCACCTTCTTTTTTAACCCGGTACTTGAAAAAATAAACAACCCCTTTTTTATTTTTAAATGTTGCAGTTTGTTTTTGCAGGAAAACAATAGAATCAATTTTATCATATTTTTTATCTGCTACCATATTACTCCGGGCAATATCAAGTTGATTGGCATATTTACCCGGAAATTTATTCAGCCGTTTTGCTGTTTCCAGTCTTGAGAATAATTTGCTACGGTATTGATCGTCAGCTGCCAGGTTTAACAATACACTATCTGCAACAGGAATATCATTCCGTATTAACAGAACAGCTACATTTAGCCTTACATCAGCTTCTTTTGAGTTTAACTGTTGCTCAAAAAAGAGTTGTACATTTTTGTACTTTGTATAGTAGGGTAAAAGCAAAACATTGTATTCATCCAGGTTGGTTTGCCCGTCTCTGTCGTAATTATAATATAGTAACTCCCCTTTTTCGTCGTCTCCCTTTAACAGCTCATTTTCCATTATTTTTTCTTCTTTTAATTGTTGCCTTTTCAATTCAATCCTGGCATCAAAATAAATTTTAGAAAAATAATTTTCATAATCAGTTGCTTTAATAATGCTGCTGTCAACCAGGATTACCAGCAGGGATAATATTTTCTCTTTATAATCACTAACCGGAGTAAGTTGCAGTAATTCAGGAAATAAATTTTTAGCAAGCAATAAGGAATCTTCCAAACTATTGAATATCCCGGTGTAATCAAAGTCATCATTAAATATGGGGGGATCCTGTAAGATCAACTCCTTAAACAATCCAAGGGCAGCTTTTGTTTTGTGCCGGGCAAGTGCTTTAAAAATTTCGTTTTGAAAAATACTGGTATCTGCAGTTTGTTCGTAAATTCTCTTAAGCTGGTTTACAATTACAGGCCGGGTTGTATCTTTTATAAAACCCAGCTCTGCTATTAATTTACTTTTAGTCTCAAAATATTGTTTGTCGGAAAGGTTTAACCGTTCTATTGCTTCTAAAATTTTGGGGGCTCCCTTTTCGCCATAATAAATTTCCGAAATGCATTGTAGTGCCCTTATTTGTACGGTACTGTCCTTACTGAACAGATCAGTAAAATATTCATCAAGACGGTTAACATATAAATTCCTGCCCAGTTTTTTTCCATCAGGGATAAAGCTGTTAAAAAAACTATTTATAAAAAAACTGTTTGCACTAATTGTATCTCCCAGGGTAACCAGGCTGAATGAATGATTATCTTTAAGCATCACCAACCGGGTAATTTTTCGGGACGAACCGGTATCCCTGAGTTCAAAGCAGTATCCTTTTATACCATTATGCAGTACCAGGGAGTCTATTTTATATAACAGCAAATCATTTTTTCTATAATTTTCATTAATATTATTTATCCAGAATTTTGCCGAATCGGATACATAATAATATTTTGGATATTCCTGTACACTAACAGCAATCATTTCGCCAGTTGCATCACATTTGAATAAGCCATTCTTTGATTTTGGCCAATAGCTGGTATAACCTGAATAATTATTGCCATTGGCCATTTCTTCAGCAGATTTTTCTATTTGCTCCCTTAAAGCGTCATTCATTTGTGGTACAACCGGCGTATTAACACTAAAATGCATGAATGTATCAACATAGGCTGAAGCTATATTATATTTAAAAGTGGTAAAATGAAATGAATTAAAAAATTCAGAAACCCCTGATCCCCGGGTTTTAAACTTTGCCGCAACCGCATAATAATGAGGCCCCCTGATAATATACTTTGCCTGAATGACAGATCCATCTTTCATCAATTCCTGAACATCCAGGCAGGGATATCCATTGAATGAGCTTTGTGAACGGCTCAACTGTTTTTCAAAAAAATCAGGGTTTCTGAATGATTCTTCAATTAACCCCAGGTCAAATGAATCTTCTTGGATAAATTTAAAATTATAAATTGATTTTTTTAAAATGAGATAAGCATCTCCATTAGTCTTGTCAACAGCTTCATATTCCCAGCGGTCAACCCCCTCTGCTGAAAAAGTATTCAGGTATTCAACCGGAGCCTGCGGTAGCTTAACAGAAAATCCTCCCTGTTTTGGTTCAAACAAAACTGGTGAATTAACCCGGGCTTTTAATTGTATGGAAGAGAAAAAAATTTCAGCTTCTTTTCCCTGTACATAATTTTCTTTACCACTCATTTTAAATAACAGGATTTCAAATGCTGTTACAAAAATATTACAGCGTTGCAGATCTCCCCGCCTTGTACGGTTACTGATATCATAACCAGCATATCCATTTCTGTTGATCAGCTTTTTTGATATAATTTTCCCGGGTATATTCTCATAAAAAAAACGATCTACATTTTTTAAAACTTCTTTTTCATTTTGGCCCAGAAATGCTGCATGTGTTTTTATCCTGGTAACCAGGTAATAAGCGCCATTACTCATATCTGCGTATTGCCTCCTGTCAAGTTTCCCGTAATCATCTGTAAGTTTATATAATGGCCCCGGCATTGTTACACGGTAAAAACCATCTTCTGAATTTTGTGTTGAAAAAATTACCGGTACTTTTATTTTATCAACAGCTTCTTTCTGCCGTGCATCACGGTCATTCATGAAGACAGGCCGGAGTTTGTATCCTTTTTGGCGCAATAATTCTATAACTCCTCTTTGGCCCGGTAAATGCGCTGCACCAACACCTGCAAAAAGCGAACTCTTTTTTAGTATAGTGTCGATTGAGTTTGCCTGAATTTCATTTCTTTTGTAAAGGAATTTTTCCATAAAGGCAGCTGACCGGTCAAGCATCCTGTCTAACGAATCCATCAGGTCAAGATCCCCGTTACGGTAAGCATCCTGCAATTTCTGTTCAATATCATATTTCGATTCGTTATCCGGATCAACCAATTTTTTCTTTTTTTCCCTGGCCATATCAGTATAGGCCTCCATCACTATCTTTTCTGTTTCAACATAATCCTCAACAGCAGTTGACCTTTTTCCTAATTTTTTTCCGGTCTGAAAAATATACAAATCTAAAAAAGTGTCTTCCTCAAAATCTTCCCTGGCCTTATAACTGCGGTAGAGTAAGCTATTCACCATAGCAGGTTCGCTGCTCATAGCCGTTTTAATGAAATCATCATATTTTGAAATACGGAATGAGTTTTCCGATAAATAATCACCTTCGGGGGACTCTGTAAAATTCAAATAGTTTTGTTTTTCTTTATTCATATGCACCATCTGCCCCTGCCATAATTCAGGATTTAGTTCCAGGGCTACCGCGTCTGCATGCTTAATAGCATAATAAAAGGAATCGCTTAAATGAAATACCATTTTACTGCTTACATGCATGGTACCAAATAAATAGGAGGGTTTTACTAAACCATTACCGGTAATCTCCCATAAAAGACTGGGGTATTGAGCTGCCGGCTTATTTTGGCTATATGCCGAAATAGTCAGATTAATGAACAAGACAGTCAGAAAATAAAAGGAGGTTTTAAACATTATAATTTAAGTTAATAAAATTAGTGGCACTTTATAAAGATGCATTTAACAAAATAAACCACAAAATAATCAACAGGTAATTAACGAAAGCTTTTAAACGCCGGGTATACTACCCAGTTCAAAAATTGTTGTAAAATATTAAAATCCGGATTTTAATTTTCATTAATTACCTTTGCCCACTTTAAATCATGCCGTAACATGATAAATGTCCTGAAATTTACCGGGGCTCAATCACTGTAGAACTACAGTACAGGCATGTGACATATTAAAAAATAAAAACGTTACATGAAATTATCTCAATTCAGATTTGACCTGCCACTCAATTTAATTGCCCAGCAACCAACCAAAAAACGTGAAGACAGCCGTTTGATGGTGATTCACCGTAAAACCGGGCAAATTGAAAACAAACATTTTAAAGAGATCCTTGATTATTTTGATGATAAAGATGTTTTTGTAGTTAATAATACCAAGGTATTTCCTGCCCGTATGTATGGCCGCAAAGAAAAAACCGGTGCCAAAATTGAGGTCTTTCTTTTAAGAGAGCTTAACAAGGCCAATAAATTATGGGATGTAATTGTAGACCCTGCCCGTAAAATACGTGTGGGTAATAAATTATATTTTGGGGAAAGTGATGAACTGGTTGCAGAAGTTATTGATAATACCACCAGCCGTGGCCGTACCATACGTTTTTTGTGGGATGGTACTGATGAGGAATTCCGGGGGATGCTGGAAATTTTAGGTGAAACGCCATTGCCAAAATATATAAAGCGTAAACCTGATGAAGAAGATAAGCTTCGTTATCAAACGGTATATGCAAAACATGAAGGTGCAGTTGCTGCTCCTACTGCCGGCTTACATTTCAGTGAGGAATTGATCAAGCGGCTGGAGATTAAAGGGATTCGTTTTGCTGAAGCAACACTTCATACCGGCCTTGGTACTTTCCGCCCCATTGAAGTTGAAGACCTGAGCAAACATAAAATGGACGCCGAGTATTATCAGATTGAAGAAACTGCCTGCAATATTGTTAACAAAGCCAAACAAAACGGTAACCGTATCTGCTCCATTGGTACTACAACCATGCGGGCAATGGAGTCTTCTTTTACCGCACAAAAATTATTAAAACCTTCCGAAGGCTGGACCAATCATTTTATTCACCCGCCTTATAATTTTAATATTGCTGATGCACTTGTGACCAATTTTCATTTACCAAAAACAAGTTTGCTGATTATGGCCAGCGCATTTGCCGGATATGATTTAATGATGGAAGCCTATAAAAAAGCAATTAAAGATAAATACCGTTTCTTCAGTTATGGCGATGCCATGTTGATCATCTAAATTAACCTTTTATAAAGAAGCTTATTAAAAACTCTCCTGCAGGGGAGTTTTTAATTTATGCAATAATTAATTACCAAGGCTGCTAAACAACATGCTGCATTTCCTGGAATATTTATTTTTTGAGGCTTTATATAAAAAAAGCCCGGATAGAAATCCAGGCCGTTGAATCCAAAATTATACGAAATTATTAAAGCGTTACATTGTAATTTTCAGCAGGCAGTAATAAAAAATCCTACTATAAATCAGGGATTATTTCTCCTGTTTATACTGCAAATTATTACTTCCGAATATAAGCTGCAATACCATTAAGGGGGTATATTAAAAAGGCTTTAAAAAGATAAGTAAAGAGATCCACATAATAAAAAAGGGCCAGGATAAAGATCCAGCCCTGTTTAATTCAATATCCTGAGAAAAACCAATATTAGATACGTTAAAAAGTTTCATAAGGTTTCCCACTTTAAAAATTAGAAGGGCCAGGATAGAAATCCGGCCCTGTTTAAATCCAATATCCTATGAAAAACCATTTATAAGACGCAAAAAACTATTATTTTGTTGCAAATGAATTGTTAACAGATTTAATTAATTATATAACATCCAAAAATATTATAATAAAAACAATTCAGAAATGGTTCAGCGAATAAGGCGAAAGCCGTCAGGATCATACCAACAAAACCATTAACTGGATTAACGAAATGCCGATGCAGGATACAGGATGTAGGATGAAGGATACAGGATTCAGGATGCAGGATGCAGGATGCAGGATACAGGATGCAGGATACAGGATACAGGATGCAGGATTCAGGATGCAGGATGCAGGATTCAGGATGCAGGATGCAGGATGCAGGATGCAGGATTCAGGATGCAGGATTCAGGATGCAGGATACAGGATTCAGGATTCATGATAGAGTGTGCAGGATGCAGGATGATTTCTAAAAGCACAAAAAAATCACTTGATCACCTTTCTCTTATCCCGAATCTGGTATCTGTTATCTTTCTACAACCCAAACAAACCCTTATTCAATAACTGAAGTGTTTCTTCTTTATAATTACGTGCAATCAATAAAGAAACATTGTGCCTGCTGCCGCCATAGCTTACCATACGAACCGGTATGGGTTCCAGCGCATCAAATATTTTCTTCATCACATCTTTTGTTTCTGCAATTTCGTTACCTACAACAGATACAATGGTATGATTGGTATCAATTTCTACCGTACCAAAAGCTTCCAGTTCTTTTAAAATTTCAGGCAGGTGCACGTCATCATCAATAGTTACAGAAACAGCTACTTCCGATGTGGTGATCATATCTATACTGGTGCGGTGCTTTTCAAACACTTCAAAAACCTTGCGCAAAAAACCATAAGCCAGTAACATACGGCTGCTTTTCACCCTTATGGCGGTGATACCATCTTTTGCAGCAACAGCTTTTACACCAACACTACCTGCTTTTTCTGTGATCAGGGTTCCTTTGGCTCCGGGTTGTAAAGTATTAAGCAGACGTACGGGTACATTATAAAACTGAGCAGGCCAGATGCTTGCAGGATGAAGGATCTTTGCGCCGAAATAAGCAAGCTCTGCTGCTTCTTCAAAACTTAACTGTTCAATTGCTTTTGTTTTTTCCACAACACGGGGATCGTTGTTATGCATACCGTCAATATCGGTCCATATTTCACAAACTGTGGCATTGATAGCTGCAGCAATTAGTGAAGCACTATAATCACTTCCTCCTCTTTTTAAATTATCCACTTCGCCTTTGGCATTACGGCTGATATATCCCTGGGTGATGAAAATATTTTTGCCTTTATTCTTATTTAACAGCTGAGCCAACTTTACTTTTATAGTACCCACCTGTGGCTCATCATAACTGTCGATGGTCATAAAATCAAGTGCCGGTAACAACACATGTTCAACCTTTTTCTCTTCCAGATAAAGACTGAATAATTTGGTACTTAACAATTCGCCCTGTGCAAGAATATCTTTATTCAATGCCTCACTAAAAGATATTTTTAAAATGATGGTAAGAAATTCAAAATGTTCTGTAAGTACCGCATTTGCTTTTTCTGTTGTTGCCTTTTCCAAGAGCAACTCCCCAATAAAATTCTGATAATGTGCCTGCAGGGCATCAATCTGTTCTTTGGCAGCAGACCGGTCACCTCTTGAAAGCGATTCACTGATTTCTACCAACGCATTGGTTGTACCACTTAAAGCAGAGAGTACTACAATTTTAGGTTCTGCATCTTTGGTGATCAGGTTTGCTACTTCCTGCATGCGCTGTGGCTTACCAACGCTGGTGCCACCAAACTTCATTACTTTCATTATGCTTAAAATTTAGAATTGCAAATATACTGCCAACAGGATTTATAAATGACCGGGGTCAATTGTAAGTCTAAGATGGTAGTATGCCGATAAGAAACGTAAAATTTTTAAATAAGGATTATATAGGCATAGCCTCTAAAATTTAACAGTAAACTTTATACTCAACGATTTCAAATCCGCTATCACAACAGGCAGCAAAGGAATTCCGTTTTTCATTCTTTCCACTTCCATTTTTCTTTCCGGATCGCCGGGAATCATAACTTTTTCCTGTCCCGGAATTGTTTTTGCAGATCGAAAACGGATTATCCATTTATCCATATGCTCTTTAAATTCATTGGCAGGCCTGAACGCATCAATACGCATTACACCAAAAAAATGGCCGATACCTTCACCTGGCATATCATCCGGTATCGCTAAATAAGCAGGAAAAGGAGGTACCCAGGGGCCATAATTTGCACCGCTTAATATCCCTGAAAAAATATCGGCTATGGCTCCTAATGCATACCCTTTATGGCTGCCATGTTCCTTATCGCCACCCAGCGGTAAAAGTGATCCTCCATTTTTTATTTCATGGGCATCGGTGGATGGTTTGCCCTCTTTGGTAAGTACCCAGCCTGATGGTGCCTCTTTATTATTTCGCTGCAACACTTCCAGTTTTCCGTTAGCTGCTGTGGTAGTTGCAAAATCTGCTACAAAAGGAGTCTCTTTACCGGCAGGTATTGCTACAGCAATAGGATTGGTTCCCAATAATCTTTCACTTGAAAAAGTGGGCGCCACTAAAGCCGATGCATTGGTCATGGCAATACCAATCATATCTTCCTGCAAAGCGATCATGGCATGATGCCCTGCAATACCAAAATGATTACTGTTCTTTACACTTACCCAGCCCGTACCCACTGCCCTTGCTTTTTCAATGGCTACCTGCATGGCAAATGGTGCAACTACCAGGCCCAATCCCCTGTCGCCATCAATTACAGCAGTAGAAGGCGTTTCATGAATAATTTTAATTGCAGGTTTTGTATTCACCCGATCCACTTCCCACAGTCGTAAGTAGCCGCTGAGCCGGGCCACACCATGGCTGTCAACACCACGCAAATCTGCAGATAACAAAGATTTTGCTGCAATATCAGCGTCGGCTTCATTGCAGCCGATCTTTAAAAATATATTTTTAGAAAAATTGAATAACTGGTCGTAAGTGAAGGTTGTACTCATTGAGCAAATTTAAGTTTTTTCCCTGTGAGTCACCCTCTCGGGGTGATTCACAGGGAAAAAAGAGAAAGCCGTCCAAAAAATGAACGGCCTTTTGCTCAACCTTACTGCACAAAGAAAAGTGACTGAAACTTCTCCTGCGAATAAAATCTTTATGGATTATTTTGCCTGGACGCTTTAAATTTTTCTCGCTGCTCAGGCGTTAAAATAGCCTGTAATTTCTGCAACTGTGCTTTCTGCAGTTCACGCAATTCTTTTTTCTTATCCTGGTCAGATAACTGGGTATTGTTTTCAATGGCATCTTTCGCTGCTTTATTTGCCTGCATGATTTCTTTCATCTTGCCTTTCTGCTCCTTAGTAAGATCCAGCTCTTTCAACCTGCCTTTGCGGCTTTGCTTATCAATTTCATTATCATTACCGCTTGCCTGTGTAGAATCTGTTTTTATGGCAACAGGTTCTCTTTCAATTTGTGCAGAAGCGGATATTGAACTTAGTAAAAAGAGGAATATGAATACAGTCAACTTCATGTGTGTAATATTTCTGTATGATAGATATTTTTTTTTGGAGGAAGTTTAATGTGTTTGGAATAAAAATAAAAAATATCCCACAAAGTCACGAAGGACACAAAGTTTGTATTTAAATTCTTTGTGATCTTAGCGTCTTTGTGGGACAATCCTTCGACAGGCTCAGGACAACAAATCTTCTATCTTAAGAAAAGAAGCTCTCTGTATTTGGGTAATAACCAGAACGCATCATCAACCAGCAGTTCAAGTTTGTCTACATGATTGCGGATAATATCAAAATATTTACCTTTTACATGATCGCAATATGCAATGGCCATGGCCCTGGTATCGGTTAAATCATTGGCTTTCTTTCTTTCCTCAATCATTTTCTCAACGTTATCGCTGATGATATTGATATGCACACTTATTGCTTCCAACACCTGTTTCTGGTTGGCAAAAGCCTTTTCAGAAAGCCCTGCTTCTTTTAAACCAACAATATTTTTTATCAATACATTCTGATACTTAATTGCAGAGGGAAGAATAAATGTTGTTGCCATATCCCCCATCACCCTTGCCTCAATCTGTACTTTTTTAACGTAGGCTTCCAGCATGATCTCATGACGGGCCTCCAGCTCAGAATGGGTATAAATTTCATTACTTTTAAAAAGATGTTTTGTCTTATCCGTTACATATGCATCCAATGCCAATGGCGTTGTCTTTATATTTGGCAAACCACGTTTTGCAGCTTCTTTTTCCCACTCATCACTATAGCCATCACCTTCAAACAAAACAGATTTACTCTCTACAATATATTTTTGAATAACCTGCATGATGGCCACTTCTTTCTTTTCCCCTTTTTCAATCAAACCATCAACATCAGTTTTAAAACCCTTTAAAGTTTCGGCCATGATTGCATTAAGCGCAGTCATTGAATTGGCACAATTGGCTGATGAACCTACAGCACGGAATTCGAATTTATTACCGGTAAAAGCAAAAGGTGAAGTACGGTTTCTGTCTGTATTATCCAGCATCAGTTCCGGAATACTTTTGTGTATATCCAGTTTTAAGATCGCTTCATCCTGCTCGTCAAATTTACCCGAAACCCTTGTCTCTACCTGGTTTAAAACTTCAGACAAATATTTACCGATGAAGATCGAAATGATGGCTGGCGGGGCCTCATTGGCACCCAGGCGATGATCGTTTCCGGCACTGGCAATAGATGCTCTTAAAAGATCGGCATAATCATGTACTGCCTTAATGGAGTTTACAAAAAATGCCAGAAACATCAGGTTGGTCTTTGGTGTTTTACCGGGCGCCAACAGGTTTACGCCCGTATCAGTTGCCAGGCTCCAGTTATTATGTTTACCACTTCCGTTGATGCCGGCAAATGGTTTTTCGTGCAATAAGCATTTTAAACCATGTCGCTTGGCTACACGTTCCATTATATCCATCAACAGCGTATTGTGATCAACGGCCAGATTTGTTTCTTCGAAAATGGGTGCACATTCAAACTGAGCAGGCGCCACTTCATTATGACGGGTGCGGATGGGAATACCCAGTTTATAACTCTCCTGCTCAAAATCACGCATATAAGCATAGATCCTTTCAGGTATTGCTCCAAAATAATGATCATCTAACTGCTGTCCTTTAGCAGGTGCATGGCCATAAACCGTGCGGCCTGTTAAAACCAGGTCAGGGCGTGTATTTGCCAGGCCGGCATCAATAACAAAATATTCCTGCTCCCAACCTAAAGTTGCTGTAACCTTGGTAACATTCTTATCAAAATACTGACAAACATCAACGGCGGCTTTATCCAGCGCCACCAATGCTTTTAATAAAGGTGTTTTTGTATCGAGTGATTCTCCGGTATAAGAAACAAAGATGGTTGGAATACATAAAGTTTTTCCCTGGCCTATTTCCATGATGAAAGCAGGAGAAGAAGGATCCCAGGCTGTATATCCCCTTGCTTCAAAAGTTGCTCTTAATCCTCCACTGGGAAAAGAAGACGCATCAGGCTCTTGTTGAATTAATGCTGCAGCTTCAAATTCTTCAATGGGTGTACCATCAGATTTAAGGGTAAAAAATGAATCATGCTTTTCAGCAGATAAACCGGTTAATGGCTGAAACCAGTGTGTAAAATGAGTAACCCCTTTACTTTCGGCCCAAACCCTTATACCATTTGCAATATGTGCCCCCATATTACGGTCAATCTTTTTATGCCCTTTGGTAGATGCTGCTAAACTTTTATAAGCTTCGTCGCTTAAAAATTTACGGGCAACACTTAGCGTAAATACATTTTCATTAAATATATCAGTAATTTTTTGGGCTGACTCTACCTTAACTTTTGGAAGGCCATTACTTAAGTTATCTAATGCTTTAAATCTTAAAGATTCCATATATTTTTTTATTTTAAGCCACAAAAGAACATAAAATACTCTAATAAACCAATATTTATTCAGTTATTAATGCAAAAAATAGTAAAATGTGGGAATATTTTTTATATATTTTTATTTCTAATAATTTTTATGAGATTCTTCCAATCAAGTTTACACAATAATGGCGTAATAATTAAAGGAAGATAAAGGCTTCGATACCTGACGATTGAACCAAGATTTGGAACTATATACCCTATTAAAAGAAAGATTGTACCTGCAAAAAAGAAAGCAAAATATATAAAAGGCTGATTTGATCCGGAAATATCCTTTTGCCTGAAAAAAAGAAAAAGCAAGAATAGTAATTGATACATAAAAAGCTCAATATTCAATGGTAATAAAGACCTTACCGGTAATTCCCATAAATAAGGCCGCAATAAAAGATGATTATATGCTTCCGGTGCATTTGAAGCAAAGCTTTTAAAAGTTGGTTGTAAGGAAGTAAGCTCTATTTGAGTATCGGAATGAGCCAGGTTTACATATTCGGTTTGTTTTTTTATGATAATATCCAATGGTTTTACATTATTTACGATAGAACCGATATTGAAAAGTATAAGTCCTGTAACCACATAAACGGCTGTAAATATCAACAAAGGATGACCCTTGGTTTTTGTTGATATGACCCACGCAACTAATGCCGGCAGTAATGCTATAAAAATAAAATGCCTGATCAGAAAAAGTAAAAGCAGGCTGAAAATTATAAGCATAAATCTCTTTTTTGAAAAATGATTTTTAACAAGGGATTGATAAACACAGTAAATCAGGATCGAAAGCAGTAAAAAAATCACCCCGTCTTTATGAATGCCTGATGAAAAATAAATAGTTGATGGCAGGAGAAAACAACCAATGATAACCGGCAATTTTTTACTTGGATATAACTTAATAAACAACCGGTATAATATAACATGCCCGAAAAAAATCAGGAAATTGAAAAACAAACTGTTGATATAATAATCGCCCCGGCTGAAAATATTAAAGAGGGAAACCAGTTTGATGATGATATTGTTTTTCAGGTCATTCCAGTAAGAATTGAACGAATTGAAAATGCCTGCATACCCATCCTGGTAATCTGAAGTAAAAATATTGACAACGTATTTTCCGGGATCTGTTATTAAAAGCTGATACTCTTTCCAGGCTTCATCATTCACATCCCAATAATCATTTCCGGTACCATAAATATGTATCGTTATCCAGCCAATGGCAATACCGGCAAGGATCTTAAAAAGAAAAAGGCCCAACAAAACCTTATGGTTTATACCGGCATTTTTAATAAAAGGCACCCGTAAGAGTAACCATGATAAAATGATCAGGTAAACAACAAATAAGAGATAATTCAAAACCAAACATTTTTGCTGTGGGAAGATAGTTAAAATATTTGCTTTTGCTCATCAGGATAAAAGGTCACCAACAGTTACCTTTGCGTTTTCTCAATATACGCTCATCTACATTTATGGAAATTACAGTAAAAACAGCGGAACAATTAAGACTTACAGCAGCAGAATTTGAACTGATCAAAGAAAAACTGGGCCGTACGCCCAACTTTAATGAACTCTGTTCTTTCAGTGCCATGTGGAGCGAACACTGCAGTTATAAAAATTCAATAAAATGGTTAAAGACGTTACCACGCGACGGAAAAAAAATGCTGGTTAAAGCAGGAGAAGAGAATGCCGGCCTGATGGATATTGGTGATGGATATGGTGTTGTTTTTAAAATTGAATCGCATAATCATCCTTCCGCCATTGAACCTTTTCAGGGTGCAGCAACAGGTGTTGGCGGTATTAACCGTGATATTTTTACCATGGGTGCAAGGCCCATTGCTTCATTAAACTCTTTGCGTTTTGGAAAATTAACCGAAGCAAAAACACAACATCTGCTGGCAGGTGTTGTACATGGTATTGGCCATTACGGCAACTGTTTTGGCGTGCCTACTGTTGGCGGCGAAGTATATTTTGAAGCATGTTACCATACCAATCCGCTTGTTAATGCCATGAGTGTTGGTATCTTAAAAAACGGCGAAACTGTTTCTGCTACGGCAGAAGGGAAAGGAAATCCTGTTTTTTTTGTTGGCAGTGCTACCGGAAAGGATGGTATTGGGGGTGCCAGTTTTGCATCAGCTGATATTACAGCTGATAGTGCCGAAGATCTGCCGGCCGTGCAGGTTGGAGATCCCTTCCAGGAAAAAAAGTTACTGGAAGCCTGCCTGGAAGTGATACAAACCGGAGCCGTGGTAGGTATGCAGGATATGGGTGCAGCCGGAATCATTTGTTCTACATCGGAAATGAGTGCCAAAGGAAAATCAGGAATGCGGATAGACCTTGATAAAGTACCTACACGTCAAAAAGAAATGAAACCCTGGGAACTGCTGTTGAGTGAAAGCCAGGAGCGCATGCTTTTGGTTGCTGAAAAAGGAAAAGAAAAATTGGTGCTGGATGTTTTTAATAAATGGGATCTGCCCTGCAGCGAAATCGGAGAAGTAACTGATGACGGACTTTTACATTTTTTTGTTGATGGAAAATTAGAAGCTAAGTTACCAGCTTATGAATTGGTATTGGGCGGTGGTGCTCCTGTGTACGACCGGCCATATACCGAACCAAAGTATTTTGAAAAAATAAAAGCATTCAAACCGGAAAGTATTGAAATACCAAAAGATTTAAAAGCAGTTGCAGAACAAATTATTCAAATACCCAATATTGCCAGCAAACGATGGATATATGTACAATACGACAGTATGGTAGGCACCGGCAATACAAACACCAATGCACCAAGCGATGCTGCAATCGTTTTAGCAAAACCAACCAATAAAGCCCTGGCTTTAACAACCGATTGTAACAGCCGCTATGTTTTTGCTGACCCTTACAAAGGGGCTATGATTGCAGTTGCTGAGGCAGCAAGGAATATTGTTTGCAGTGGCGGCCAACCGTTGGGTGTTACCAACTGTTTAAATTTTGGAAATCCTTACGATCACGAAGTGTATTACCAGTTTGTACATGCCATTAAAGGTATGGGTGAAGCCTGTATAAAATTTGATACGCCTGTTACAGGAGGTAATGTTAGTTTTTACAACCAGGGGCCCGATGGTGCTGTTTATCCTACTCCAACCATTGGCATGGTTGGTTTACTGGAGAATGTAGATGATAAAATGACCATGGATTTTAAGCAGGAAGATGATGAAATTTACCTGGTTGGCACGCAACGAAATGACATCAACTCATCGGAATATTTACACAAGATACATGGGGTTGAATTTTCTCCCTGCCCTCATTTTGATCTGAATGAAGAATTTGAAGTGCAGCATGAGGTTAAAAAAATGATCCATAAAAAACTGCTGAACTCGGCACACGATGTCAGTGAAGGTGGATTGTTTATTACCCTAATAGAAAGTTGTTTTAACCGGGATCTTGGTTTTGAGGTCTCCATAACAGACAAAGGAGTGAGGTCCGATGCTTATTTGTTTGGCGAAGCACAAAGCCGGGTAGTTGTTACCGTTTCAAAAGAAAACAGAAACGATTTTAATATGCTGCTGGAGAAGATGAAGATTACGGTTACTTATTTAGGAAAAGTCACATCCGGTAAAATAAATATTAATGGTGAAGATTGGGGAAATGTTAGGGAATGGAAAGAGAAATATGAAAATGCAATTGCCAATTTACTGACCGGACATGAGAGTGAACATGCATTGGCAGCATTATAAAAATTAATAGATGAGTTTAGAAAAGAATCATAAAGAATCAGAGTATTTAAAACCCCCTCCGCTGGAGGGGTTTGGGGAGGCTATAATAGTTACAGGCGCAGCAGGATTCATCGGCAGCTGCATGGTAAGTTTTTTAAACCGGCAGGGATTTGAAAACCTGATTCTTGTGGATGAATTTGATGATGAATTGAAAGAACTGAACCTGCTGCATAAAAAATACCTGGTTCGGGTTGAAAGGGAAGGTTTTTTTGACTGGGCACAACGGGAAAAACCTTTTGTAAGCTTTGTTTTTCACCTAGGCGCAAGAACCGATACAACCGAATTTAATTATGCTGTTCATCAGCACCTGAATGTAGAATACTCACAAAAAATCTGGAATTACTGTACTATCAATAATATCCCGCTGATTTATGCATCCTCTGCTGCTACGTATGGAGAAGGTGAATTTGGCTATCATGACAGTCATGAAATTATAGAACAACTGCATCCAATGAATCCTTATGGTATTTCAAAGAACGAAGTTGATAAATGGATATTACACCAGGAAGATCATCCTCCTTTTTGGGCCGGACTTAAATTCTTTAATGTATATGGCCCCAACGAATATCACAAAGGCAGGATGGCCAGTGTGATCTTTCAATCATTTAACCAGATAAAAACAAATGGAAAAGTAAAACTTTTCAGATCACATAAAAATGGATTTGAAAATGGCGAACAACTTCGTGATTTTATTTATGTGAAAGATGTGATTGAAGTTTGTTATTGGCTGATGGAAACAGTTTTTAAAGATGACATCTTTTCAAAAGATGTCATCTTTAGTAATGGTATTTACAATTTAGGTACAGGCAGGGCGAGAAGTTTTAACGATCTGGTAAAGTCAACGTTTGCCGGATTGGATCTGCAACCTGATATTGAATTCATTGATATGCCCGAAGACCTGCGGGACAAATACCAATATTTTACCGAGGCCAATATGGATAAATTAAAAGCTGCCGGTTACACAAAAGATTTTTATTCGCTGGAGGAAGGGGTGGATGATTATGTGCGGAATTATTTGTCGAAAAACAGTTTCTATTAAAATAATTTCATGAAAAATAAAATTGCCATCATCGGAGGCGGAAATTTAGGATCTGCCATTGCAGAAGGATTATTAAAAAGTAAATTCTGTAAAGCAGCTGATATTCATATCACCAAAAGAAATACAGCCACTTTAAAAAACCTGGAAACAAAGGGAATAAATACGGGCAATGATAATGCTGCTGTAGTAAAACAATGTCAGCTTGTTATTCTTGCTGTAAAACCTTACCAGGTTTCAGAAGTGCTGAACAGTTTTAAAAAAGAGTTGACTCCCAATCATATTTTAGTTTCAGTTGTTACCGGTGTGTTGATAAAAGATATTGAAGACATTATTACGAAGAAACTTCCTGTTTTCAGGGCCATGCCAAATACCGCCATTGCCATACAGGAAAGTATGACCTGCATAAGTTTTACAAATGCCACTGAAAACGGGAAGTTTCTTTTTGATGATGTCTTCAATATCTTTTATCAACACACCGGTAACAACAGAAACAAGGATATG
>JANOFR010000032.1:0-25365 GCA_031413755.1 Chitinophagaceae bacterium
TGGATCGGCAAACCCGGTAACCAGCGGCTGCTATTTTTTGGGGTAGTCAAAAAACAACATTTCTTTGGTTGCTTTGGCAAATTCCGACCAATGGGTAATATCTGCTATTAGCGCAAAATTTGCACAGGTAGGTATACTGTCGATTTTAGTTTGTGTATTCAGGCTGTTTACAAAATAGGTTATTCCCGGGTTATGCGAAAAAATGGCCACGGCGTTCAGGGTATCAGGTAAACCCACTATTACTTCATAGAAAACATCGGCAGAAGCATGGTAAAGCGCAGAAATATAAATGATCTCATCTTTCGGTTTCTTCAATGTTTCGGCGAATAATTCTGCGGTTTGTTTTGCCCTTATCGCAGGACTGGAAACCAGGGCATCTATTCCCAGCCTGGAATCCAATAATCGTTTGGCCATCAGGTGTGCATCGGATTTACCCCTTTCATTAAGAGGACGCTCAAAATCATTACCAAAAAAACTTTGATCACTTTTGGCATGCCTTATAATAAAAAGTTTTTTCAACGAAAAGCTGTTTAAAAATACAATACAATTTAATTATACAAATCAAATTACATTTGCAATAAATGAACAGCTATAAAAGTATAAAAATTTTACGCAAACCTGCCATTAACATATTAAACTTTCGCAACTTTATTTATTAATAAATTTATGCATCCGTTCGTTTTACGCCTTGTTTCAATTGTCACGGTTTCACTTGGTTCACTTTCATGTGCTACCTCTCAAAAAGTAAGCGGGGTCACAACCAATATTAACAGCTTAAAATTTGTTGGGGACTATGCAATTCCTTTCAATTACAAATTCAAAAATACCACGGTTGGCGGCCTGTCGGGTATCGACTACGATGCCGAAAATGAACAATATTATTTAATAAGCGATGATAGAAGTGAAAAAGAACCGGCCCGGTTTTATACTGCAAAAATATTTTTAACGCCGAAAGGAATTGACAGTTTAATCTTTACCGAAGTCAATCATTTTTTGCAAGCCGATGGAAAAGTTTATCCCGGCATTCACCAGGATCGGTTTAAAACACCCGACCCTGAAGCAATCCGTTACAACCCGTTAACCCGTGAGCTGGTTTGGAGCAGCGAAGGGGAAAGAATCGTAAGGGGAAGAGATACGGTTTTAGTAGATCCGTCGGTAGTACTTATTCAACCCGGTGGTACATTCATATCGCCATTTGAAATACCCGCTAACTTAAAAATGCAGGCTGTTGAAAAAGGTCCCAGGAAAAACGGCGTGTTGGAAGGAATGTGTTTTGCCGACAGTTATAAAACGCTTTATGTAAGTGTGGAAGAGCCCTTATTTGAAGATGGTCCGCAAGCTGATCTTACCGATAACAGGGCGTTTGTGCGGATCATCAAATTTGATGTGGCAACTGGTATAAGTACAGCGCAGTATGCCTATAAACCGGAACCGGTTGCCCATCCTTCGAAACCCGAAAATGAATTTAAAACCAATGGGGTTTCCGAGATCCTGGATCTTGGGCATAATAAGCTGCTGGTGATGGAGCGTTCATTTTCTACCGGTCGTTTACCCTGCACCATCAGGCTTTTTGTTGCCGATTTACAGGCAGCTACCAATATTGGTTTAACGGCCTTGAAAGACAATCAAAATTTTATTCCTGTAAAAAAAACCTTGTTACTAAACATGGATGACCTGGGCATATATACTGATAATATTGAAGGAGTTTGTTTTGGCCCGCTTTTACCGAACGGTCATAGAACCCTGCTATTTGTTGCCGATAACAATTTTAAGTTTTTTGAAAAAGCCCAGATACTGTTGTTTGAAGTTTTCGAATGAAAGGGCTCTTTTATGAATGACATTAAATATATTGTTGCATTAAGTTAGCTTTGGAGATAAATAAATTTCAATGATGATCGATAAGATAAAAAAAATTGCCCTGTTGGGGTTGTTTTTGTATTTACCTTTTTGCAGCATGGCCTGGGGTGTATTGGGCCACCGCATTGTGGGACAAATTGCAGATACTTACCTGGCAAAAAAAACGAAGAAAGAAATTTATAAGATATTGGGCAACGAATCAATTGCCATGGCCAGTAACTGGCCCGACTTTATAAAATCCGATCGGACCTATGCTTACCTAAGCAACTGGCATTATATTAATTTTAAAGAAGGGCTCACAGAGACAGCACTAAAAGATTACCTGGCCAGTGACACGCTAACCGATGCCTACACAAAAATAAACTGGTTATCGGAACAACTGAAGAGTAAAGAACTGGACCAGGACAAAAAGGTTTTATACCTGCGTTTGCTGATACATATTGTAGGCGATATACACCAACCGATGCACGTGGGCAGGTTCGAGGACCTGGGAGGGAATAAGATCAGGGTAACCTGGTTTAAAGACTCTGTTAACCTGCACCAGGTGTGGGACTCAAAGCTGGTAGATTTTCAACAATTAAGTTATACCGAATACGCTGGCGCCATTAATTTTACCACCCGTGCACAAAGAAAAATATGGGAGGCCGAGCCTTTGAGTGAATGGGTTTGGCAGTCGTACCAACTGGCCGGAAAAATTTATGCAGATATAAAAACCGGAGACAGGTTGGGCTTTGACTATGATTTTAAATATAATGCCATCGTTAACCAGCAATTATTAAAAGGGGGCGTTCATTTGGCTTCTTTATTAAATGAAATTTTTAAGTAGGTAGTTGCCGGTATTATAGGGTAGTTAGATCACACGCGGCTCTTAACTCCAGACTCAGGGCTCCCGTCTCCCGTCTCCCGTCTCCTGACTCCCGTCTCCTCAATACCCCCTTACATTCCTTCCTTCCATATAGTTGATGAAGGCTTTGTTGCATACCCGGTTACCACCCGGCGTTGGGTAGTTACCCGTAAAATACCAATCGCCGGTATTGGTAGGGCAGGCTTCATGCAGGCTTTCAATAGTTTGGTAAATGACCTGCACAGGAATTTTCAGGTCTTTTGGTGTAATTAATTCCGCGATCTTTTTGCTCATCTCTTTTAATGCAAAAGGTTTGTAGATCTCCTGTACCACATTCTGCGTGTGTAGTTGGTTATTACGCTGCAGTTCCTTGCATTTTTCCAAAGCTTCCGTCAAAATATGTTCCTGTTTGGTATCATGCAGCAATTCAATGGCAGCTTTAAAAGCGATAAAATCTCCCAGCTTGCTCATGTCAATACCATAACAGTCGGGGTAACGTATTTGTGGTGCGGATGAAACAATGATGATTTTTTTGGGTTCCAGCCTGGCCAGCATGCGAATAATACTTTCTTTCAGCGTGGTACCCCTCACGATGCTGTCATCGATAACCACCAGCGTATCCTCATTTTTACGAACGGTACCATATGTGATGTCGTACACATGTTGCACCATTTCATTGCGGTTGGCGTCTTCTGTAATGAAAGTGCGCAGCTTTACATCTTTGATCGCAATCTTTTCAAACCGCACTTTCCGGTTAATCATTTCCGTTAACTTGTCTTCATCAAAATCTTTTCCCCAACTGGTAATACGTTCTATTTTTATTTTGTTCAGGTAGTGTTCCGCACCTTTTAGTAAACCATAAAAAGCAGTTTCTGCGGTGTTGGGAATAAAAGAGAATATGGTATTTCTTAAATCGTATTTAATTACTTTTAAGATAATATCACTTAAGTTATAGCCCAGGGTGATCCGCTCCCGGTAAATTTTTTCATCACTTCCACGGCTGAAATAAATGCGTTCAAAACTACAGGCTTTTCTTTCTTTGGGTTCTACAATCTGTTCAATGGTATAGTCTCCGTCAGCATGTACGATAAGTGCATGGCCGGGCATTAATTCCTGTACTTCGTTTTCGCCAACATTAAAAGCGGTACGTATGGCGGCTCTTTCGCTGGCAGCAACGATCACTTCATCATTGATATAATAATAAGATGGGCGTATTCCGTGCGCATCCCTCATCACAAAAGCATCTCCGTTACCCAGCATACCGCTAAAATTAAAACCGCCATCGAAAAGGGGCACTGCCTTTTTTAATATGTTGGAAATGTCTATCCGGCCGGGAAATGCTTCGTCTGCTTTTACAATAAAATGGTAAACAACTTCCATCATGGCAGCAAGGTCGCTTTGGCGTTGAAATTCTCCGGGATCAATATTTACCAACCCAAATAATTCTTCAGTATTCACCAGGTTAAAATTTCCGGCCAATGCTAAATTGCGTGAAGGGATGGTATGTCGTTTAATAAAAGGATGACAAAATTCTGTACTGTTTTTTCCCTGTGTACCATATCGAAGGTGGCCCAGTAAAACCTCGCCTAAATAATTGAAGTGGCCTTTCATCAGCCCGGGGTGATTTTTAATGTCGGGTTGATATTTTTCAATATCATTAATTTCTGCTCCAATCTGTGCAAAAAGATCCGCAATTGGCTGATTAGCTCTGCTGCGCATCCGGTGCATAAAGGGGTAACCTGGTTCGGTATTTAATTTAACAGCAGCAATGCCGGCTCCATCCTGCCCACGGTTGTGTTGCTTTTCCATCAACAGGTACAGCTTATTAAGGCCGTATAAAACTGTGCCATATTGCTGTTGATAATAACTGAATGGTTTTCGCAAACGAATGAAAGCAAGTCCGCATTCGTGTTTTATGTCGTCGCTCATGATGTGGGGTGAAGCGCAAAGTTAAGGATTTACAAACGTGCAACAAACAAAATCCCCCGCTTTAAGCGGGGGATAAGGGTTAATTAATATTAACTGAATTATAGTCCGCTAAAATTTAAACCAAACTGAAAAAGTTTCATATCAGCTGCCACACCATCTTTAAAAATATTATTTAACTGCCAGGTTCCGAATAAAGAAAAATTACCATATCCAATCCTTGCAGTTGCAGCCAATCGGGTGGAATTAAAAAATCCTTTACCGGTTTCTTTGGCTATATAGTTATTTAAAGTAGATCCATTTTTATTCTGCAGTGTTTTTCCTTTGGTATGCGCACTAAGCATGGTGCCCACTTTAAAGCCAATAGCAGTTTTTATACTTTTACTTTCATTTTCGGGATTTAATGTAAACCGAAACTCAATAGGTATCTCTAAAAAGGCTGTTGTTAATTTATATTTTTTAAAGTGATCGATACTGTCTACATTATTAAATGGAAGGGTATTGGTTTTCGACTTAATATCAACAACCATTTTATCAAAATACATATTACTGGTACCAACGCCTAAACCAAAAGCAACACTAAATTTCGGACTCCCATTAAAGCGCTGATCCAGCATTATATAAACATTAAGGCCCCTGGGAAAGCCATTCATGCGACTTTTTATACTGTCAGGTGCACCGGTCCAAATGTCATATGTTGTCTGTAACATTAAATGGTCGCCGGTACGGTTCATAAAACCTCCGGGCTTTTTTTTATCCTGTGCAGAAGCAGTAAATACGGTCAATAAGCCAAAAACAATAAATAATATTTTCTTCATAATCAATTTTGAAGCTGTAAAATAACGGCAAATAATTTAAAGAAGCGTTAAATTAAAGAGCTTTGATTATATTTGCACCCTTATTCTTCAAAAACAAGCTGAAGAAAGGGCCTATAGCTCAGTTGGTTAGAGCACCTGACTCATAATCAGGTGGTCCCTGGTTCGAGCCCAGGTGGGCCCACAAAGCGGAATCCCATGATTCCGCTTTTTAATGTTATGACTAAAACTAAAAATATAATTTTTGACCTGGGCGGCGTTTTGCTTGATATAGATTTTCAAAAAAGCGTTTCCGCATTTAAAAATTTAGGCATCGAAAATTTTGATGAAATGTTTTCACAGTTTAAGGCAGATGAACTTTTTGAAAACCTGGAAACAGGGAAGTTAAGTGAACCAGATTTTTATAAAGCCATAAAAAAAAGAACAAAAGCTGAAATTACCGATAAGGAAATCGCATTCGCCTGGAATGCCCTGATCATTCAGTTCAGAATAGAAAGCCTTGGTTTTTTAGAACAGCTTTCGGGCAGTTACAGGTTGTATTTGTTAAGTAATACAAACAGCATTCATTTAAAATATTTTAAACAATTATTTATTATTGAAACCGGAAAACCTTTACTGGATAGTTATTTCATCAAAGCCTGGTATTCTAATGAAGTTGGGTTAAGAAAACCCGGATCCGAAATTTTTGAATTTGTTTTGCAGGAAGAAAAAATAAAAGCAGGAGAAACACTTTTTATAGATGATACCATCAGTAATATTGAAACAGCAAAAAAAATAGGATTTAAAACACATCAGCTTTTACCTGCAGAAAGAATAGAATTACTGGAGATAGATTCTATATAAACTCTTTTTAAGGCATAGATTATTGGATCATTTTCAACTCGATTGTTAGTTAACTTCCTCAAATTCAATATAATCTTTCTTGCCTGGCTTAGCTGCCTTTTCCCCGGAAGTATCTGAATACATACTGGATTTCTGTTCTTTCATTTGCTCGTTCATCTTGCTTTGCATTTCACCCATTTTCTGGTTCACCTGTTTAGTGGTTTTATATACCGGAATGATGAAATCAAATATCAGTTTATATACCAGATACAGCACTAATAGCTCAATTATTACCCTTATCATACCCATGGGGCAAAGTTATTAATCTAATAAATGAAATCCTGTTAAAATTTAGTATTGGCAAAAAATAACAGATAAACTGCATACATTTTGGCAATTACGGGAGCATTCTATATATTTGCAGCGGACAAAGAAGCAAAGGAAGGGAACGGTGGCGTTCCCTTCTTCTTTTATCATGACTCAAGATACACAAATACTGGCGGTTGAAAAATTGATTGAACCATTACTTAAGGATGACATTTTCCTGGTTTATATTAAAATAAAACCTACCAATAATTATAAAATATATTTGGATGCTGATAGCGGACTGGGGATAGAGAAATGTATTAAAATAAACCGGGCACTTTATAAGATCATGGAAGAGATGGGTATGTACCCCGAGGGTGATTTTTCGCTGGAAGTTAGCAGCCCGGGGCTGGATGAGCCGTTAAAACTGTTGCGCCAGTATAAAAAAAATGTAGGGAGAGATATAGAGGTAATAACTAATACCGATATGAAAAAAGAAGGTAAACTTACTGAAGTAACTGAAGAAAAA
Source organism: Chitinophagaceae bacterium (assembly GCA_031413755.1). Lineage (GTDB taxonomy): Bacteria > Bacteroidota > Bacteroidia > Chitinophagales > Chitinophagaceae > Ferruginibacter. The sequence continues at coordinate 7,100 of JANOFR010000032.1, forward strand.
ATAACAATAGAATATACAGAAGGCAAAGGCAGGAAAGCAGTTTTAAAAACTGATGAAATTAACCTGATCGACATTAAACAAACCAAGGTTCAGATAAAGTTCTAATTAATTAACAAAACCCCCATCCCGGCGGGGAAATAAAAGTGAGGCTGGAACGGAATATGGCAAGTATTAATTTAATTGACTCCTTTCAGGAATTTAAAGATGCAGAAAACATCGATCGTCCTACACTGATGAAAGTTATGGAAGATGTGTTTAAAACCCTGATCCGCAAAAAATACGGCAGCGACGAATGTTTTGACGTAATTGTTAACGATCAAAAAGGCGACCTGGAAATTTTCCGTCGCCGAACTATTGTTGATGATGATGATCTTTATAATACACTTACTGAAATTGAGTATAAAGATGCAATCAAGATCGAACCGGATTACCAGGTGGGGGAAGAATTATATGAGGAAGTGGATATACAGAAAGAGTTTGGCCGCCGTGCAATTTTAGCAGGTAAACAAACACTGGCAGCCCGTATCAATGACCTAAAGAAAAACATACTGATAAAAAAATATGAAGACCGTATTGGAGAAATAGTAAGTGGCGAAGTTTACCAGGTATGGAAAAAAGAAGTGTTATTACTGGATGAAGAAGGTAATGAAATGTTATTACCCAAATCTGAACAGATACCAACCGATTATTTCAAGAAAGGTGAAAGTGTAAGGGGTGTTGTAAAAAAAGTTGAATTAAAAAACAGCCAGGCTGTTATTATACTTTCCAGAACAAGTCCATCTTTTCTGGAGAAATTACTGGAGATTGAAGTACCTGAAATTTTTGATGGCTTGATAGTGGTTAAGAAAATCGTAAGGGATCCGGGAGAGAGGGCAAAAGTGGCTGTTGAAAGTTATGATGACCGGATAGATCCCGTTGGTGCATGTGTTGGAATGAAAGGTAGCCGCATACATGGTATTGTAAGAGAATTAAAAAATGAAAATATTGATGTAATAAACTGGACGAGTAACACCCAGTTGCTGATTCAGCGTTCTTTAACTCCGGCTAAGATCACGAGCATGGAAATTGATTCAGAAAAAATGCATGCCAATGTATTTTTAAAACCCGACCAGGTTTCACTGGCAATAGGAAGAAGAGGCGTAAATATTAAACTGGCATGTGAATTAACCGGTTACGAAATTGATGTGTTCCGGGATAACGAAGGCGAAGTTGAAGAATTCGATATTGATATGGATGAGTTTACAGATGAAATAGAACCATGGGTAATTGATGAATTGAAAAGAGTGGGTTGCGATACCGGCCGTTCGGTGTTGGAATTAACTGCAGAGGAGCTGGAAAGAAGGACAGATCTGGAAAAAGAAACAATTGAAGAAGTAAGAAGAATATTGAAGGAAGAGTTTGGAAAGGAGTAATTACCAATTATTCAATCAGCAGAAGATTTATTCAGAACAATTAAAAGAAAATTCAGTCTGTTGCCAGGCAGCAGACGAACAAAAAAACGAATGTCAGAAGTAACTACACCAAGGTTGATGGCTGCGGCCAAAGAGTTTAACATAGGTAAGGATACCTTGGTAGACTTTCTTGTATCTAAAGGTTTTGGCGATGAAGATTTGAAACCCACTTCCAAATTAACGGAACCCATGTACCGTGTTTTACAATCTGAGTTTCAGCAGGATAAAGTTGCTCATCAAAAAGCCATGCAGATCGATCTTCCAAAAGGAGCAAGCGTTAGTGAGCCTAAAAAGAAAAAAGATGAACAGGACCTTTCTTTTAACAAAAAAGAAACAGTAAAAGTAAAACCGGCAATAGCTGCAGCGGAAGAAAAAATTGTTGAAACAACAGAGGCAAAAAAAGAACAGACCGAACCAATAAAAGAGGTGGTAAAAGAAATTGATAAGCCAGCATCACCATTAACAAAAGTTAAGGCACCCGAACTGGAAACACCAAAAGTGCTGGATAAAATAGATCTTGATTCTATAGACTCTTCTACCAGGCCAAAAAAATCAACAAAAAAGGTAGCTGAAAAAGAAACTGATAAAGCAGCAGTAAATAATAAAGAAGAGACTAAAGCCGCGGAACCCAAAAAAGGGAAAAAAGCTGCACCTGCTGAAGAAACAAAGGCAAAAGAAAAAGTTGTTGAAAAAACAGTTGAAGCAAAAACCGAAGATCCAAAAATTGAAGCATTACCCCTCATTGAAAATATTCAGGCAAAAAAATTATCAGGACCTAAAATCATGGGTAAAATAGATTTGCCTGTTGATAATGATACGAGGCCTAAAAAAGGAAATGATGAAAAGCGCAAGCGTAAGCGTATTCCAATGGAAAAGAGGCCTGGCGGACAACAACAGGGCGGACAACAACAGGGTGGACAACAACAAGGCGGACAATCAAACGGACAACCAGGTGGAGCAACTGGAACCCAAAACAGAAGAACAGGAGGAAGTACTACAGGAACAGGGGCATCAAACAGATCTGGTGCTGGCAGATTTAACAGGGGAGCTGGCACAGGTTCTACAGGTACGGGACGCAGAGAAGATAAAGTAATTGATGCAAAAGAGATTCAGGATAAGCTTAAAGAAACACAGGCAAAATTAGCCGGAGCCGGCGGACGGGGAAAAAGCTTAAAAGCAAAATACCGTAAAGCAAAAAGAGATGAACATGCAGAACATGCAGGAGCCGGCGGAGAAGAAAGTAACAAATTACAGGTAACGGAATTTATTTCGGTAAGCGAACTGGCTAACCTGATGGATGTAAGTTTTGCAGATGTTATCAGTAAATGTATGAGCCTGGGGATAATGGTATCTATTAATCAGCGGCTGGAAGCAGATGTAATTGAGCTGGTTGCAAGTGAGTTTAATTTTGAAGTTGAATTTATTGGCGTAGAGGATGCCGGAGATTTAGATGCAGATGACATAGAAGACAATGTAGAAGACCTGAAACCAAGGGCGCCGATTGTTACCATCATGGGGCACGTTGATCATGGTAAAACCTCATTATTGGATTATATACGCAACACCAATGTGATTGCCGGTGAAGCGGGCGGCATTACACAGCATATTGGCGCTTATGAAGTAACATTAAAAGATGGAAGAAATATTACTTTTTTAGATACACCGGGTCATGAAGCATTTACAGCCATGCGGGCCCGCGGTGCTAAGGTTACTGATATTGCGGTTATTGTTGTAGCTGCAGACGATGCGGTTATGCCACAAACAAAAGAAGCCATATCACATGCACAGGCAGCCAATGTACCGATGATATTTGCCATTAATAAAATGGACAAAGACGGTGCTAACCCTGAGAAGATCAAAGAGCAGCTTTCAGGAATGAATGTGTTGGTAGAAAGTTGGGGTGGTAAATATCAGAGCCAGGAAATAAGTGCCAAGAATGGTCAGAACATTGACCTGTTGATGGAAAAAATATTACTGGAAACAGATATTCTTGAATTAAAAGCTAATCCCGTAAGGGAGGCTAATGGTACTGTAATTGAAGCCACACTTGATAAAGGCCGCGGTTATGTAGCAACCATACTTGTTCAAAACGGAACATTAAAGGTAGGAGATATGATAGTTTCCGGGCAGTATTTTGGTAAGATAAAAGCCATGTACAACGAAAGGAACCTTCGTGAAAAAGAAGCACCGCCATCAACCCCGGTTTTAATTTTAGGATTGAATGGGGCACCACAGGCTGGTGAAACTTTTAAGGTTTATGCTAATGAAAGTGACGCCAGGTCGAATGCTTATAAGCGTGGACAAATTTTACGCGAACAGGGCATGCGTGCTAAAAAGCATATTACACTCGATGAGATCGGACGCCGGTTGGCATTGGGAAGCTTTAAAGAACTTAATGTTATTATTAAGGGCGATGTGGATGGTTCTGTAGAAGCATTAAGTGACTCTTTACAAAAATTAAGCACTGAAGAAATTGTAATTAAGGTAATTCATAAAGCCGTAGGTGCCATTACCGAAAGTGATGTTACCCTGGCAAATGCCTCAGATGCTATTATCATTGGTTTTAATGTACGCCCTGCCCTGCAGGCAGCTAAATTGGCCGAACAGGAAGCTATTCAGATTAAATTATATTCTATCATTTACAACGCAATTGAAGAAATCAGGAGTGCAATGGAAGGTATGCTTGAACCGGGTGTAGAAGAGAAAATACTGGCTAACGTGGAAATAAGAGAAGTGTATAAATTTGATAAGGCAAGTGTTGCAGGTTGTTTTGTACTTGATGGTAAAATGGCAAGAAATAACCGCATAAGACTTGTACGTGATGGTATCGTAATATTTACCGGTGAACTTGGTAGCCTGAAGCGTTTTAAAGATGATGCCAAAGAAGTAACTTCAAGTATGGAATGTGGTTTAACTATAAAGAATTACAATGATATAAAAGTTGGAGATATAGTTGAAGCTTTTGAAGAAGTGGAAGTGAAGCGGACATTGTAATTATCATATGAGCTGTTCCTGTGGCATGCTATTGCATTTCTTCTGAATTTTTTGTTAAATGAACCGGTATAAAAGGGTGATAATAAATCAACGGTTTATTTTTGGTAAAATTCTTCAACAGGCTGATATCTGCTCATAAAAAACATTTTAATGAAAAAATATTTATTAATTCTTATTGCAGCATTTGGGTTTATAACAGTCACATTAGCTCAAACCAGCAAGCCTAAAGTGGTTTTAGCTGATAAAATTGTTGCTGTTGTTGGGGATAAGATTATTCTTAAAAGCGATATTGAAAATACGATCATTGATATGCAGCGGCAGAATATTGAAATACCTCAAAATGCAAGCTGCCAGATCCTGGAACAGGCCATGGGTATTAAAGCGTTGGTTTTGCAGGCCGAAAAAGATTCACTACCAGTTACCGATGAAGAGGTGGAATCTATAATAGACAACAACATACGTGAATATATTGCCCGGTTTGGAGGGAAAGATGAGCTTGAAAAGATCGCCGGAAAATCTATTTACCAGCTTAAGGAAGATTTTAGAGAACCAATACGTGATAAGGAAATGGCAAAAGCCATGCGGAATAAAGTAGTGGAGAATGTTCGCATAACGCCTAATGAAGTGGCTGCATATTATAATAAAATTCCTAAAGACAGTTTGTTTCTATATGAAAGTGAAGTGGAGATCAACCAGATCGTTTCTTTTCCTAAAGCACACAGGGATGCTGAGGAATACAGTATTAAGCAGTTAAGAGAGTTTAAGTCGCAGATTGAATCAGGCACAAAAGATTTTAAAACAATTGCCAGCATTTATACAATGGATCCCGGAAGTAAAGAAACAGGTGGACAATATGAAATTAACCGTTATTCAAAAGAACTGGATCCTGTTTGGTTATCAAAAGCATTTACTTTAAAAGAAGGCCAGATATCCAATCCTTTTAAAACAAAATTTGGTTATCACATCCTTCAATTAGTTAGCCGTGCAGGAGATGATGCAACAGTAAGGCATATTTTATTGATACCTCAGGTTACTTCTTTCGAAATTAAAGAAGATATCAACAGATTAGATACTGTAAGGTCTAAACTAATTGCAGGAACCATTCAATTTGGTGAAGCAGTAGCTAAATACAGTAATGATGATGCCAGTAAATTTAATGCCGGCCAGGTAAACGGTCCGGATGGCAGTACTTATGTAACTATTGATCAGCTGGATAAAGACATGGTGCTGATGTTGAAAGACCTCAAAGTAGGTCAGTATTCACATCCAACAGAGTTTGCTGATGAAAGAGGAAGAAAAGGGGTGCGCATAGTTTATTTAAAAACAAAAACCGAGCCTCACAGAGAGAATCTGAAAGATGATTACAACAGGGTTTCACGAAGGGCACTTGAAGAAAAAAAGAATGACGTAGTAGATTCATGGTTCATGAAAAAAGTATCCACTTACTATATTTTAATTGCTGATGAATATAAAACTTGTCCTGAAATGAAAAAGTGGGTGTCTGCTACAGTTGCTTCATCATCAAAAAACTAAAGCAGAAAAAGATTCAAGAAAAGCGTTCCGGGTAATTATCGGAACGCTTTGATTTTTTAGTGTTGATTACAACCAAACTTTTTGTATAATGCAGGTAAATGTATAGGATGTTCCTGAAAAATTATAAATATTGATAGAGAGTAAAAAAATAACCAGGCAGGAAGAAAATGCAATATTGGTGGGTTTGATCTATAAAGAGCAAACCGAACCAATGGTAAATGAATACCTGGATGAACTGGCGTTCCTTGCAGAAACCGCCGGTGCCAATACTATCAGACGGTTCACACAAAAACTTCCGCACCCCGACAGTAAAATTTTTGTTGGTAAAGGAAAGCTGGAAGAAATAAAACAGTTTATTCTGTTAAAAGGAAATATCAGCCTGGTGATTTTTGATGATGAACTTACAGGATCACAGATTCAAAATATAGAAAAAGTGCTGCAGGTAAAAACCATCGACCGCAGTGATTTGATATTAGATATTTTTGCCAGCAGGGCCAAAACTGCACAGGCTAAAACACAGGTTGAACTGGCACAGTACCAATATATTTTACCACGCCTTAAAGGAATGTGGAAACACCTGGAACGCCAGGGTGGCGGTGTAGGAACAAGGGGGCCTGGTGAAACTGAAATTGAGACCGACCGTCGTATTGTAAAAGATAAAATTGGTCTGTTACGCAAACGGTTGGCCGAAATTGATAAACAGGCTTTTACCCAACGTAAGGACCGTGGTGAATTTATACGGGTGGCACTGGTGGGTTATACCAACGTAGGAAAATCCACATTGATGAATTTATTAAGCAAGAGCGATGTGTTTGCAGAAAATAAATTGTTTGCAACATTAGATACCACTACCCGTAAAGTTGTTTTTGAGCAAACTCCTTTTTTATTGAGCGATACGGTAGGGTTTATCCGTAAACTGCCCCATCACCTGGTAGAAAGTTTTAAAAGCACCCTGGATGAAGTAAGGGAAGCTGATGTATTGTTACATGTGGTGGATATCTCTCATCAGCAATATGAAGATCAGTTAAATGTAGTTAATAAAATACTGGCAGAAATCGGGGCTGCCGATAAACCTGTGATTACCATTTTTAATAAGATGGATAAATATGCAGAACAGGCTTTTGATCAGTGGCTGGAACCCGATGTTAAAAATGAAATACTCAATGACTTAAAGCAACGTTGGCAAAATGAAACCAATGGAAATTGTGTTTTTGTATCGGCCACTGAAAGAACCAACCTGGATGGTCTGCGACAAACTGTTTTAAATTCTGTAAGGGAAATGTACCGGATACGATATCCTTACCGGGCTGAGTTCTTTTATTAAATGGTTATCCTATGTAGCCTGTTAATGTATAATATTTAAACAATGCTTTTGTAAATCAATGCTTATGTGACAACTAATTTTCCCGGCTGTAATAAACTAAATCAATGACAACAGTCCCAAGACATACCTGGTATAAAATAGCTGAAAAAGTTGATGAAATTAATTTCTCTGTAAATGGCCTTGCCGAACTGGAAGTAAATGGTAATTTTATTTGCATTGGCTTACACAACCATAAAGTTTTTGCCTGCACTCAAAAATGTCCGCATGCAGGAGGCCATTTAGCTGCTGGTTATTTAGATGCATTGGGAAATCTTGTTTGTCCGCTTCATCGCTATAAATTCAATCCTAAAAACGGCATAAATATCAGTGGGGAAGGGTATCATTTAAAAACTTTTGCAATTGAAATAAGGGGTGATGGCGTGTATATTAATTTGGAAGATCATAAGTTGTCAGCTAAATAAAAAAGCACCTACAAATTTTACTTCGTAAGTGCTTGATTTTCTGCTCCCCCTATCCGACTTGAACGGATGACCCTCTGATTAACAGTCAGATGCTCTAACCAACTGAGCTAAGGAGGAGTGTACCCTAATTGGGGTTGCAAAAATAGGGCTTTTTACCTTTTGTAAAAAAATTAAAACTACTTATTAATAGCCTTTTTTATTGATGATCATCAAAGTAAGTAACAAAAAAACCCACAAATATTATTTGTGGGTTTTGTAAAGAGAGCTTCCTATAATTAACTGTTGATAATAATAATATGGCTATACTTTTATTAGTTAACAGCGCTTCACTAAGCTAAAAACCTTCTTTGATACATGGTTCTGCCCCTGCGCTGAATATTCCACAGATCAACTGTACTGAAAGTTTTGGGATGGTTAAATTCAACAGCTAAAGTTTCTTTTACAACGGTAGTTAAATTTTCAATGTACTCTTTAGAGATTGGAGCGAATGTGTTTTCTGATTGCTTTTTCATGACTTTTGTTTTAATATGTTTTTAATAGTTGATTTTTTTAAGATATAGCCTTGGGCCACATTACCAATTAAATCATATGCCTTCTTTGTAGCATTGTTCTGCCCCTACGCTGAATATTCCATAGATCAGCTGTGCTGAAAGTTTTGGGATGGTTAAATTCAACAGCTAAAGCTTCTTTGATCACTGAGGTTAAATTTTCAGTATACTCTTTAGTAATTTGAGCGAATGTGTTTTCTGATTGCTTTTTCATGACTTTTGTTTTATAAGTTTTTTAATAATTTTTTATCTTTTGTATTTTAGCATTTTTTGATGCTTTCCTTACTTTGATAACACAAAGATATAAATATTTTAGTACTATACAATACAAAGTACTAAGTATATTTTAGTAATAGGCAATTGTTATTAGCTTTTTTTCCTTTGTAATGCTTACTGGTAATGGGTTATACAAAAAATTGGGGATGAAGATATAAATTCGAATTTAGTATAAGTGGTAAAATAGCATGATGAACGGAATTGCTAACACTAAGAATAAAGCCAATATCTATAGATTAGTGAGGAAATTTGAGAAAATAAGCTAAAAACGAACTTAGATTAGTAAAACAATTTATGCGGCAGTAGCTCAGTTGGTAGAGCATTAGCTTCCCAAGCTAAGGGCCGAGGGTTCGAATCCCTTTTGCCGCTCATTTATAAGAGGTTTTAATTTAATATCCATTAAAAAACTTACCGGTATGAGAGGATCTAAAATTATTTGATCTCAAGGTCTTTTATATTGCGATTATGCAACCTTCCCAGTTTCATTAAACTGATCATTGGCCCTAATATAAAGTTTAAAAAACCCCTGCTGTAGCTTTTATATACTGCCTCACCGGTAAAAATACGCGTTAAATGCCTTTGCATATGTGGCCCAATAAATCTTCCAAGAGCTGTATCCATTCGGTCTTGCCCTACTTTAAATAATGTAAATAAACTGCCGCTGTACCAGGTATCTACTAATTTTTGCCAGATATATAATTCATGTAACTGATGTTTTTGATATTTTTTAAATGCTTGATCTGTGCCGGAATCTATGGCTTCGGCAGCAGCAAAAGAGCCTTTAATGGCTAAAAATAGGCCCGATGAAAAAATTGGATCAAGGAAACCACCCGCATCACCCGTTAATAACCAGTTTTTCCCATACATTTTTTGAGAGATGAGTTGATAATTATTGTATTGCATCACAGCAGTTTCCCTTGTAGCGCTATGGGTAAATTTTATTAAGGTTTCATCTGTTTTTAAAAAATTATCATACTGCTCATCTTTATTTGTACCATATTGTTTTAAATGATTGGGGTCTATCACAATACCTACCGAAATTCGGTCGGGTAAAGGAATTCTCCATGTCCATCCTTTTTCTAAACGGTGTAGGTGTATATTGTAAGGTTCAATTTTTTCTGCACCACTCAAATGGGCAAATACAGCCACGTCTTTTCTGTAACCTTCTTTCGTTGGGATATCCAGTAACCGGGAAATAGTACGGGACCGGCCACTGGCATCTACAATCAGATCGGGCTGCCCGTTAAAATAATCATTGATTGCTGTAATGGTATCATCACTTAATTTTATTTCATCAGTTTTACCAATCTTATCCAACTTGGCTGCCTGCTTAAAAAAAGCCACACCTTCACGGTTGGCAAGATCAAAAATCGTTTTATCAAATTTGGTACGGGGTACATTATAAGCATACGGAGGAAGCCCCCCTCCACCAAAACTAAAGGGAGAAGTAGCTTCTTCATCTTTATTTACCCAAACCGAAGCACCGGGTTTATATGTACTGTAAGATTTTACTTCATCTTCTATTCCCAACTCCCGTAAAAAAGGTATAATGGCCGGGACCAAAGATTCTCCCACTATAATATCAGGGCGTTTTTCTAAATAAAATACACCTGTTTTATATCCCTTTCTTTGTAACAATGTAGCCAGTGAACAACCAGATGGTCCGCCGCCTATTATGGCTATTGATCTGATGTTTTTCTTCATAAAATTAAAAAAACACAAATATAAAAATTTAAAAGCTTTAAAATAAATATGTTTATCGAGGTTAATTTATGTAAGATGTTACAAGCTTAAACAAATAATTGAGTATATTTAAGAAACTCTTTTTATGCGATCAATATTTATTTTAGTTTTACTCATCTTCAATGGCATTTGCTTTTCTCAAAACCTTACATCGGGCGGTAAATTAAAACCAGAACAGGCCATAATGGATGTACGCCATTATTCAATTAACCTTAGTATAGATTTTGAACAACAAAGTATCAATGGTTTTACAACTATAGATTTTATACTGTCGCAAAATGCACCGGTATTGCTTTTTGACCTATTGAATGATTTGAAGGTTGAAAAAATATGGGTTAATGGTAATCCTTCGCCATTTACACACCTTAACGGCCTTATTACTATACATCCAGCAACACCTGTAAATGCCGGTAAAGGCTCTGTAAAAGTACAATATGCCGGTAAACCACATATAGCTGCAAGGCCACCTTGGGAAGATGGTTTTACCTGGACAAAAGATACTTTAGGCAATCCATGGCTGGCAGTAACTGCTGAGGCTTCGGGAGGACAAATATTTTTCCCCTGTAAAAATCATCCATCAGACGAACCTAATGAAGGTGGTGATATGATCATAACAGTTCCGAAAGGAATGGTTGTAGCCGGTCCGGGTCTGTTACATAAGGTAACAAAAACTAAAAAGAGTGATACTTATTTCTGGAAAACGAATTATACCATTAACAATTACAACCTGGTATTTAATGTAGGTAATTATGTGGTTGCCGAAAAAATGTACACTACGGTTGACGGCAACAAAGTTCCTATGCAGTTTTATGTACTTAAACAAAACCTGGGTAAAGCAGACCATCACCTGGAAATTATGGAAAGAATTGCAAAAGTGCGGGAAAAATATTTTGGAGAATATCCCTGGGTTAAAGAAAAAATTGGCATTGTGGAAACCCCGCATTTAGGGATGGAACATCAAACCATGAATGCATACGGCAATAAATTTAAATACGAAAAAGCCGGCGGATTTGATAATGACTGGCTGATGAACCACGAATTTGGGCACGAATGGTTTGGCAATAAAGTTACCGTAAATGACTGGGCCGATTACTGGATACAGGAAGGTATCTGCAGTTTTGGCGATGCCTTATATACCAGAGAGATGGATGGTGAACAGGCTTATATTAACCGCTTTAAACAATCTTCATTTGGTATTGCCAATCAGAAACCTGTTGTACAGGGAAAAGATTTAGATGAGGTAACGGCTTACATCGGGGATATATATACTAAAGGCTCATTCTTTATGCATACGTTGCGTTATGTTATTGGCGATGATATATTTTTCCCAACCTTAAAAAAACTATCTACCGATAAACAATACAGCGGTGACAAAATGATAAATACCGATGATGTGGAACAATTATTCAGTGGCGCTTCAGCAAAAGATTTAAAACCATTATTTAATTTATACCTGCGTACCATTCAAAAATTAGAAGTACATATCAATCCATTAAGGGGGAATAAATATAAAATACAGATAACCAATATTAATATGCCTTTACCATTGGATATTGTAACTGAAAAAGGCAGCCAGAGAATGATGGTAACAAAAGAAGGCATCACTGTTACCAGCAGCCAATTACCACAGGTAGATCCGGATATGTATTATCTGAAAAAAATAGTTATAGAATAATTTCAGTGGTATGATTTAATTTTCATCCAGCCTGGTCATAAGATTGTTTTATCCAGTTGAATAAATCTTTGTTGATTGTTTTTTCTTCCTCAACTCTTATCCGATGTGTACACATCGCATTCCACTTAGAGCCCTCCTCCACATTCCCGGAAGCTGCAACACCTTTAATATTTAATCCAACATCCAGCCGGTCTTTGGTGGATGGCTGAATAATGGTAAATTGTTTTTTTCTTCTCAAACTTACATATGCTTTTTTGGGCGAAATCTCAATATCACTGCCAAACTTATTTATCTCAGCCATGATTTTATCATACCAGGGTTTCAGGTTTTCTTTTCCTTTGTATTGTTCGCCTATCCAGTCGGTATCATTTTCTGCAGCACCGGCATGAGATTGTTTGGCAAAATGTACTACCGTATTTGCATTGCCATGGGTGAAACCGTGTTTCTCTTTTAAGAAATTTACCAACTCGCCATGTTTGGAAAAACCGGATTTGTTTATGATAGAAAACCATTCATTTAATTTTTTGCCTGTACTTTTTTCAATATTGGCAATTTGTGTGGCATAGGCCTTATCAATTGATTCGCTTTTCATATTTTACTTTTTTATTGCTTATTTTATTTTTTCTTCCGGCTATCTTTAAAATTGGTTTCATACATTTCAATCCAGTCATCAACGGTAATTTTTGCCACCAGTTCACCAAGCAGTTTGTACGGAATATCATCCGGATTTTTGTAACGGACACAGCTTTTACCCATGTCGAGTCTTTTGGGTGATGCTTTAGCATGTGCATTGGTAAACCACTTCAGCAATTTAGGGTCGGCATAAATACCCATGTGATAAAAATTGATGCTGTTTTTTTGTGAAGCCACACCCATAAAAGGCAATGGAAGTTTGGGATCGCAATGATAACCAGCTGGATAAATACTGTGTGGTACCACATAACCAATATTTCCGTAACTCATTTCTTCTTTAAAGCTTTTGGGTAAGTTTTTTAAAATTTCCTTACGCAGTTTGGTCATGGCTTCCTGCCTGTCAACAGGAAGCTCTTTTAAATACTGGTCAACAGTTGCTGCTTTTGATTGCATAGTTTATGCTTTTAAATTTTTACAGGTAGAATATGCCCCTGAAATAAATATAAAAATCAATCCCGTACAAATAACCGGGAGAAGAAAGGTAAATACTGCCATTGCAATGAACAAGGCTCCAAAAATCACAGCTTCAATCAGCAGAAATCCATTCCATAATTCCGGTGCAAGATTTTTCTTTCTGAAATACCAGTTGATGAAAGCTCCAAATAAGCAGATCAGCGTAAAACTGATACTTAACCCTGTAAAAAAGTCTTTGAAACTTGGATGAAAGCCCAAACCTGCATCTGGCTTATAGTTGCGGGTAAGTTCCATTAACTGTTTTTCCGTTTCATTTGTTGGTTCGGGAGTAACAAAAAAACTCAAAGAGTGTAACACTCCGGTAAATAGCTGGGTTACGATTGTTCCCCATATCCAGAAAGAGAATTTTTTAAGCATACCGGGTATTTTTGGTATAGAAAGATAAATTAAAATTCAAGAATTCTGAAAAACTGCGGCCATGGCCCCATTTCCTCTTTATACTGCTTTGCCATCACCCTTGTTATTTGTGCAATATGGGTAAGGTCGTGTACTACCCAGGTAGCCAGTAAATTTCTCAATGTTACTTCTCCTAAAACAGGATGCATACCTTTCCTGTCTAAATCATCTTCAGTTAAGTTCAATGATTTGAACCAGGTCATATTTTCTTTACGTTTATCAGCAAATTCATCCAGTAGTATTTGCAAAGATTTCCCTTTACTTTCTTCGTACTGTGCAAACCGGTCATACCTTTCAAATGTCTGGGTATTACCAAACTCAAGGATCATTTTTGCTCTTACCACCCAATCAGTTTTTTCTCCGTGTACTAAATGGCCTATCACATCATAAGGAGAAAATGTTTCGGGACCCTCGTTTGGTATTACCCAGTCATCGGGCAGGCCTGAAAGCAAAGCCATAAAAACCGATGGGGTTCTGTCCAGGATTTCGTATGATCTTTCTAAACTGTATTTCATGCTATTGACGTTTGTAATAAAAATTTTGTTTTATTGATGCCTCATTGCCGTCATCAATATATGCATGTAATGAATCAGAAGTTACTAATCTGTAAACAATACGCTTGGGATAATCGTGTAAAGGGTTTTCAAAAACGAAGGTGTTCCCTTCGGCCTTTGTCATTTTAAAAGCAACCGGTTGTTTATTGTTCTGGTCTTCAACAGTTGAAGTATAGAAAATTCCTTCCTTCGTGTTTGTTAGGGCAACTCTTTCATTTATGATTGTATCGGCTCCTCTTACCATATATCCCCTGTTTTGCAGGTAATTATTATTTATCTTTTCCCATTCTTCACAAATGGCTCCCCGTTTGGTAACCATCTTCCAGGTACCTTCCAATGCATAGAGTTTTTTAAACGTTGAATCGCCCTCTGAAGGATTAAAAGCAGATACAAAAAAAACAATGACAGCTGTAAATATTAGTTTTTTCATTTCTTTTCTTTTTTGAAGATTTGGCAATTTTATTATAATCAAGCGCCAGTTTTATCCAATACTCCAGTTTCTTTTTTGTGCCCATGGTATCTGCGTCAACGAACACGTACCCCTTCATCACATTACCGGTGAAATCCATCGGCCTGCATCCTTCCTTTTCCATTACTTCATTATAGCATTCCGGGTCAAGCCTTACCATCAGCCTTTCCTTTTCAACACCCACACACATTTTATCACCTGCCTGCCGGTAGGCAGGTTTACCATAAAGCAAAGTCCGCCAAACATTTTTTTCTCTTCGGTAATTTTATGAGTAAGAGCAATTAATTCCCTTACGCTGTCTGCAAGTTTTTCGTTGTAAGCCATAAATTGTTACGAGTTTATTACACGCTGTATTCTTTCATTTTTATTTCGCAGGTCAATGCCTCCTTCCAATAAAGATTTAAGATTGGCAAGATAAAATGTCCAGCCGGTTTTGCACCCCAGGTGCCAGTAATGCTTTCCCTGTTCATCAGTAGGGACATTATCCTGTTCCAGCGCCACAATATTTTCGCCTTCCTCTTCTTTAATTGTTACTGAGCAATTGCCGGCCTTTCCAAAACTGAATTTAATAAAATCTTTTCCATTACATTCTAATATATGGCCATATTCTGTTGTTTCATCGCTCCAGCCGTGCCAGCGCCATGTGTAAGTATCACCAGTTTGTACATTTTCTTCATTCTCCCTATTAACACCATCCGGATCTTTATATTCACTCAATCTTAAAAACCAATATTCCATTCCTTCCCTTGTTGCCCAGCACCAATACAATTTTTCAATGGGCGCATTAACGTTTATCCTCGCAACAAAATGGCTCCAGTCATAATTACTCATGATATTTCATTTTGATCCGATAACTATCGGATTTAAAATTTATTGTTTCCCCTCCATCGGGAAAGCTTTATTAAAATTCTCTTCATTTGCATCTTTCCCGGTATCAGCATCCACCTGTATTTTCCAGGTACCTTCTTCTTTTTCAAGCACAACATAAAACCTTCCGAAATAAGAACGGGGTTCTTTTCCCTCCTGTATTATTGTTCCTTTATAATAGCCACTTTCCCAGGCCCTGGTTCCATTACTTATCCTTTTATCAAAACGCAATTCAAATAAACGGTTGCTGTTTCTTTTAACCGGTTGTACATTGAGATCTTCAGAAGGAAAATATTTTTCAAAATCAAGCACCACATTCCTGTCAATTTCTACCCTTGTTATTCTTTTGCTGTGTACGCTTCGGAACCCTTCCTGGTTGCCCGAAATGAAATGGTTGATGAATGGCTTCCAAACCTGATCATTGATCTCCTTTACCCATTTCAAACTGTCTGACTGTGCACCGGAAGCAAAGTAAAATAAAAAAGAAACCGATAATAACAAGACCTTTCTCATGTTGATGCATTTATTGAGGTACACTATGTAATGCAATCCTGTTTCCTTCGGTATCCTTAAACACTGCCATAAAACCATACTCCGGGCTTATCTCAGTTTTAGGAACCATAATGCTGCCCCCGGCAGTAACTACTTTGTCCAAAACATGTTGTACATCAGGATTTGCATTCAGGTAAATTAAAGGCCCATCAGTTGCTGAAGGATTATGAAAACCGCCGCTGTCAACCAAAGCGCCGCCAACCTGGGTCATCATGTCATCCAATGGAAACATCCGCATTTTAATATTGGGCATGTCCATGGGCATCATGGTAATACCAAAAATTGTTTCATAAAAATGTTGTGCCCTGTTAATATCGGTGGTTGGTATTTCAAACCAGCTGATTGCATTATTCATTTTGTAAGTTTTTATATTAAAAATATCAGTGTGGCATATTTTGATTTTGCCATTGTACAAATACATTTATTAAACTATCGCTTAAAGCAGGCTTTTTGCTTTTGAACGGCATGAACCTGTTATCAGTCTGTGGAAGTTTTATCCGCGTAATAATATCAGGTAAATGACTTTTTACAGCGTCATAGTTGTTTAATGGTTCTTTTCTTCCATCGGGCGGGAAATGACAAGGGGTGCAACTTGCCTGCATTATGGGTAACAGATCTTTTTCATAGGAAACTATTACCACTGACTTATTTACTTTTTTACTGCTGCTGCAATTTTGAAAAATTAATATTCCAAAAAAACAAAGCAATACAGTTGTTAACTTTTTCATGATTTTAATATTTATTATGGATCTGCTTACAGTTATATGATACAGGCACCGGGTTACATTTTAATTGTTAATATCCTTTCCTTCTTTCAATTTTGCAATATTTACTTCCATTTGTTTTTTTGCGCCATCATTTGGTGCCTGTGTCATTGCCTTTTCTGCATGTTTGAGCGCATTTTTAAAATCAGCTTTTGAAGAATAGCCACTCATTAATCCATTATTTACTCCCCAAACATCACCATATCTTTTTTCACACGCTTTAAATATATCCATTGCCCTGTCAACTCTTTTCTGGCCAATCAGCTGACGGCCATAGGCGGTATACTGATTGGCTGTTGCAATCAGTAATGCCTCGTCCATAGTAGAGTCCGCTTGTTGTGTTCTGTTTAATTTATCATAAGCTGTTGCCAGGTTTCTGAGGGTGATAAAACTTTTTTGTCCCTGAAAACCGTTGATTGCCCGCACACTCCATGCAAGCGCCTCTTCCAGATTAATATTTTTATTTAAACAATATTGTGCTGCCTGTAACATGTTGGTACTGTTGAAACCTTTCTGGCTGGTTATCTGTTCCCTTAATCTTGCCAATACAATACCCTCAACATCCACTTCAACTTTAAACGGAATGGACAGTTTTTCCCACTGCATTGCAATTACACAGTGTTTTTCTTTGTGCTCAATAAACTCGTACTTTAAATATTCCACACTTTTATCCAGGGCAACCGGTTTTACATTTACCCTTAAGGCATCATATTTTTCTTCGTAATAAAAACTTCCCCAGGCTTCTGACTGGTTGGAGAATATCAGCATGGCATTATCGGCACTCAATGCCATGTGCAGACCGTAAGTGCCTGCTTTCAGAGGCTGGCCCTCTACTTTTATGTCATGTTCAAAACTGATGGTTGTATTTTCATTGGCACCCGCACGCCAGGGCTGGGTGTTTTTGTTGGTAGTTAAGTTAGGGCTGGTAAAGCCATAAGGAACAACATTCCCATCGCCATAAATTTTTCCTTCCCGTTTATTTACATCGGGCCTGCTGTATTTTATGGTGATAGAAGTAATGCCAACTTCTTCGCTAATAGTTGCCCTTGGGTTTCCTCCGTTTGGAGGCAGGTCCATTTGGGCAAAAGAATAGTTGGCGGTAAAAATTGTTACAGTGAGCAGGTTGAGTATTTTCATCTTTTTATTTCAAAATAAGAAATTAAAAATTAAAAGTTATTGTTTTTTTGACAGACGGCGATGCGCTAATTCCTTAATTCCATAAATATTTATTTTATATCCATTGACAATTTTTTAACAGAAGGGTTATGCAATCGGATAAACCTTTTCATCCTAAAGCAAATCAACTGTTATGTTTCTATCACAATTAGTTAAAGATGCCCGTTATTTTCAGATCATTTTTCAATCTGTTTTTTTAAGTTATGGTATTTTTATACTGCACTGGAATAACGAATACTGGCTGTATGCCACTTACTTTATTTCAAGCCTTGCTACACAGTTTATTTGCGAAATGTCTTTTGGTAAAAAATCTGTT
>JANOFR010000033.1:0-100811 GCA_031413755.1 Chitinophagaceae bacterium
ATCAGATCTTTCAAAATATTTTTTAATTCTATCCAGGTCCTTATACTTAGGTTCATCTTCTATAAACTTAGGAAATACTTTTCTTATCTCTGAATAAATATGATGCGTTTCTGTTGATAACCTGTCGGTACATTTTAAATAGTCAATGGCTTGTAAAACGGTCATCATTTGTATGGCCAATACTTCAAAAGAATTATCTATAACACGCTTGGTCATTAAAGCGGCATTGCAACCCATGCTCACTATATCCTGGTTATCGTTATTGTTGGGTATGCTGTGTACATACATAGGGAACGACATGGTTTGATTTTCGGCCACAGTAGATGTAGCCGTAAACTGCATACCCTGCATACCAAAATTAAAACCTAAAACACCCAGGTTTACGAATGGCGGGAATTTCTGATTCAGTTTTTCATTCAACAGGTAATTCAATTGCCTTTCGGAAAGCATGGATAATTTGGTAATGGCAATTTTTAATTTATCCATCTCCAGTGATACATAATCGCCATGGAAATTACCGCCGTGAAAAATATTCTCATTTTCATGATCGATCACCGGGTTATCATTAACCGAGTTAAGTTCATCTACTACTACTTTTTCGGCCTGGCAAATAGTATCGTAAATAGGGCCCAGTACCTGAGTAACACAGCGTAGGGAATAATATTCCTGTACTTTATCCTGAAACACTTCCTGGTCAAGCTTTTCGGGGTTATATAAATGTTCTGAACGGCTGCGGATCATTTTACTGTCTTTCAAAATATCCCGTAACTGGGCAGCCACTTTATTTTGCCCCTTATGGTGTTTAACTATATTCAGTTCGTAAGAATAGTGATCATCAAAAGCTTCAACTATTTCATTGATCATGGCTGATAACATGACCGACCATTCCAATAATTTTTGTGCCTGGATGATATTCACCATACCAATACCCGTCATGGCTGAAGTACCGTTTAAAATGGCAAGCCCTTCTCTTATATGAATAGCAAGAGGGTTAATTTTTAATTTAGAAAATACGGTTGCAGTTGGTTGCACTTCACCTTCATAAATAACTTCGCCCTCACCTATTAAAACCAGGGCTAAATGAGCCAACTGAACCAGGTCGCCGCTGGCACCAACACCACCATGCTCAAAAATACAGGGCGAAACATTTTTATTGATCAGTTCTTTAAGTAAATCCACTACTTCGGGATGTACGCCGGAATAAGCCTGCATTAAACTGTTTAAACGGGCAATCATTACCGCCTTAACCAGTATGGGGCTCATTAAATTGCCACCCCCGGAACTATGACTCCTGATCAAATTATACTGTAGCTGTAACAGGTTTTTTTCATTGACCTTATACTGCGCCATTGGGCCAAAACCGGTATTTATGCCGTATATGAGCTTATTTGATGAGAATTTTTGTAAAAAGGTGAAATTTACTTCCACTTTTTCAACACTCAGCGTATCTAAGGAAATTTTTTTATCCTTGTATAAAATATCTGAAAAATTATCTAAGGTAAGTGCCCTCTCTCCTACTTGTACCATGGTCAGAATTTTATATGCAACTAGCTTATTTTGTAAATAATAAAGAGGTAAAAATAGAATAAAGAATTCAATTTTTTATTTTTTGCCTGCTTATATATGAAGATATCGGCAGATGCAAGTATACAGCTGCGGTTATTGGGTATTTTTTAATGTAGGATTTTTACATACTTTTACAACTTAATTATCTTAAATAAAATTTTATATGAAAAAATTAACAGGTTTAATTTTAGTAACACTTTTGGTTGGCTTACAAACTAATGCCCAAAAAGTAAAAACTACCAGTGGCAATTCCGATATTTTAAAACCGGAAAGCTCCATAAATATTGAATTTAATTACGACGATATTACTGTAGGTAAGTATAAAAAAGAGCAGGATTATATCACCGCCAAAACAGAAGAGTATAACAAAAAAGAAGCCGGAAAAGGAGATGCCTGGGCTGCCAGCTGGAAAAATGACCGGGAAGCCAGGTACGAACCAAAATTTATTGAACTTTTTAAGATCAACAGCGGTATGACTGTTTTAAAAGAGGCAAATTACACAATGATCATAAAAACATTATCTATTGAGCCAGGCTGGAATATTGGAATAAGCCGTAAAAATGCAGAGATTGATTTGGAAGTGTGGATTGTTGAAACTAAAAATAAAACCAATAAACTTGCTACTTTTACCATTAACAATGTACCGGGCGGTACAGCATTTGGTTATGACTTTGATACCGGACTTCGAATCTCAGAAGCTTATGCAAAAGCTGGAAAAAGTTTAGGTAAATCGCTAAAATAGTCCTTAAATAAGATGATATTTGAAAAGGCTTCCATTGGAAGCCTTTTCAAATATTTATTTTTAAATAACCAAAAATGAAAACGATTAAAATTTGCCTTACATTTTCTTTTATCTTATTTGGTATGCTTACCGGTTTTGCACAGGAAGTTGATTTAACCAAAGGCGATCTTTCCATTTTAAAGGGGGAAACCACCATTAATATTGAATTAACTTATGAAAAAATGTCTGTTGGGGATTTTAGTAAAGAAGCAGATTATATAAAAAAGAAAAAAGAAGAAAACAATGAAAAAGATCAGGGTAGCGGTGAGATATGGGCCAGAAAATGGGAAGAAGACAAGGTAAAATTATTTGGTGCCAAATTTATACTTGGTTTTACAAAACTCAGTAAGATGACCATAAGTATAGATGCCAAATACACACTTATATTTAATACCAAAGCTTTAGAACCAGGCTACAGTATAGGGATCTCTAAAAGAAATGCAGGTGTTGACGGAACGGCGACTATTATTGAAACTGCAAAAAGGGATAAAAAACTTATTGTCCTTTCAGTAGAAAGGCCCGCTGAAAATAAATGGCGGGGTGCTGCTTTTGATGCGGGCTCAAGAATTGCTGATGCCTATTACCTGGATGGACAGAAAGTGGGGAAATTTATTGTACAGAATAATAAATAACTTATACCATTCTTAATTATTAAAAAAATTAACCGTCTTATAGTTGTATTTTTTTATAAACATATAATATTTTAAATCGTCTCCAACGCCACTTTAGGATAAAACCACATAACATCCACATCATGCATGATTGCATCACCTGGCACAATGGCTTCTTCTGATTCTGTATCCAGCAGTACGGCCCCTTCTTTTTTACCCAGGTTAATGGTATACGGATTTACTTTTATATCGGGTGGTGCACCATTAACTTCTGTATTCACCAGCCTGAAAATGGCCACAGCCAATTGTTCCAGCATGTTCATGTTTTTGGCTATTTGCTCAATCAATGCAACGGGTTCGTGTTGTACTTCAATATCTTCCTGAAATTTGCGTAACACCGACAGGTCAAAAGGATCTATGTATCGGTTTGAAAATATTTTATTTTCAAAAGGGAGCCATTCTAAAAACAGATCCTGCATTACTTTGTGCAGTTGGCCAAACTTACGGCCCAGGCCATTTTTTGCTGCAAACAGATCTTTCAATATCCTGATATTGGTGAAGGCTTTATTGGCAAATAAATGTGCCGGTATGGCCCAGTAGGATGCCCAATCCCAGAAAATTTTTATTACCATGATCTGGGTATTTCCCATCAGCAGGTATTTATTTTGGTAAACCGGTATCCAGGCATCAACCAAAGAGAGGTGACATTGTTCGTAAATACTCACCCGGCTTTCAATATCTTCTCCATCAAGGTCACGCAATATCAGATCGCTTAACCAGCCATTGTTCATAGCTATAAAATCGGTACCGGGCGAATACAGCGGATCTAAGAATGGGCCCGATTCGCCGGCTGTTCCCCATCTATCGGTTGAATATAATCTTTGCGTATGATGAGCATAATGCTTCAGAATTTTAAAATCCAATAATCCATCACCTTCGCCTAAAGGCACAAGCATTTTATAAGCCAACGGTTCATTTATCCTCATCCATTCAACCGCTTTTTCATACGTATTAAATGTTTCAAAAGAATGCACAGCCGGATCGGCAACAATACCAATGCTTGTATTTTTTGAACCCAATGGAATTACCCATAACCAATAGCCGCTGTCCATAAAATGTACGGTACTTAAATAACGCAGGCCCGGTTCAAGAAAACCCTGCCAGTCTTTATTATCCGTCCAGGTATCAATATCAATTACTCCTTTCAACCTCCACCAAACCGCATTGCTGTGGTGCTCCATCGGTTTTTGAAACTGCAGTTTACGTTTCATGATGCTGGCCCTGCCCGAAGCATCAGCAACCCAGCGGCATTTTACTTTTATGTCTTCTCCGCCTTTTATGAAAGAAACTTCATGCCCATTTTCGGTTGATATATCCACTGCTGAAACTTTTGCGCCAAGTACCAGTTGGTTTCCTTTTTCCTTTGTAAGCTTCATCAGATAATTTTCAAGTGTTCCTCTGTCAAGCTGATGACTGGGAACCGGCAAACGCAGGCGTGGTCCAAGTTCCACCCGGCTGGCAATATCTTCCTTAGTATCATTTTTAAAGAAAAAACGCAGGCCATGTTTGGGAAGTTCATGTGCTTCCAGGTAGCCCTTCAGATCCAGCACTTCTCTTAAATAATGGGTGCCGAGCTCTACGGTTGATTCGCCCACTTTATGTGCAGCGGTGGATGCTTCGGTTTCCCTTCTTTCCAGAACCAATATGGAAATACCGGGTTTTGCATTTTTAAGCTGTAATGATAATGTAAGTCCGGCAAGTCCGCCGCCAAGAACCACTACATCATACTGATCATTCATAAGTCATGTTTTAAGGGACATAAAAATAAAGCAAAAGGCTGTTAAGTATAAAAACCTTTTTGTAATAATGTTTTAGTTGAAATAAACAGTAAATAAATTGATAAACTGTTAAACAAAATCAATAGCGCCTGTCAATAAACCTGATAATCTTTCTCCCGGCTTCGGGCATCTGTATCTTTTTAATTTCTTCTTCGGTTATATATTTTATGTGCGGACTAACTCTTAACCTGGCTTGCAGGTTTGCCCTTATCTTCCGGTTGGTTTCTTCATCATAATTATCCGGCAAAATATAGATAAGCACTTCATCTGTTCCCATTTCGTTGGATGATACTTCAGCCACATAATCAATTACATTTTCCATTTCGTGTAAAATATCAAAAAGAGCCGGTGGGTATAAAGTGGTGCCTTTGTATTTGAGCATTTGTTTTTTTCGTCCCATCACCGGCGATAATCTTAAACTGTTGCGACCACATGCGCAGGGTGTATCATCATACACACATATATCGCCTGTTTTGTAACGCAGCAGGGGCATACCTTCCACACCCAGCGTGGTGACCGTTACTTCACCTGGAATGCCGGGTGCCACAGCTTTATTCATCTCATCGAGCAATTCTACGATCAGCAAATCGGGTTGCAGGTGGCCTCCTTTACATTCGTGGCATTCTGTAAAAGCTGTTTGCATTTCGGTAGATGCATAAGTAGAGAACAATTTTATATCCCATACGTCGTTGATTTTTTTACCAAGCGGGTTCAGTGTAAAATCTGCATTCCTTATATTCTCACCAACACAAATGGCTTTTTTTACTGTGGTACTGTTGATGTCTATCTTGTGTTCCTGTGCATAGTTGATAAGCTTAACTATAAATGATGGTACGGCAATAATAGCTGTTGGTTTTAATCTTAAAATAGTTTCCCATTGTAAAGACGGCACACCTGGGCCGAGCCTTATGATACCTGCACCCAGTTTTTGAATGCCCGAATAATAAGCCATCCCGGCCATAAACTGCCGATCTAATGTAAGCATGATCTGGTAAACATCATTTACCGAACCTTCTGTGCTGACAAAAGAAGCGTATTCATTACAGGCCAGCCGATTCAGGTCATTTTCGGTAAGCATAATGGTTACCGGGTTTCCTAGGGTGCCCGAAGTAGAGCTGTATTCAATGATCTTGTTAAGAGGTACACATAAAAAATCATCATTACGTTGCTGCAGATCTTCTTTAATCGTTACCGGAATAACACTCAGGTCTTCCATTGTTTTGATACCTGACGGGTTAAATCTTGCCTTGGAAAAAAACTCATTATAAAAAGGAGAGTGTTCATTAAGATAAGCTATGGTTTCCTGCAGTTTTATTTCCTGCATGGCGATGATCTCTTCCTTACTTAAAAAGGCAGCTTCGGGTGAATAGTTCATAAGTTTTCAATTATTACTATGGCACTTGCCATTGTTTTTGAATGAGACAATGAAACAAATATTTTTCCCAGTTTAAATGCGGTAATAGTTTTTTGGGTGTTACCCAAAAACCTGATTTCCGGTTTTCCAAGGGTATCATTATAAATTTCAATTTCATTAAATGCTGTTCCGTTCCGCCATCCTGTTCCTATTGCTTTAAAAAAAGATTCTTTAGCTGCAAAACGGGCAGCATAGTGCTCGTATTTATTGGCTTTTGATTCACAATATATAATTTCATCAGGAGAAAAAACCAGTTCCTTAAACCCTGTCTTTTTCCCCATCTTTTCCGCAACCCGTTCAACTTCTATTAAGTCGGTCCCAATTCCAAATATCATGGCGCAAGCTTTTTATTTATTTTTTGAATTTGATCTCTGATATGGTCTTCTTCTTTTTTTGTAGCGATAACTTTGGTTAATGCAAGATTATACTGCTGTAATGCTGCAGCATATTTTTTTTGTTTGTAGAGATAGTCTCCTGCCAAAACGTATGCATTATAAAATTCAGGATTGCTGGCAATAAGGCTGTCGATATTTACATTGCCGCCATCCATAATTTGTTGTTTCAGCGTTCTGAATACTTCAAAGTTTTTATACGACGGCGTTAATAAAAAAGAATCTGCAGCAATGGTTAAACTGCTGTCGGCTATTTCCCTGTTTGTTTCCAGGCCATGCAAAGCAAAGATCTTATTTAAATCGTAAGCCACATATTTGCCCAATTGCCAGGGCGAAGTAGAAACCCAAACGATCAGTTTTTTTGGTTCAAAAACAATGGAGTGGTGTGCAATCAGCTGGTTGATGGCTTTTTCATTACCCATACCGATGTTGGCGCCATTCAGCCCTTTTTGATCACGCAGAATATTTATCGTTTTTTGTACCGTATTTTTTCCCTGCCCGTTCGGCAGGCGGGCGTTGGCATTCAGCAACTCCATCAACCTTTTATAGCGGTAAGATGAAGCGCTTTCATTTTCCTGTTCAATATTCATTTTTGTTTTTCCCAATCCATTGCTTTGAAAATGATTGGTGCAAACAATAAAATCTTTTCGGGGGTCATACACATCCAGGTCATCAGGCGTTTTTTCAATGATAACCGCTTTATTATCGGCTGCCGATGCCACTAAAAAAGATTCTGATACAAACATCTTTCTTGACCTGGCAATCAAAACCGCTTCCTCAATGTTTTTTGCATACTGCAAAATTTCCCTGGTTACCAATGAAACAGGGGTTGCTGAACCGGTAGGCAAATCTGTTTTTGCAGCATTGATGGTTACGGACAAACCCTGGTCATTCATACCGGATACAGCACCCACAAATCCGCCCCAGGTAACTGTCATAAACTTATGACCCTTTGTGGGATTAAAAAATGCAACGATCTTATCCTCTGCAAAATGATCACCTGCATAAAAATCAAAATTGCGGCCAATGATCATTGTGCTGTCTGCCGACATGCCGCCCCAGGTACCAAAAGAAGTACAACCAACAAGCGCCAGGTTTTGCACAGCATGGCCAATATCATGTGCGGCATGATAATTTAAAATACGTTGGTAATTGGAACCGAGGTATTGGTATTTTGATGATGCAGATTCTGATACACCGTAAATTTCTTCTTTGTATTCCCCGGTAACATTTTTGTGGAGGTTACGGTTAAAAAATCCAATAAGGTATTTTAAAAAATTCCTTTTGAATTCAGAAGGTACCATTTTAATTATCTGTTCGGCAAAATGATCCTCCTGTCTTACCACCAGTTCCCCGGTAAGTTTCCCATTAATAACACCACGTTCAAAAGGCTCTCCTTCTACATATAATTCATAGAGTCCACTGTTGCTATGGCGAAACCAGTTATTTTTTAGTGTATAAAACCCATTGCCATGATCGGTACGCTGCAATTGTAAACTGCTGATATCTGCTGGCTTTGGTGGGTCAACTTTTGAGACCTGAACCAAATAAATGGCACCAATTAACAGTAATATCAAAAATCCTCCAAATACCCAGAGAACCCGTTTCCAGAATTTTTTCCTTTTAAGCATTTCTGATCTTTTCAATAATATTATCGTTCCCTAAAAAAGCAGTACAGGTTACCAGGCCGCTCATGGTAGCACCCAGTATTCCATGTAAATTAAGATTTTGCCCTGTTAAATAAAGATTAGATATTTTAGTGCGGGGTGATATAAAAGTTTTTAACGGATTGCTGTAATCTTTGGTAATACCATACATAGAGCCATCATCATTGCCAATATAATCTCTGTATGATAAAGGGGTTGCTGTGTAATAAGATTTTATTGACTTTCTTAATCCGGGGAATTTTTCTTCCACCAGGTCAATAAGCAATTCAGCTTTTCTTTTTTTAAAGTCTTCATATTCTATTCCGCGGTCATCTTCTTTTGATACTGTATTGAAAGTACCGGACCATTGCTTCACATCATCATACCGCATGTAAGTAAGTAAGGTCATTGATTCGGCATATTCTGAAGATTTTGATGATGCCGAAAAAAATATAGCATAACAAAGTGGCCAGTTTTCTTCCGTATACTCAGCCATTGTCCATTCATGTCCTTCTTTATGGTAATAAAAATTATTTTTTATATAAGGGTATGAATTTTTTTCAAAAACGATATTGATGACAAAGCCTCCTATAGAATTTTCCAGGCTTTTTATACGGCTTTTATAGGCATGCTTGATAAGATTACTGTCTATCATTTCCAAAGTTGTAACGGGATGCATATTGCTTATAAAATATTTTGCATACACATGCGACCCATCTGCAAGTTCAACTGCATTCACTTCGCCGTCTGATACTACAATTTTTTTTACTTTGGTATTACGGTGAATAACACCTCCATGCTTTCGTATATTCTGGGCCATGTATTTTCCAATATTGGAACCGCCGTCAATACATTTCCAGGAGCTTTCAATATAACTGTTCAGGATCATGGCATGAACATAAAAAGGAGTTTTATCCGATTGCAAAACATAGAGCATGCTGTTACCCACCAGTACCGCTTGTAATTTTTTGTCGCCTGTTATAGATTCTATAAATGTTCTTGTATTAATACCCAGCACATTTGTTTTTTCATTTACATCACCGCCTGACCTTAAATTATACAAAGGAAATTTACTGCATACCTCTTTTATCTTATCGCAATACAACCGCAGTGCTTTTTCTTCATTGGGAAAATCTTTAAGCAGGTGCTGAATAAAATTTTCGTAGCCCTGGGCATTCACATATTCTTTTTCATCATTTTCAATAATGATCTTATCAAAAACATCTTCATCCATTTTTTGCAACTTCAGTTTTTCAATAATACCCAGGTATTTAAAAACCTGGTAAAGGTTTTGTCCTTCTCCCAATCCGCCTAAATAATGAACGCCAGAATCAAAAATCACTTTGTCCCGTACATAGGTTTGCAGGCAACCGCCGATCTGTTTATTTTTTTCAAGCACACAAATTTTATAGCCTTCCCTGCCTAGTATATCTGCACAAATAAGGCCGCCCATGCCGCTGCCGATAATCACTATGTCAAAATCAGCTGCCATTAATTTGTTGTTGTTTTTAAAATGAATATCGTATTTGAAGTAAGTTTTGAATCCGCTATCTCTGTACAGTCCATAATTTTTTCTGCTGCCATCTCTTTGATCATGTTGCCCGAAAAAAAACTCAATCCTGTTTCTTTTGTTTTATTAAAATTAAAGACCCTGGTAGAGAAAAACTCGGTCAGCTTCGTTTTTTTATGCATCGATTCCTTATCGGTATCACCATCTCTTATAATTATAGATCCGCCCGGGTTCAGGTTGCTGATACATTTTTCAATTACCACTTTCTGTTCTGTTGGTGGCAGGTAATGTAACATATCTGCCATAATGATGGCATCATATTTTTCAAAATTAAAACCCATCACATCGCTATACACAAAATTAATCGTATCTGGTTTACTGAAACAATGATTTGCCGTATCAATTTTTTCCTCATCATAATCTATCCCCGTTATTTCTCGCTGGGGCGAAGTAAAGGATAACATGTAGGACATAAAACCATAGCCACAGCCAATATCCAGTATTTTCCCCTGCAGGGGAACCAGTTCGTGAAAGACCAGATAATTTTTTTCAAGCCTTGTTTTTATACGCATGTACCACTCCAATAACGGGCCTTTGTAGAGATAATTATATATCAGTTTTTCGCGAAAGTATTTTGGTTGCTCAAGTTCATTTTTGAGTACACCAAATTCTGTCCTGAAATAACGGCCAATTTGTTTCGCTCTTTCGGCATAGCCGTTTCCAAACCGGGTATCGCCAGGGTTAATTCTTGGCAAAAATTTAAGTGTTACCTGCCCGTTCTTTAGTAATGCATCTTTTTTGGTAAGTGTGTAATTGGTTCCGTGAATCATAATGGGTAAAATATCAGCATCCAGTTTTTCGGCCAGGTAAAATGCCCCTTTATGAAAGCGGTTAATTACTCCATCTTCTGATCTTGTTCCTTCAGGAAAAATGATCAGTGAATAACCATGCTTCATCCTGTCGGCGATCTTATCCAGGTTCTGCTCTACCTGTTCAGAAGGGAAATAATCTGCCATGCGGATGACCGGGCCAAAAAAAGGCGCATTCCATTTTTTATTATTGGTGAGCATTAATATTTTGGGTTGCAGCATGATCAACGGAACTATATCTAAAGATGATTGGTGATTGCAGATAATTATTGCAGGCTTTCGCAGGTCTTCCTTTAACGGATTAATGATCTTCTTTTTTACATTGCCCATAACGTACATCAGTAACCAACAGGCTTTTGAAAGTAGAATATGATAAAAATATTTACCTCTTTCTTTTACCTGTAGCCTTACAAAAGTTCGTCCCAGCACAGTAAAAAAAATGCTTACAGAAATAAACAGTGAAAAGGCAAAAGAAGATTTAATGAACCCCCAAAGCGTCCATGGAAAGCGCTTTTTATTAACCCTATTCTTTATTAATATTGAAAACAGGTACGGGATCAAAATTTGTGACATGATTACCACACAAACAATACCTATGATAGAAATTAACGCAATGGATTGTAATGCCGGGTGTTTTGCAAAAATAAGAACTCCCAAACCTGCCAGGGTAGTTACAGCTGATAAAATAATGGAAGATTTAAAAGAGGACAGGTTCTTTTTACCCGTCTTGTATTCCTGCAGCAGCCCATCCATGATAAAAAGGCTGTAATCGTCACCTAAACCAAATATCAAAGCAGATATGATGATGTTGATGATATTGAATTGAATTCCGGCCATACCCATAATACCCAGTATCCAAACCCAGGTGATGAACATGGGGATGAAAGATACCAGTGTTAGTTCTATTCTTCCATAAACGATCAGGAGCACCATAAAAACCAAAAAAGAGGTCATTAAAGCAATCTTTGTAAAATCGGAGTTGATGATCTCTACAAAACGGTTGGTGAGGTATTGTTTATCCAGAACAGTAACATGTTCTTCGTTTTCAAAAGTATTATAAACTTCCTGTCTTTTTTCAGGGATGGTTTTTACCAAGGTAACAACCGTTGTCTTACCTGGTTTTTCGGTGATAAAATCGTCCAGGAAATTTTTACGTACATCAGCCATGGCATCCCGGTTAACCGGTACATACGGCTTATCCAATAGCATTTTAAAATCATTAAAAGAAGATGCATTGAATTTTAAAGCGACACCTTCTTTAATCAGTATGGTCATTAAAGCAGCTTTCTTATCAACGGTCCAGTATTTATTCCATCTTTCAATTCTTGTTTTTTGCAAAGATTCTGAAATGATAATTGAAGAAACACCTGAATATCTTTTAATTACATTTTTATCCTGCAGCTTTTCAATCTGGGTAACTAATTTTTCATTGTTAACCAGCGCATTATCGAGGGTCTTTCCTTCCGTAACCAGGTAAACCGATTGTAAAGCATATTGATTGATCTGGTTTAGTTTTGTTTCGGATTCTTTTAATTTACTGCTCATGAAATTCATGTTCTGCAAATCAGATTCAAATTCAACTTTACCTGCCCAAAAAGCAAACAGAATAGTTAAGCTAAAAATGAGGATCACCAGGTATTTATTATATTCCGGTCTTAAAGAAGCTATTCTGTCAATCCATGAAAATGCTTCTGCCTTATGAGCTGTCTGTTCTTTTTTGCCTGCAATAAAATGTGGCAGAAATATCAATGAGCTAAGCGAAGCCCCCGTTAGACTGAATGCAGCAAAGAGCCCCAGGTCTTTCAGCACTTCTGATTCAACAAATTGCAGGCATAAAAATCCTCCAATGGTGGTAAAGCTTCCAACGGTCATGGGCATGGCCAGGTCCCGTATCAGTTCCTGTATATTTCTGGTATGGCGGTAATGATTAAATACATGGAGCGAATAATTTACCGCTATTCCTAATACTACGGAGCCTGTGCCCAGTGCAATTACCGATATGCTGCCTTTTATAAAGTAAATGGCTGCCAGTGAAAACACCGCACCAAATATTACCGGTATCAGAATAATAAATGGCGCACTTTTTTTGCGGAAATAAAACCCCAGAAAAACAATGATGAAGAGAATGGTAATTCCCTGGGTAAGCAAAGAATCCTTTCGCAATTGCAAGGCATTGCCAACAGAAACTGCTGTTGCACCAAAATACGTTGCTGTTACGGTACTGCCGTTATTATCGATCAGGCTGTCGAGCCCTTTTAACAACTGAGCGTTTTTACCGGTATTGCCGGGTGGAAAAGCCGGGGTAATAAAAAGCATTAAATGCTTTTTGTCTTTGGTCAGTATATAATTATCGTAGAGTTCAAAATTTTCGTCGTATTGTAATTGTTGTAGTTTTTTTAATCCCAGGAAAGTTATACCCACCGGATCTTTGCTGATCATACTCTTTAATGCGAATCCTGCAGGTGATGTAAGTGTGCGGAAATTCTGCTCCAGTGTTTCTTTAACTTTTGCAGGCGTTATCAGCGAATCAATCTGGGTATAATCTTTTTCATTCAGGTAAACGGGTAAGTGATCACTAACAGTACCAAATAATTCCAAAGCCAATCCATCATCAACCTTATAATTTATTTTTGTGATGAAGGGAGTAAGTTTCTTCTGTATGTTATTTACAAACTCATCTGTATAAGCAACAAGGCTGTCAGGCTGCACAGCTGCAGCAGTATCTTTTAATGATACGGTTACTGCCAGCTTATCCATGAACTTTGAATTTTGAAAAACGGAATTCAGTTTTTCAATTTTTTTATCCTTAGGTAATATTTTAGAAATGTCTTCCTCAAATTTTACCTGCAGGGCAAACCATCCTGCCAGTAAAAAAGTTGCAAAAAAAGTAATGTATAAAGCTGGCCGGCGCTTTTCAAAAAAACTATATATACCAAGTAATATCTTTTCCATGTACTAATCAGCCTTTGAAATAACCGCTTGCTTTTTACCGATCAATTTTAATAAAATAAAAGTGAGCAAGCCAAATATAATTGCCCCAACAACGGCCAGTGTTATACTTCCATAAATATATTGTAAAAGATTAGTTTTAATTGAATCCAGTGTTATCGACCTGCTGAAATCAATTTGCAGGGCATTGGCTCCCATCCATAATGCCCCCATTTTGTAACTCAAAAAAATGATCAGCGGAATCATGGGTGGAATACTGATGTTGGCTGCAACAATCACCAGGGGTTTATTCAGTTTAAATAAGATGGCCATAAATATTGCCGTAGCCAGTTGAAATCCCCAGATAGGAACAATGCCCATAAAAATACCGAACGCAACTGATATAGCTTTTAATTGAGGCGAATGATGCGGATTAAATAAATGTTCATCCAGTACTTTTTTCATTTTATTTGGGCTGAAAAGAGTTCTTATAAAATCACGTGGTTTTATATAGATAAAACTGATTAGTACAAGTATTGTATTTAATACGCTTATTCGGAAAAAATCTTTATAAGGCCTGAAATGCGAAATCCTTTCTGCTGCAGGTGCATAATAAACCGTAACCGGAACAGAAATTACTTCCACGCCCTTCCAGGCTGCCCTTACCAGCACTTCAATTTCAAACTCATATTTACGGGTGAAGAAGCGTATGTTTTTTAAAGCTTGTAAAGGATAAAGCCGAAAACCCGATTGGGTATCAGGGCTGCTGATACCTGTTTCTACTTTAAACCAAAAGTTTGAAACGTTATTACCAAAGTTGCTGCCTCCGGGCACCGAAGCCTGGTCCATATTTCTTGCCCCAATGATTATGGAATTAGGTTCCTCTTCAAGTTTATTTATAAATGTGGGCAGGTCTTTGGCAAAATGCTGCCCGTCTGAATCTATGCTGATGGCATATTGATAGCCTTTCTCTGTTGCGTAGGCAAAGGCTTTGCGGAGGGCCCATCCCTTACCAACGTTTTTTGCATAGCTGATGAAATGAACAGCCGGGTATTGTTTTACAATATTAACCGTATTATCGGTTGATCCGTCGTTTACTACAATAATATGATCGCTGTATTGGGCTACATCTTCAATTACTCCAGCAAGTGTAGCTGCATTGTTATAGGTTGGAATAATAACACAGACCTTCAAAACATCAACTTTCTCCTTCAGGGAAACAAAACCGGTCATTATTATCAATTAGCATTTGATGAAAAAATTTATCCTAATTCGGATAAAATTAAAACATAAAAAGGAAATACTGTGGCAGTGTTTAAACCACAGGGCTCATCCGGTAGTTTTCGGATTTATTTTCGAAGCGCTTTTTTTTATCAGCTATCCGCTGATGTATCCAGTCAGGCCATTGGCTGCTGTCTTCTGCATCATAAATACGCAGCACCTGCGATTCGTCTTTTTGAATGAGATCTTCTTCTCTGCAACCCAGTATTTCTGCAGCTGTTTTTACGCCTGAGTAACTGGCTCCTGCCACGCCATGGCTCATAATGCTGGCACCGCACATATACAGGTTTTCTATTTCGGTTTTTGCTTTGTAGGAGAAAGGGCCGGTTTGCATAAATCCTTTTTCGGTGCCGTAAACATTTCCTTTTGTTGTGTTAATATAATATTCGTTGGTTAGGGGTGTACCCACTTCCAGGTGTACAATGTTTTTATGAATAGCCGGTAAAATTCTTTTAAAAGTGTTCATCAGTTTTTCGCTGAGCCTTGCTTTTATTTCCTGGTACCTTTCATTTGTTTTATTGGGGCCAGTATTTAAGGCTTTAAAAGCATCATAGTCAATAAAAGTAACCACTTCAATGGTATGGTGCTTTCCGTTAAAACTCAACGGATCTTTTAAAGAAGAACAACTGATGAAAAGCGAATCAAATTCATCTGTTTCCAAAATAGATACTTTGGTAAGGCCTTCATAAATTCCATCCAGATCTTTATCGGGCATAAACCAGATATTACCGGAATCCAGCCCTGCTTCCCTTATATCCATATCAACCGAAATAAAAAACATAAGCGATGTAACCGAATAACGGGTGGCCTCCAGTTTTTTAAGCAGTTTAGGCCTCAGGTTTTGGTGGCCAACCATTTTATAGGTTGCTGCAGGGTCGGCATTGGATATTACTCTTTTTGCCCGGAGGATTTCTCCGTTTTGCAATTCAACGCCGATCGTTGTTAATTTTTTTTCTCCCTCTACTAAGATCTTTTTCACCGCTTGGCCGGTTTTAATTTCACCAGCCTGTCTTTTAATGGCATTGGTCATGGCTTTTACAATGGCAGCGCCGCCACCCATTGGATAAAATCCACCATTAAAATAGTGATCCATTAATGCGCAATGAAAAGGAAAACTTGCTTTAGATGGCGGAAGGCCATGATCGCCACATTGTATATTGAGTACAGATTTTAATACCGGGTCTTTTATATGCCAGCCGATCACCATTTTTAATCTAAATAAACCATATTTGCCCAAATGCCTGGTACGGTAGGCAATGGTAACATTATCCCAAAAACCATTCATTTTAGGTATTAGGAATAATTCCTTACTTACTGTCTTAACCAGTTTGAGGTATTTTTTTATCCCTTTTTTTTCTTTTGGAAATTTTTTTGAAAGTGAATCAGATAGCCGGTCAATTCCTGCCGGCATGTCAATACGTTC
Organism: Chitinophagaceae bacterium; assembly: GCA_031413755.1. Classification (GTDB taxonomy): domain Bacteria; phylum Bacteroidota; class Bacteroidia; order Chitinophagales; family Chitinophagaceae; genus Ferruginibacter. The sequence continues at coordinate 16,260 of JANOFR010000033.1, forward strand.
ATCGCCAATCCAACAATGCTCGTAAGCGTCTTTATTCATCCTGAAAAAAACAAGTTCATTAGCAATACCCAGGCCCTCGTATAAATTACAGGTTGATTCGCCTTTATCCATGCCACCTATATAATGTACTCCAGGGCTGTACCTGTGCCCGTCAATATAAAAACTATGACACCAGCCACCAGGTACATAGTGTTGTTCTATAACAGCAACTTTTTGACCCGCACGGGAAAGACAAAGAGCAGCCGATAAACCCCCTGCTCCTGATCCTATTATTATAGTATCAAATTCACTCATACTGTTTTTTGTTTCCCCAAGATAATCCTTTTAATCAGGGAAGCAGTAAAATTGGATTATTATAAAAGCGGAGATATCTAAGCATTCAGTATATAACCCGCTACTTTATATTTTTATACAGATTACCGGAATAAATACTATTATCTGTATGGATACAATATAAATTTATAGAAAATCGTTAAATAAATTAAGTATGGCACGATTTTGGGTTTGTGAGTGAAGAGCTCATTTCAAGCACTTATTCAAAAATAATTTAAAACTTAAAAATCTCAATATTATGTCTGAAACAAATTTTCCAAACCCATCTGCACAGGCTGCGAAGGGTAAAAATTACAAAAATGCTATTATAGGTGTTTTAGCAGCGGGTCTTTTGGCTGTTTCCGGTTATTTAGTTTATGCTACAAATCAAAAAACACAAGTGATTAAGCAGCAGGAAACACAAATTGCTACTGTAAGCGCTGAAAAAAGCGACGTACAAAACAGCTTTGATGCTTCACTGGCACGTCTCGATTCTATGTCTACCGTAAATACCGGGTTACAAACCGAATTGGCGGAAAAGAACAGTGAAATTGCCAAAGTAAAAACAGAGATACGTAGTATTTTAAATAAGAAAAATGCTACTGCATCTGAATTATCAAGGGCAAAAACACTTATTGCATCTTTAAATGAAAAGATTGCCGGAATGGAAATGGAAGTCGCCCGTTTAACCGAAGTGAACCAGCTGTTAAACAATGATAAAGTTGTGCTGACACAGGAAAAGGAAAAATTAATTCAGGATCTGACAGCAACAACTGTAGTTAAACAGGAATTGGAAAAGAAAGTGGATGTTGCATCAACCCTAAATGCCAGTAATATTGTAATTACTCCCATTAATGTAAAAAAATCAGGGAAAGAAAAAGTGTCAACAACAGCAAAGCGTGTTGATAAGTTCGTGGTTAGTTTTGATGTAAGCAATCGTATTGTTCAACCGGGCATGACCGATGTTTATGTATTGGTAATAGGCCCTGATGGCAAAGCTATCAATACAGGATCTGAGACTTTCACTACACGTGAAACCGGCGATATGGCTTTTACAGCTAAGTTACCAGTTGATCTGGAAACATCTGCAAAGAAAAATGTTGAATTTGCTTTTATACCCGGAACCGATTTTAAACAGGGTAGTTATAAAATACAGATCTATCAAAATGGATTTTTAATTGGCGAAAGCACACGTGAATTAAAGAAAGGTGGCTTGTTCAGTTAATTAATAAAGAATTAAAAATATTTAACTCAGTTACAGTACCCCTGTAAAGCAAAAAGAAGCTATTTGAATGTAAAAATTCAGATAGCTTTTTTATTTTTCCCAATAATTTGAAGCCAGAATTTCATTGACAAATTTTTTATAATTTGGTTCTGTTGCATAGATTTGCATTATTATATTCATACACGGGTCTCTCCCGGTACTTTATTAAAACTAAAATTTATTTATGAAAAAGGTCATTTTATCAGTTACTTTTATGTTGTTTATTGGCACTTCTTTTTGTCAATCATTTATGCATGGTGTGGGAATAACTGTTATAGGCAGCACTACAGCCAGGGGTAATAACAGTGATATAGGTTTTGGTGAAGGCTTTACTTATTTTCCACGGGTTAATTTTTTAGAAACAGAAAGCCTTTCTGTTTCTGCCGGCATCCCATTATCTGTTGGTATATCTGCAACTACTTCCAGCTCGTACGACTATTATGGAAATTATTACGGTGAAGGCACCGGTTCAATAGGATTTATTTTGAATGCTCCGCTTATTGTAAACCTAAATATGGGCAGGGGATCTACAAAAGGGAACAGGCAAAAATTCGGATATTTTGTTGGTGCCGGATTTGGTTTTCATCACGGTGATTTTTTAACTGAAGGTATTTATGATCCCGTTACAGGTACTTATACTGATATGTATTCATCCAATACTTTTGGGCCGGCTGCAAATGCAGGTGTAAGGCTGGGTGTAGGCAGGCTGCATAAGAATATTGAAATAAGGCTTTCTTATATGAAAGGCATTAATGAAACCAAACCCAATATTTTTGGATTGGCCGGTGCTTTTAACTTTTAATAAAACCGGGGTTTACCTGTTTTAATGTAAAATAACGGGCCTGTTTAATAAACCATGATACATTTATTAAACAGGCCTTTAATATTTTCAGCTTATTTCTTTCTTTTAAATGTTCCTTCCATAAATTTCATTTCTTTACCGTCCATACCGGCACCATACATGATCATCGTGTAGGAGTCATTATCAATCATGGTCATTTCTTCTCTTATTTCCATGTCTTTGCCAGACATAGGATCAGTTTGCTGACCTTTCAAATTCAATGTTTTTGTGGTTTCATCATAAGTGCCGGTCATGTAAATAATACCGCTCCCCAGATTATCGATCCAGGTATTTACAAACATTTTTTTGGCATTATCATAACCCATGGTACTGTGTCCTTCAAACGGCATGCCCATCATATTACCGGTAAATTTACCCATCTGGTAAAGGCCATTCAAAGCCATGCTGACCATATTGGTTGCTTTGGAGGTATCTGGTTTTGTTGGGTCCATATATCCAATTACACTGGCTTCCCAGGTGCCTTTAAACTTTGCCATCCATTTGTGCTTATCACCGGGAGTTGAAAAGTCAGCCATCGCTTTTTGCATTGCAGCAGGGTCCATTGGCGGCGGCGTTTCCGATTTTACTTCGGGCGGTGTTACTGCCGTAGAATCACTTTTTGGGGTATCAGCATTGCCTCCGTTATTGCAGGCAAAAAGCAGCAAAGCTGCCGAGCATAGTGCGAAAGTAAATTTTTTCATAAATAATTTTTTTACAAAATACAATATGAAATTAATTTATGCAAGTGAAATTGATGAGTGGTTACCTGCTCAGGTGATCATTTCTTTAAGCACATTTTCAATACGTTCTTCCAGTACCTCATAACCTGTATATCCCCTGGCAACCATAACAAATTTTACTTTGGTACTACCAGGTTTGCCTGTTTGAATAAAAACAGTGGGGTAACCATTAACCTGTAATTGTTTCATTAAAGCAAATTCGTAATAAGCCATTTCTTTATATTCCACAGCATGTAGTTTGCTGTAAAACGCTTCGGGCTGTATATTGTAGGTATCCAGCAGGTGCCTGTAGGCTTCATCATCATCCAGGTCACGGCCTTCGTAATTTAATGCATACTGCAGACCGGAGGCAAACTCCAGTTGGCGATGGGGGTAATATTCTTTTAAGATACACAACGCAATGGCTGGCTTTTCCGAGTTCATTACCCAGTCGCTTTTGTCGGGGTTGTTGATATGCCATAAAAAATCCCCGCCATATTTTACACCGGTATAATCTTCCACCGTTTTATATTCTGTTTGTATAAAACGGGCAATCTTTTCAATGGGCATTACCTGTTCGCCGGTCATCATGCCGCCGCTAATTACTTCAACGTCCAGTTTATCTTTATATATGGCTGCAATTTTTTTAACCACTGGGCTAAAGCCATAGCACCATCCACAGTAGGCATCATAACAGTAAATGAGGGTTGGTTTCATAAGATAATATTAATGCGCCTCCAGCCAATTCTCCCCCACACCTATCTCTGCACTAGTTGGTACTTCATTGGGTAATGCCAAAGCTGTTTGCATACAATCTAAAATGATTGGTTTTATTTTTTCAATTTCTGATCTGTGTGCATCAAAAACCAATTCATCATGTACCTGCAACAGCATTTTCGATTTGAAATTATGTTTACTGAACTCCCGGTGAATTTTTATCATCGCCAGTTTGATCATATCGGCAGCAGTACCTTGTATGGGTGAATTGATGGCATTGCGTTCGGCAAAAGCACGAACGGTAAAGTTGGCACTGTTAATATCTTTAAGCCAGCGCTTGCGGCCCATCAGTGTTTGTACATAACCATGTTCCTGTGCAAAATGAATGGTATCATCCATGTATTTTTGAATATTGGGAAACTGCTTTTTGTAATTATCAATAATTTCTTTGGCTTCGTTGCGGCTGATGCCAAGGTTTTCGGCCAAACCAAATGCACCCTGCCCGTATATGATGCCAAAGTTTACACTTTTGGCCTTATAACGCATTTCCTTGGTTACGTCTTTTTCTTCTACATTAAAAACTTTGGCAGCCGTGGCGTTATGAATATCCTTGCCGGTTTTAAATGCTTCACACATATTTACATCGCCGCTGATGGCAGCTACTATACGTAATTCAATCTGCGAATAATCGGCAGAAATTAAAAGATGGTCAGCATCACGGGGAATAAAAGCCTTGCGTATCTCCCTTCCTCTTTCAGTACGTATGGGAATGTTCTGCAAATTAGGATTATTGCTGCTCAGCCTTCCGGTAACAGCAACTGCCTGTGCATAGGAAGTATGTACACGCCCGGTTTTTTTATTGATCATCAGGGGCAATGCATCAACATAAGTTGATTTAAGTTTAGTGAACTCACGAAAAACTAAAATATCATCTACAATTTTATTTTTGCTGGCGAGTTTTAATAATACATCTTCACCCGTTGCATATTGCCCTGTCTTTGTTTTTTTTGCCTTTGGATCGATCTGCATTTTATCAAACAGCACTTCACCCAATTGTTTTGGAGAAGCTAAATTAAAACGCACAGCAGCCTGTGCATACACACTTTCTTCTGCAACTTTTGCTTCTTTCTCCAGTTCCTTTGAGTATTCATTTAAAAAACTTTCATCAATCCGTATGCCTTCAAATTCCATTGCGGTTAACACTTTTACCAATGGGTTCTCCACTTCAAAAAAAACTTTTTCAACTTCCCTTTCTTTCAGCTTCGGAAGAAAAATATTTTTCAATTGTAAAGTAATGTCAGCATCTTCAGCGGCATAATCTTTTATTTTTTCCGGCTCCACGTCTCTCATGTTTCCCTGCCCCTTTCCTTTTTTGCCGATCAGTTCTTCAATATGTACCGGCTCGTAACCCAAATATTTTTCGCTTAATGCATCCATACTGCTTTTACCATCTGGCTCAATAACATAATGCGCCAGCATGGTATCAAAAGTATTTCCCAACAATTCAAAGCCATACCATTTCAGTATCAACATATCGTATTTAAGATTCTGGCCGATCCAGGTTTTATCCCTATCGTTGAAAAGTAGTTGAAAGCTGTTTAATAGTTTAATGCATGCCGCTCTATCAGCCGGACAAGGAATATAGTACCCTTCGCCTGGTTTTACCGAAAAACTTAATCCTACCAATTCGGCATCATTGGGATCGATGCCGGTAGTTTCGGTATCAAAACAAATCTCCTTTTCGGTAATTAGTTTATTGGTTAATTCTTTAATCCGGTTTTCTGTATCGGCCAAAATATAATTATGAGGCGTGTTGTTGATGTTTTTAGTTGCGGCAGGCGTTTCTTCTAAACCACCTTCGGGGCTTGCAACCGCCGTCGGGGATTCGGGTAGTTCAATGATATTTCCAAACAGGTCCATCTGCCCGCTTTGCGGGTTTTTTACTTTAGATTCAGCAGTATGGTTCCATACCTCAGTAGCTACCTCTATATCATCACCCAGGATACGTTTGCCCAATGTTTTAAATTCCAGCTCTTCAAAAATTTGTTTAAGGGCGGGCCTATTCATTTCTTTTATCAGAAAATCTTCTTCATGAAATTCAACCGGCACATTTATGATAATGGTGGCTAATTTTTTACTCAACAGGGCAACCTCTTTTCCAGCCCTTACTTTTTCTCCAATGGAACCTTTTATATTATCTGCATTGGCTAAAACATTTTCCAGTGTGCCATATTCTTTCAATAATTTGGCTGCTGTTTTTTCTCCCACTCCTTTAATGCCCGGAATATTGTCAACAGCATCCCCCATCATACCTAAAATATCTATAACCTGGCTTACGTTTTCAATATCCCATTTTTCACAAACTTCCCTGGGCCCCAGTATTTCAAATTTTCCGCCCTGGTAGGGGGGTTTATAAATTTTTATATTTTCAGAAACCAGCTGTCCATAATCTTTATCAGGCGTAACCATATACACTTCATAACCTTCCTTTTCTGCTTTTTTAGCCAAAGCCCCAATTACATCATCGGCTTCGTAACCGTCAATAGCAATTACAGGAATATTCAGCCCTTCAATGATCCTTTTAATATCCGGCACAGCTGATAAAATGTCTTCGGGTGTTTCCTGTCGGTTGGCTTTGTAATCGGCAAAATCGGTATGCCTTTCAGTAGGCGCATGCGTATCAAAACACACAGCCATATGGGATGGATTTTGATTTTTGATCAGCTCAATAATGGTATTGGTAAATCCAAACTGGGCGTTGGTATTTCTTCCCTTGCTGGTAATACGTGGGTTGCGAATGAGTGCATAGTAAGCACGAAAAACCAGTGCAAATGCATCTAATAAAAATAATTTTTTTGGCATGGCATAAAAGTAAAACAAATCTGCCCGCCAATCAACTTCATCTTAATAACTTAAAAAGCCACTCCGGTTACGGAACAGCTTTTCAAGTTCATTAAACGCAAATAATAGAAACTATTTTTATTACAGGCTGGTTATCAGTAACCTGCCGGAAGAAGGGTTATCAGTATTTTGAAGACTTACACCGGTATTCGAAATAGAATAAATATGCCAATAATCATTCAGCTTTAACAATGAGGGGTCATTCGTGTCGAGATTAATGGTCATTCTTTTTGAAATTTCATCTTCCGACCAATTACCGGTTATTACCCTTCCATCTTTACTGGCCTTTATTTTTCCACGGGGGTCAAAAGTAAAAGTATAACCGGCCAGGTCATCCGGTTGGTCTTTATTGGAAGTACTATAAAGGTTTAGTTTCCAGGTTCCTTTAGTTACATGAGGTGTTGCAGTTACTTTGGAAGTATAATCTCCAATACCGGTGCAAGCGGCAAAATATAGAATTACAGTACACTTAAGTGTGAAAAGCAGTAAGGGGTTTTTCACTGTTTAGTATTTAGGGGTTTCTTACTAAACTGTAAAAGCACTTATATTATTGTGTAATAAACTTGAAAAATCAGATCCTGGTTTCCATATAAACCGGTAACATGGCCCTCCAGGTTGGCCAGTCATGCTTCCATTCTTCGCCCCAAACATCCAGTTCGTAATTGATGCCTTTACTGTAAAGCAATCCTGCAAAGGCTTTGGAAGCATCAGGATCTTCGTAGGACCCACTACCTGTTAGGATATGAACATTCGGGCTTTTCCGGATCTGTTCTAAAATGGAATGATCTTCAAGGTTCTTTATATAATGCAGGGGCGAATTGAGATATACCTGGTCATCAAAATAGCCATCCGTATATTCAGACAGGTTGTAAACCCCACTCATGGCAATCACGCCGTTGATGATATCCGGGCGTTTTAAAAACAGGTTCATACTGTGTAATGCACCAAAGGATGCACCACAGGTAATTATCCTGGTTTCGCCGGAGGTGCTGTATTTTATAAATGGAACAACCTCATTAAAGACATATTCGTTAAACTGGTTTTGGCGTATGGCTTTATGTGCACCATCCATTTTTTTATTAAGCCAGCTTTCGTTATTGATACTGTTGATTGAAAAAACTTTTATCTTACCACCATTAATATAAGGAGCCAGGGTTTCCATCATTTGAAACCTTTCATACTCCAGGTAATCTGCTGCTGCAGTAGGTACAAATAAAATGGCAGTGCCGTAATCGCCATAAGTTACAATAGGCATATCTTTTTGCAGTGCGGGACTGAACCAACTGTTTAATTCTCTTTTCATAAGGGGCAAAACTAATTAAATATTTTTAAACTGAATTATTCCAGTACACCTTCCTTTATTTCCATCCACAATTCCCGGTAACAGCTGGCAGCATAGCTGCTGTTGGCAAATTCCATAATAGGTGCTTTGTGGATTCCCATTTTTTCCACATCGCTTAAATAAGGAATATAATTCTGGAAGAAACGTTTGTCTTTATACAATTCTTCCATGATCTCCTTATGCATGTTTTTACGCAGATCGGTCATGGTGAAAAAGCACATCATTTTACTGATGTCAAGGTCCTTTTCTTTAAAATAATCTTTCACCATGTTATATGTACGGATAGACAAGGTTGAAGGAATAACGGGCATCAACACGATATCAGCTGCATTAAAAATGTTTTCACTTAAAGCACTAAATCCCGGATGGCAATCAATAAAAACAAAATCATATTCCTTATCCAGCTGTTTTAAAACCGTTTTTAATCGGTTTTTGTTGCCCTTCATTTCTTCCAGCATAATATCAAAACTCCTGCTGTTGTTATCGGCAGGTATAACATCCAATAATTCAAAATCGGTGCTTAAGATGGCACTCTCCAGGTCGGCATCTTTGGTAATCAGTTTTTTAATACCGGGGTGGGTTTTGGGTTTGGCCTTATAATAAAAGGATGATGATCCCTGGGGGTCAATATCCCATAATAAAGTTTTATAACCATCGGCTGCAGCCAGGTAAGCAAAATTTACGCAACTGGCAGTTTTACCTACTCCACCTTTTAAATTGTAAAGAGCTATTGTTGTCATATTAATTAAGTTTTATTACTAACGGAGGGTTAAGATAGTAAATTATTTTAAAGAATTATGTACCTTTTACGAAAACAGCATTATTGAAATTTCTCCCTAATATAACAGTATAATGCCATGGCAGCCGGAGCCGTATCTGTTATGGAGCCAGCGCAGCAATCTTATGGGTTTAAGGATCCTTTTGGAAATGACTGGTAGCCATCAGAGGGGGAATAATTATTATCAGCCTGCTTTCATATCTTCTAAATTCTTCTGCATCCGGAACATCTCATCCCGCAAACTGGCAGCCTCCATAAAGTCCAGATCTTTGGCTGCCTTATTCATTTCTTTTTTGATTTTGATTATTGCTTTTTCCAATTGAGGAATGGTTGAATAAACAGCCTGGTCCTCTGCTGCAACGGTTACCAGATCTTCATCAGGGGCAATGGAATAAGGGTTTGAGGGGTCATAACCTTTTACATCCAGTACCGACCCCTGGGCAAAGATCTGTTCCGTGCTTTTAATAATGGTAGTGGGCGTAATATTATATTCAATATTAAAAGCAACCTGCTTTTCCCTGCGCCGGTTGGTTTCGTCAATGGTGCGTTGCATGCTGTCGGTCATCTTATCTGCATAAAAAATAACCAGCCCATCAACATTACGGGCAGCCCGGCCGGCTGTTTGAGTCAGGCTTTTTTCATTACGGAGAAAACCTTCTTTATCGGCATCTAAAATAGCAACCAGCGAAACTTCGGGCAGATCCAATCCTTCCCTTAATAAGTTTACACCTACCAGCACATCAATTATTCCAAGCCGTAACTCCCGGAGTATTTCAATTCTTTCCAGCGTATCCACTTCACTGTGTATGTATTTACATTTTATGTCAATACGGTGCAGGTATTTGGTCATTTCTTCGGCCATACGTTTGGTAAGTGTGGTTACCAACACCCGGTCACCTTTTTTAATGCGCTTATCAATTTCATCCAGCAGGTCATCAATCTGGTTGATTGAAGGGCGGACCTCAATCGGCGGATCTAACAATCCCGTAGGTCTGACCACCTGCTCAATCACAACACCTTCGCATTTTTCCAGTTCATATTTGCTGGGCGTTGCCGAAACAAAAATAGTTTGGTTCAGCAATGTTTCAAACTCGTTAAAATTCAGCGGCCTGTTATCTAATGCTGACGGTAAACGAAATCCATAATCAACCAAAACCAGTTTCCGGCTTCTGTCGCCGCCATACATTCCGCTAACCTGTGGAATGGTTTGATGACTTTCATCAATAATGCATAAAAAATCTTTAGGAAAATAATCCAGCAGGCAGAAGGGCCTTGTACCTGGTTTTCTTCTGTCGAAAAAACGGGAATAGTTTTCAATACCACTGCAATAACCCAATTCACGTATCATTTCAAGATCGTAATTTACCCGTTCACTAATGCGCTGTGCTTCAATATATTTCCCCGAGTTTTTATAATAGGTTTCCTGTGCAGCCACTTCATCCTGTATTTCATGTACTACCTGCTGCAGTACATCTTTAGGGGCTACATATAAATTTGCCGGAAAGATGGCTGCATTTTCAACACTGCTGATACGCTTTCCACTGCTGAGTTCCAGTGTTTCGATGGTTTCTATTTCATCTCCAAAAAAAGTAATGCGGTAACCAAAATCAACATAGGGTAAATTAATATCGATGGTATCACCTTTAACCCTGAATGTGCCTCTGGAAAAATCGCCTTCGCTTCTGTTGTACAAAGAATTTACGAGGGCATGTAAAAATCCCTGGCGGGAAATGACCTGCCTTTGCTGAATACGGATGATACCATTTTCATAATCGGTAGGATTACCCATACCGTAAATGCAACTTACGCTGGCAACAATAATGATATCCCTCCGGCCGCTTAATAATTGCGCCGTTGCCTGCAGGCGCAGTTTATCAAGTTCCTCATTAATACTCAGATCTTTTTCAATGTACGTATTGCTAACAGGCATGTAGGCCTCAGGCTGGTAGTAATCATAATAAGAAACAAAATAGCCAACTGCGTTCTCCGGGAAAAACTGTTTGAACTCGCCATATAATTGAGCCACCAGTGTTTTGTTATGGGTGATGACCAGTGTTGGCTGTTGCACGTTCTGTATCACATTGGCCATTGTAAAAGTTTTACCGCTGCCGGTAACACCTAAAAGTGTTTGGTACTTTTCTCCATTCAAGATGCCTTCCGTTAGCTGGCGTATTGCATCCGGCTGATCGCCGGCAGGTGAATATGGTGCATGAAGTTGAAATGGCATATTTGCAGGTATGCAATTTACAAAAGCTTAAGTCAAATTTTGTTTATTCATTTATCAACTTCCTGTTTTCTGATAAACCAGGCGATGGTAAAAGAGGGAATAATATCTGTAAAAGGAATGATCTCTTCTAAAAAATTAAGTACGCCACCCAGCATACCCAACCTGCCTCCAAAAAGAATAAAAAACAAAAATCCGGAGATGGGGGCCCATACTACATCGGCAAATTCGCCCATTGCGGGGATAAAATAACTGGCCATACCAATTGCATCCATTACCATACAAATGAAAATATTTGGTACCAGTAATTCCTTATTGTTCATATTTTAAAAAACGGGCTGTAAAATATACAGTCCGTTAAACTTGTTTTCTTTATTGAAAAAATTATTTCACATACTTTCTTACCGGCATATCGGCAGATGCCATTTCAACCATCATACTCACTTCATCTATTAAGGCATCATCATTACCACCAAAACCAATACTTTTAAAACGGATGTTTCCGGTTTTGTCAATAATGAATTTAGTAGGAATGCCACTTACTTTAAAATCAGCTACAACCTTATCAGCATCATCTAATAAAACATGAAAAGGATAATTGTTCTTTTTCATAAAATCAGCAGCATTCTGTTTTTTATTTTCAACCGATTCCCAGGTATCCACAAATAGAAAAGCCACATCATCCCTTATTTTTAAATTCTCCTGAGCCGTTCTCATGGCCGGCATAGAAGCAATGCAGGGGCCGCACCAGGTAGCCCAAAAATCTACTACCACCACTTTTCCTTTTAATCCAACCAGGCTTATATCGTTTCCATCAAGGTCTTTTAAATTGAATTTAGGTGCTTCTTCATTGATCATTGTTTTGGCAAGTTCTGATCTCTTTTTTTCTTTGGCTGCCTTTTCAAGTTTTGCTAAATAATCATCGTAACCCTCATCCGATTTTTTTTCTGCAATATAAAGGTCTTTTAATAATTCTTTGGTTTTTGAAGAGGCAACCCCGTCTTTTATAAATTTTTCAATTTCCTTTTTAGCCAATGCAGGTGCAGTAATTTTTACCATTAACTGGCAATAACGCTCATTATATTCTGCATTTTTAAACTCATTAATTTGCGCAGCTTCTTTAGCATATGCGTAGCCATTTTTAAACTCGCCCAGATTATACAGTATAAAAGAATAGGTATCGGCAAACATGCCATATTGGTTTTTACGCTGTTTATCCCATTGCTTTTTTGTAGAATAGTCCGGTTTCTTTTCAGATGGATTTGTCATTTCCTTTTTTGCCCAGGCTGTAGCTTCATAGCTCATTAATTTAGCTTCCGCTAGATTTTCTTTTGATTTTACCATACCCCAGGACACGTTATTATATAAACTTGCTTTCTCGGCCATGGGCATGTCTTTTACCATGGATCTAAAAACGTCAGCATTTTTTTCCTGAAGATAGGCTGAGGCAACAATGCCTCTGTAAAAATTGATTGAGGATTTATCTTCTTCTTTTGGTGGATATGCTTTTACAAATGCATCAAAAGCTGCTTTTTTAGATTCAGCATCTTTGCCTTTATTAATGGCACCCGACATTTCATTTCTTTTCCATCTGCCATCAGGATATTTTTCTTTCAAGATATGCGTAAAAGAATCTGCTGTACTTTTCATTTTTAAACGAGTGTACCACTGCGTTAAAATATTATAATCGGCTTCCAAAATTTCCGGTTTATCTGCAATGTTTTTTAACTGCCCGAGTATAAGCGGTTCACCTTCTTTCTTTTTTACAGTATTGATGGCAGCTAAATAAGATGATAAATAATTTATATCATTTTTAGCTCCGGAATTCAGTTTTAAACCCTCTTCCAGTAAAGCAAGGTTTTTATCTGTAACTGTTTTCATGCCAAACAAATTCTCGCCATAACCGCTATAAATCCTTCCGGCCCAAACATAATATTCTGTTACGGGTTGGTTATTTTCTGTATAAACCGGCACTATATAACCATCGCCTGCATTATTGTCTTTTACTTTATTTTCTTTGGCCGAAAAACCAAAAGCAATGCAGGAAGTATTGCTGTCTAATTTAAAATTGCCGGAATACACTGTTCCGGTTTGTACTATTTTGGGCTCTAAAATTTTGTAACCGTTTTTACTGAACAGGTAAACCAGTATATCAACTTTCTTCTCATCAATTAAAGATGAAAGTTTGGTATTAAATTTAAAATTAACTGTTTGTGCCGCTTTGGGTTGTTGTGGAGTTAACTGTAAAGCATCAAATTTTGACTGGGCATTCGCTTTATTTATTGATACCATTATTAAAGCAGCAAATAGTATTTTTTTCATTATAGCATTGTTTAAGTATGAAAAATAAAAGTAGCCAATTTAATAGAGAATGACAATAAAACGGTGTTAATATAATTTTACACATGCCACCGGTTTGATTTCCTGTTTTAAACATAAATACCGTTACATGTTTATTATTCTACCCATTAATTGTACAGGAAAGTAATGTAACATTATTAAGTATATGGCATTTTTCAGGTCAATACCATTCTGCTTTCCAAATACCAGGGTTAGTGAATCTGAATAAACAGCCTATAAAGTTAGAAATGCTTCTTTAACAAATAAAAATTGACTATTTTGTAATCTTACTGCAATTTATATGATGACTGCCCCTCAACGGTTTACTGCCTTAGATGTATTTAGAGGAATGACCATTTGCTTTATGATAATTGTGAATACCCCGGGTAATGGTGCTACAACATTTTCGCCCCTGCTGCATGCAAAATGGAACGGATTTACCCCTACTGATTTAGTGTTTCCCTCTTTTTTATTTGCCGTTGGCAATGCTATGAGTTTTGTTATGCCCAAATGGGAAACATTACTGCAAAGCCAGGTATTATGGAAGATTTTAAAAAGAACAATGATCATTTTTTTATTAGGATACCTGATGTACTGGTTTCCTTTTATGCAAAAAGATACTTCAGGGAATATCATACTTTTTCCATTTGAATCAACAAGAGTTTTTGGGGTGTTACAAAGAATTGCCCTTTGCTATGGCATTGCTGCATTGTTAATTTATTATTTTAAACAACGAACAGTTATCATACTTGGCGCAGTATTCTTGATTGCTTACTGGTTTTTACTGTATACATTAAGCAATTCTGCAGACCCAATGAGTTTAGAGGGCAATGCAGTTTTGCGTATTGATAAATGGCTTTTAGGAGAAAAGCATTTGTATCATGGCGAAGGGATAGCATTTGATCCGGAAGGATTGCTGAGTACATTACCTGCAATTGCCAATGTAATAGCAGGCTTTATAGCAGGACGATATATTAAACTAAAAGGTATCAGTTTCGAAAGTCTGACTGTTTTATTGCTTTCAGGTGCATTATTGGTTTTTCTAGCTTATTGCTGGGGGCTTAATTTCCCCATTAATAAAAAATTGTGGACCAGTTCATTTGTACTGCTTAATATTGGATTGGATTGTATAATTATTGCTGCTATTATTTACATTATCAACTTCAAGGGAAAAACGGGCTGGACCTATTTTTTTGAAGTATTTGGCCGAAACCCATTGTTTATCTACCTGCTATCTGAATTAGCGGTTATATTGTTATTCTTTTTCACAACAGATGGTAAAACGACTTTTTACCAATGGATTTACAATAATATCTTTCTGTTTACTGGCGAATACCTTGGCTCGTTTTTATTTGCGGTAATTTTTATGCTTCTATGCTGGTTAGTTGGTTTACTTTTAGACAAAAGAAAGATATACATCAGGGTATAATAACTTTTCTTTTTAAATAATTGCTGTAATCGGGTATTTGTGTTTCATACTCCTGATACATCAGTGGCGATGTGAATATGAAATCAGCTGTGGCCCTGTCGCAAGCCAACAAAATATTCCAGGCAACACCCAGGCGCAGCAATGCCTTTACATCACTGTCATGCGGCTGTGCTTCCATTGGGTCCCAAAAAAATACCAGTACATCAATTTTTCCTTCAGCGATCATAGCTCCAATTTGCTGGTCGCCGCCTAACGGGCCGCTGAGCATTATTTTTACTGCCTGGTCCAATTCCTTTTCAAGCAGTCTTCCGGTAGTACCGGTAGCAATAAGGTCATGGCCTGCCAATACGGTCTTATTATAAAGGGCCCACTCAATGAGCTCAGCTTTCTTATTGTCATGTGCTATTAAAGCAATACGTTTCCTGATTCCGATCTTTCTGATATCATACATAAGGAGTAGAATTTAGTGTTAATACCTTTATGTGCTTAAAAGTAATCCTTTGCCATATTTATTCACTAATAACCTTGCTATCCGGCCAATTTAGCGTACCTTTGCGCCCTCAAAAACAGCAACTGGCTGTTAGCTATTAGTCACAAGCCATTGTGTTTGCTAAAAGCTTGCAGCTAAGGGCTAAAAGCTTAATATAAAATGAATATAAGAAACATCGCAATAATTGCCCACGTAGATCATGGTAAAACAACACTGGTAGATAAGATCCTGCACAGTACAAATATTTTCCGTGATAACCAGGAAACCGGTGAATTGATCATGGACAATAACGACCTTGAAAGAGAAAGAGGGATCACCATTTTCAGTAAAAACGTTTCAGTTATTTACAAAGACATAAAAATTAATGTTATTGATACCCCGGGTCACAGTGACTTTGGAGGTGAGGTTGAACGTGTATTAAAAATGGCTGATGGGGTGTTGTTGTTGGTAGATGCTTTTGAAGGCCCTATGCCTCAAACCCGCTTTGTTTTACAAAAAGCTTTGCATTTAGGATTGCATCCGATTGTGGTTATTAATAAGGTTGATAAGGCAAACTGCCGTCCTGATGAAGTGCATGATGCCGTTTTCGAATTATTTTTTAACCTGGATGCTACTGAAGAGCAGTTGAATTTTCCTACTATTTATGGCAGCAGTAAAAATGGCTGGATGAATACCTCCCTTACTGAAACCGATAATATTTTCCCGTTATTGGATGCTATTTTAGAACATGTGCCTGAACCAACCGTAAATGAAGGCCCTACTCAAATGCAGATCACCTCATTGGATTATTCTTCATTTCTAGGCCGGATTGCAGTAGGTAAGGTTGCCAGAGGTACTGTTAAAGAAGGGCAACAAATTGCATTGGTACAGGCTGGAGGTGAAATAAAGAAAATGAAAGTGAAGGAACTGTATACTTTTGAAGCACTTGGTAAAAAGAAGGCTACAGAAGTAAGTGCAGGTGATATTTGTGCAATTGTTGGTTTGGATGAATTTAATATTGGTAATACGATCTGTGATATAGAATTTCCGGAAGCATTACCGGTGATCAGTGTTGATGAGCCAACCATGAGTATGATGTTCAGCATCAACAACTCACCTTTTTTCGGAAGAGAAGGAAAATTTGTAACCTCCAGGCATTTGAGAGACCGGTTGATGAAAGAAACTGAAAAAAACCTGGCGCTTCGTGTAGAGGATTCGGAAAGTGCTGATAGTTTCCTTGTTTATGGCAGGGGTATTTTGCACCTGGGTATTTTAATAGAAACCATGCGCAGAGAAGGGTTTGAATTAACTGTAGGCAATCCACAGGTTTTAGTTAAAGAAATTGATGGTAAGAAATGTGAGCCTTATGAAAACCTGGTAGTAGATGTTCCCGGGGAATACAGTGGTAAAGTAATTGACCTGGTTACCCAACGCAAAGGTGAAATGTTGATCATGGAAAGTAAGGGTGAAATGCAGCACCTGGAATTTGATATTCCCTCAAGAGGATTGATAGGCTTACGTAGCAATATGCTCACTAACACAGCCGGGGAAGCTGTAATGGCTCACCGCTTTACCGATTACCGACCCTGGAAAGGAAATATTCCCGGCAGAAGTAATGGTGTTTTATTATCGAAAAATACAGAAAGAACAACAGGTTACTCCATTGATAAATTACAGGACAGAGGAAGATTCTTTGTTGATCCGGGAGAAGAGGTTTACGCAGGCCAGATCATTGCTGAGCATATTAAGCCGGGTGATCTGAATGTAAATGCTACGGAGCCAAAAAAATTAACAAATCACCGGGCAAGTGGCAGTGATGATGCAAGCCGTGCCGCACCAAAGATATTAATGACGCTGGAAGAGTGCATGGAGTATATACAGCAGGATGAGTGTATTGAAGTAACACCCAAAAGCATTCGAATGCGTAAGGTGATATTAGATGAGAACGAACGAAATAAGGTTTCAAAGCAAATGAAATCTGAACCGGCTTAACAATACATTCAATTAAGCGATAAATCGATTTAAAATTTCCGCAATCTTTTCTTCATAAGGTTGCGGATATTTTTTTATGAAAGTGTCAAAAGCATTTTTACCCATTGCCTCCCAATTGTGTTTTTGCTGCCAGCAGTTTTCCAGTGCTTCGTCAATACCCTGCACAGTCACTTCATTGCAAACAAACCCATTTACTCCATCTTCAACCCAAACAGGCATATCGCCAACCTGGCTTACAACGCAAGGCCTGGCCATAGCCATAGCTTCCACCACAGTTATAGGCATAGCGTCAATACGGGTACATTGCAAAAGCAAATGGCAATCCTGCAGCGTTTGTTTTATGTTGGTTGTAAATCCTTTCAAAAAGACTTTAGCTTTCAGGTCCGATTTCTGAATCAGTTTTTCCAACATGGCCGTATCTTTTCCTTTACCATACAAATGTAACTGCCAGTTTCTTGCTGCCCATTTTGTTGAAGACAAGGCCTGAATCAAAATATCCTGTGCTTTACGTGAGGCATCCAGCTCTGCAAGCATTACCCATATAAAGGGTGCGTTTGTAAATGCAGGATAGGGGCTTGCAGCTGTTTCGGGCTTAAAAGTAATTGGGTTAATAAGTGTTGCCTTTTTATCAATGTGGATCTTGAATTTTTTTTCAATAACATCAAATATTTTATCAGCAGCACCAAAATTCATTTTAGCATCAGACAACCAGCATTGCAGCAATTGCTGTTTATTAATAGACAATACGGCATTTTCATTATAATTGTGATTTAGGATAATGTAATTGGAAAGTTGCTTGTAAAGATTACTGAATGGCGCATGCAACACTTCTTCCCAGCCACCCTGATTTATTAATATAAGGTTATATTGCTGAAAAGGGATGGCGTTAAGCACTTTTTTTATCGTCCATTTTTTAAAAACCCCTTTTTTATTTGGCAATAAATAAACGCTGCAACCTGCTTCTTTCAATTTGTTGATCCGGTAATGTTTTTCTTCCCAATCAAAGCATCCAATACCAATTTTATAATCCTGCCTGCACATCCATAGTGCAGTACAATACCAGGCTTCTTCACTGCCACCCCATGCACTGCCATTCATTAGTGATAAAAAGAAAACAGACCTCATTTATTTCTTTTTTGCAACAATAATATAGTTTAATGTCCATAAATCATCAAAGTGCCGTTTATCTGTCCAAACGGCAAATTGATTGATAAGCCATGTAAATTTTAATTCTAAAAAAATAATCTTTAGTAATTTTGATTTTAATGTTTTGTATTTGAATGTTGAGTAAACAGTATTTATTATCATTTGAAACATAGCTGCCCATTTTCCTCCATTAGCTTTTATATTTTCTATTTCAAAACCACTTTTCTCAAACATTTCCTTTAAACCATGTTTAGTAACTCTAAAATAATCATAAGGCTCTTCGTGCAGTTCCCATGTAAAAGGAACAGTGAGAATGATGTAACTGTTTTTTTTAAGTACACGATATGATTCATTGATCATTTCCTGTTGTTCAAATACATGTTCCAGTACCTGCGTGGAAAATACAGTATCAAAAGATTCATCAGAATAAGGCAGTTCAGAAGCTAGGCAAATGGTATCAACTACATTTTCACTGCTTTGTACAGCATCACAACCCGTACAGGATGTTGTTAATGGCTGATACCAATCTTTATAAGGTTTATTACCGCAACCCAGATCTAAAAAATCATTTTTAGCATATTTATTCAGGGCATCTTTTATATCTTTCATTAAAAAATAAAGATGTATATAATCCGGGTTTTTCTTTTTAATTGTAACTCCTTTTAAACGGGGCATAGCTTGGCGCATAAATAATATTTTAATGAACTGCTTACTAATTGTAGTTTCGCAACTAAATTAAATCATTATTTCAGAATATGTCCAGGTTTTCAAATCTGCATAAACGCTTAGGCTTTTTTAAAGCACTTTCTTTTTATATAAAACTAAAGAAAGGCCAGCTTTCCAATTTAAACAGTTATAATCTGTTGAAACCTTTTTTTATGAGGGACAATCCTTTTGATTATGCAACTTTTGAAGAAGTGGTATTAAAAGAAACATATAATATTGAAGTGCCCTTTTATCCTCAATATATAATTGACGGGGGGGGCAATATTGGTTTAACGGCTTGCTTTTTTGCATCTAAGTACCCTAATGCCACAGTTATAAGCATTGAACCGGATTTGGAAAATTATAAAATACTAAAAAACAATATAAATGGGTATAAAAATATTACGGGTATACAGCGGGGTATTTGGAAAAGCAATACCTATATAAAAATCATTGACTCAGAAGTTGGTTGCAATGCATTTACTGTAACAGAGTCTGATCATGAAGATGCAACAGCAATAAAAGCTGTAGGGATATTTAATTTAATGGCTGAATTTAACTTCCCTAAAATTGATATTTTAAAATTGGATATAGAAGGCTCAGAAAAAGAAGTGTTTGAAGAAAATTTTGAAACCTGGCTTCCAAAAACAAAAATTTTAATAATTGAATTACATGACGCATTGAAACCCGGTTGTTCCAGATCTGTTTTTAATGCAATAGGTAAGTATGATTTTTCATTTTCAATTAAAGGAGAAAATATCATTTTTACCAACAATGAATTAATTTAAAACTGTGTTTTGAATATTCCACCCAACATTACCAATTACCTGCTGCAATATTTCGATAAGATACTGGTGGTATCTGTACCCCGTTTTACCGCCAGGCATGAAAGGGTAAAACAAAGTTTAGCAGGTTTACTATTTGAATTTTTTTGGGGAGCCGATAAACTTAAATTGAATTATGACGAAGTAATAGCAGATGGAACCTATGATGAACAAAGGGCTAAAAAGCTTCAACGGCAGGGCAAAGCGTTAAATTTAGGGGAAATAGCCTGTTCCTTATCCCACCGCAATTTATATGCAACCATCATTGAAAATAACTGGGAAAAAGTGTTGATCCTGGAAGATGATGTGCTGCCAATAACTGAAAATATGAACGAATTACCGGCAGCCATGGAAGAGCTCCCACAAAACTGGGAATTGGTTTACCTGGGATATTTAAAACATGAACAGGTAACAACCGGATTAAAATTCAAACAATTCTTTTACAAGATATTCAGTGCTTTTGGCTTAATGACCTGGACCTATCAAATGGTTTGCAACCTTTTACCAAAACCTTACAGTAAGCATTTAAAAAAAGCAGGATTCCATGATTGTACACATGCCTATGCGGTTACATTGCAGGGGGCAAAAAAATTATTGGCCAACCAAACACCTCTTGTTTACCGTGCCGATGATCTGTTAAGTACAACAATCATGAAAGCTGAGCTGAATGCCTATGTTACAGAACCTAAATTTTTTGACCAGGAAATATTTTATAATTCAACTATTGTATCTGAAATAAAGGATTTATAAACCGTCAATCAATTTCTGCAACTTTTCTGCGTAATCTGATTTCATAAGTTTTAAGGCATTAACCATTTTTAAAGCTTCAGTATTTTGCTTTTTTCCCACATAACATAACCCGGCATAATAAATATTTAGTTCGGTCTTTTCAATGGCGATAGATTTTTTAAATTGTACAAGCGCATCATCATAATTTTGTAATGCATAATCACTATAGCCAAGTTCAGTAATGGCATTAACGTATTTTTCGTCAACCTGAATTGCTTTTTTCAGGTACGGTATTGCATCATTATATTTTTCCAAATCATTAAAACACCAACCGATCTTATATAATGCTGCTTTATAATCCGGGTTTATGGAAATAGCTTTTTTATATTCCTCAATTGCCTCAATAATCTTTTTTGCATCCTTAAGTTTTTCCCCGGCATTATAGTGGTCAACAGCGGTAGTAGAAGTTTGGGCTGTACTAAAATTTATAATAAGTAAACTTAATGAAGTTATTAATATTTGTTTTAGCATAAGTAATGATTTTGTGTAAAGTAATAAGTTGTTTTCGGTTTTACAATACCTGCCATTGGGTATATTAACGGAAAAGACATATTTTCATTGCCCAAAAAAAGTACCGACTTATATGTTATTTCATATTATCAATTGTTTTCTTCAGTGAGGAAGCCAGCCTTTCATTTATTTTTTTAAGTGCTTCATACTGTTCAAGTGCCCCTTCTTTATCTTTTAATTCTGTGTAACATAAGCCTGCATAAAACATAGGTAGGTCAACCAGGGAAACAGCTATGTTTCTTTTAAACTGTACAATGGCATCTGCAAATTTTTGAGCCCTGCGGTATGCATGGCCCAGTTCGCTATATGCAGGTCTGTAGCTGTTATCTATCTCCAATGCTTTTATGCCATAAGGGATGGCATTTTCATATTCAGTTTTGGCATTATAACACCAGGCAAGGCTGTAAAACGACTCTTTATTTGTACTGTCTATTTTAATGGCAGCTTTATAAAACAGGATGGCAGAATCGTAATTTGGTTTTACATCCCTGTAAAATTTACCAAGTGCAATATAGGCATCGGTCATTTCAGGATTAATGGCGATTGCCTTACTAAAATTGATTAAAGCGCTTTCCGGGTTATTGTTCCTCAGGTCTATCTGTCCAATTTCAACATAGGCTGAATCATATTTTTTATTCAGTGTTATTGCTTTTTTAAAAGCCGTCATGGCCTCCGGAAACATATTTTTGTTTTTAAAATCTATGCCTTTTTTGTAAAACAAAGCAGCATTATTGTATGGCTGGGCAGCGGCATCAGCATAAAACAGTAAAGATATAAATACAGGTACAAATGACTTCAACATAGCTCAGTTTATTTTATGTAAAATTAAAAAACATCTTTATTCTTATTTACAATTTAGTTCTTTATTTTCTGTTAAACATTTTACTCAAATAGCTTCAGCTGCCTTAACTTTGTATCCAGCTATGAAACTTTTTTTCAACATAGTATTAATTTTGTTTTTAATAACAGCCTATACAGTGCCTGTATTTGGCCAATGTGCTGTTTGTACTAAAACAGCCCTGCAATTAGGTGAAAAACCTGCACAGGGATTAAACGCCGCCATTCTATATTTAATGATGATGCCATTTGCCATAATGGGCGTAATAGGTTACCGGTGGTGGAGAAATAATAAAAAAATGTAAGAACAGCAGTCTTGGATAAATAATAAACGAAGCGAAGTACTAAAAATAATCTTTTATAAAACGGTATAAATTAAAATCATCACCTGCTGTCTTTATACTTTCTTTTAAAGAAACCTTGTTTACATCACCCATTCTTTTTTGCTGAATAAGGTAATAGGCTTTTTCTGCCAGTAACCAACATCGCTTTTCATGATCTTTTTTATGGCTGTTATTGTCTTTTATTGTTTTTAATAATTCAGTAATACCTGCTTTTTTTGATGCAATGGTTTTTATTACCGGCACCGGTATGGTATGGTTATGAAATGCCGGGGCAAGCATTAAGCGTAAATTTTTTACAAACAGGTCTGCATCCGGCCTGTCGGCTTTATTAACAACAAATACATCGGCAATTTCCATTAGCCCTGCTTTCATAGTTTGTACTTCATCACCGGCTTCGGGCACAACCACTACAACAGTTGTATCAGCAAGTC
The DNA here is from genome assembly GCA_031413755.1 of Chitinophagaceae bacterium. Taxonomy (GTDB): domain Bacteria; phylum Bacteroidota; class Bacteroidia; order Chitinophagales; family Chitinophagaceae; genus Ferruginibacter. The sequence continues at coordinate 39,174 of JANOFR010000033.1, forward strand.
CGGCAATTTCAATTTCACTCTGGCCAACACCCACTGTTTCAATGAGAATATAATCAAACGGTGCTGTTTTTATCAAATCACTTATCTCAATAATTTTTGGATGCAGGCCACCCAAAGAACCCCTGGTTGCCAGGGACCGTATGAACACTTTCGGGTTATTATACCATTCACTCATCCTGATACGGTCGCCAAGCAGGGCTCCTAAATTAAATGGGGATGAAGGATCTACACATAATATGGCAACAGATTTTTCTTCCTGTACCAGTAAACCTATTAAAGCATCAACCAGGGTACTTTTGCCCGCTCCTGGTGGGCCGGTAATACCAATAATAGGGGTGTGTGATGAGGGCAACTGTTGCAACAGATCATCATAACCGCTTACTTCATTTTCTATATAACTGATACAGCGGGCCAGCGTTTTACTGTTACCTTGTTTAATTTCATCTATCTGTTGTTGCCACATTAAACAAATTTCAATTTTCTAATTTCAAATTCCAAATTAAATAGGTCTTTAACCTAAATAAACTTTAAAGCGGTATTGTATTTCTCTTTATTGTTTCTTTGCAGGATGAATATCTCAGTTGTTATCATTACTAAAAACGAAGCGCATATAATTGCGAATACATTGCAGAGTTTACGAACGGTTTGCAATGATATAGTGATTGTGGATAGTGGCAGTACAGATAATACTGTACAGATCTGTAAGCAATTTAATGCTACAGTTATTGAAACCGGTTGGGGAGGGTATGGAATCAATAAGAATAAAGGTATTGAAGCGGCAAAGAACGACTGGATACTTAGCCTTGATGCTGATGAGGCCATTGATGAAGAACTGCAGCAAAGTATCCTGCAGCTTGGTTTACAGGATGAAAATGAAGTATTCAATTTCCGGTTTAAAAACTTTTTTGGTACTAAGTGGATACGGTTTGGCGAATGGGGTTTTGACAAACATATACGCCTTTTCAACCGAAAAAAAGTGCAATGGAATAATGCAGCTGTACACGAAAACCTGCTGTTCCCGGTTGCTGTTAAAATTTCAAAAATAAATGGAAATATTCTTCATTATACCGTTCAAAATCAACAGGAGTATGATGCAAAAACAGATCATTATGCCCGGATGAATGCAAAAAAATATGATGAGGCGGGGAAAAAAGCGAATTTTTTTAAGCAATACTTTTCTCCTGTATTTGCATTCATACAGCATTATATTTTCAGGCTGGGTTTTTTGGATGGCCCGGAAGGATTTATAATTGCAAAAACAACAGCCCGTTATACTTTTTTAAAATATTGGTATCTTAAGGAAATAAACAGGAATAGTAAATCTAAATTTTAAAAGACATTTCATTGACTAATTTCATTCCCATATTCCCCCTTGGTATTGTAGTTTACCCCGGCGAGCAGCTAAACCTGCATATATTTGAACCCCGTTATAAGCAGCTTATTAAAGAAAGTTTTGAAAATAAGAAGCCTTTTGGGATCTCTTCGGTAATTGATGGAAAAATAAGTGAAATGGGTACACTGCTAGCGGTTATGGAAATAAGTAAACTTTATGAAGATGGTAAAATGGATATTAAAACGGAAGGATTGAAGATTTTCAGAATGCTTGAGCCAATACATGAATTACCGGACAAGCTTTACAGCGGGGCAATTGTGCATTATCCAGTTAATCACCTGAAGGGAAAGCGGGATTTAATGCAGGCTGTTATTGAAGGGATAAGGAATTTACATAAACTGCTGAACGTAGTTAAAGATTTTAAAAGAAGTGATGAAGAATTGTGGAGTTATGATGTTGCGCATCATGCCGGGCTTTCTTTACATGAAGAATACGAATTACTGGAGTTTTTATATGAATTGCAAAGACAGGAATATTTAAAACGTCATCTTACAAAAGTTTTACCGGTACTGGCTGAAATGGAATCCCTGAAAAAGAAAATAAAACTGAACGGGCATTTTAAAAATTTAAAGGGGTTCGATAGTTAAGGGCAGGAAATTACCGGTAAGCGTTGAGGGGATAAAAATTGCTGGGTAACTTTTATAAGTCCGGGCCAATACCCTGACTTCAAAACTGATTTTAATGATAAAAACCATTTGCTTTGATTTTGGTAATACCCGTTTAAAAGCGGCAATATTTGAAAATGAAAATTTTTCGGCAGAAATTGTTTTGCCTGATGATACTTTAGAGACCATAGAGAAATTATTAGCCCTGCATCAACCTCAAAAAACAATATTATCATCGGTAGTTGATCACAATACTGCAATGGAAGAACTCTTGGCATCCCGTTCTAAATTTCATAAAGTTTCACATCTAACCATAGCAAATTTTACAACCCCGGTAGGTAAACCTGAGACCATTGGTACCGATAGATTAGCACTTTCAGCAGCAGCCGTTCATTTTTATCCCGGAAAAAATAACCTGGTAGTTGCATTAGGTAGTTGTATCACGTATAATTTTATTAATCAATATCATCAATTTATCGGCGGTAGCATTTCGCCTGGTATGGAAATGCGCTTTAAGGCGATGCAGACCTTTACTGCAAAACTGCCTTTGGTACAAGCCGACTGGAATTTTCCACTAATTGGGTATGATACAAAAACAAATATGCAAAGCGGGGTAATTGCCGGAATAGCCTATGAAATAGACGGTTTCATTGATTCTTATGCCCTTAAATACAGCAACTTTAACGTGGTTTTAACCGGGGGTGATACTACCTATTTTGCCGGTCAACTTAAAAACAGGATATTTGCCGATTCTAATTTCTTACTTAAAGGTTTGTATGCTCTCAGTGAAACTAACAACTGCTAAATTTTTATCCATTCTTATTGTGGCTTGTTGCTTGCAATTGGGTGTATCAGCACAGGAAAACTCTCCGTTCTCAAGATATGGTTTGGGAGATATTGTTCCTAACCGCAATATTTTTACCCGGGGTATGGGCGGGATAGCTGCTTCGCAGGTAGATAATCAAAGCCTGAATTTTACAAACCCTGCTTCACTGGCAAATATCACCAATACTATTTTCGATATTGCAGCTGAAGCTGATTTCAGAACCCTGAAAAGTTCAAAACCGGCAAGTAAATATAATTCTGCAAATGCCTATTTTTCTTATATGCAAATGGGATTTCCACTGGCAACACCCAAAATGTATAAGAAAGACATGCGTTGGGGAATGAGTTTTGGGATAAGGCCGGTTACTAAAATAAATTATAAAATACAAACCAACGCATCACCTGTAGGCGGTATTGATAGTTTAAACACCGTTTATGAAGGAACAGGGGGTGTTAACCAGGTTTTTTTAGGCACTGGCCTTCGTATAAAAAACCTTAGCGTTGGTTTTAATGTTGGGTATATGTTCGGCAGTAAGGATTATAGTACAAAGCTTTCTTTTATCAACGACTCAGTTGCCTATTATTTGTCAAACTCAGCTAATAAAACAACTTTTAATGGTTTATTTGTGAACGGAGGTATCCAATATGATATTGCTCTCGAAAAGGATAGAAATGATATTGTAAAAAGAAATATAAGATTAGGGCTATATGGTAATCTTCAGCAAAACCTGCGGGCCAGTAACGATCTTATTCGTGAAACAATTGTCTATGATGCCAATGGTAGTTTTTTTCGTTTAGACAGTGTATTTGAAGAGCTTGATAAAAAAGGAACAATTAAATACCCGGCTATGATTGGTGCAGGATTCAGTTACCAGGGCATTCACTGGATCTACGGAGCCGATTTTGAGTTCAGCAACTGGAATAATTACAGGTTTTACGGACAAACCGATCAGGTTCAAAATAGCTGGGTTATTAGGGCAGGAACGCAATTTTATCCTGCAAAAGATAATACGCCGGCTAAAAAATATTTCAGTTTTGTTAAATACAGGGCAGGGTTCTATTATGGCCCCGATTACGTTAATACCGTAAAGAGCAGGCCTGAATATGGATTTACCGTTGGTACAGGTATGCCTTTAACATCATTAAAGCGTATCAACTATACCGGCGAATATGTTGTATTAAATACGGCATTGGAAATCGGTAGCAGGGGCAATAAACAAACAAACCTCCGTGAAAATATAGTCCGGTTCAGTATTGGTATTTCTATGAATGCACGCTGGTTTCAAAAACAAAAATACCAGTAATACCATACGGAATTTCAGTAACGGCCTGGCTGTGAAGCATGAAATCCAGGTATAACTTTTGAATGTTCGTATTCAATGTGGCGGATACCGGTAATGCAGCTCCTGAATAAAATTATTTTTGAATCTTTATTTATCATCCTTGCAATTTTTTAATGTCAGTATCAGCGTATAGTTTATTCCGTAAATTTCAAAAAAATACTGAGCTTAACAGCGGGTTCAAAAGTTTTTTATTTTCCGGTATTCCTACTATGCTTTTATTTTCTGTTTTCGTTTCTTCCTGCGGAAACACCGATGATGAGATCAAAGCACTGAATAGTAAAGGACTGGGCATTGAAGAAATTATAAAAGCCGATATTAATTATACGTTGGGTGGTAAAGCAAAAGCAAAACTGCTATCTCCGTTAATGTTAAGGGTTCAGGAGAATATACCCTATGTTGAATTTCCTAAAACTTTACATGTAGATTTTTTTAATGAAACCGGGCAAGTGGAAAGCAGGCTTGATGCTCAGTATGGAAAATATTTTGAATCGCAGAGCAAAGTGTTTTTAAAAGACAGTGTACGGGTAATTAATATAAAAGGGGATACACTCTATTGTGATGAACTTTGGTGGGATAGGAATAGAGTGGGTAACGAATTTTATACAGATAAACCGGTTCGTATCCGTACTAAAATGCAAATTCTTGATGGCATTGGAATGGAAGCCAGGCAGGATTTTAAGGAGTATCACATAAAAAAGGCAACTGGTATCATTAATGTTCCTAATACTCAATTCCCCACTGACTAAAGAACCTTAAAACAAAATATAATTCAGTTTGTTATTAATTATTACTGTACTCTTTCCTGTAACCAGATTTTAATAAAGCATGAATTAAGCAAAGTGGTATCTTTATCAAAATACAAGATCATAAAACTAAGATGGAGTATCGGCGTGTCGTAAAATCGGGTTTGCGGTTAAGTGTATTATCATTTAGAAGCCAGGTAAGCTTCAGTAAACAAATTAATGATAAGGTTGCAGGTGATTTAATGGGTATTGCCTGTGATAAAGGCACATGATGCAGTTATACTGCTGATACCCGGGGTAATGGAGAATATTGAAAATATTATGAAAATAAAACCAGGGCTTCCTGAATTTTAAGATGGCAACAATTACCCTGTATGGAATCCCCAATTGTGATACAACAAAAAAAACAATGGCATGGCTAAAAAATAAGCAGGTTGTTTTTTCTTTTCATGATTACAAACAGGAAGGGATAGGAAAGCAAAAACTGGAAGCATGGTGTAATAATAAAGGATGGGAAGCCATCTTTAATAAAAGAAGTATTTCCTGGAGGGGATTAAGTGAAAAGGAGCAAAAAAAAATTGTTGATCAATCAGCTGCAATAAAACTGATGATGGAAAACAACAATATCATTAAAAGGCCTGTTATGGAGTATGATGAAAGATTGTTGGTAGGTTTTAATGAAGAAGAATATAGAATGACGTTCAAATAATTTATATCTTAACATTTAAAAAAGTCCCTCAACCATTAAAGAGCGAAATTTCTTAAGGGGTTTTGGGCAACTAAACACATGAAACGTAACGCAACAGCCGTTTGGAACGGTACAGGTAAAGAAGGTACAGGTCACTTAACCACTCAAAGCACTGTATTAAATCAAATACAATATTCATTTAACTCACGTTTTGCCGATGGTATTGGTACCAATCCAGAAGAACTGGTTGCTGCTGCCCATGCCGGCTGTTTTGCGATGAAGCTGAGCTTTGTATTAAATGCAGCAGGGTTTACTGCAGAAGTGATACAAGTTAACTGCACCATTACATTAGACAGTGGCTCAATCACCAACTCTCATTTGCAGGTATCTGTAAAAGTGCCGGGCATAAGCCAGGAAAAATTTAATGAATGTATGGAAGATGTAAAAGCCAACTGCCTAATATCAAAAACACTCAATACAGATAAAACATACGAAGTAACCCTGAACTGATGACATATGAATTTTAAAAATAAAACAGTAATTATTACCGGTGCCTCCCGTGGTATTGGTAAAGCCATAGGTTTACGCCTGGCCAAAGAAGGTGCCAATATTGTTATTGCATCCAAAAGTGTGGAAGAAAACCCAAAGTTGGGCGGCACTATTTTTTCTGCAGCTGCTGAGATGGAAGCTGCACGCGGTAAGGCATTGGCTGTACAATGTGATATACGTTTTGAAGAGCAAATTCAAAACGTAATTGATAAGACGATAGAAAAATTTGGAGGCATTGATATTTTAATAAATAATGCATCTGCAATAAATTTAACGCCAACAGAACAAACCGAACCCAAACGCTTTGACCTGATGTATGATATCAATGTAAGGGGAACATTCATGATGAGCAGGGCTTGTATTCCACATCTTAAAAAAGGTTCAAATGCTCATATCTTAAATTTATCGCCGCCCATCAATATGGATCTGAAATGGTTTGAAAACCACCTGGCTTATACCATCAGCAAATATGATATGACTATGATTGCCCTGGGCCTATCGGCCGAGCTAAAAAAATATAATGTAGCAGCCAATGCCCTCTGGCCACGAACCACCATTGCTACAGCTGCTGTAAATAATTTGCTGGGTGGCGAAATGCTGATGCGGATGAGCCGTACAGTTGATATAATTGCAGATGCCGCATACTTTATTTTATCAAAGCCATCCACTTCCTGTACCGGTAATACTTTTATTGATGAAGAGGTATTGGCTGCGGAGGGAATTACAGACCTTGAAAAATATTCAATGGTACCCGGGGCACAATTGTATAAGGATCTATTTGTTTAAATTCTTCTGTTAATGATTTCCTAAAAGCTTTTTTCATTGATGAGTGGTAGCACTTATTGTGGCGGGTACGTTTAAATTCGTATTCACATCATTACGCCATGAATGATGTATTCGCAAACCAATAAAGTATAGCCATGAAATGTTTTAAACTTAAAGCATTATGCTTTTGCATACTGCTAACTTCAGCCGCATTTAGCCAAACTGCCAAAAAGCAATTACCTGCTAAAAGAATTCATTCAACCATTAAAATTGACGGGGTTTTAGATGACACTGCCTGGAAAGACGCTCCGGTAGCCGATAAATTTATTGCCCTGAGGCCAACTCCATTTCTTCCTGAAAATCCGGATAATGCAACACAGGTTTATTTTGTGTACAATAATGAAGGGATTTTTGTGGGTGGTTATGTACATGAAAAAAATAAAGACAGTATTGCATCTGAATTATCGGGCCGTGATGGGTTTGGTAATAACGATTTTATAGGAGTGATTTTCGACACGTATAATGACAAGCTGAACGGGTTTGAATATTTTGTTACACCGCTGGGTGAACAATGGGATGCAAAAGTATCACCCAATACAAATGGTAACAGCGAAGACTTCAGCTGGAATGCTGTTTGGGAAAGTAAATCAAAATTACAGAATGATGGCTGGACATTTGAAATGTTTATACCCTATTCAGCTATCAGGTTTGGTAAAAAAAATGTGCAGGATTGGGGATTAAATATTGTAAGGCGCAGGGCAAAAAGCGGGCAACAGTTATTCTGGCAATCAATAGATCCCAATGCAAATGGGTTTTTAACTCAGGAAGGATCATTTACCGGGCTGGAACATATTAAACCACCGATGCGTTTGCAGTTCTCGCCTTATTTTTCAACTTATATAAACCATGATGGTACCGCAGCTGCAAATAAAAACAAGACAAGTTTTAACGGAGGCATGGATGTAAAATATGGATTGAACCAGGCATTTACTTTAGATATTACACTGATCCCGGATTTTGGACAGGTACAAACTGATAACCGTGTTTTAAATCTCACACCTTTTGAACAAAAGTTTAATGAGAACCGGGCTTTTTTTACTGAAGGAACAGAATTATTTAATAAAGGCAATCTTTTTTACAGCAGGCGGATCGGCGTTGAGCCCAGGTATAAAAAATGGCTTTCATCGCCGGCGAATGAAACTATAATTGAAGATCCCGGACAGGCTAAAATTATAAATGCAACCAAAATAAGCGGGCGTACTCAAAAAGGCCTGGGTATTGGCCTGTTAAATGCGATAACACAAAACCAATACACTAAATTCCAGGATATTGATACTAAGGAAACAAGGCGGGAAGTGAATATGCCGCTTACCAATTATAATGTTTTTGTATTGGATCAAACTTTAAAAAACAACAGCAGTATTTCTTTAGTTAACACAAATGTCTGGCGCAGTGGAAATGATTATGATGCTAATGTAACTTCTGCATTGTTCGATCTTAATGATAAAAAAAATAAATGGAATGTTGGCGGTAATGTAAGCTTCAGTAATTTAATTGGTAAAGGCGGGAAGAATACAACGGGTTATGCCCACAATATTTATTTTGGTAAAACCAGTGGCAGGTTTAATTTTAATATCTGGCAGGAATTGTACAATAGTAAATATGATAAAAGCGATTTCGGATATTTTACAAACAACAATACCATGGACCAGGGTGTTTGGGCAGGGTATAACTGGATTAAACCCAGTGGCTGGTTTAATCAGAAAAGAATCAATACAAATTTTTGGTACAGCAGGCTGGTTTCACCCATTGATATTCTGCGACGTAAAGAAATGATGTACCAGGGTGCAGGCTTCAATATTAATTTTAATGCCCAAACCAAAAAGCTCTGGTGGATCGGTATGAATATAAACGGCGGCCCCGGCCGTAACGATTTTTATGAACCACGATATTATGGGCGTGTTTTTCAGGATAAGGGAAGAATTGGAATTAATGCCTGGTGGGAAAGTAATTCTGCTAAAAAACTTTCCTGGGGAGGAAGCCTTTTTGCAGGTACAGGAGGCGTGTTTCACCGAAAAAATATAGAATCTACGTTGTCCGGGAAAATCCGGTTCAGCAGTAAGTTTTCTGTTGATCATTCAATCAATATAAGCAACAGTAAAGATCAGTCGGGCTGGGCAGGGGATACCGCCATTGCCGGTAACCGGGTAATTTATTTTTCGAGAAGAAGTGTAAACACTGTTGAAAATGTTATGAATATTAAATACAGTTTTACAAACCGTATGGGGCTTACATTAAGGGCCAGGCATTACTGGAGTAAGGTAAGGCCTGTACAGTTTTATGAGCTGGATGCTACTGGTAAGCTGCAAACACCGGATATTCCGTTTACAAAGAATGTAAATCAAAATTATAATTTTTTAAGTGTGGATATGGTTTATAACTGGCAGTTTGCCCAGGGTAGCTTTTTCAGTATTGTGTGGAAGGATATTGCAGAAAGTTTTAACCGTGAATTTGAAAAAAATTATATAAAAAACCTGGGTAATACCATTGCAGGTAACCAGTTTAACAGCCTGTCAGTAAGGGTAATTTATTTCCTGGATTATCTAACCGTAAAAAATAAACTAAAACGAAAATAACAGCTGCCTCCAGGCAAAAAGGTCCCTGCTGAATATATTCAGCAGGGACCTTTGCATAAATTTTATTTTGAATTGTTACCAATGATAATTGCAGCCATGGCAAGACCTACATCTTTTAACAATTGATATAAATCGCCTTTTTTTAGTGCCCCTTCTAAATGAATGGTAATTATAAATACAATAAGCATAGCAGCCAATAAGTAGCAGCCAAGGGTTTTAAATTTATTGATAATAATGGCTATTGCAGCGGCAATAAAACCGGCACCTGTTACATACATCCAAACTGTGGCAGTTCCGGGCATATAGGAAGGCACGCCGGATTCGGGGTTGCCATACCTGATATGCATGATTCCAAAGTAGGCAATTACCAGGGCAAAAATAATTTCAGCAATTCGGGTTGGAATGAATTTTTTCATATTATTGGTTTTGTTTAAGGCGAAAAATTACTTATAAATATTCATTAATGCAATAGCGAAGCTGGTTTATAGCAAAATAATATTAAACCGGGAATTGTATCATAATAAGTCAGCAATAAAAAGCTGCAGCGGCCTAATAATTTTTTTTAGCGCTACAGCTTAAAACATAAAAAAAAATTATCTTAAAACTTCTTTAGGTACATCTTTTTCCAGCAGATATTTATAAATGAATTTTATTTTCATGTTCTGAAAATGCATCCCTTTATTTCCTCCCCATCCATGCCTGCCACCACTGTATGGCATAAATTCAAAATCTTTTTTAAGGTCCTGTAATTTGCTGATGAGCTGAATGCTGTTTTGCATGTGTACATTATCATCAATCATACCATGTACTATCTGTATCATTCCTTTATACTTATCTGCATGTGTCAAAACAGAACTGCTTTTATAACCATCAGGATTATTGGCAGGGGTACCCATAAAGCGCTCGGTATAATGCGAATCATATAAGGTCCAGTCGGTAACACTGCCACCGGCCATACCATGCGTAAATACATCACTGGCATAAGTTAATGCATAACAGGTTAAATAGCCACCATAACTAAAACCTGTGATACAGATTTTTGATGCGTCGGCACTGCCATTTGTAATCAGCCATTTTACCAGGGTACTGTAATCCTTCATTTCCCAATAGCCCAGGTTATGATACATATTACTTACACCTTCTTTCCCAAAATGTCCACTGGCACGGTGATCCATTGAAACTTGGATTAAACCTTCTTTGGCATACCATTGCTGATTGCCATTTAATCCCCAGGTATCCATTACGGTACCTGCATTAGGACCGCCGTAAATTGAAACAAGTACCGGATACTTTTTATTTTTATCCATATTAACCGGCCAGGTTATTTTCATGGGTAAATCGTACAAACCATCATCACTTTTTACACGGATGATCTCTGTTTTAGCTAAATTATAACTGTCAAAATTTTCTCCTTTACTGTTACCCAGTTCCTTTATAATGTTTCTTTTATTACTCATCAGCGACATTCTGGCTGCAGTAACTGAATTGGAGTAGGTAGTAACAAAATATGATCCACCCGGAGAAAGATTGATGGAGTTATTATATTCGCCTAAAGTAAGCCGCTCCATATTTTTACCATTGATGTTTACCCGGTAAAAATCATTCCGGGCTGTATTTTCCAAACTCCTTGCTGTAAAATAGACTATACCTTTTTTTTCATCAATATAGGTTAAGCCGGTAACAGTAAATTTTCCGGATGTTATGGCATTGATCAATTTGCCTTTTATATCATATAAGTATAAATGATTCCATCCGGTAACATCGCTGGTAAGTATAAAGTCAGTATTTTCTTTTAAAAACTGAATGCGTCCCCCCTGGTCATCAAGGTCGATCCAGCTTTTTTGTTTCTCGTTATAAAACTCCGTTTTTTTGCCAGTAAAGATATTTACTTCATAAATAATTAAATTATCCTGCAGCCGGTTCATCCATTGAACCAATAAAGAATTACCATCGGGTTTCCAATAAGGTAAACCAAAATACTGATCATCTTTTTCGTTAAAAGCGGCCCAAACAACATTGCTTCCATCGGGTTCAACAATGCCAACTTTAACTTCGGGATTAGGATCTCCAACTTTAGGATACCGTTGTGTTTCTGACACGCCGTGCAAACCGGGTGCATCGGTTATTGTAAAAACCGGAACTTTTGTATCATCCGATCTGAAGAAAGTAATATGCTTACTATCAGGGCTCCACCAAAAAGAACGGTTCCTGCCACGGCGGCCTAAGATCTCTTCCATATACACCCAGCTTGCATAGCCGTTTAAAATGGTTTCACTGCCGTCCTTAGTTATTCTGTTTTCTTTTAAAGTGGTAAGGTTAACCGTATATAGATCATTGTTTTTTGTATAAGCAACATAATTACCATCAGGGCTGGTGGTTTGATTTATTTCTTTTGCCGAATCGTTGGTAAGCCGGATATCTTCAACATTTTTTCTCATGTACAGATCATTTCCCTTAACAATAATATCAGGCATGGTTGCTACGGCTCCTTTATTGATATTAGAATCTGCATATTCTGTTTCAGCAGCGGTTTTGCAATCAATCACATAATTTTTTCCGTCTCTTCTTAAAATAAAATGACTGTCATCAATCCATTTTACTACAGCAGGAAGCGTATTGGTTATACCTTTAAAATTATTTTTAAAATACTGGTCATCGGTCAGTTCTTTTTTTTGTGCCTGTGTTGACAGACTGAAGATCAATAAAACAGCGATTGCTGAAATATGTTTTATGCATAGCATCCTTTGAACAAACTTTATCATATTTAAATGGTTTTTTAATTGAGCGGACAAGTTAACTTTTTTGAAAGAAAATAGTATCGGGTAATTACCATTTTCATAAATTATATCAGATTTAGAATAACCACTGACAGATCATTTTTGTAATGATGTTATATCATCCAAAACATAAATGCCTCGGCCATAGGTTGCAATTACCAATTGGTTGGTTTTAGGATGAATAAAAAGATCCTGAACAGATACCGATGCAGGAAGATCATTGTTAAGAGCGATCCATTGTTTTCCTCCATCACTGCTCCGGTAAACGCCTATATCTGTACCACAATACAAAATATTTTTATGTAGAGGATCTTCCCTGATAACATTGACAGGGCTTGCAGGTAAATTACCATTTATAGGTATCCACGTTTTACCATAATCGTTCGATTTATAAATGTATGGGTTGATATTATCTTCTCTCCTGTCATTCAATGTGAGATACACGGTTGATGCATTATATTTTGAAGCGATCAACCTGGATACATGTGCATTCACCGGTAGCCCTTTGTTTATTTCAGTCCAGTTGCCGCCATCATTTAAACTTATCCATACCCTGCCATCATCTGTGCCCACATAGAGCAAGCCTTTTTTAAATGGCGATTCATCAATAGCAGTTATTGCCTGGTGATTAATGGCATAGGGTGTTCTGCCCATCCGTTGTTTGTTATTATTACTCATATCCGGGCTGATCCTTTTCCAGGTGTTGCCACTGTCTGCCGACTTAAATAAATACTGCATACCGTGATAAACCGTAAAACTATTGTGTGGTGAGATCATTGTATAAGCCAGCCATTCACCACGGTGTGTTTCTTCATCTGTTTGTTTTTTAGGAGCAATATTTCTTTCCTGCAAAGAGTCAATCAGGTCCATATTGGCTTTTACTAACCGCCCGTAAAAAGACGATGTATAAATGGTATTTGCATCACCCGGATCAATGGCATGAATAACCCCTTCACCGCCCGGTCCCCATTTCCACTTACTGATAGTTGTATCTTTTATTCCGAAAGTATTTTTTATACTTCCCATCAATGATCCTTCATCCTGTACCGAACCAATAATGTTGTAAGGAACTTTTGAATCATAAGCGACATTATAAAATTGCGTGGTTGGAATATCTTTATAAAAATTCTTCCATTTTTTTCCGCCATCATAGGTTAATGCAATACCCCCATCATCGCCATTAATAATATAATTTGAATCAGCGGGATCGATCCATAGTGCATGATTATCGCCATGTATATGATCGCCGGTGCTGTCTGTAGGTTGAAACCGTTTCCATGTTTTACCTGCATCATAAGATCTTGCCATCGCTAATCCTAAAATGTACAAACAGTTTTCATCTAAAGGATTAACCCTTATCTGTCCCATTACCCAGCCATAGGTACCACAAAATCTTTCCATGTAATCATTATTCTCTGTCATCTTTTTCCAGCTTTCACCTTTGTCATTACTTCTGTACACTTCCACACCTTTCACAACAATTTCTTTTATTCTTCCATAGCTGTCCAGCTCACCTTCCTTTGGTTCTCTTTTTTTATCGTGGTTATCAACAAAAGCGTAAATAACATTTGGGCTACTTCTTGAAATATCAATGCCTATCCTTCCTGTTGTTTTTGTATCGGGTAAACCATTGGTAAGTGCTTTCCATGTTTTACCGCCATCAGTTGTTTTATAAATATGATCTCCATCTTCCGGTACCGGATCGCTCCAGCGTTTGCGGATGCGGTTCCACATAGATGCATAGATAGTGTTAGGATCAGTGGGATCCATGCGAAGATCTATGCAACCTGTTTTATCATCATTACCTAAAATTTTCTTCCAGGTTTTACCGCCATCGGTTGTTTGATAAACACCACGATCAATATTGTAACTCCATTCATTTCCCCCGGCCGCAACATATACAATAGATGGGTTTACAGGATGTACAACTACCCTGGCAATTGTACTTGTATTTTCCAGGCCGATATGCTGCCATGATTTACCGGCATCAACAGATTTAAACATGCCGATACCGGGTAATGAGGCCCTGAAAATATTTGCTTCGCCGGTTCCTACGTAAATAATATTTGGATCAGATGGCGCTAAAGCCATATTACCAATTGACTGAGTACCGAATTGATCCATTAATGGTTTCCATGTTTTTCCTGCGTCATCCGATTTCCATAAACCACCGGTTGCAAAAGCGGCGTATAAAATATTTTTATTGCCTGAGATACCCCAAACGTCGGTACAGCGGCCGCTGATATTATCGGGCCCAACATTGCGCCATGGCAGTTTTTTGTATGGAGAAGCAGCTAATAAAGATTGATGTTGTTTAAATGCAGCCATTCTTTCTGTGCCACTTGCCGGCCGCTGATTACTTACAAAATTTTGTGCTGACACATTTTCAGATATTAGTGTTTGCAATAAAATAATTGCGAATATCAGTAAGCATTTTTGCATAGTTGTTTATTTTCTGGTGATGGATATAATGAGCAGTTTTGGTTTAAAATATTGTCCCTGTCCGGGATAAAGCTCCTGGATCTTTTTTACCACATTCATGCCTTTAATAACTTTTCCGAATGCGGCAAAGCCCTGCCCGTCCTTGTTTCTCATACCGCCATGATCCAGTGCCGGCTGGTCATTGATACAAATAAAAAAACTGGAAGTGGCAGTTGCCGGTTTGCTCCTGGCCATAGAGATGGTTCCGTTCTTATGCAACAGCCCGGTTTGCTTTGTTGTTTCAAGCGCAATGGGAGCAAGATCTTTTATCGAATCAATATCGCCTCCCTGTATCACTTCAATTTTTATTGAATCTTTTGGCTGGTTCTGTAAAGTAACCGAACGAAAGAAGGAACTGCTGTCGTATAAATGTGCATCCACATACTTTAAAAAATTAGCAACGGTGATGGGTGCTTTGGCGGGATATAATTCAACAGTGATAGTGCCCAGTTCGGTTTTTATCAGACAGGTTATATTTTTTTGTGCGGAAGCAGAAAAACTTATTAATATCAGCAATAAAAAAGGAGAGAATATTTTTGCAAATCTTATCATGTTGATTATTTTAAAGATCAATATGAAAAATAGTTTTTTGGAAGAAGTTAATTTTTTTTACCAGGAAAAGCTGAAAACTCTTTTCAAAATTAAGATTTAATATTTTTTGAACTTCCCCCTCAGTGGTATTTCATATCCAAAAGGTCGTTTTTCTGATTTAATTTTAACTATTATTTCTTCCCAAGAATTAATAAGAAGTTTTACTATCTCCCAATGTTTATTCAATCCTTGGGGAAGTTTGATAAAGAAAGTACCGAGATTATATTTTTTACACAATTGATATTGTAATCTTGTTCTTTGAATATTTAAATCTCTTGTTATTAAAATTCCTCCAGATTTGCCAATAGAAGGGATGATAACTTCATCTGTTTCGCCTTTACCAAATTGTGTCTTAGTAGATCTTACTATAATTTCTTTAAAATACCCTTTGTTTAAAGAATTTAAAGCATCAGCAACATACTCTGAAAGATTCTCATCAAGATAAACTTCTATCATGCCGCATAACTTTTATAAAAATTTATTGCATCCCATACTTGTTTTTCAGTTAAATCATAAAGTATGCCAATAGCTTCTATAGGTTCACTACTCTCATACATTGAAAAAATTCCTTGAGCATTTACGTTTGTTCCATTAATAACGGGTTGACCAAATTGGTGATGAGGATCTACAACAATAGAGCTAGTTTTACCTTTAGGCCAGAATTTAATAGCTAAATTATTTTTATCAAAATCCAGATTTTTTGCAAATTCTTTTATTATTTCCGAAAGATTTATTTGATTACTTCCATCTGCTGAAATCATTAAATCATTCAATTCATATAAAATTTTACTACCAGCAAGCAATACTTTATGTGAAGCGAAAGGATAAGGGGTTTTCAATTCTTTTGCCATGTTTTCTCTTGCTTTCATTATTGATTGTGTTGAAGCACCGTTCTCCCTTAACAAAAAACAAGTATATAATTCTATGAGTACGTAAAAATTTACGGCTTTAATTTTTTCATTTTTCCAACTATAAGTTTCGTTAAATAATTTTTTGCCAAGGTTGTCATCCCAATAATCTTTAATGTATCTCCTTACCTTGGGTTGAGGATATCCCAATATCCTGGAAATGTCAGGCATTGTATAAATGCCTGAACCTATTTGCTGTTTTTGGAAAGTTGCGGCAGACATTGATTTTTATTTTTAATGAAGGTAAGAAAAATTACCTACTAAAATAATTAGTAAATTTCATAATTTGAATTATCTTGCCTCTCCGGTCTCATCATTGGAAAGAACAGAACATCCTGTATAGAATGCTGATTGGTCAGTAGCATCGCAATCCGATCGATACCAAAACCAATACCACTGGTTGGCGGCATGCCATATTCCAGGGCACGTAAAAAATCATGGTCAATGAACATGGCTTCATCATCACCACGTTCCATCAGTTTGGTTTGTTCTTCAAAACGTTCACGCTGCTCAATGGGGTCATTTAACTCGCTGTAGGCATTCGCAATTTCTTTACCATTGCACATCAGTTCAAAGCGCTCCACCAGCCCGGGTTTACTGCGGTGCTTTTTGGTAAGCGGACTCATCTCAACCGGGTAGTCAGTAATAAAAGTGGGTTGAATATAACTGCCTTCACATTTTTCACCAAAGATCTCATCGATCAGTTTCCCCTTACCCCATTTTTCATCGGCATGAATTTTTAATTCACGGCAAACATGTCGAATACCGGCTTCATTCATTTCACTGATGTCGAAACCGGTGACCTCCTTAATGGCATCATACATCGTTATTCTTTTGTACGGCGCCTTAAAATCAATTTCCTTATCACTTGCCATAACTTTTGTGGTGCCGTTTGTTGCCATGGCAGCTTTTTCCAGCATTTGTTCGGTGGTATCCATCATCCACTCATAATCTTTATAGGCAACATAAAATTCAAGCACTGTAAATTCAGGATTATGCGTACGGTCCATTCCTTCGTTACGAAAGTTACGACTGAATTCATACACCCATTCAAAACCGCCAACGATCAGTCTTTTTAAATATAGTTCGTTTGCAATACGCATGTACATGGGTACATCCAATGCATTATGGTGTGTGGTGAACGGCCTTGCCAATGCACCTCCGGGAATACTTTGCAATACAGGTGTATCCACTTCCAGTGCACCCCGCTCGTTTAAAAATTCGCGCATGGCATTCACCATTTTAGTGCGCTTTATAAATGTTTCTTTAACGGTTGGGTTTACTATAAGATCAGCATAGCGCTGACGGTAACGGAACTCCGGGTCGGTTACCTCATCAAATGCTTCACCATCTTTTTCTTTCACTATCGGCAAAGGCCGTAAAGATTTTGTAAGAATAGAAAACTCTCTGACGTGGATGGAAGTTTCGCCGGTTTTTGTTGTAAATACATAACCTTTAATACCAACGATATCACCAATATCAATTAGTTTTTTCCAAACGGTTTGGTACATTGTTTTATCCTCGCCGGGACAAATGTCATCCTGCTTGATATAGAACTGAATTTTACCAACTGAGTCCTGCAGCACAGCAAAATTGGCTTTGCCCATATCACGAACACTCATGATGCGGCCTGCCATGCATACATCAGCAAACAATTGTTTGTCATCCTGAGCGTAGTCGAAGGTCTCGCCCTTATAATTTTCTTTGATGAAAACAGAAGTTGTATTAATGGGGTACAATGCTGCCGGGTATGCATCAATGCCCAGCTTGTTAAGTTCTGTTAATTTTTCTCTGCGGATGATCTCCTGCTCTGATAAATGTTGTGTGCTCATATTTAGCTTTTAGCCTTTAGCTGTCAGCTGTTAGAAATTAGCAGGGTGTTACTAAAGGCTAACAGCTAAAGGCTAACAGCTTTTTTAATTCAGCGGCAAAGATACCGCATACAACTCATTTGTCCATTTAACTAACTTGCAGTATAATTTGGCAGGGATATTGCCTATGTTTAATTTTAATTAAATACACAACATGAAAAAAATATTTACGGCCATACTGGGTTGCACCTTATTTTACGGATGTGATGTAATTAAACAACTTCCTCAAACCACCGGGGTAACAGAAGCTGAGGCAGGCGAAGGTATTAAAGAAGCCCTGGGACAGGGGTTGGCAGGCGCTGTATTAAAGTTAAATAAAGAAGATGGATTTTTTAAAGATGCATTTTATAAAATATTGATACCGGATGATGCTAAAAAAGTTGAAAATACATTGCGTGATATCGGGCTGGGCAATATGGTGGATAAAGCCATTTTGCAAATAAACCGTGGAGCCGAAGATGCAGCAGGCTATGCCAAACCCATTTTCGTAAATGCAATTAAAAGCATGAGCATACAGGATGCAATTGGTTTGGTAAGGAACGGAGATACCAGCGCTACCCATTTTTTCAGGGAGAAAACGACGGCACAGTTAATGGCAGCTTTTACACCGGTCATAAAAGCTTCTCTTGATAAAGTAAACGCCACCAGGTATTATGGCGATATGGTTAATAAATACAACAGCCTTCCGCTGGTAAAAAAAATAAATCCTGACCTCACCGGTTATGTAACCATGAAAGCTACCAATGCGCTGTTTGACATGGTAGCACAGGAAGAGAAAAATATCCGGAATAATTTTACTGCAAGAACAACCGATTTGCTGAAGAAGGTTTTTGGAGGGTTATTATAATGTCAACGATTTTGTAAAAAAAAATCATTTGCGGCTTTAACGCCGTTTTCAAACAGCAGCAGTTTATCCTGCTGTTTTGTTTTTTTAATGATGGATGAAATATTTCCCTGGCTTACATAAATGGTTCTTCCTTTTTCGTTTTCGAGACCAGGATATTTCCTGCTGAGGGTTTCCATCAGCAAATTGGAAAAGGCAGCAAGGTATCCTGAAAAATTATTGATATCATAGACTGGAATTTTAATGCTGTTTTGATTTAAAGAATCGATCTGTTGAGGCCTTTCCAGCTTAATGCCGATGGTCTGGCTGTTGAATTTTACTTTGTCGCATAAGATCGGGTTAGCGGTATTATCTAAACAGGTATCAAACATACTGATGGGATAATTGCAAAGCATACCACCATCTACATAATAATTTATAAAAGAAACAGTATCCGTTTTTTTGATCTTGTGTAATTGGTTATCTAATGCAACCGGTTCAAAATATAGCGGCACGCCACCGCTGATTCTTACTGCCAGAGCCAGCGGCATGTCAGGGGTAGTTTGGTTAGAAAAAATTTCCAATTGCTGTTTGCTGAGGTTTGTTCCGGTGCATTGGAAATCTTTATAAAGGCTGTTCTTTAGATGTAACTCATGCAATTGTTTAAAAGTTAATATCGGATTTCCGGTTTTATAGGCTATCAAAAGCTGTAGCCATTTTTCAAATGCCTCACCTTTGAAAATACCGAAATCGGTTTTAAGCCTTTTGTATTTGCCTATCAGTCCTCCATTGCCATCTTTTAATTTTTGTAAGGGCAGCTCCATCATCAGGCTGTCAATTTCTGCTGCCTTAAAACCGATACATACCAGCATACCTGCGATAGAACCTGCAGAAGAGCCGCCAACGTTTTCTATCTGCTGCAAAATTCCTTTTTCTTCCAGCACACTAAAAACACCGGCATAGGCAAGTCCACGTACACCAGCACCTTCGAGGACTAAATTTTTATAATCATAATTCTTTTGTGCAAAACAAAAAGCAGGAAATAGCAGGGTAACAATCAACATTTTCATCATGTGAAAATAAATTATTGATTGTATACCAAAAGTTAAATACTTTATAACCTTATCTTCAAGGTCAATACCGGGTAATTAACAGTATACAGGTTACTTTTATTCAGCTGTCGAAACTGTTGTGTATCCAAACCAAGCGCCATGCCTTTATTTTTATTGCTCTTTGAAACAATAAATAAAGTGAGGCTCCCTATTAAACAGGCAGTGCCGGCAGCATACAGGGCATATTCAGCACCATGGTTTACACTACTGGTTTGTTGGGTAGAAAAAATATAATCCACTTCTTTATTTGCATTTGAAATGGTAGCGATGATCCCTCCGATATCCAGTGCAGCGCCAATACCTAACAAGACGAAAGCGGCCGTTTTTTGAGTTTTGCTTTTTTTAAGATAATCAGCTTTAAGCATAGGTTTAACAGGTTCATCTGTAACCTGGGAAAAACTGTAAATTGTAATTGCAGTTAGCAGGACAAGGAGTGATATTTTTTTCATTTTATTTGGTTTAGTAAATATTTTTCATCAAAATACCTGGAGTGTTACAACCCGATCTTCAAGGTTAATACCGGGTAATTAACGGCATGCAGTTTACTATTATTCAACTTACGAAACTGCAGTGTATTAATACCAAGAGACATAGCTTTCATTTTATTTTTTTTTGCCATAATGAAGAAAGGAATACTGGCCAGCATGGATACAGTGCCTGCGGCTACCAACCCAATCGCTGTTTTCTCCTGTTGCTTTTCAGAAGGAGTAAGTAAAATACCACTTGGATAGGTAGCAATTCCTATTATGTCGACCACGGCACCTACTCCCAATAAAACCCAGGCAGTTATTTTTTTATTTTTACTTTTTTTAAGATAATCAGCTTTAAGCATTGGTTTAACAGGTACATCTGTAACCTGGGAAAAACTGCAAATGGTAATTGCAGTTAACAGTACAAGAAGTGATATTTTTTTCATCCTTTCAGATATTATTATTTATTTAGAATCCTGTTTTTTACTAGTCTTGCTGACGATATGTTGATTGCAGATAAGCCGCCTCTATTGCAGCCCTGCTGTCAAGGTATCTTGATTTTCCACTATAATAATAGGGATTGGGGGCGCCTGTATATCTGCCATTGGATAAAGCTCCTGCAGTTATGCTTGCAGCAAGCCCAAGCAACTGTAATGCGGCTGAAGGTTCTGTAAGGGTAGCCGAATATTGTTGATAAAGAGAGACAGGTTTACTGCTGCTTTCAACAGCTGTTACTGTAGAAAAGACCCTGGGGTCATCCATAAATGTAAGTTGCCTAGATGTTGGCTTTACAGCCTGTTGTTTTTTATTATAAAGTTCAAGAAAACGCTTGTAATCCGGTTTTGTATTGGTGTGTATAAATCCGGGATGTTTTTTTTCAGCCACTGTGTAACTATTCAACTTTGGGGTAGTAATGTTAAAATCAACTGGCAGCATGTTTACTTTTACTGCATCATGCTGTGCAAATACAGGGATACTCAACAACAATATTAAAACTATGATCGTATTTTTCATACAGCTAAAGTTTAGTTGAATTTAAAAGTAAAAACAATTATTGTAAAATGCAATAGCTGGTTGGTAGTTGAAGGCTTTCGTTTGGCTGTTGAATTAAAAGTATATCCTTTTTCAGAGTTGATAACCGGTTGTTATTATCCGGTCAGTAACTGGCAAGCTATTCACCGGAAGTATAATTTTTTGAAATTTCAATATTTTGAATTTTTGACAGATTTTTTCTAACAGCTTTCCTGCCTTTTGTGAGTTGCTGGTAATTTCTTGTCCTCACGTTTATACTTCCTTCATTATTTAAGGCTATTGTATTTACAGATTCAAATCGCCGGTTACCGGTACTGTAACTGTTCCAGTTTCCCAAACTATTCCAAACAGGTTGCCAGTAAGTTGTGCGGTAACGTTTTCCCAAAGGATAACCTGCAAATCCGTAATTATTATCATACATTCCGGGTTTCATCATAACCCAACTTTCGCTTCCGTAAATAGTGGCGCCAAAAAATATATCTCCCATGCCAATCATCAATGAATCGCCATTCATTCTGCCTGGTGCGGTATTGGCAGAGCCCGGGAAAGTAAAAGTGGCACCCCCATAGCAGGAGCCAATGCCAACATTAGTTTTGGCATTGCAATATGCCGATAACAGTTTTAAAGCACGGGTACTGGCAGTATCGCGGATGTTTTTATAACTGAATTCATCGCTGCCGATATGAAAAGATGAATACCCCTGCCTGTATAATCCATGAGAGTCGAGCCATAAATTACCGACCATCCCGTTCTGTTCTTTTAAAATGGATATGATCTTATTGGCAACCTGACTGCCGTTTTTTGCAACAATAACGTGTAATTTCTTTTTGATGAATATTCTTTTAATATAGATCCTTGCCAGCGCCGTAGTTCCCAGAAGATCAATTTTTTTGTCAGCATCGGGTGTATAAATATAAAAATTGCAGGTTTTCTTTTGGGCAGGTATTATGTTGTTTGTTTCCGGTTCTTTTGCAGAATCAGCCATTTGGGCATTGGTAAATTGTACTGACAGGCAAAGTAACAGGGAGAGCATTGTTTTCATTGCGGTGTTTAAGTTTTTGCATTTCATAAAAAGAGTTTATTTTTTATTAACTGAATAAATTATCCATTTTCTACAGCAAACTTATTGTCAGAAATTAGAGGTACATAGTAACAATTGGCAGTTGGTTTTTATGAGTTGGTGATTTTAAAAATGATGGGGTAAGATGTTAAAGGGCATTAACGAAAAAGCCAGCACCTGCACTTAAAAGGTGTTTGCTGCACTGGATTTTGCTGATAAATAAGGTTGTTTTATTTATACATAGTTAGGTTATCAGGGAAACCATGCCAGTTACCAAAGCAAATGAATGAAATGCCAAAGGGGATTATGAATTGGCAAAGGGAGTTTGTAACTTCAAAAAAGATAAAAGCCTTTTGATGTTTAGAGTAATAAAAATTTTATGCTGTTTGTATCTAATACCCTTATCCGGGTTATCTCAGCAGTTTGATAGATTACCGATAGAACAGTATATTAAATCAAATAAAAAATTAGACTTCAAAGAAATCATAACTACTTCCAGAGGGGATATATTGATGATTGGTTCAATGGGTATTGTGGAATGTCGTGACAGACAGATTAACTTCAACTACCCTACCGGAGGTTTGGAAGATAATAAAGGAAATCCACAAAAGTCCTGGCCATCATCAAATATTTTTAAAGATGCGTATTACCTGTATACCGGTTTTAAAGCGATGGCTGAAGGCCCCGGCCAGATCATTTACATAGTTTCAGACAATAATAACCTTGGATGGATAGATTACAATTTGGGACTTGGGTTTGGCATGCCGCCATTTAATTTTTCAAATCAAGTTGATATCAGGAAAATATGGATCGATAAGGATGGGGATCTTTTTATTGCGGCTGCAGATAGCCTGTATATTATTAAAGAGGCTACAAAAGTTCTTGACCCAAAAACAAAAAAACTAAACTACAAGAGTGAATTTGACAAGGATAGCAATACCGTTGTAACGGATGGCGCAAAAAAAATTCAGAGATTCTCTCTTGGTAAAAACGTATTGGCTTATTGTTTTGCAACCGATTCCGGCGATGATGCCCAAATATATATCGGTACAAACCAGGGGATTTTTGTATTTGACAAAAAGACCGGTATTTATTTTAATCTTTTCCAGGACCTCAAACAAAAACAGGTTTCTATAACAGCAATTGACTGCAGACCGCTTTCTATTTGGTTCAGTACCCTGGAGAATGGGATGGGTTATTACAGCGAATTTTCAAAATCCGTTCAATATTACCCTTATAAAACAAATTCTTTACTAAAGAGCCCCGTTCAAAATTTTATAAGGGTATCCGATAAGGAATTCCTAGTTGCGGTAAGCGATTCCCTGCCTGCAATTTTCAATACAGAAATCAACAGTTACCAATTTATCAATGATACTTCGTTCGGGCAATCCAAAACCGGTACAACAGATATTAAAAGAGGCAACGGTAACATTACTCTTATGATTAAGGAAGGAGGGATCTATGTGAGCAAAACGTTCTTGAAAGACAGGCCTGCTCAAAAAAACTACCCTGCCGGCCCTTACATAAGAGAAATATTGATACAGGGAATGCCTTATGGGGAGAAAATGAATTATTTTAACAGATTGGATTCGCTTAAAACAATTCATCTCAATTATTATGAAAATAAGATCGATATTCTGTATGCGATGAGAGGCATCAACTCTTCTGACACGATAACCTTTGCCTGGAAATTGGAGGGAAGAGGCGATCAGTGGGTTGAAGTTCCTTTTTCTATGTTGGATGAAAGAATAAACATGGCCCGGTTTAATAATCTTAATCCCGGTAAATATATATTACGAATTAAGGCCAAAAACGGGAATAACCCCTGGCTAAAAGATGAGGTAACATTGGTCATAATAATTGACCCTCCTTTCTGGCAAACATGGTGGTTCTGGGCAGCAGTTATTGCTGGCCTTGGATTGATCATTGGCTTTATTTTGTGGTGGCGGATAAGGGTAGTGAAAAAAAGAGAAAAAGAAAAGTTTGCACATGAAAAACAAATTATGGAGCTGGAGGCAAAGGCCCTCCGTGCCCAAATGAACCCACATTTTATCTTCAACTGTCTCAATTCGATTAAGTCATTGATACAGCAGCATGATGAAGAAAAATCTGTTGCTTACCTTACTACTTTTTCAAAATTAATACGTAACCTTTTTAACAGTGCAGATAAAAAAGAGATCAGCCTCTATGATGAAATAGAAACCTGTAAACTTTATCTGCAGCTGGAAGCCATGCGGTTTGATACAAAATTTTCTTATGCAGTGAATGTTGATGAAAACATTGATTTAAAATCTATACAGGTTCCTGCACTTATTATTCAACCCTTTATTGAAAATGCCATCTGGCATGGCATAGTGCCACGTAATACTGGCGGTCAAGTTTCACTGAATGTGTTGCGTAAAGATGGAGTTGTGGAAATTATTATTGATGATGATGGGTTAGGAAGAGAAGCGTCTGCACAAAATAGATCGGCCAGCGGTCTTGCTCACCAATCAAAAGGAGTTAACCATACCCAAAGCAGGCTGGAACTGAATAACCTGCTGCAACAAAGGCAGGCAGAACTGGAAATTATTGATAAGAAAGATGAAAATGGATTAGCAACAGGGACAACAGTTATTATTAAAATTAAAGAAGAACTATCATGATAAGATCTATTTTAATAGACGACGAACAACATTGTGTGCGGTCATTATTGAGTGACCTGCAGCAGCATTGCCCGGCTATTGAAGTGGTAGAAGCCTGTTCATCGGCCAAAGATGGCATGATGGCCATTAAGAAATTGAATCCCGATCTTGTTTTTTTAGATGTAGAAATGCCCTGGATGAATGGTTTTGAAATGCTGGAAGTTTTAGGCGAAATTAATTTCTCCATCATCTTTACTACAGCACATGATGAGTTTGCGGCAAAGGCATTCCGCATCAGCGCTGTGGATTACCTGTTAAAACCCATTGACGCCAACGACCTGAAAGGAGCTGTGCAAAAAGTAGAAAAGAAAATGGAAGAAGGAAGTAATCTTCAGCACATCACAAACCTGTTACGTAATATGCGCCAGCCATCTGCAGAGCAAAAAATTGCATTACCACAAAGGGAAGGCTATGAGTTCATAGATGTGTCCTCTATTATTTATTGCCAGGCAGAAGGAGCTTATACAAAAGTTTTTATCAATGAGAAAAAACCAATGCTTATCTCAAGAACATTAGGTGATGTGGAGGAATTACTGCCTCCGGAAATTTTCCAGAGGATTCATCATTCTACTTTAGTAAACCTTACATACATTTCTCAATTCCTGCGGACAGATGGAGGCTATGTTGTTTTAAAAAACGGTGAAAAACTTTCGGTAAGCAAGGCCAAAAAGGAAATGCTGATGGCCAGGTTGGGTTTAAAATAAAAGCTGATAATCTGCAAAATTTCATAAATATAACTTTCGCATATTTTTTTCTTAAAACCCAACATACTTATTGATCTCCCCTCTTTTCTCATTGTAATAACTTTTGCGGTTATTGAGCGGAAAAACAAGCGAAAGGTTTTTATTGCTAAAAAGGTAAGCCAGTAAAACAACAGTACCCCCGGCGGCCCCGGCGATCAGTGCGGTATTCCTGCGCCGGCGGTTGCTGGAAGTGGTTCCTTCAATAGCCGTCAGTATCAATTCAAAAAAACTGGTCTTGCCGTCATTATCAAAATCACCACTGTTCTTTGTAAGGCCTGCCGTTACCGTAAAGCCTAATACAAAGGCAGCAGCTGCTACTCCAAACCCGGTTTCTTTTTTATCTTTTAAATGCAGCTCCCGAATATCGTAGGCAGAGATACTCATGGTTTTGTCGGCCGAATATCTTTTGGTAGGACTCAGGATGACTGTTGAATCACCTCCCATCACCAGGTAACCTTTAAATGTGCCGGAATCAGAAATAACGGTTGCTTTAACCGGTATTTTCTGATCCGGCCGGTATTGGGCAAAACCAACTAAAGGAAACATAAGCATGAGGATAACAGCTTTCATTTTATAGATTTTATTTTTATTACTGTTATTTTCTCTTTCCTGAGTTTAACAAATAACCGAGTTTTATCCCAAAATAACTACTCTTTAATGTACCATCATCTGTTCCATGCGGAAAAAGGTTGTTAAGCCCTGCATTATAATTAACGGAGAACATAATACCGTTTTTCATAGAAAAGCCGGTCATGAAATTAGCACCCAGGTCAAAGCTTTTCATATTGTCGTCGTCTGTGTTTCCGAATTTCAGATTTGTAGTTTCCGAGTTAGTCCCATCCGTAAATTTACCTTTACCGGAAAAAGCGACGGCAAATGAGGGGCCGGCACCTACAAAGAAATTGCCTGCTTTGCCACGGGTATTATAAAGGAAATTCAGGGGCACTTCAATACAGTTAACATTGATACTGTATTTTGCTGTAATACCAGCATATGTTTGTTCATCCTTTGTTCCTTTTTGAACAAAGTTTACAGCTGGCTGAAAACTGAAATGTTTACCTACAGGGATATCTGCCAGTACACCAATCATTAGTCCTCCTTTAGCTTTGCCACTTTCTGAGTTCCCGTCTACCTTTGATTTGTAATTGGCAATACTGACTCCGCCGGTAAAACCAAACTGAATGTTTTGAGCATAGGTATTAATGGTTAATAATACCATCATACCGAATAGAATTTTTTTCATTTTAATAAGTTTTAGTGTTAATGAATAATAGCAATATGTTTGCTTTGTATTTATATCCGCATTTTTGTATTTTGTTACCTGTAACTTTAAAATGATTTAATTTTCCTGAGAAATATGATTGCCCACACCGACCATAAATACATTGAAGCCCTGCAAAAAAATGATTCGGTGCTGATCGGGGAAATATACAGCCGGTATTCGGGACGGGTAAAACAAATGGTGCTTAAAAACAATGGAAACGAAACAGATGCTGCCGACCTGTTCCAGGATGTGCTGGTTGAATTATACCGGAAAGCCACACAACAACAGTTTGTGCTTACCTGCCCGTTTGAGGCTTTTCTTTACCTGGTATGCCGCAACAGGTGGATCAATGTATTGCATAAAAGAAAGGGAAAACCCGTAACAATTAAAGGAGATGAAGGATTTAATATAAGTGAGGAGCTGTTTGAAAACTATGAAGCCCTGCTTGTTCAGGAAAAGAGAAAAAACCTGGTAGAAGAAAAGCTGTTGGAGCTGGGGGAAGGCTGCCGTGATCTATTAACCCTTTCCTGGAGCGGTAAACCTCTGCAGGAAGTGGCAGCAGTATTGAAATTTACGTATGCTTATGTAAGAAAAAAGAAAACCGAATGTATGAGTAAACTGATCAGCCTGGTAAAAGATGCACCGGGCTTTAGTGCCTTAAAATGGTAGTATTTTATGAACAATGAAATAACAGATAAAATAGAACAATACCTGAATAATGAAATGCAACCGCAAGAGCGGAAGGATTTTGAATGGCAGTTACAAAATGATGAAGTACTTAAAAATAATTTTAATTTATACAACAGCATCAATAATACAATGAAAGCAAATGAGGTTTCGGATGATGAAAATAAACTGGCTGCAACTTTAAAGCAACTGAACCGGGAGTATTTTTTACAGGGCAGCAAAGTAACGCAGGGTAATTTCAAAAAATGGCTTGCGGCTGCAGCTGCAGTGCTTATTCTTGTTTTTGGTACCGTTTATTTTCTTTCTGATAAAAGTATATCAACCGAAAAACTGTATGCCGCTTATGCCGAACATGCTGCAATTAAAATTCAGTTGCGTGGTAATACTGCAGATTCGCTTGCCGGCATAGCAGCAGACAAATTCAACAATAAACAGTATTACGAGGCGCTGCCTTTACTGCAGGAATATTTAAAGCAGCAGCCGGGTGATATACAGATGAATTTTTCTTTGGGCATATGTTACCTGGAAATGAACAGGTTTACCGGGGCCGAAAAAATATTTTCAACCATTGCAACCGGGCAAACTGCTTATACCGAAACTGCAAACTGGTACCTGGCATTAACGGCATTAAAGCAAAAGGATATTTCAAAATGCCGCAGTATATTGAATAGCATTCCTCAAACATCGGCCTGGTTTGCCAAAGCAAAAACACTGCTTGAAACACTGCCTGACTAGTTCTTCTTCTTTCTATAAAATAGATACACAATAATTAATAACAGCCCGCCTATTAAAAGTATCAGGGTTAAATTTTTATTACCGGTGCGTTTTAATCTTTCAGATGGAGACCCGATATAAATATAGCCACTCCAATAAAACGGAGATGCTGATGTTACAGTTGCATTATTGATAATAGAGAGCTTTGCTTTGTGCAGCGCCGTTGAAAAATTATTATCTGAAATATTGCTGTAAAAATTTGTAAAAATTTCGGCAGATATGTTGTCTTCAGTTTGCCACAAACCGGCAATAACATTTTTAGTACCGGCATAGCTGAATGCACGGGCAAGACTCATTAACCCTTCTGTTTTATTTATGGTTCCGATACCTGTTTCGCAACCACTTAATACTACCAGTTTCGCCTTAAGCGGCAAGGTATACACCCGGTTTAAATCGAGTGTTGAATCATAAAACTCAATACCTGCAAGTGCTGATCCGTTGCCTGAACCTGCATGTGTGGCCAGGTGTATGATCCCTGCACCGGTGCAGTTTGATTCAAACTGTTTTAAAGTAGCATTACTGCCGGTATAAAATTTACCCTTTGGATAAAATTGTTTAATGGCATCCAGTTCTTCATTACTGTGTAAAAGAGGGGTAAGCCCCCTTTCTTTGCTGGCAAAAACGGGAGCAAAAGCCGCTACTGAATTTTCAACGGCAGTGTTTTTATATTGTTTCTGTTCCAGTAAAGTTTTGCAGGAAAAAGCATAATAAATTTCCTGTTGCTTAATTAAGAAAGGAAAAGCGGCAATACCGGTGGATGTTGTTGCATCAGTCAAAAGTGCATCAAAAGGGATATAAGCAATAAAACCATCGGGTATAATTAACAAAGGATCATGGCTCTTTGTAATGTAAGGGCCGAGCAGGGATTTGTATAAACTGTTGGCCGCTAGAGCATAGCCTGCAGGATCATTCAGAATTAAATTTCTGTCGGAAAAATAATGGAGAAAATCAGTTGTATTGTTTTTAATTGTGGCAGGCAGTATATAAAAGCCAGGTGTTTTATTTTTTTCTGCACTGAATACATACACAGATGAATCTCCGGAAAAATATTCAATAAGGCGGTTGCCGGGGGTAAGCGTTTTGTTTAACAGATCTTCTGCAGTTAAATCACTCTTATCTGTTATTTGGTTAGCGTATTGTGGGTTCTTTATCCTGATATTATTTTCTGCTGCTAACAATTCTTCTTCTGTTTTTTGTTTGGTTACAATTAATGAATTCACTAATGCGGTATCGGGTGTGGCTGAAAAATTTTGCCTGCCCATGCTAATTTCTATCCATGCCAGCCTGCTTTGCAGTATTCGTATATTTTCATACAGGGTATCATTTTGAAGAAACAAGGATGCCGCTGTATTACGCCTTACAGACTCTGCCAGCACAAATGCTTTATTGTGTTCCGCAAATAAAAAGGCTTCATTTGCCCATTGGTCATCTTTTGTTTTTTGATACAACCTGTAACAAACAGTAATGGCTTTTTCAGTCTCTTTACGGGTTTGCTCCTGCATGTACATACGTGATGCATCATAAGAAAAGGCATTGAGCAATTTGCTTTCAGTTTCAAAAGCCAGCTTAAAACAGTTTACTGCATTTTCCAAAGCAGCAGTGTTTTCCATTCCGCTGTTGATAATGCAGTTGGCCCTGGCATACAAAGCTTCAGCAATGGTGTTTTCTGCATAAATATATTTTTGCAAAGGCAGAGAGAATTTATCAAGCGTATCAATATTGGCAACACAGTATAAACCCCGGTTGTAATAATGCAGGGCAGAATCATACAGATGAACTTGTTCAAAGGTCTTGCCCATGGAGATATAGGTTTTACCAATTTCACGGCTACGTATGTTATTTGACTCAGCAATTTTTGCAGAGTCGAGTGACTGTTGGTAAACCGATAATGCCTGTATTGGCTTTTGAATGGCAGTAAGCCAGTCTCCCTCAACTTTGTAAAGTGTCGAATAAATACCTGTCTTGTCCTTCGGATCGGTATCAGCTATGGTTATTAAAGCAGCCCATGCTTTTGCTTTTTCTAATTGCCTGCCTGCTTCCTCAATTTTTTGCTGTCTCGTATATATATCTGCCAGTTCTATACATGCTTTTGCTTTTCTTTTTGGACCTATTTTTTTCAGAGCGAAGATCTTTTGCAGGGTTTGTTCAGCTTCATCATATTGCTGCAGTTCTTTAAAAGGGATAGACAGGTTAAGAATACAGGAGACAACAGATTCTGTATCTTTTACTGAGGTATAAAATTTCATGCTTTGACCAAGTAATAAAGCAGCTTTTTTGTAATCACCGTACCGGCTGTAGATATTGCCAAGGGTTGCTTGGGCAAATGCCAGGTTTTTGTTCATTTCAAGTTTATATTCACTACATAAGAAAATATACCTGTCTAATAAT
Organism: Chitinophagaceae bacterium; assembly: GCA_031413755.1. Classification (GTDB taxonomy): domain Bacteria; phylum Bacteroidota; class Bacteroidia; order Chitinophagales; family Chitinophagaceae; genus Ferruginibacter. The sequence goes on from JANOFR010000033.1 coordinate 70,386, forward strand.
TCCCGGCTTTTGATAAAACTTTTCAGGTCATTTAAATCTATTGCCCGGTAAAAAAGGATGTCAAAAAAGATCTTTTGCTGAACGGTATCTTTTAATAATTGATTTTCAAAAAAAAGTATGCTGTCTGCATATATCCCTCCCTGTATCAAAAATGGTTTTTCTTTTGAAGCATCGTATCTGTCATAAAGGGAATCATAGATTTTTTTCCATGAATTTATTTTAAAGGTATCTATAGAGGAGATTGCTTCGACCGGGTTATTGTTCCTGCAATCACTGCAAATAATGACCAGGATAAAAATGAATGATGCAACAATAGTTTTATACCAAAACATAAGCCCTATTTTGTAATTACAAAATAGGGCTTTTATGTTGAATCAGATAATCAGAATTTATGGTGTATCGGGCTTTTTTGCTGCAGTTGGATTCCTTGGACAAACGGTATTATCAGATAGGTGGGTGCAGATTTTTCTGATTAAGTCTGATTTTGTAATCGCAGGATTTTTTATCTCACCACCCCTAGTAATACTTGTAAATACTATTGATACATCTGAATACATACACTGTTTAATTAAATTTCGATCAGGATTTGTTTTTAAGATAAATGAAATAGAACCATGCCTTTTTAAAATGTCATCCGGTTGTTGTAACGACGGGCCCGGAAGGTTGATATTATTCATTCTAAATACAATTTTTTGTTCATTAACTTTCAATTCATAGGTGTTTAGCACTTCGGGTTGATTTATCGACCATTTTGTAAAATCTATAATTTCCCCCTTAATTATACTGGATACTAATAGAAAACCTGATGGTACTATTATTCCTTTTGGAACTGAAACCGTTACTATCACATGTTTTGCAGTTCCTCCTCCGTCATTTTGGAAATCTACCTTATAGGCTATCGGTTTATTATTGGGACTGGGAAAACTGTCAAGGCAATGTGGAGAAGTTGTAATTCCATTGGGGTCCCTGGCAAGTAAAAATACATCATACGTTGGATTTATTGACTGTTTTGCTGTCACGGATACAGCGTCATATTGAATAATGGTTGCACCAAAACCTGTTTTCAAATGGTCAGAATTATAATGCGAAGGATCTTTGTCAGGCGCAAGGGAAATAAAAATATTTCTTTCATTTGTTCCTGAAGGTACCAGGAAATATAAAGCATTTGTGTAGCCATCGTCAGCTTCACGTAAACTTTGTTTTACTGCATCTGGAATAGTATCAGGTATAGTTGAAGAAAATGGTTCATTATGATGTGTCCTGATTGGATTAACAGGCGTTCCTTTAAAATTATATGAAGGGGTGCTTTCAGTAATAATACTGAAAATATTTCCGGCACTTAATGGTTGTTTGTTATAAAAAAAGGCAACAATGTGCTTATGTGATGCAGAGGGATAAACCAGGGGTTTGTAAGTAATCGCAAGCGCCATTGTATCTCCGGGAACAATAGACGGAACACAGGGGTCAATAAGGATATTAACACCTGCTGTTAAATGAGCCTGGTTTGGGGCAATTGTAGTTATGTTATTTGATATAGGGATTGCAATATCTCTGGGGGGCCTCCTGGTGGTGTCATAATAAGCAGAAAGAGTTAATACGGCTTTTGAGTTGGGTGTAATTGAATATGCATAGGGAATATTTACCGGAGCAATTGTTAATCCATCAGCTATTGAGCCCCTGTAAAAATTACCATTTCCTGTTTCCAGGAAGTAAGTATAAAATGCTTTTGGATTTTGTTTTGGCTTGATTGGTGGAACTGAAATACTGAAAGTGTTTGACAAATATTTCAAATTAGCATCTTGACTAAAAGCTATACTTTGAATAAAAAATAAGAGAAAAGTAACCCATAAAATAATTAACCTTTTTTTGCTGTTCATAAAAATAATTTTTTAGTGAATAATTTAATTTAAATCCGGTAACCTTTCTTTTTGTTACCCTCAATTACAACACTAATCTACAAACAGCAAATACCTGTTCATAATTGAAATTTACCCCTGTACTTCTCAATTTGGTATTATTGTACAAAACATATGTAAAGAGGGGATTCTTTATTGAAAAACAGACATAACCTGAATTAGGGATATTGATAATTGCAGAATTTACTAAACTAATTTCCTGTTTTTGTAAAAATTGCGGTTAAATCTTTCATCCAAAGTGAAGTGTGTATAAGATTGGGTAAATTATGGAGTTGTATCGGTATTAAGCTGGCCCCAAAAAGGATCATGTATCTGCCAGCAAAATCTGCCAGGCCTCATTTACCTTTCCTGCATCCAGTAATTCTTTGGCGTAGCGGTGCAGTTCGGTATCCATTTCATCGGGGTTGATAGAAAAATATTGAATGATGTTTTTTAGTTTATCATCACCAAATGCCGGGTCAATAAACGGCATTTCATGTACGTTAGCCAGCTGGCCTAAATTATTCCCGGTAAGTACGTTACTTTTCTGGATGCTTTCAGGAAGCGCATCAACACCAATACCGATTTGGGTATTGGGTTTAGCCACTTTAAACAGATTGGTCTCATCAATTTTTGCATACCAGTCGCCACCAAGCCTTGCCACATGATGCAGTTTGGTTTGATCAATTTTGTAGTGCTCATCCAATATGCTTTCATCTATATGCATACAAAGTACTTCGCAAATTACCAGGTTGCCGGCTCCGCCTTCGGTACCCAGGGGTTTTACTTCAATCACTTTGCACTCTAATTTTATTTTACTTTCTTTCACCATGGGTGGTTTTACCTGGGTTGCTTTTTCTTCGGTAAATCCGGCTTTAATAAATTCATTGCTGTCTTTTGGAAATTCGCAACTGGCAAGCGAGACCTGCTGTACCATATCATAGTCCACTATATTGATCACCACTTCCGGAACCTCCAGTACATTTTGTAATGTATGCTTAGTGGTATTATCTCTTACTCTCCTGGCCGGTGAAAAAATTACAACCGGCGGGTTGGAAGAAAATAAATTGAAAAAACTGAATGGGCTCAGGTTTACATTGCCTTCCTTGTCAATGGTAGATGCAAAACAGATGGGGCGTGGTGCTATGGCATGCTGCAGGTAGTTTTGAGCATCAGCGGGTTTGATATCTTTTAAGTTGATTAACATAATTTATTTTTTTAACCGCTAAGACGCGAAGGCGCTAAGTTTAAAAATTGTTTACAAAACGTTTTATACCTTCTTTTATAATGGGGACATGAAAATTAACTAAAAAACCTAATTTCTTTTGAGACAGTTTTAAGTAAGAAATAATTTGTGCTGTAAAAACAGGATGCATTACATCTGCATATTTAATTTCAATAATAATTTCATTTTCCACAAGAACGTCAATTGCATAATATTTCCCGGTATCATGCCCTTTATAAAATAATTTTACCTGAACCTGATTATGTGCAATAATGTTTCTTAATTCAAACTCTTTTAGCAATGCATATTCATAAGCAGACTCCAGTAATCCCGGGCCAAGCTCTTTGTGCACTTGAAAACAAGCATCTACAATTTGTGTAGCCAGTATGTTTTAAGTTTCCTTATTCATTTTCTTTGCGTCTTAGCGTCTTAGCGGTTAAACTTTCTTCAACGCCAAAATCGAAAAATCACTTTCATCCTTCACAATCGTGTTGCTTAATTTCCCAAGTCCGTCAATCTCCATTTCAACCACATCTCCTTCCTGTAACCATTGCTCTTCAAAATCAGGGTTGTTTAATTTACCTGTTCCGTTAAGTTCTAAAAAACATCCGGTACCTACTGTGCCACTTCCGATCACATCGCCCGGCATCAGGTTAACACCATAACTGCAGCGCTCAATGATCTCAGCAAAGGTCCAGTCCATATCTGCCAGGTTACCCTCACTTACCTGTTTGCCATTAACCCAACATTTCATTCCTAAATTCCATGCTTTACCGGTATGGTTTTCTTTGCAGGGCACTTCAAATTGTTCCAACTCATCCAGGGTTACCAGCATAGGGCCAATTACCGTAGAAAAATCTTTTCCCTTTGCCGGGCCCAGGTTCAGCAGCATTTCTTCCATTTGTAATCTTCTTGCACTCATATCATTCATGATCATCAAGCCACCAATATATTCATCTGCATCAGCAGCTTTAATATTACGGCCGGGTTTACATACGACAACAGCCGCTTCCAGTTCAAAATCCAGTTTTTGAAAATGATCGGGCATACAAACAATATCACCGGGGCCCTGTATACTGTTATGATTGGTAAAATAAAAAATGGGGTATTGGTCAAATTCCGGGATCATATCTACTTTCCTGTTACGCCTTGCAGCGGCTACATGTTGCCTGAAAGCATATGCATCCCTGCAGCTTGTGGGATGTGGGACCGGGGCAAGAATAACAGCATCTGAAAATGGTTCAGCCAATACATTTTTTCCCAGACTGTCTTTTATTCTTTGCTCTACTGCTCTTGCCAGGGGCATCAGTTCTTCCCAATAGTTTAAAAACATCGACATGGTATTAGGCATATCGTTGTGTAAGGATTCAGCTGCATAAATATTGCCGTCAACTAAAATGCCTAATTGATCATGCCCATCTTTTAGATAAGTAACTAATTTCATAAATTTTATATTGTAGCTTCAAAAATAACCTTTTATGGCGAGGGAAAATATATAGCAGAATTGAACTAAAAACAGGCAGGGTAACAGAAAACCAGGACAGATGAATTGATCTAACTTTACCAACGTGCTATTTACCATTTTTCTTCTCCTTCAAAACCTGCCTGTCCGGCCGGCAGGTCATTATCTCTTTGGCGAAACTTCCGGCGGGTTTTTATTTTTTGCTCCTGCCTTTCTATAATCAGTGAAGCAATTAAGTTGCCGGCATCATCATCAGGAAATTGTTGCAGCAGCATTTTTAATTTTTGTTCATTCACATCAATACGATAGAGGTAAGAAACCAATTTATCAAAATCATTTTTTATAAGGTTATTGATATATGATGCCAATTGAGTGTGTATTTCATGGTAAGATTCTTTTTCTGCAATTTCAATTGTCAGTTCTTCATTTAATAAACGTATTAATTGAGTATTCTCCATCTGAGAGATCATTTAATCTTTAAACCTGCCTGCCGGCAGTAAGGTCAGCGGTTTGTTTTCCATCACTCCGGTTCCAAACAAAGCAAAGTCATATTTAGCCGGATCGGTTTTATCTAAAGTACGTAAATGGGCTGTTAATTCCAATGCTGCCTGCCAATTGATTGTCTTATGTTGCAAAAGGTTTAAATGGTTGGCTACCCTGGCCACATGCACATCAACCGGGCAAATTAATTGTGCCGGTGAAATGTTTTTCCAGATTCCGAAATCTACGCCTTTTTTATCCCTGCGGACCATCCATCGTAAGAACATGAGTAGCCTTTTACAAGAAGAATTTTTTTCGGGGGAAGCAATATGTTTTCTCGTTCGTTGCGGAATATCAGGTAATGAAAAAAAGTAATGATAAAATCCTTTTAACCCGTTCTCAACCGTTTCATCTCTTTTATGCATCCATTTGGTAAATGCAATTTCAAGTGAGTCGTATTCCGAATAATGCATTTTAAAAAAAGTTATAAAATACAACAGGTCTGTTGCTTTAAATGTGCGGTGCCTGAATGACAATAGTTTTTTAAGGTCATTGTTTGTGTGCTGCAGGCAGAATTCATGTGGTGCATGATCCATCAGTTGCATCAGTTCTTTTGATTTGTTGATAATAGTGGTACGGTTGCCCCAGGCAAAAATTGCTGCAAAGAACCCTGCAATTTCTATATCCTGTTTTTTTGTAAAGAGATGCGGGATGGAGATGGGATCGTCTTTAATGAAAGAAGGTTGATTATACATATCAACCTTCCTGTTTAAAAATTCTTTGAGATCATTTTTCACGAATGCATTTATTTATAAGTTCATGTTTTTTCTTTTTTAAACATTGCAGCAATTGCAATAAATACCCAAATAATATTAACGATCATAGAAGGGTAAGCCTGGTGAACTAATGTATTGACTGTAAAAAAAATACCGCCAAATAAATTACTGATGATATATATTGCTGAAGAACTTTTCAGTTTTCCGTTAATATTCAGAAAGTAAGCGCCTACTATCAAAACGGCACCGACCCAGCCAATAATTTCTATAAAATAATACATCATGCTATCCAATTGCCTTCATCAAATCTTCAATTAAATCATCTGCATCTTCAATACCTACACTTAATCTTATTAAGCCATCAGCCAGGCCATTTTTAATACGCTCTTCACGGGGTATGCTGGCATGTGTCATACTTGCAGGATGATTGATCAGTGATTCAACACCTCCAAGGCTTTCGGCCAGTGAAAATAAATGGGTTGATGACAGAACTTTTGTTGCGGCCTCTATGCTTTCATCTTTTAAAATAAAACTGATCATGCCACCAAAACCACGCATTTGTTTTTTTGCAACTGCATGACCCGGACTGTCTTCAAAGCCGGGCCAGTAAACTTTTCCAACTTTTGCATGATTGCGAAGCCAGTGTGCAATTTTTTCTCCGTTCTCACAATGCTGTTTCATGCGTACATGAAGGGTTTTAATTCCTCTTAAGATTAAAAAGCAATCCATGGGGCCGGGAACGGCACCACAACTTTTTTGTATGAAATATAATTTTTCTCTTAATGCGGCATCATTCATCATCAATGCGCCTTGTATTACATCGCTATGGCCGCCTAAATATTTTGTTGCTGAGTGCATGATTATATCTGCACCCTGGTCCAATGGGTTTTGTAAATAAGGAGAAGCAAAAGTATTATCAACACATAGCAAGGCATTGGCAGCTTTTGCTATGGTTGCAATAGCAGCAATATCGCTGATATTCATCAGGGGATTGGTAGGGGTTTCAATCCAGATCAGCCTTGTATTTGCAGTAATTGCTGCTTTTACATTTGCAGCATCAGTGGTATCCACATAAATAAATTTGATACCATAGCGTTCCCATACTTTAGTAAATAACCGGTAACTGCCACCATACATATCATTGGCAGCAATCACTTCATCGCCGGGATTTAATAATTTAATTACAGCGTCGGTTGCTGCCACACCGCTGCTGAAAGCCAATCCGAATTTTGCATTTTCGATAATGGCATATGCATCTTCCAATGCTTTACGGGTAGGATTCTGGCTGCGGGCATATTCATATCCTTTATTTTTTCCCGGTGCTTCCTGCACGTAAGTACTGGTTTGGTAGATCGGGGTCATTATCGCACCTGTACTGGGATCAGGTGTTGCTCCGGCATGAATAAATTTTGTAGCAAGCTTCATGTGTATATTAATTTTAGCAATAAAAATATTATGAACAGCAAAGGTGAGCAATTAAAAAGGATTAACAAGTCATATTAAGCGGGCAGCACATAAATACCTCCAGTCATAATTTTTATCTGTATAAGCATCTTTTGGCTCGATCTTTTTATCAAGTACCTTTTTGGAAAGCACTGCTGCATTTACCAGTTTACGTTTAGATTCATGAATATATTCCTGCAATGCAGGATTTTGCATCCATATCTTTTGCGGTGGTTCAAAACCAACTTTTTCCCTGCGCCAAACAATTTCATCGGGCAATTTTTTATCCATTGCTTTCCTTAATAAAAATTTTGTCCAGCCATCATGCATTTTTAATTGAGCCGGAAGAGAGAATATAAACTCTACCAGCTCATGATTTAAAAAAGGCAACCGTACTTCCCTGCCATGAGCCATACTGTTCCTGTCAGCAAAGCGTAGAAGCTCTTCCAGTCCCATTTCAACTGTGTGGAAATACAGTATATCATTTAGTTTGGTAACAATGGGTTTATGTATCCCTTCCCATTCCCTTCCCCTTACATTTCTGATAAACTCGGGGCTTATATCAGGGTGATGTATTGTTTTAAGGTATTCATTTTTCTCTAACTGTATGGCTGCATGGGAAGGAAGAAAAGCTGCAAAATAGTTTTTAATATCCCAGATAAAAGGCTGCGCATTTTTTCGAAAAGCGTTTCTTTCTTTATGTATTGCGCCAAGTTTGTGTCTGCTCAGCACTTCCTGCAGGTACCAGTGAATATATTCTGGATATCCCGCCAGAATTTCATCAGCCCCCTGTCCATCAAGTAAAACTTTTACCTGTTTTTTTGCAACTAATTCAAAAACTTTGTATTGGGCAAAAACTCCTGATGACTGAAATGGTTCTTCCTGGTGAAAACAAAGCTTTTCAAATTCATTAACTAAGTCATCAGCAGTTGGTTGTATTTGAAAATTTTCTATTGCTAAATTTTCAGAAACCAAGTGAATATATTTTGATTCATCATTTTCAAATCCGGGAAAAACAGCTGAAAAAGTTTGTAACCTGTCCGGATTGTTACCGGATGTAATTGCAGCAGCAATGCTGGAACTGTCAAGGCCCCCACTTAAACTTGTGCCCAGTTTAACATCACTTCTCAACCTTCTTTTTACAGAGGTATTGAATAATTCAGTAAACTTTTCAACAGCATCGGCAGCTGAGATATCAATTTTTATTTCTTTATTAATACGCCAGTACGGCGTAACTTTTAATTGCTTTTTAGCAGGAATGAATTTAAGGTAATGGGAAGCGGGCAGGGAATATATGGATTCGAAAAAAGTTTGCTCTTTATCAACACAATTCTGAACATGGCCAAGTGTCAGGTAATTGAGTAACATTTTTTCATCGATATTTTTTTCAATACCAATGGCCCAAAAGGCCTTCATCTCACTGGCAAAAATAAAATGATCTGCATCTTCATAATAATAAAAAGGCTTTTCGCCAAAACGGTCCCTTGCCGCAAAAAGTTGTTCTTCTTTTTCATCCCAGATGGCAAATGCGAACATACCGTCGAATTGCTGCAGGCATCTTTCTTTCCAGTAATCATAGGCGGCTAGAATAACCTCGGTATCGGATTGCGAGCTAAAGCTGTACCCTTTATTTTGTAAAAAATTTTTTATCTCGGTGTAATTGTAAATTTCGCCATTGTGTACAATATGATAACGGCTGTTGTATTGCATGGGCTGAGCGGCATTATTACTAAGGTCTATGATGGAAAGCCGCCGGTGACCTAAATGAACATTTCCATTATGATTACTCCAGCTACCCTCACCATCAGGCCCACGGTGAGCAAGTGCATCTGTCATTTTTTTTAAATGGAAGGGAGCAATAGGTTTGCTGATGGTTAATAATATTCCTGCAATTCCACACATAGTGTAAATATCAACAAAAAAACCCAGTGGCGTTGACTTGTAAAAAAATAAAAATAAGGCTTTTGATCTTATCTGAAACTTACAGGCATAGTTACTTTAATATCACCCCATGCCATCACCAGGTCGCAACCATAAGTTGCGTTTTGAAAAACCATGGTGAAAAATTCTGTTTCTGTATTGTTTTTACTCACCGGCATTTCTATTTCTGCAATGTCCTTTGTATTATCCATATGCAGGCCCCAGCTAAACAGGTTACCATTAAAAATGAGTTTCCATTTATCCGGGTATGGAATGCAGTATAAAATATAACGGCCCCTGGGTAATTGTTTTCCTGCAATGGTTACATTTTTAAAAAATTCTATTTCAGTGGCTTCATTGGCGCCCAGCCTCCATTCTTTTCCATAATGCTGAATAAAATTTTCAATTACCAATGAATCGGCAAAAATCAGTCGCCCGTTTTTTTGTGGCCTGCTGTAAATAACCCGGGCAATCAGTTTGTCCAGATTGGATGAAATCATTTTTTCCTTCGGATAATCTGCAGGAAAATAGCTCATATCCATTGGAGATTTGTCAATGGATAAAAAATTACTGTCATTTATGGAAACAGGAATCCGCATGGGTTTATTTATTTCAGCAGCTTTATTTTTATTTTGACTACAGGAAAATAAAAAACATACTGAGAAAAGTAATGGGATAAGTGACAGTTCTTTTATATGAAACATAGTAATTTGTTGATTAGAATGCAATTGGTAAATTTAATTTTACATCATCCCAGGCAATAATTAAATCTGCCCCCACTGTAGATTTTTCAAAAACCATCACAAAGGCTTCTGTGATGTCATTCTGCTTTTGTAAAGGAATATCAATACGCACCAGATCTTTTTTTTCATCATATTTAAAAGAACCCCAGGTGTCGGTTTCTTTATTTATGATAATGGTCCATTTATCAATATAAGGTATACAGTACATTGTATAACGGCCTCTTTTAATCTTGATGTTATTGATCTTAGCATCCCGGTAAAATTCGATTTCGGTACCTTCATTAGCTCCGAGACGCCATACTTTTCCATATTCAAGTAATTCGCCAAAAATAATCCTTCCGTTTTTTTGTGGGCGGCTGTAAATTACTCTTGCAATTAAAGATTCTGTTATCTTATCCTGAATTTTAAGTACAGGATATTGATTGGGATAATAGCTCATATCCATAGGAGACTTATCTAATGCAGGTAGTTTCGTTTGTGCCTGCAAACCTGAAAAAAATAAACAAAGGGCCAATATTTTGAAAAATAAATATTTCATATTTTTTGCTTAAAGATAATAAAATCAATTGTTTAATAATCCGGCTAAATGATTTGAAGTAAATTTTTTTAAGGATGGGAAAAATGCTGCGTAACAGTTTTGCATGGTAGCATAATGCTCATTAAAAATTTCAAAAGCTATTTGGCCTTCGGTAAGATAGGTGGAACGCCTGACCAGGCCCCAAAAACTTTTTTCTATAGCCCATCTATAACGGTAATTATATAACCAGTCTTGCTTCTTCATGTACGGAAACATTTTTTGGAAAGGCGCTGGGAAAAGTTCAAAGTTAGTTTCGAGTGTCTTATATGTGTCAATTGCAAATTTCTTTAAATCTGTTTCCTTACTAAATTCATTTAAATCATTTGCCAAAAAATGATCATAAACAACGTCTGCAAATGCACCGGAATAAAGCCGGTACTGGGGTCTGAAAAATGATTTTAATTCCTGCGTTACCGAATGGGTATCTGTAAAATTGTCAATGGCGCGGTGAAGTTTGATCCCATTTTGTACAGCCAGGGGGTAATCAAACTGTTTTTTCCCTTTTATAAAATCACTTATCATATTACCCACTAAAATTTCGGGTTGCTGAAAAGAAAGATATGCATGGGCCAGGTAATTCATTTTTAATAAAGGTAGTTAGTTTATTACAGCAAACTGATTGATAGCATATGCCATGCCATTAATGAAAAGTTAATACCGTATTCAATTTTTAACAGTACGAAATCATTTTTTATATCTTTTTTAAGAAAAAATAACAAATACAACCCAGCACTGTATTTCAGGCAATTTTTTATGTTTACTTTAAATAGACCGTTTACCGTTTATACTGCCATTAACTTTTCTTAACGTTTTGTATACAATTTCGCCTATACCTTTTTTTATACTAAATACATTTGTATTGTAATTAAAGCTGCCAGTCATGAGGCAGTTATTGTAAACAAATTAAAAGTATAGTTATGAAAAAGATCAAAACCGTTTTAACAGCAATCGTAATGCTGTATGCCAGCAGCGCATTTGCAATGGGCCCCGAAAAAGTAACCCCCAGGGTAAAAGCTGCATTTGAAAACGATTTTTCCAATGCCAGTAAGGTAAGTTGGGAAAAGACCAGTGATTTTTATTTTGCCACTTTTATGCTTAACAAAGTAAAAGTAGATGCTGCCTACAATGAAGCAGGTGAATTGTTGGGAACTTCAAAAAAGATTTCGTCGGATCAGATGCCTTTAGGCGTTTCTATTGCAATTGCAAAACGTTATGCAGGAAGTGAATTAGAAAAAAATGCTGTTGAATTGACTTATGAAGGGCAGACCAGGTACTACATTACTGTTAAACACAATAACCGGTTGCTTAAGTTAAAATGTTACAGCAATGGTGATATAGAAGTGGAAAGTAAAACGAAAGTATAAAGTAATTGAATTTGATGATAGTGGCCTCCGGTTATTTACCGGGGGCTTTTTTTCCGGCCGGCTTGTATTTTTGTGAAAAACAGGCGATTAATTAAAACCTTATTCTTTTGAAGGAAGCAGTAAAAACCTTTTAAATTTCATATGTTTTAGAAAATAATTAGCTCCTTTTATCTTTTTATACATTGTAAATCTTTAATTGTTATAGCCTGGTAAAGAAGATTCCGGTACAATTTTTTTGTACTATTTGTAAATAGCTGAATATTAGATTTTTTTTAAACTGATTATTGTAGTAATTCCAATTTTAAATGAATAGTTAATTACATAAATTATTGAATATTAATAAGGTATAAAAATATAATATTTATTTAATATTTAGATTTAATTTCTTTTGTTTTAATATAATAAATTATCATTTCATGATAAAATAATCTAAGTTTAATTTGGAAATTATATTATAAATAGTATTTTTACGTCAGAATTAGTTAAAATAGCCCTAAGTGATTTTATATTTTAACACTCCTTACCTCTTTATCCTATCTAAAGGCTTCCCAAAATTGTATGAATTTTAATTAAGTAACCTATAATAAAACATTATGGCCAACAGGTATATTGTTGTACTGTGTTTAATATCGCTGTTTTTTTGCTTATCATGTACTTCTACAAAAAAGATTGCTTATTTTGAGAATGCTCAGGATTCTGCATTTAGAGCAGTACTTGGAACAGTTGATGCTCCTTTTCAAAAAAATGATATTTTAAATATCACTGTCAGCAGTCCCAGCGCAGAGACTGATCTTACTTACAATAAAATTGAAAATACGACAAAAGGGTATTTGGTAGACAATGACGGAAATATACAATTACCCAAAATTGGCAATGTAATAGCAGCCGGACTGACTAAAAAACAGCTAATTGCAAGTATTACTAATATTATTTTGGTAAAAGGAGAGATTCTTAATCCTATTGTTGAAATAAGGCATTTAAATTTTGAAGTTACGGTTTTAGGAGAAGTTACAACCCCTTCAGTAATAAATGTTCCCAGTGAACAAATATCATTGGTTAAAGCATTAGGTTTAGCTGGCGATCTTACTATTTATGGAAAAAGGGATAATGTGTTATTAATACGGGAAGAAGATGGCAAAAGGGTAACAAGGTACCTGGATCTTAATTCGGCAAATTTTTTAAATTCGCCTTTTTATTATTTAAAGCCTAACGATGTAATTTATGTAGAACCTAACAAATCAAAAATAGCAACCACCGACAAGACGCTACTATATTTACCAATTGTTTTAAGTAGTATATCAATACTGGTTCTTGTTTTAGACAGGGTAATAAAATAATTGTACTGTATAGAAAATGGAAATGAGCACTAATAATATAATGAAAGAAGAGAAAGAGGTTAATATGGCCCAGCAAATGATGGCTAGATTTTTACCTTACTGGCCATTATATGTTTTATTGTCAATACTTTCATTGGCAGGTGCTTATGTTTATTTAAGGTATGTTACCCCAATGTATGAAGCTACAGCCACACTCATTATTAAAGATGAAAGCAGGGGTGGAAGTGACGATTCAAGACTATTAGAATCATTAAACTTAATTACTTCCAAAAAAAGTATTGAAAACGAAATAGAGGTACTTCAATCACGTTCTTTGATGGAAAAAGTGGTAAAAGCCCTTTATTTATATGCTCCGATATCACAGGATGGTAAGATAAAATCCGGTGATGCTTATATTTTGTCGCCAATTATGATTGAAGCTCAAAATCCAGATTCGATTCAGCCGGTAGAGAAAGTTAATTTCAGTTATGACAAAAATAACCAGACAGTAATTTTAAATAACATTGATAAGTATCCCATTAACCAGTTTGTTAGTACTCCTTATGGTGTTTTGAAATTTATGCCTAACCGCTTTCATTTTCCCTCGGCAAACATTAATAAAAGTCTATTTTACTTCTCCCTTGATAATATACAAAATACTGCTTCCGGGTTATTAATGGGACTTAAAATAACCCCTAATAAACAATCTGCAATTATAGAACTGACATTTAAAGACGCAATTCCACAGCGGGCTGTTGATATTATTAATCAGCTTATCACTACTTATGACAGAGTTTCTATACTTGAAAAAAATACTTTTGCCCGCAATACACTTGCATTTGTTGATGAGCAGTTAAATGCAGTGACGTTAGAACTTGATACTATTGAGAAAAAAATTCAGCAATACAGATCAGGAAGTAATGTGGTTGATATTGGTGTACAGGGATCATTCTATTTAAAAAATGTAAGCGAAAATGATCAAAAGCTGGGCGATGTAAACATGCAACTTTCAATGCTGAACCTGGTTGAAAAAAATGTTGCAAATAAACAAAGCGGTGAAATGCTGGCTCCATCCACTTTAGGGGTAACGGACCCTACTTTAACAAATTTGTTAAATCAATTAAGAACTTCACAGGCGGATTATGATAAATTGAAAAAAACAGTTGGGACCAATAACCCTGCACTTGTTGCCCTTAGTGATCAGATTAATAAATTGCAGCCAAGTATTTTAGAAAATATCCAGAACCAAAAACAAGGCCTCTCCGCATCTAAGCAAAGTTTAAATGCAACAAACAGTAATTATAATGCTTTATTATCCTCAGTGCCAATTAAAGAAAAGCAGTTAGTAGAGATAAGCCGTCAGCATCAAAATAAATCAAATATGTACCAAAACCTGCTTCAAAAAAAGCAGGAAGCAGAGATGTCACTTGCTTCAGTTATATCCAACAGCAGGGTTGTAGATAAAGCGCTTGCCGGAAAATTTCCTGTAAGCCCTAAGAAAAAGCTAATGTACATTATGGCCCTTGTTGGTGCTATAGGTATAGGAATTGGAATTATTATTCTTAAAGATTCTATTACCGGTAAAATTATTTACAGAAGTGAAATTGAAAAAATGACTTCCATTCCTATTCTTGGCGAAATTACTTTTGAAAAGACAAAGTCGCCACTGGTTATTGAAAAGGGCACCAGGAGTTTTGTTGCAGAAGAGTACAGGAGACTGCGTATTTCATTATCATTTTTAGGTATTGATACTACTCATAAAAAATTATTGATAACCTCAAGTATATCAGGAGAAGGAAAAAGTTTTGTCGCTGCAAATCTAGCTGTAAGCATTTCACTTACAGGTAAAAAAGTTGTTTTAGTTGATCTGGATCTAAACAGGCCAACTCAATCAGAAATTTTGAATGTAAATTACGAGTATGGGGTCTCAGATTTTTTAACCGGCAAAAAAACCTCAGGTGAGATTATACATAAACTGGAAACGCATGACAGCCTTTATTTTATTTCTGCGGGAACATTAACAGATAACCCAACCGAACTTTTGGCAAATGGTAAAGTCGCTTCATTAATTGAGTATCTTGGAAATAATTTTGATATGGTGGTCATCGATACTTCACCTGCAGTTTTAGTAACAGATGCTTATATACTTTCTGGCCTTTGTGATGCTACTTTGTATGTAATAAGGCATGCCTATACACCCAAGCTGCTTGTCAGACGACTGGATGAAACCAATGAGATTAATCCCATAAATAACCCGGCAATAATATTTAATGGCCTTAAAACAAGGGGAATGTTTAAAAATAATTATGGTTATGGCAATACTTATGTTTACGGGAATAAACATTACGGGTATGGTGGTACCAAAGGTAAAAAAGAAAAAAAATCAGCTTAAAAAACTAAAATCCCAATTTCATGAAAAATTACTTAACTCATTTCATTTAACTGTGACTGAGAAAGGCGAAGCCCTGTCTTAATAAAATATCCCAAATATCCATGAATTAGTTGTATTTTTCCAAATATCTGACTGACTATCAAACTCCTCATATCCGATTAACTGTATTTTTCCAAATATCTGACTAACTATCAAACTCCTCATATCCGATTAACTGCAATTTTCCAAATATCTGACTAACTATCCTATTCCATATATCCGATTAACTGCACATTTCTAATTTTAAAAAATGGTTATGCAGAAAAATTGGTACGCTGTTTATACAAAACCGCAAGCTGAAAAAAAAGTTGCTGGTTTATTGGTAAAAAAGAGAATTGAAACTTTTGTTCCGATGGTTTATGTGAAAACAAAAACCTTTATGAAACACAAATTTGTTTTCGAACCTTTATTAAAATCCGTTGTATTTGTTTACACCACGGAGGAAGCCGCCGCACTTCTAAAACAAATAAATGGTGTAATAAACCTGTTGTATTGGCTGGGTAAACCTGCCATAATTGCAACTGAAGAAATTATTACAATAAAGGAATTTACAGAAGGTTGCAGGAACATTAAACTGGAACAAGCTTTTGTAAATTCTGATGAAATCACCCAGGATTATAATGGTTCTTCTTTTTCAATTGAGGGAAGGTTATATGCCGTGAAAAATAAAACAGTTAAAATCAATCTGCCTTCATTAGGATACGCTCTTATTGCAGAGATTGAAGAAGACAGTATCTTTATCAGGGATAACCCATTAACACAAAATTATAGACTTGCTCATTCGTCATGAGGGAAACAGATAAAATTTATATAGCTGGCCATAACGGAATGGTAGGCTCGGCAATAGTAAGGGCTTTAAAATTAAAAGGATTTTCAAATCTTGTATACCGTACTTCTAAAGAACTTGACCTGCGAAACCAAAATGCAGTAGAAAAGTTTTTTATGGATGAAAAGCCGGATTTTGTATTTCTGGCTGCAGCAAAAGTGGGAGGTATTATTGCCAATAATACTTACCGGGCTGATTTTTTGTATGACAATCTGATGATCGTTTCAAACATCATTCATGCTGCGTATAATGTAAAAGTAAAAAAATTGCTTTTCCTGGGCAGTTCCTGTATTTATCCAAAATTGGCAGGGCAGCCTATTAAAGAAGTATCCTTGCTAACAGGTCCGTTGGAATATACAAATGAACCATACGCAATCGCAAAAATTGCAGGTATTAAGTTATGTGAGACATTCAGGGACCAGTATGGAGCTAATTTTATAAGTGTAATGCCTACCAATTTATATGGGATTAACGATAATTATCATCCCGAAAATTCACATGTATTACCGGCTTTAATCCGAAGACTTCACGCTGCTAAAGTTTTGGGATTAAAAGAAGTTGAAATTTGGGGCTCTGGCACACCCAGGAGAGAATTTTTATTTGCTGATGATCTGGCAGACGCCTGTTTATTTTTGATGGAATCATAT
Organism: Chitinophagaceae bacterium; assembly: GCA_031413755.1. Taxonomy (GTDB): domain Bacteria; phylum Bacteroidota; class Bacteroidia; order Chitinophagales; family Chitinophagaceae; genus Ferruginibacter. Next base: position 87,491 of record JANOFR010000033.1, read on the forward strand.
AATGAAAAAGAAATTATTAATATAGGATGCGGTGAAGATTTAAGCATTAAGGAATTAGCTGAATTGGTAAAAACTGTAACTGGTTATACCGGTAATTTTGTTTTTGACACTTCAAAACCTGATGGAACTCCCCGTAAACTTTTAGATATTTCCAAATTAACTGCTTTAGGATGGCATTTTAAAACTTCTCTCAATGAAGGAATGAATCTAACTTACCTGGATTTTTTAATGAAACAACAAACGTTACAAACCGCACAATAAAGGAATCATTCCAAATTTCACTATTTTTAATTTATGAAGACTGCATTAATTACCGGTATAACCGGACAGGATGGAGCTTATCTGGCAGAGCTGTTGCTGGAAAAGGGCTATATGGTACATGGCATTAAAAGACGTTCGTCTTTAATTAACACAAGCCGCGTTGATCATTTATACCAGGATCCTCATGAAAAAAATGTGCGTTTTACAATGCACTATGGTGATATGACTGATAGCACTAATTTAATACGGATCGTACAGGAAACACAACCTGATGAGATTTACAATTTGGCAGCTATGAGTCATGTTAAAGTGAGCTTTGATACACCGGAATATACTGCTAATGCTGATGGCATTGGAACATTACGGTTAATGGAAGCAATAAGAATTTTGGGGCTTGGGAAAAAAACCCGTATTTACCAGGCTTCAACCTCTGAGTTGTACGGATTAGTACAGGAAGTGCCTCAACGGGAAACAACTCCTTTTTATCCCAGAAGTCCTTATGCTGTAGCCAAACTTTATGCTTACTGGATAGTTGTAAATTATCGTGAAGCATACAATATGTTTGCCTGTAATGGAATACTTTTTAATCATGAAAGCCCTTTACGTGGTGAAACGTTTGTAACCAGAAAAATTACAATGGCTGTAGCGGCAATTGTTAACAACCTGCAGGACAAACTTTATCTTGGTAATCTTAACGCACAAAGAGATTGGGGACATGCTAAAGATTATGTAGAAGCTATGTGGCTGATCCTGCAGCAGGAAATTCCTGAAGATTTTGTTATAGCCACCGGAATTACAACCAGTGTCAGGGATTTTATTATTCTTGCTTTTAGAGAAGTGGGAATAGAATTAACATTTTCAGGCGAAGGCATTAATGAAAAAGGAATCATTGCTTCCTGTAATAATCCAGCTTATCAATTAACAGTTGGCAAAGAAGTTGTTGCTGTTGATCCTGAATACTTTCGTCCAACAGAAGTAGATTTGCTGATCGGGGATGCCACAAAGGCAAAAGAAAAAATTGGCTGGAAACCCAAGTATGAGCTTGCGGGGCTGGTAAAAGAGATGGTGGCAAGCGATCTTCAAAATGTTAAGAAAACTCTTGCACAAAATAAGTTGTAAATAATAATCAGAACTGTTATATTTCATTCAAAAATTGTAACCGTAATAATACGTACTGATTATTGCTTATGAATTGAGAAAAAATCTGAAACCCCACATATACTTTATTTATTCCCATTTTAAAAAGATTAAAGATGAAAAATATACTAAAAAAAATATTAAAATATTTCGGCTACCAAATCAATAAATTTCAGGAAGAAGACAAATTAAAAATGATTAATCAGTTTAGTATTAATAAATTATTTGATGTAGGTGCCAATATTGGCCAATATTCTCTTAATATGAGAAAAATCGGGTTCAATAAAAAAATAATTTCTTTCGAGCCTTTAAAAACGGCATTCAGTACATTAGAGGAAGTTTCCGCAAAAGATAATAATTGGATAGTAAATAACTATGCACTGGGAAATGAAAATGTAGAAAGTATGATTAATGTTTCAGGAAATTCTTTCAGTAGTTCAATATTGAATATGCTGCCTGAACATATTAATAGGGCACCGGATTCCAAATATATTGCAAAAGAAAAGATAGAGATAAAAAAGTTAGATTCAGTATTTAATAACTATTATGAAGAAGGAGATAATGTATTGTTGAAAATAGATACTCAGGGATTCGAAAAGAATGTAATACTTGGTGCCGGGAATATATTGAATAAGATCAGAATTATAGAATTAGAAATGTCTGTTATGGCACTTTATGAAAATGAGACATCATTTATTGATATGATAAATTTTTTGGAAAGCAAAGGGTTTGAATTATTTTCTTTAGAGAATGGTTTTTCAGATTCAAAAACAGGTAGATTATTGCAATTAGACGGCACCTTTATAAATAAAAATATTTCAAATAAATTTTAATAAAAAAGATCATATAAAATTTTATTCTGCATAAAAGATACTCTTGCCAGAAAAAACAGAAAATAATGTTCGTAAAAAAATATATCAGGAAATTAAGAGAATATACCAGAAATTTTTTTACAAAAGGGCATCAACGAAGCCTTGAAGCAAAAAAGAATATTGTTGGATCTTTGATCATAAAAAGTATAAGTATAGCAATTGGATTGATTTTAGTTCCGCTGACGATAAATTATATTAATCCTTCACAATATGGAATTTGGCTTACATTAAGCTCAATGATTGCATGGATTTCTTTTTTCGATATTGGGTTTACACATGGCCTTAGAAATAAATTTGCAGAAGCTAAAGCCAAGGGAGATAAGGATGTTGCAAAAATATATATAAGTACCACTTATTATTATATCAGCATAATTTTTTTTTTATTGTGGTTGTTTTTAATGTTTATTAACCAGTTTATCAGCTGGCATGGTTTATTAAACCTGCCAAAATCAATGGAAATAGAAGTGTCAAGGCTGGCGATGCTTATTTTTACTTATTTCTGTTTGCAATTTGTTTTCAGGGTTATAAACACAATTTTAACCGCTGACCAGCAACCTGCAAAGGCCTCGTTTGTAGATATGCTGGGCCAGCTCTTTGCTTTATTGATAATTTTTACCTTAACAAAATTAACCAACGGCTCACTTTTATACCTTGGTTTGGCAGTCGGCGTTGCACCAACGCTTATATTATTAGCGGCAAATATTTACTTTTTTAAAACAAAGTTTAAACATTATACACCCTCATTGAAGTATGTAAAGAAAGAATATGCAAAAGATATAATGAAACTGGGGTTAAAATTCTTTGTACTTCAAATAGCAGCTATTATCCAGTTTGAAACTTCGCTTTTCCTTATCGCACATTATTTTGGTACAACGGAAGTTACTAATTATAATATCGCATTTAAATATTTTTCTGTACTGCAAATGGTGTTTATGATATTATTAAGTCCTTTGTGGAGTGGTGTAACTGATGCATACAATTCCGGGGATACTGCATGGGTAAGAAATGCAATTAAAAAATACCTTATAATATTAGTTCCTTTTATTGTAACCGGTTTAATAATGCTGGTAGCTGCTGATAAAGTGTATGAATTGTGGATCGGTAAAAATGTTGTTCACATTGACTTTAATATCTCTTTATTGTGTTTATTATTTTTTTCTACAACTATGTTTGCCAGCATTTTTGTAAATGTAATAAATGGAATTGGTGCCCTTCGAATTCAATTCTTTGCTTCTATCGGAGGTCCTATTTGTTTTTTTTGTTTATCGTTGTTATTTATAAAATATTTTCATTTGGGCGTGCAGTCAATAATTCTTTCATCCATACTTGCCAATGTGTTTGGGTACATTATTGCACCCATTCAGGTTTATAATATATTTTACAAAAAAGCCAAAGCAAGAATCTGGTACAGATAAAATATAGTTTATTAAGTTTAAATAGAAATGACCGGGTGACGTAAATAGCTAAGAATGACAAAAGTTGTACAAATACAATATTACCTGGGGGCTTCAGCACGTTCAGCACTCATGCTTCATAATGCGTTTAGCAGGGTTAATCTGGAGTCTTATATTATATCATTACAACCTGGTTTACAGCAAAACCCCAATATTAGATATTTGGGTAAAATACCCAGGTTAATTTCCAGAATAGATGATAAGATACAGGCTTACTTAACCCGAAAGAGTATTAAACAACTTGGGGCATTCTCCTACCCGGTTTTGGGTACCAATGTTGCTAAGTTAACAGAGGTTAAGAATGCAGATATTATTTATATTCACTGGGCATTGAAGGGCCTTTTAAATTTCAGAAGTATTGAACAGATCGCCAGGCTAAATAAACCAGTCATTATTTTCATGCATGATATGTGGAACATAACCGGAGGGTGTCACCATAGTTTTGATTGCGAAAAATATAAAACGGAAGGATGTAATGATTGCCCCATGTTTCCTGAGGCTAATAAAAATGATTTATCGGCAAAAGAATTCAAAAAAAAAATGAAGATCTATTCAAAATATACTAACCTATATTTTGTATCACCAAGTCAGTGGCTTTATAATTGTACAAAGAAGTCATTGCTTACAAAGGATAAACCTGTTTTTTGCATTCCTAATATTATTGATACCAGTCTTTTTAAGCCAGCAAGCAAAACAACGGCCCGGCAGATTTTAAATATAGACCTAAACGAAAAAGTTATTGCATTTGGTGCAGTTACTGTTGACAGCCCCTATAAAGGGTGGGCGTATCTTCAAAAAGCGCTTGAATTATTGCAAGCTGACGGCATTAATAAAAATATATCAGTGTTAATTTTTGGAAGCAGTTATAATAAAGAAATTGCCGAAGCTATCCCGTTTAAAGCAAAATTTATGGGTTACCTGAAAGATGATCATTCGATTTCTTTGGTCTATAATGCCGCTGATGTTTTTGTTGTACCCTCTTTAGCTGATAATCTTCCAACCACTATTCTTGAAAGTTTGAGTTGTGGTACCCCCGTTGTTGGTTTTAATATTGGAGGGATACCAGATATGATCAGCCATAAAGAAAACGGATACCTTGCAAAATATAAGGATGCAGAGGACGTTTGTAATGGCATAAAGTTTTGTTTACAAAAAGAGATCAAGGGATATATATTACCCAACTTTGAACCAGCAATAGTCGTAAAAAAACATTTAGAATTATTTGACTATATAAAGCATTTAAAATTATAATATACAGGCAATATGTATATTATATTTGCGTTGTATTCCCTAAGACAAAAAAAAATAAAATGGCAAATTTCTTTACTGAAAAAATTTTCCCGAAATCAATCTCAAAAAAAGAAGCAAGTGATACAGGGATGGCAATGACACTGATTTTACTTTTGGCAGGTTATTTTACCAAAAACATCCTGTACTACAAACTGGCAATTCCGGTATTGGTTATGGGTATGGCATTCCCGATGTTTTATTCCATCACTTTTATAGCTACAATTTGGCTTGGCTTGACAAATTTACTGGGAATGGTATTGTCAAAAGTTCTATTATCAGTGGTGTATATTGTTATTCTGTTGCCGATGGGAATTGTAAGACGGTTAATGGGAAAAGATCCCTTAAATCTTACCGGATTTAAAAAAGCCAAAACTTCAGTAATGATAAACCGGGACATTCAATTTACAGCAAACGACATTAAAAACCCTTTTTAAGAAACTAAAATATATTGATCATGGAATTTTTACGTGAATTATGGGCTTTTTTAAAAGTTAGAAAAAAGTTCTGGCTGTTACCACTGATTATAGTACTGCTGGTATTTGGTGTATTAATAGTTCTTTCAGCAGGCTCAGCAATCGCACCTTTTATTTACACCCTTTTTTAATTCAAAACTAACCAGTATTGGCCACATTTATTTTAGGAATTTCTGCTTACTATCATGATAGTGCGGCAGCCATCATTTGCGATGGAGAAATAATAGCTGCAGCGCATGAGGAGCGCTTTACCCGTAAAAAACACGATTCTTCATTTCCGCACGAGGCCGTAAAATATGTTTTAAGCGAAGCCGGTATAGAATTTAAGGACCTGGCTGCTGTTGCATTTTACGATAAACCTTTTATCAAATTTGAACGGTTATTGGAAACCTATCATGCCTTTACTCCAAAAGGGCTAACCAGTTTTCTTACATCGGTGCCTGTCTGGATAAAAGAAAAACTCTTCATGAAAAAAATGCTTAAGGATGAGTTTAATAAATTCGGGACAGCTAAAATACCTATACTGTTTCCCGAACATCACTTATCACATGGCGCCAGCGCTTTTTACCCTTCTCCTTTTGAAGATGCAGCTATACTAACTGTTGACGGTGTGGGGGAATGGGCAACCACTACTATTGGGCACGGTAAGGGGAACAGCATAAAAATGCTGAAAGAATTACATTTCCCCCATTCAATAGGGTTGTTATATTCTGCCTTTACTTATTATACCGGGTTTACCGTAAACAGTGGCGAATATAAATTAATGGGTCTGGCACCTTATGGTAATCCTGAAGCTGAACAAACAAAAGAGTTTAAGGAAAAAACTTTAAGAGAACTTGTAGATGTAAGGGAAGATGGATCAATCCTGTTGAACATGAAATACTTTGATTATGCAACCGGATTAAAAATGACCAATAATGAAAAATGGACAAAATTATTCGGTATTCCTCCAAGGGATCCTGAGTCGGAAATAACTCAGGATTACATGAATATGGCTTTAGCCATTCAGCAGATCACAGAAGAAATTGTTATAAAACTTGCAGTTACTGCCAAAAAATTAACCAACAGTGATAACCTGGTAATGGCAGGTGGTGTAGCTTTAAACTGCGTAGCAAACGGAAAACTGATTGAAGCAGGAATATTTAAAGACATTTGGATACAACCTGCTTCGGGTGACGCCGGCGGAGCGTTGGGTGCAGCGTATTTAGGATGGTACTTATGGAAGGGTGAAAAAAGAACAGTGGATAAAAATGTTGCCGATGCCATGAAAGGGGCTTACCTGGGCCCGGAGTATGATGATAGGATTATTATAGGCATGGTTAGAAAGTATGGCGCAAAATATATTTACCATGATGATTTTAATGAACTCACAAAAGTTGTGGCATCCAAGCTGAATGAAGGTAATGTGGTGGGCTGGTTCCAGGGAAGAATGGAATATGGACCTAGGGCTTTAGGTAGCCGGAGTATTCTGGGTGATGCCAGGAATCCGGAAATGCAAAAGAAAATGAATCTTAAGATCAAATACCGTGAAGGATTCAGGCCTTTTGCCCCTTCTGTTTTAGAAGAAGATGTAAATGAATATTTTGTATTAGACAAGCCATCACCTTATATGCTGGTAGTTATGCCTGTACAACAGAAACATATTAAACCGTTGCCGGCTAATTACAACAGCATGGAAATGTATGAAAGGCTTTATCAGTTACGTTCTGATATTCCTGCAGTAACCCACATTGATTATTCAGCAAGGATACAAAGTGTTAGCAAGAAAACAAATCCCCGCTACTGGAATTTGATCAATGAATTTAAAAACCAAACGGGTTATGGATTATTGGTTAACTCCAGTTTTAATGTACGGGGAGAGCCTATTGTTTGCACACCCGATGATGCTTTCCGTTGTTTTATGCGTACCGAAATGGACTTTTTGGTAGTAGGTAATTTTGTTTTTGATAAAACCAAACAGGAAAAACTGGCCAACGATACCAATTGGAAAGAAGAATTTAAACTGGATTAAATTTATTTTATATGCAGGATAAAGGGACAAATATTAAATTTTCAAAAGGTAAAAAAATTAAGTTTGCCTTATTTACCCTTTTATTTCTGTTTACCATCATTTTTATTATTGGTGAAGTGATACTGTCATTCATGCACTACCAGTCCACCTTTGAAATGATGAAAAGGTTTACACTAACGCAGGCTACCTGGTGGAAATGCGATTCGGTTACCGGGCCAGGGTATGTACCAAATCAGGTTTCTAAAGCAGATTCTATTCATTTTTTAAGAGAAATATGGTATTATAAGCGGTTACGGATGATAAATAATGACGGGTATCACGACAGCGACAATTTTACAGAGATCTCACCCAACAGCGATTCACTGAAAATACTGGTAGCCGGAGATAGTTTTACCTGGGGTGCTTCGGCAGATATAGGCAGTTCATTTGTCGATGTTTTGGAAAGTGATATTAAAAAGGTTTACCCCGGAATAGTCTGGAACACCGGTATTCCTGCCACCGGCACAAACCACGCAATCTTTACCACCAAAAAATACCTGCCGCTTCAAAAGTCCAACTATGTGGTTTTGGGTTTTTTTGTTGGCAATGATTTTGGAGATAATTTACTTCCATTTGATCAGTTGGTTTTTAATAACCTGGCTTCATGTTACAATCTTTATGATTATGATAAGGATTTTAAACCATTTAAAATTTCAGATCGCGAAGCATTTAAAAAAGCTACCGGTTCTTATCCAATGGATGAGCTTAATTTTATTCAAAGAATACTAATAAGAAGCCGGTTTATGAGTTTTTTGAGTGACCTGAAAAATAAAATAGTAAACCGTTTAAGTGGTAATAAAAGCCGAACAAAAGAGCAGGAGTATAAAATAACTAAGGAATACCTTAAACAATTGAAAGATTACGTTAAGGAAAATAGTGCGGAATTGATCGTTTTGGTAATTCCAGCATCAGAAGACATTATCAAGGGGAAAGAGTTTCATTATCTGAATATAATCAAAATTTTAAATGAATTGTCAATTAATTATGTTGATCCGATTGACCAGTTCAGGGAAGAAGACTATTTAAAAATTGACGGCGGGCACTGGAAAAACAGCGGACATATTAAAGCGGGACATGCTTTAAGTAAGTCCTTACTGGATTTGATTAAAACGAAGCAGCAAAATACTTTCAAAAAACAGTAACATTATATCATGAAGTGTAAGGCAGGGTAAAAAATAACACGCCGGATAGTTCTGTAAAAAAACAACTTATTTTTTTTCAATAAAATAAAGTATTTACTTTTTATATTCTGTGAAACAGAAAAAATTATATCAGGGCGAAAATTTGCTAATTGTTTCAAAGCAACAGGAAACAAACCTTGGCTTTTTCTGGTACGGCTTTACTATCTATATATTGTTTTTTTTTCTGGCATCAACAGAAAGTGCTTTTCTTAGCCCTGCCAGTTGTCAGGGTTTTCAAATAATAGGATTTGGAATGATGGGTCTTGGAGGGGTAGGTTTGATGAAATTTAAATTTGATGATAAATACCTGAAAACGCTGTTTATTATTAATCTGATTTATTCTGTATCTATTGTTTTAAGAGGTTCTGAATACGATAAAGATGCTTTAAAACAAATGTTTCTGGATGCAACTTATGGCATATTACCTTATTTCGCCTGTTTAGTAATACTGCTTCCCAGAAATATAAGGAATTATAAAAAAATATTTACAGTTCTTTTAGTTTTTGGCTTTTTTTTTATGCTGGGCGTTGTTATGTTTTATGATACCCTGCACGATTATGACCGGTTAAATTTAATAAGCCAGGGATTGGTAGAAAATCTTTCAGTCTTATTGTCATTACCCATAGGCTTTTTTTTATTCAATTACTTTTATCATCCCGGCAAAAAGGCTCTTTTTGGGTTAGGGATCAAAAATATTTTTGCATTATTTGTAATACTTGTTACAGTTTTTTTTGCAATTTTCCGGGCGAGAAGGGGATTAATATTTATGTGTGTTAGTTCTATGGCTTGCTTTGGCATGATATACATAATCAGTACAAAAAAGAAAATGCTCATTATTATTATGTCAGTAATTTTAGTTGGGGCCGGAGCATTCTATATTATCAATGTTAAAACCCCCGCCATGTTTAATTATCTTATTGACAGGGCTGATTCAGATACCAGAACGGGAGTGGAAGTTTATATGTATGCAGATATGTCACCATTAGACTGGGTTATCGGAAAGGGAATAAAAGGAACCTATTATTGCCCGGTAGTTGATAATGTAAATGATGCAACGGGACAGGGAACCAGAGAGACTATAGAAACGGGCTATTTGCAAATAATTTTGAAAGGAGGAATAGTTAGTCTGGGGTTATTGCTTCTTATGTTCTTTCCAGCTGTCTATAAAGGCTTTTTTAAATCCCAAAATATTTTATCTAAGGCAGCAGCTATGTGGATTTTCTTGTGGATTATCTACCTATACCCTGCCGGGGGTATCGTATTTAATATGAATTATGTTCTTGTATGGATATCAGTAGGAATCTGTTATTCTGAAAAAATCAGAAATTTGTCCGACAATACTATTAAAACTTATTTACTGAATTAATTATAATATTACTTAATAATAGCTGGTACCGGAAACAAAAATTTAAATATCAATAATGTCCTTACCTAAAGTTTTAATTATTGGCCAGCCGTTCAACAACAATTTCGGTGGTGGTATTACACAGGCAAACCTGTTTGGTGGCTGGGATATAAATAAACTGGCAGTAGTCTGTACAGATCATATGTTCAATAATTTGAACACGGATATATGTGATACATATTATTTGCTTGGCAGTGATGAATACAAATGGGCTTTCCCTTTTAATCTTATGCAACGAAAGGTTACATCGGGAATCAGAAAAGTAAAGGGAAACAGTATTCAACAGGTTTCAGTATCTGGTAAAGCAAAATTCAGGACAAAGATTATTGATAATTATTTTTATCCTTTTTTGGAATACGTTGGCCTGTTTCACCGGATGTCTAAAATTACATTATCTGTTAAATTGTGTAAATGGCTTGATGAGTATAATCCGGATTTTATATATGCGCAAGCCTCATCCAGGGAATTTGTTTTGTTTTGCCGGTTAATGCAGGAGTATTTAAAGAAGCCAATGATTTACCATGTAATGGATGACTGGCCTTCAACAATCAGTCAAAGAGGCCCTTTTAAGTACTTCTGGCATAAAAAAATTGACCGGGAGTTAAAAGCTTTGCTGCATAAAGCAACAGTCTTATTAAGTATAAGCGATGAAATGGCAGCGGAATATAAAACCAGGTATGGCAGGCAGTTTATCACATTTCATAATCCTATCGAAATAGATTTTTGGAAAAGCTACCAAAGAAAAAATTATGAATTAAGTACAACACCATCTGTTTTATATGCCGGCAGAATCGGTATAGGCATACAATCATCTTTAGAATCTATGGCCCGGGCAATTGATCAGGTGAACAGGCAATTTAATAGATCAATACAATTTATCCTGCAAACAAAAGAGAAGCCGGCGTGGCTCGAAAATTATAAATGTGTACAACATAAATCACAAGTAGCATATAGTGAATTGCCAAGAATTTTTGCAGAAGCAGATATTCTTTTCCTGCCTTATGATTTTTCCAATGAATCTATCAGGTTTATAAAATATTCCATGCCAACCAAGGCTCCTGAATACATGGTAAGCGGTACCCCGGTAATGATCTTTGGACCCGAGGAAACAGCACTTGTAAAGAATGCGATAAGAGGCAATTGGGCTAAAGTAATTACTGAAGACAATATTGAAGCACTTTCTGCAGCAATTAATGAATTGGTTGCCGATAAGGGCTATAGAAACAAAATAGCTGAAAATGCAATTGCAATTGCAGAAACAAAATTTAGTTCCGGCGTGGTTAGAAATAATTTTAGAGAAATTATTGCCTCAATTACAAAATAATTTATGTTTAAAGAATTCAAATAAATAATATTATGTACTCAGCAATAAAACCCCCTTTTTAACGTATTAAAAACTGTAAAATTTATATTTAAAAATTAGATTATGAAAAAGAAATTTGCTTTAGTATGTGGTGCCGGTGGTTTTATTGGCAGCCATTTGGTACGAAAATTAAAACAGGATGGTTTTTGGGTTCGGGGAGTTGACTTAAAGCACCCGGAATTTTCAAAAACAGAGGCCGACGAATTTATTATCGGTGATTTAACCGATCCCGGGTTATGTAAATTAATCATGCAGGGACAAATAGATGAGGTTTATCAATTAGCAGCAGATATGGGCGGTGCCGGCTATATTTTTACCGGTGAAAATGATGCTAATGTTATGCATAATTCAGCTACTATTAATTTAAACATTCTGGATGTGATGCACAAAGCAGGAGTAAAAAGAGTTTTTTATTCCTCATCAGCATGTATGTATCCTGAACATAACCAAATGGATCCGGATAACCCAAAATGCAGCGAAGAATCAGCTTATCCTGCAAATCCAGATAGTGAATATGGATGGGAAAAATTATTTAGCGAACGATTGTATTTAGCCTATCAGCGTAATCATGGTATAGAAGCCCGTGTAGGGAGGTTTCACAATATTTTTGGACCAGAGGGAACATGGAGAGGTGGTAAGGAAAAATCACCGGCGGCACTTTGCAGAAAAGTAGCAGAAGCGGAAGCAGGAGGAGATATTGAAGTTTGGGGAGATGGAAAACAAACACGATCGTTTTTATATATAGATGAATGTGTGGAAGGAATTTTAAAATTAACACACTCTGATTTCAGCGGTCCTGTAAATATTGGTTCCGATGAAATGATTTCTATAAATAACCTGGCTGAAATGGTAATTGGAATTTCAGGTAAAAAAATCAATATTAAAAATATTCCGGGCCCGTTAGGTGTCAGGGGCAGAAATTCTGATAATAAATTGATAAAAGAAAAACTAAACTGGGCCCCTGCTGTACCTTTAAAAGAAGGCATAACTAAAACTTATAACTGGATTTTCACACAAGTTGTAAAAAATTCCGGTAAATAAAATCAACTTCGAAAATGAATTTATTGTTAGTAGATTCGGTTGATTTCCCATTTGGAGGTGCACATAGTGTACATGTAAGTTTACTAATGAAGGGGTTTAAAGAAAACAATGAAAATGCTTTTCTTATAATTCCCTATGGCAATAAAAGAGAGGCCCTTTCTTCACGCAACAAAAAATATGGACATTTTGACGGCATTCCTTATTATTTTGTAAGGGCTAATAAACAAATAAGAAAGGGATTTCGTTTCCTGGATATTTTTATTGGCGTGGTTAAGACGTCTTTACTAATCTGCCAACGAAAGAAAAATAAAAAACTGGATGCTGTTATATTAGGAGGGATAGTTGATATTTTACGTGACGGCCCCATTATTTTAGCCTGTGCCTTATTAAGAATCCCCATATATTTTTGGCTGGTTGAGAAAGCATCATTAAGTGAGGATTATCATGGGATTGCCGGGTATTTTAATTACAAAAGTCAGCAACTGTCAGAAAAATATCTGCCGAAATTTGCTTCAGGTATTATTGTTATTTCCTCTGGTCTTAAAAAACATTATCTTAAATACCTGCCTGAAAGTAAAATATTAATCAATCCTATTCTTGTATCTGAAGAAAGCTATAATATTATTAACAGGCAATCCTTTGAAATTGTCAAAGAAAGATTGTCTGCTTCATTTAAAGGAAAAAGTTTATTGGTTTATAGCGGATCTTTTGGCGAAAAAGACGGCCTGTTTTATCTTATTGAGGCATTTGCGGAAATAGTAATAAAATACCCGGATACTGTTTTTGTAATGACA